>NZ_JBHTBH010000001.1:0-393381 GCF_042664915.1 Marinactinospora rubrisoli
TGTTGTTGGGGGGTGGGTGTGCCCCGCCCCGTCCGGGGGCTGGCCACCCACTCGTTTGGTCCGCGTGTTTTGAGTGTGGGCTTGTCAAGGGGTTGGTGGCTAGTCGGGTTGGGTTTCTGTGGATAACTCGGCTGGTGTGTTCACGCGACACAGAACGGCCGGCCGCCCCACCTGACAAGGCGGGGCGGCCGGCAGCACTCCTCCGCCCACGACGGGCGGGCGGCCAGCAACGTGCGGGGGCTCAGTCGAGGCAGAACTCGTTCCCCTCGGGGTCGGCCATCACGATGTGGCCGCCGCCGAGCGGTGGGTCGGGTTCGTAGCGGCGGATCCGTGTCGCTCCCAGCGCGAGGAGCCGGTCGCACTCGGCCTCCAGTGCCGCCATCCGCTCCTCTCCTCGCAGGCCGGGAGCGGCGCGGACGTCCAGGTGGACGCGATTCTTGGCGGCTTTGCCCTCTGGCACCCGCTGGAAGAACAGCCGGGGGCCGTGCCCGTCCGGGTCCTCGATGGCCGATCTCTCGTTGCGTTGCTCCTCCGGTACGCCCATCCGCGCGAGGAAGTCGTTCCACGCGGCCAGTGGATCGGTGCCCTCGGGCAGATCGACTCCGGGCGGGCCTGGGTGGACGTAGCCTAGGACGTCGCGCCAGAAAGACGACAGCGCGGCAGGGTCATGGGCGTCGAAGGTGAGCTGGACGTGGCGGCTCATCGGCGTACTCCGTTCGCGTCGGCCTTCGTGTGCAGGTAGAGGTCGCGCAGCAGGCAGACCTCGGAGAGATGGTGGATCAGCTCGCGGTTGATGTGCAGCACCAGCGTCGCCAGAGAACGCTCGGCGTACGCTCCCTCCGCCTCCCCGCACGGGCGGGCGAGGCCGGCTTCTCCGAGGGACTCCACTCCGGTCTGCCACAGGGCGAACTCCGCGTCGAGCTGGGCCAGCGCGTCGGCGGCGGTCGCGGCGTACTCGAAGGAGAAGTAGTCGGTGGCCGCGCGACCGAAGTGCGCGGCGTTGCGCGCCGCGAGCACGCCGACGATCACGTGCCCGAGCCGCCACGCGATCGTGGTGAACGGCGCGGGCTCCGGCTGCGGCATCGCGAAGTCGATCGTCATCGCGCCGGAACCGCCCTGCACCGGGGCGGTGCTGGTGCCGCGCGGGCGCACGTTCCAGCAGCCGGGCGCCGGTTCCCAGAAGTACTCCTCGTCGGTGAGTCCGTCGAGACGGTCGCGTAGCTGGCTGGTCCAGTGCCAGTCGAGCTGTTCCCGCAGCAGCGGGTTCCACATCTGGTCGGTCATGGGCCCAGCTTGACGGGTATAGCGGACAGATTCGTTCCGTGTTCTGTGCAACGATGAGCGCGTGACGACCGAGACGACGACCGAGCGGGTGCTGCGGTTGCTGGCGTTGCTGCAACGGCGGGCGTCCTGGACCGCGGCCGAGCTCGCCGCCGAGCTCAACGTGACGGACCGCTCGGTGCGCCGTGACGTGGAGCGGCTCCGGGCGCTCGGCTACCCCGTGCACGCGACGGCGGGCGTCGGCGGCGGGTACCAGCTCGGTGCGGGGACCCGGCTGCCGCCATTGCTCTTCGATGACGGGGAGGCGATCGCGACGGCGGTGTCGTTGCGGCTGGCGTCCGGCGGCACGGTCGCCGGGGCCGGTGAGGCGGCACTGCGGGCGCTCACGAAGCTCGACCAGGTGATGCCGCCGCGGTTGCGCGCCGAGGTCCGGGCGGTGCACGGCGCCACCGACACCCTGGTGGGACCCGCGGTGGAGATCGACGCGGAGGTGCTGGTGACGCTCGCGCGGGCCTGCCGCGACGCCGTGCGGGTGCGGTTCCGCTACGCGGGCCGCGAGGGCGGGGAACGCGAGCGCACGGTCGAGCCGGTTCGCATGGTGACCACCGGCCGCCGCTGGTACCTGATGGCCTGGGACGTCGACCGTGCGGACTGGCGTACCTTCCGCCTGGACCGCATGCAGGACGTGACGGCGACGACCTGGCGTTTCCGGCAGAGGGAGTACCCCGACCCGGTCGGCTACGTGCAGCGGTCCGTCACCGAGGCGCCGTATCGGTATCTCGCCCGTGTGCGGTTGCACGCCCGGTCCGAGGAGGTGCGGGATCTGGTGCCGCCCCAGGTGGGGCGCGTGGAGGACGACCGCGACGGCTGGTGCGTGCTCGTCGTCGGCGGGGACGACCTGGACTGGCTCGCCATGCACGTGGCCCGCCTCGGCTTCGAGGCCGAGGTGCTGGACCCGCCAGAGTTGCGGGATGCCGCCGCCCGGCTGGCCCGCCGGCTCGCCGCGATGGCCGGGACGGTCTGACCGGGCCGATGGCGCCATGCCGGCTACCGCGGCCGGCCGTGCGGCGGAATCGGCACCCTTGGCTCCCGGAACAGGCGGCGCCACCAGTCGTTTCAACCAAATGGTTGACCGTGGCGGCGGAGCGGTCTACGCTTTCTTTCAACCAAAAGGTTGAAACGAGGGGCGATGGCTGCGGACGCACTGACGCAGGTCTTCTCCGCCCTCGCCGATCCGACCCGCCGCGACATGGTGGCTCGGCTCGCCGAGGGGGACGCAACGGTGAACCAGTTGGCCGAGCCGTACCGGATGTCGCTGCAGGCCGTGTACAAGCACCTGCGCGTGCTCGAGGACGCCGGGGTGGTGAGCCGTCCGGAAGGGCCGCAGCCCCGGCCGGTGCATCTGGAGGCCGAGGTCTTCGACCTGATGGACGCCTGGGTCGAGCGTTACCGGCGCCGGGCCGAGCAGCGGTACCGCCGTCTGGACGCCGTCCTGGCGGCCATGGAAGAAACCGACGACAAGGACGGGAGCCGATCATGAACTCGAACAAGGAGACGGCCATCGAGGCCGACGCGAAAGTGCCGGCCATCCGGATCACCCGGGACTTCGCGGCGACGCCCGAACAGCTCTTCCGGGCGCACACCGACCCCGTGCTGTTCGCCCGCTGGATCGGTCCGGACGCCATGCCTCCCAGGATCGTCTACTGGGACCCCCGTCCCGGCGGCAGCTGGCGATACGTCACGGAGCACGAGGGCGTGGAGTACGGATTCCACGGATGCTTCCACCAGGTACGCCCGGACCGCATCGTGCAGACCTTCACCTTCGAGGGGCAGCCCGACGGTGTCGCCCTGGAGACGCTGACGTTCGAGACCCTCGGCGAGCGCCGTACCCGGTTGCACGCGCAGTCGCTGTGCGACTCGTTCGAAGCCCGGGACGCCTGGCTGGCCAGCGGGATGGAGTCCGGGGTCGACCAGGGGTACGCCAAGCTCGACCGGTTGCTGGCCGACGGCGCGGTCTGAGGGCTCGCCCGGTTCGGCGCCTGCCGGGGGTCACGGTGCGTGCCAGCGCGGCAGCCCGGTCTCGACACGGACGGCCGTCCGTGGCATTTCGGCCGGTCCGAAGTACGCCGAAGTGGCGGCCGCCCGAGGGGCCGGGAGCCGCGCTCCCAGCCCCTCGTGGACCGGGCACCCGCAGGAGGCCGCGAGCGGACGCGGGCAAGAGCGCATGACACGTAGCAGCGGCGGCATGTCGGCCGGGTCGATGCGCCACCACCAGTACCGATCCCACGCGGCCGGTTCGCGGGGGGCCCGGCAGTCGTGCACGTGCGCCTCGATCGCCCCGGCGCCGCACGACGGGCAGCGGCTCACGTGCGTGTAACCGAAATGGTGCCGGTGCTCGATCCGGTGGTGGGGGACGCCGCACTCCCGCAGGTTCAGCAGTGGACGGGGGACGGGGTGGGCACAGCAGGTGTACGGCATCGTCATGGTCCACCCCGGGGCCCGCCGGCGCGCCGGCCCGAGTCCGGGGCAGGCGCTGCCCCAGAGCCCGGATGTCGATATATCTGTACGTCGATTACTCGGGAATGTGCCTCGCCGAAACGCCTTCCGTGCGCTCCACTCCCGGGAGCGCGGTGGCGTCGGCGACCTCGTATTGGAACAGCCGGGTGTCGATCCACCGGCCGTGCTTGTGGCCGACACGCCGCAGCCGTCCGACCTCGGTGAAACCGTGCCGCAGGTGCAGCGCCACCGACGACTCCGTGCCGCTGTCGGCGATCACCGCGATTACTTGGTGGACGCCGCTGCGCGCGCACTCCTTGAGCAGCTCCGTGAGCAGGCGGGTGCCCAGACCGCGGCCGGCCTGGCCGGGGGCGAGGTAGATGGAGTTCTCCACCGTGTGCCGGTAGGCGGGCTTGGGTTTCCACGGGGCGGCGTAGGCATAGCCGACGACCGCGCCGTCGAGTTCGGCGACAAGGAAGGGGAGCCCGCGTTCGGCCAGGCCGGCGGCTCTGTCCCGCCAGTCCTGCAGGGCCGGCGGCGACTCGTCGAAGGTCACTCGGGTGTTCAGTACGTAGTGCCGGTAGATCGTGGCGACGTCGGCCAGGTCCTCTGCCCGGACCTCGCGTATCCACCCCGACCCGTGTGCCATGCTCTCCCCCGGTCCCCGTCAACACCCGGCATGGTGCTGCACCGGACCGGCAGTGTAGCCGCTCCACCTGGCCTGTTGTGGATTCGGGGCCGGACGTGGGCACGGAGACGTCCACCGCCGGATGCGGCGAGGGGCGGTCACTCCTCGTCGGAGTCCGCCCCCACCGGTGATTCCATCAGCTGGCGCACCAGCGCCATGAACTCTTCGTCGCTCATCGCGGCCCAGTCCACACGCTCGTTCATGTTGAGCGGTTTCCCCAGCTTCAAGATCGATAAGCGTGCTGGGTTGCCAGTTAAGCGGTAAATCTGGGTAAATTTAGCGTTTCGTCGGGTAAGTGGACGTACACCCGCCGATTGTCCGGTCGTCGGCCGGTCCGGCCGCCGGGCGGCTCACGCCGCTCTCTCAGATCCGTCGGTTCACCGCCGCACGGCACTGCGGGCACCGGCAGCGCTTGTTGTACCCCGTGACCGTGCCGTGCGGCAGGTCCGGGTCGCGCTCCGAGGTGAGGGTCGCGTCGAGCTGGTCGCCGAACGCGCTGAGGATCCGTGCCGTGGCGAACACCCGCCGCACACTCACGTTGAGGTCGCGGGCGGCGTCCTCGATGTGGATCCCCATGCGCAGCTTCGCGATCAGCCGTGACCGCGTCGACGGCGGGAGTTCCTCCTCCGCGGTCGCGATCAGCTGTTCGGCGTCGTCTATGGGGTAGCTCATTGAGTTCCTATGTGTGTGGGGGGCGGTACCCCCGGTAATCCACCCCGCATAGTACGCGCTCCGCGGTCGCGGGTCGCCACCCGCCCGGTTCGGGGCGTGCCGTGACGAGCGGCGACGCCGCCGTGGCGCCATATCGCCTTGCCGATACGGAGACGACGGGAAACGGTTCCGCGCGGACCGTATCCGTGGTGCCGGTGGTACGGAAGGTGGAGACGTGGACCGGGCCGCGGGCCACCGGCGGCCCGGCGGCGCACCCGGCTCCTGGGCACCGTCCTCCCCCTCGGCATCACAGGGACCGTCCGGCCCGCGCCGATCGTGCTCTCTTCCCTGGTCACGGCTCCGCTGCAGGGAGATCCGCCAAGCCGTCGGCCGGTCGGCTCCACGCCGGCCGCGGCGGTCCGGCCCCTCCCGGAAACGGCGGTGCCCCGGGCCGTGCGCGTCCTACGGACGGGAACCGGTTCCGGGCCGGGCCGGACCGAATCCGTCGGCGGGTTTTACGGCATTCACGAAGTCGGCCGGATGTGGCACCGCGGTCACCGCCATCAGCAACGTGAATTGCGTTCCGTCCCACCGGTCACGTCCTGGAGCGACGTGTGATGTTGAGGAATGAAGAAAACCCGCGAATTGCCGTCCAATTCCTAGAAACTCATTGCTAGAGGCTAGGGCGAGTGCTTCTCTAGACCACAACACCAGCGCCCAGCGTGTACGGATACAACGCCATGACGAGTCCCACGGTCCGCCGTCGCCGTCTCTCCGCCGAGCTGCGTCGGCGACGTGTGCAGGCGGGAATGACACTCAGCGACGTCGCCGACGTGCTCGAATGGTCGCCGGCCAAACTCGGCCATATCGAGACCGGAATCCGCAAATGGCCCTCCGTCATGGAGGTCTCCGCTCTGCTCAGACTCTACGGAGTCACCGGGGGCCAGCGCGAGGCGATCCTCACTCTGGTCCGGGAGTCGCGGCTCCGTCCGTGGTGGACCGAGTACGAGGACGTGCTCTCCTCCGCCTACGTCGGCAACGAGGCCGGCGCCGTGGCCATCGACACCTACGCCGGGATCCTCGTGCCCGACCTCCTCCAGGTCCCCGAGTACACCGCGATGCTCGCCCGCGCCCAGGGACGCGACGAACGCACGGTCGAGCGCATGGTCGCGGCGTTTCTGAAACGTCAGGAGGTGCTCGACCGCGACAACCTGGAGCGCTACCACGCCGTGGTCGAGGAGGACGCCCTGCACCGCATCGCCGGCGACCCCGAACTGCTGCACACCCAGCTCCGCCGCCTGGTCGAGCTCGCCGAGGACGACAACCGGGTGACGATCCAGTTGCTGCCCACCTCGGTCGGCCCGCACGCCGGGTACGCGGGTCCCTTCACCGTGCTGGGGTTCGACGAGGGGGAGAGCTCGCTCGCCTTCGTGGACTCCCCCCATGGCGGGGGCATCGTGGAGTCCGAGGACGCGGTGGCGCGGTGCCAGCGCACCTGGCGAGATCTGGTCGGCGCGGCGTCCACCACCCGGGGCACGCTGGTCTCCCTGCGCAGACTCGCGCTGCTCACGTAGCGCCGGCGGGCGGGGTCCGGGGGTGCTGCGGCGGATGCTCGGCGCCGCCGGTGCCCGGGTGCGGCAGGCCGGCCGCGGTGTAGGCCGCCGCCTCGTCCAGCGTCTCCCGGTCCAGCAGGGCGTGGGCGATGGCGTCCAGCCGTGCCCGGTTGCGGGACAGCAGGTCGCGCGCCTGGTCGTAGCATTCCTCGATGATGCGCCGCGCCTCGACGTCGACCGCGTCCAGGGTGCCGGGCGCGAAGTGCTGTCCCAGCGTCTCCTGCCCCGGCCCCGGCAGCACGGTCATCGGCCCGATTTCGGGCGACATGCCCCAGCGGCCCACCATCTGGCGGGCGATCGAGGTGGCGGTCTCCAGGTCGCTCTCGGCGCCGGTCGTGACAACCCCGTACACCAGTTCCTCCGCCGCCATGCCGCCCAGCGCGCCGACGATCCGGCCGCGCAGGTAACTCTCGTCGTAGCCGTAGCGGTCCGCCTCCGGCGTGGCCAGGGTCGCGCCGAGCGAGCGGCCGCGCGGGATGATGGAGATCTTGCGCACCGGGTCGGCGCCGGGCTGCAGCATGCCGAGCAGCGCGTGACCGGACTCGTGGAACGCGGTCCGCTCGCGTTCCGCGGGCGCCATGACCACCGAGCGGGCGGCACCCAGTTGCAGTTTCTCCAGCGCCTCGGTGAAGTCGGTGGTGGACACCGCCGGGCGGTCGCGCTTGGCGGCCAGGAGGGCGGCCTCGTTGACCAGGTTGGCGAGATCGGCGCCGGTCATCCCCGGGGTGCTGCGGGCGACGGCCGTCAGGTCGACGTCGTCGGCGAGGGGGACGCCGCGCGCGTGCACGGTCAGGATCTCCGTGCGGCCGGCGGTGTCGGGGAGGTTGACGGTGACGGTGCGGTCGAATCGGCCGGGCCGTAGCAGCGCGGGGTCGAGCACATCGGGCCGGTTGGTGGCGGCGACCACCACGACCCCTTCGGTCCCGGTGAAACCGTCCATCTCGGTGAGGATCTGGTTGAGCGTCTGCTCCCGCTCGTCGTTGGCACCGAGCGACTGGCCGCCGCGCACCCTGCCGATGGTGTCGATCTCGTCGATGAAGATGATCGCCGGCGCGACCTTGCGGGCCTCGCCGAACAGCTCCCGGATCCGGCTGGCTCCGACACCGACGATCATTTCGACGAACTCCGCGGCGCTGGCGGAGAAGAACGGCACCTTGGCCTCGCCGGCGACCGCGCGGGCCAGCAGCGTCTTGCCGGTGCCGGGCTGGCCGGTGAGCAGCACCCCCTTGGGGAGCTTGGCGCCCAGCCGGCGGTACTTTTCGGGCTCCCGCAGGTAGTCGACCACCTCGACGAGTTCGTTCTTCACCTCCGGCATTCCGGCGACGTCGTCGAACGTGACCCGGATGTCGGCGGTCTCGATCGGCCGTGCGGCCCGGCTGCCGCTCATGCCGGCCAGTCCGCCGAGGCCGCCGCCCGAGAGCAGGCGGCGGCCGCGGCTGATCAGGAACCACCAGAACGCGCCGAACAGCAGCACGGGCAGCAGCGCCCAGAACAGGTTGGACAGGAAGCCCCGCTGCTGGTGCACCGGGGTGGCGCGCACGACGACGTCGTGCCGCACCATCTCCTGATATATGTGGTCATCGGCGAACGAGGGGCGCTGGGTGGTGAAGCGGGTGTAGGTGCGGCCGTGCTCACCGGGCACCTGCTGCGCCCGCTTCAGAGTGCCGTCGATGGTGTTGCCGGTGCTGTAGATCTCCCGCACGTTGCCGGCCGAGACCTGCTGGGTGAACACGGTGTAGGGAATGCTCGTGGACTGCGCGCGCTGGTCGGTGATCCAGGTGATGGCGAAGAAGATGAGGTAGACGACCGCGAGCGTCGTGAGGAAGCGGCGCCAGTTGAACTTCGGCTTTCCCGGCTCCCGCTGGTCGCCCGAGTCCGGCATACCCTCGGTGCGCCACGGCCATGGCCGGTTCGGGCCATCGCCGTTCCGGTCTCCCCGCTCCCCCGGCTGCCGGGAGACATCGTTCTCGGCCATCTCCACCCCCCCGTGGATCGCCGTGACCATGGTAAACACCGCGAACGGGGAAATACCGCCGCACACGCGCGCCGGACCGGATTCGCCGGGCCGGCCGGCTCCTGGGGGCCGTCCCACCGGACTTCCGACCCTCACGCGGTGCGGCCGGGGCGCCGGGGACGCGCGATCCGGCCGTTGAGGCAGGGGAACAGCCCCGCCATCTTGCTAGTCTGCATGGGGACAAACCCATAGAGTCTCTACTGACGCCTCTGCTCGGTGGGATGCCCAGCGAGGCCCGACCGCGATCCGCGGCCGCGACTCTGCCTTATCCCGCGCCAGAGCCACGCGTCGTCATATCTGCCGCAACCGACCCATATCCGTGAATGAAGAAGGGGTCCAGACCGTGAAGAAGATCATCGTCCTGGTGCTGGTGGCCCTCGGGGCGTTCGCCATCTACCGCAAGATCCAGGCCGACCGCGCCGAGCTGGACCTGTGGACGGAAGCCACCGCGGCCAGCGACAACTAGCGCCGTATCGCACTCGATCAGCCACGGCACGTCCCGGACGTGTCAGTGGCTGTCGTATGCCGCCCGCCGCGCCGCCGTAGCGCCTAATCCAGCGGCGGTCTTCCCACGGGAGCGGTATGCTCTCAGGGGTCGCCGAACGCACATGCGGCGCCGGCGACCGGACAGGGGCCATAGCTCAGCTGGCAGAGCGCTGGTTTTGCATACCAGAGGTCAGGGGTTCGACTCCCCTTGGCTCCACCCTTTCAGGCGCAGGTCAGCGCCCATGACGACGGCCGCCCAGGTTCGTACCTGAGCGGCCGTTGCACGTTCAGCTGACGGCGTGGAGACACGGTCGCAGTGCCGAACACGATTTCAGGCGGTCGGTTCGACCGCGGGTGGAGGCCGTCATCCTGGTCGCCTCTGTTCCAGCGCGGCGTGGTCGGCCAGCCCGGTCGCCATGCCCTGCATGAAGCGGCGCAGGTATCGCTGGAGGAACCAGCGCATTCCCCAGCGGGCCGAATACGTGCCGTGCCACCGGATCCGTGTTCCGCCGCCGGGCAGCCCCACCAGTTCGACCGCTGCCCGGTAGCCGATCAGCTGCGGGTTTTCGACGCCCTCGTAGGCGAATCGGCGTTCCGGCTCCAGCGCGGTGATGCGTTCCTTGGTGACGGCCTTTCCGGTCCGGAACGCGCGCACCGCGCCGACACCGTCCCGGCCGTCAGGGGAGAGGCCCACCGACTGCGCGATCTCCAGGGCATCGACGCGGGACCAGGTCGGCCAACTGTGGGGGTCGAGCAACAACGCCCATACAGCTGAGGGCGGTGCCGCGGATTCGGCGGTGACGTCGTAAGACTGCAGGGTCATGACGGCAGGCTAGGGCCGCGCCGGTCCCCGGACCACGCCCGGAATTGCGGTGTGCCGGTCAGGAATTGCGGTAGGTCGACGGGCGGGTTCCGGTGTGGCGCACGAACGCGGCCGAAAGGGCGCCGGGACTGGCGAAGCCGCACCGCGGTGCGATCCGGTCGAGCGTCAGATCGGTTTCGCGGAGCAGCCGCTTCGCCTCTTCGACCCGCAATCCGGTCAGGAACCGGTGCGGGGTCTGTCCGGTCGCGGTCCGGAACACCCGGAGGAGGTGATAGACCGACAGATGCACCTCGTCGGCGAGGTCGGCCAGGGTGATCGGCTCGGCCAGCCGCTCACGCAGGAACGCGACGGCCGCGCGCACGCGGGCGTCCTCCCGGGCCGGGGGCCGGCCGGCTCGGAGCCGCCCGTGCCGGGTCAGCAGGTGCATGGTCAGGAAAGTGGCCGCGGTCTCGGCGTACAGGTCGTCGGCCGTACCCGGGGAGCCGAGCGCCCGGACCGTTTCCTCGAGCAGCGGGTCGCCGATGGCGACGGACGCTGCCATGGCCTCGAAGTCCGGGACGTCGCCGCCCAGTCGCGCCACGGCCGAGTCGACGGTCTCGCGAGGGATGTGCACCTGGATGCTGCGCATGTCCGCATCTCCGCGGTAGCTGCGGACGGTCGCCTGGTGCGGGATGCCCAGCTGGACCCGGCCGGGAAGCCAACGATCGTGGACGGCCCGGCCGCCGTCACGCGTCGCCAGTTCGGCCCGTCCGGAGACCGGGAGCACCAGGTGCAGGTCGGCCGCGGCGGGCAGCGCCATGTCCTCCACGACCGGGACGTGCTCGAATCGCTGCACGAGCAGGGATCGCCAGCCCGCGTGCTGCCAGCTGCAGAACGTGCGCCGGACGAAGCGCCCTGTCTCGAAGCCGGTGTAGGGCCGCAGGTCGAACCGGGTCGAGTCGAACACCATGGCGCCGAGGCTACCCACGGCGCCACCGCATACCGGACGATGGCCTTCACGCTGTCGGCGTCGCAGCAGTGGGGCGTTCGCGAGTTCCGTTTCAGGCGTCCGGCCTGACGTTCCGGTTCAGGTCGCTGGTGTCGGCCCTAGGTTGTTCCCAGGCCGGGAAGTGGCCGCGACGGCCGCCCACGGGGTCCGTGGGCGGCCGTCCGGCCGTGGCTCGTTCCGTCCGTCAGGCCGAGGCCAGGGCGTGCAGGCCCATATCGTGTCCGCAGCGCTCCAGTTTGCCGGCGGTCTCCTCCTCCTGCACCAGGTTGGTCTGCAGGAGCTGCGCGCATTCGTTCTGTCCCAGGCACATCGCCTTCTCGACGAGGCCGCGGTAGGTCGCGATCTCGTAGTGCTCGACCTTCGTGGCGCCGCCGAGGACGAACATGGTGCGCACCTCGTCCGACGGCTTGTGCTTGAGGAACTCCGTCAGCTCCTTGTGGATGCCGTCGATCGCGGCGCAGGCGACCTTGTGCGGTGACGCGTCGAGCGTCTTGAAACACTGTTCCAGGTTCTTGATCTGGTCCTGGGTCTCGGACTTGTGTTCCCGGAACATCTCCACCAGGCGGTCGTCCCGGACGTTGCTCGCCGCTTCGTCGAGCATGGTCACGATCTTCTTCTCGCCGTCGTACATCGCCGAGAGTTCGTACACGAACAGGTCCTTCGGAGTGTCGAGCCGCATGGGATCCCCCCTTCTCCGGTCCGGCACCCGCTGGCCGCGGGTGCCCCTGGCATCGGGCCGCCCTACCCCTCCGAACTCGGGATACGCGACGGCCCTACGTCTTTCGGGACGGCCGCGCGTCCGGCCGCTCGGTTCCGTGGTGGCCGGCGGGACGCGGGGCGGAACCGGCCGAGGCGGGTGCCGACAGGAGGCGGGGGCGGCGCGAAACGTTCGGCCGGGGGGATTCAGGGTCGATTCAGGGTCGCCACCCATGCCATCGCGCTCGTGTATCGCGCATCATGGAGGGAAGAGTGAGAACCGGCCCCCGCGGAGGTGCCGCCTCCCGGCAACGCGGCAAGGAGTGAACGTGGCTGTGGTCGACCGAACGCCTCCGCCCTGGGTCCCGGGCGATCCCCGACGCCGCGACTTCGCCCAGCCGGCTCCGGCGCAGCTGCGGGTCACGCACGCCGACCGTGATGCCGTGGCCGACCGGCTGAAGGAGGCCTACGCCGACGGTCAGCTCGACCACGACGAGTTCGAGGAACGGCTCGACCTCGCCATGGGAGCGAAGGTGCGCGGCGAGCTCGAACCGCTGCTCGCCGACCTCGCCCCGCAGCGGCCGGCCGGCGGCACGCCGGCCTCCCCGTTCGCCGCGCGTGCCCCCGAGGCGGAGCCCGACCGCGAAGAGCGGCTGTGGGCCCTCGGCGGGCACCTGTCGGGGTACTTCACGCTCGCGCTCGGGCCGCTGCTCGTGCTGGTCCTCAAGGGCAACGGGTCGCCGTACGTCCGGCGTCAGGCCATGGAGGCGCTGAACTATCAGCTGAACTTCCTGATCGCCTCGGTCCTGGTGCCGCTCGTCGCCATCCTGACCCTCGGCCTCGGGCTCGTCGTGTACCTGTTCATGGCGCTGGGCTGGGTGGTGCTGCCCGGGATCGCCGCCCTCGGTAGCGCGCTCGGATTCAGCTGGCGGTACCCCCTCACGTGGCGCATCGTCAAGGACCGGACCGACGGCGCGGCCGGCGCCGGACGCTGACGCACGCGGACGCGCGAGCGGCCCGGCGGTTCTCCGCCGGGCCGCTCGCGCGTCACCCTCGGGAGGCCGGCCGGTCCGGCGTCCCGGTCAGTTCGCCACCCGGCCGTTGAGGTCCGCCGCGGCGTCCGCGTCAGAGGGCTCCTTGGCGTCCCCGCCGACGCCGCGCAGCCGCGCCTGCGTCTCCCTGGCCTTGGCGGCCAGCTGGTCCCGGGTCTCCCGCACCTGCTCTCGGGCGTTCTGCAGGTTCTGCTGCCACTCGGCGTCCTGGGACGCCTGGCGCAGCCGCACCACTCCGTACACCGCGGCGGCACCGAGCAGACCCGCGCCGACCACGACCGCGGCGCGCGGCACCCGGCGGACGCGGCGGCGGACCGGGCTCGGCTCCACCTTCTGGGCGGCGGCGTTCAGGAGGTCGGCCACGCGCGGCGCGAGCGTGTCCTCGACCCGCAGCGCGGCGGTCTCCAACCGGGGTGCGGTCCACCCGCGGGCCTGATACCAGCGTCGGGCCGCGTTGTCGCGGGCCTGGTCGGCGTACGGTCCGAGCCGCTCGGCCTGCTCGCGCGCGAATTCCTGGAGCCGGGCCAGAGCCGCCTCGACCTCGGCGCCACCCTTCCGGCGCTGCAACGTGATGGGCACGTCGACCTCCTTCGCTGTCATGTCTGCTGGGTCTCCCCTGCCCGTTCCGGTCGCCGGTATGCGGGGCCGGGGGCACACGGAGCCGCCGGACCGGCGGATATACGCGTGTTACCTCAAGATACGTCTCCGATGTCGATTGACTCACGCTTTGACACGCAGTGTCGGAGCCGGTCGTCCGGACGGAACATGCGGCCGACCGCCGCGCCGGGCGGTACAGGTAACGTGGGACCGGTAAGTACACACAACGGAAAGGCACCCAGGTGTCTGACGCCAACGGTCAGCTGTTCGCCCGGCTGAACACCAACAAGGGCGCGATCGTCGTCAAGCTCTTCCCCGCTGAGGCTCCGGAGACGGTGGAGAACTTCGTCGGCCTCGCCGAGGGCACGAAGCAGTGGGTCGACCCCCGCACCGGCAAGCCCAGCACCGCGAAGCTGTACGACGGCACGATCTTCCACCGCGTCATCAAGGACTTCATGCTCCAGGGCGGCGACCCGCTGGGCACCGGCCGCGGTGGCCCCGGGTACAGCTTCAAGGACGAGTTCCACCCGTCGCTGCGGTTCGACCGTCCCTACCTGCTGGCCATGGCCAACGCCGGCGCCAACACCAACGGCTCGCAGTTCTTCATCACGGTCGCCGCGACGACCTGGCTGAACAACAAGCACACGATCTTCGGTGAGGTGACGGAGGGCGCCAAGGTCGTCGACGCGATCGCCCAGGTGGCCACCAATGCCTCGGACCGGCCCCTGGAGGACGTGGTCATCGAGTCCGTGACGATCGAACGCAAGTAGCCGGGGTCGATCATGAGCGCCTCCCCGCCGCCCCTCCAGCCGGAGCGGGAGACCGCCGAGGTCCCCACCTGCTTCCGGCACCCGGACCGCGAGACCTATGTCCGGTGCTCCCGTTGCGACCGCCCGATCTGCCCCGACTGCATGCGCGAGGCGGCGGTCGGGTTCCACTGCGTCGAGTGCGTCGCCGCGGGCAACCGAGGCGTGCGGGAGGCGCGCACCACGTTCGGCGGCCGGATGACGAGCCGCCCCTACGTCACCTGGGCGCTGCTCGGCCTCATGGCGGCCGGCTTCCTCCTGCAGCAGGTGAATCCGGCCATCACCCAGCAGTTCGGCATGTGGGGCGGCGGGGTGCTGCTGTACGGGCAGTGGTACCGGCTGCTGACCGCCGCGTTCCTACACGGCGGAATCACGCACCTGCTGTTCAACGGGTTCGCGATGTACATCCTGGGCCCGCAGCTGGAACGCTGGCTCGGCCACGGCCGCTACCTCTCGCTGTGGGTGCTGAGCGCGATCGGTGGTTCGGTGCTCAGCTACCTCTTCGTGCCCGGGCAGCTCTCGGTGGGCGCGTCCGGCGCCATCTTCGGGATGTTCGGCGCCATCCTGATCGTCGGCCGGCGGCTGCGGCTGGACACCCGGTTCATCCTCGGCCTGCTCGTGGTGAACCTGCTCATCACGTTCCTGGTGCCGGCCATCTCATGGACCGCCCACATCGGCGGTCTCATCACCGGTCTGGTGCTGGGCGCCACCTACGCGTACCTGCCGCGCGGCGCCGGCCAGGCCGACGGTGGGCAGACCCGCACCATCGTGCACGTCGCCGTGACGGCCGGGTTCGCGGTGCTGCTCGCGGCGGTCGCCGTGGTGTGGACCTTCGTGATCCTGGGCTGATCTCCCAGACCGGCCGGTGGCGGCGGGTCGCCGTGCCACCCGCCAGGGAGTGAGCGGACGAGGCGTGCGCCGACGGCACGCGACCGGCGCGCAACTTTCCGGCGCCCGGACGGCTCCGGCACTCGTGGAACCGGGATCGGGCATGCCGAACGAGCCGCCCACAGGCTGTGGATAACCCTGTGGACAGCCGTACGTTCAGCTGTGGACGAACCCCGCGCAATGCCCGCCGAACAGGCGGAACGCCGCTAGTGCCACCGTGTGGACAGAACGACCGCGATGATGATTCCGCTGAAGCCGATCGCCAGGTTCCAGTTCCCCAGATCCTGCATGTACGGCACCATGGCGCCGGCGATGTAGTACACCGCGATCCAGAGGATGCCGAGAAGGCCGAAGGCCACCATGGCCGGCGCCAGCCACCGCGGGCTGACCTTCGGCTTGGTCGTGGACGGCGGCGGGGTGTAGACGGCCTTCTTCTTGCGATCGCTGCGGGATTTGGGCACGGTCGCTGCTCCAAAACGAATGGGCCGGACTTCTTCAGGGCGGACACCAGTGTATGCGCCGCCCGGCTCTGACCGGACGGACACCGCTACACGTGTCCCGGTGGGGTGCCACCGGCGTCGTGCCGGGCGGCACCCCTGGGTGTACGGCTCCGCGGCTTCGCGGAAACGGCGGCGCTAGCCGTCGCCGTTCTCCCAGCTGGCCCCATCACCGGGGAACGGGAATTCGGTCGGCCACCCCGGCGGCGGCTCCGTACCGTTGCCGTTGCCATTGCCGGGACCCGACGGCGGCGGCTCGCTCTGCTGCGGCTGCCGCGCCAGCGTCACCACGATCTCGGTGCCGGGCGCCACCTGCTGGCCCGCACCCGGGTTCTGCCGGATGGCGCGGCCGGGCTCGACGTCGCCGTTGTCCTCCTCCTCGAAGCGGACGGCCAGGTTGGCTCCCTCCAGGGCGCCCCGAGCCTCGTCCTCGGTCATGTTGGTGACGTCGGGGACCTCGACCATGTTCGGGCCCTCGGAGATGACGAGCGCCACCTGGGTGCCCGGGTCGACCGACGCCCCGCCCTCGGGGTCGGTGCGGATGACCCGGTTGGCCTCCTGGCTGTCGGACCGCTCGGTGGTCACGTCGCCGAGCGCCAGGCCGCGTTCCTGCAGCGCCTGAGTGGCCTCGGTCTGCGTCATCCCGGTGACGTCCGGGACCTCCACCGCCTCCGGTCCGCTGGAGACCAGGATGGTGATCTCCGTGGACTCCGTCACCGAGCGGCCGGCCTCCGGGTCGGTGCCGATGACCTGGCCCTCGTCGACCTCGTCGCTGGGCTGTTCTTCGTCACTGACATTGGTGAAGCCGGCGGTCTGCAGTTCGGACCGCGCCTCCTCCAATGTGCTGCCGCTGACGTCCGGGATCGCGGTGGTGTCCGCGCCGCCGCGCAGGAACAGCCACCCCGCGAAGATCAGCGCGCCCAGCACCGCGAGCGCCAGCACCAGCCAGAGCGCCCGCTTGCGGCCGTCGCCCCGGCGATCGTCGTAGTCGTCGTAGTCGTCATAACCGCGACGGTCGTCGTAACGGTCGTCGGGTACCGGAGGCAGCGACTGGGTGGCGCCGGCCGGCGTGATGGCCATGGTGCTGGCCTCGGTCGGCATGCCCTGGAGGCCGCGCTGGATGTCGGCCCGCATCTCGCCGGCGCTCTGGTACCGCTCGTCGCGGTCCTTGGCCATGGCGCGCAGGACGATGGCCTCGATCCACTGCGGGATCTCCGGGTCGAGCTGCGACGGCGGGACCGGATCCTCACGGACGTGCTGGTAGGCGATCGACACCGGGGAGTCGCCGGTGAACGGCGGCCGGCCCGTCAGCAGCTCGTACAGCACGCAGCCGGTCGAGTAGATGTCGCTACGCGCGTCGACCCGCTCCCCGCGCGCCTGCTCCGGCGACAGGTACTGGGCGGTGCCGATGACCTGCGAGGTCTGGGTCATGGTGGCCTGCGCGTCGTTCATCGACCGCGCGATGCCGAAGTCCATCACCTTGACCTCGGCCTGCCGCGTGAGCATCACGTTGGCCGGCTTGATGTCCCGGTGCACGATGCCGTTGCGGTGGCTGTACTCCAGCGCGCGCAGAATGCCGTCGGTGATCTCGACGGTGCGCTCCGGGAGTAACCGCCGGTCGTCGTCGAGCAGCTCCTTGAGCGTGCGCCCGTCGACGTACTCCATGATGATGAAGGGGATGGAGACGCCGTCGACCACGTCCTCGCCGGTGTCGTACACCGCAATGATCGAAGGATGGTTCAACGAAGCCGCGGACTGCGCCTCACGCCGGAACCGCTCCTGGAACGTGTGGTCGCGCGCGAGGTCGGACCGCAGGGTCTTGACGGCCACGAAGCGGTCAAGTCGGAGGTCGCGAGCGCGAAAGACCTCGGCCATGCCACCGCGCCCGACGACCCCGTCGAGCTCGTAGCGGCCACCGAGTAGCCGTGGCTGAGACATGTCGTGAACTAGTCCTCGTATCTCTGCGGTGACGGACGCGCCGCCCGTCACCTAGTGAGCGTCAGTGGTCCGTGATGCCGTTTGACTCGTCCCCCGTGTTGTTCTGGTCGGGCTGTTCGCCGCTGTCGGGCGGCTCCTCGGCTCCCGTCCCCGGATCGCTGGTCCCGCCGCCCCCGTTCGGGGGCGGTTCGACGCCGCCATCGGGGGGCGGCTCGGGGGAGACGGGCGTGGGGTCCGTGACGGGAGCCGACGTGGTCGGCTCCGGGTTGTGCACCGGCCCATCGTCGATGGGCGCCCCTGGATCCACGACCACCGGCTCCTCGGGCAGCGAGGGGTCGATCTCGTCGGGCTCGTCGTCGGCGGGAGTACGGCTCGGCGACGTGCTCGGCACGGCGCGGTCCGCAGGAGCGTCCGTGCCATCAGCCCCCTCCCACAGCTGCCCGATCACCACGATGCTCACGACGATCACCGCGACAGCGGCGAGGGCGGCGATGATCACCGGTCGGCTGGGGCGGCGGCTCGGCGCGGAGTTCCCGGCCAGCCTATCCGAGGTGGGGTGGGCGGTCGGGGACCAGGGCGCCGGCTGGGCGGTTCGCCCCGGCCGGGTGGCCGCGGAGTCGTCGTAGGAGGCGGGTGCCGTGGCGGGGCCGCCGGCGACCATCGTCGCGTCGACGTCGGCCAGGTTCATCGCCGTGGTGGCGCCGTCCTCCGGATCGAGGGAGCCGCGCAGCCGCTGGGTCAGCTGGGCGATCTCCGCGGCCGAGGAGATGCGGTCCGCCGGGTCCTTCTCCAGCAACCGTTCCACGAGCGCGCGCACCGGCGCCGGGATGTCGTCGGGCAGCGGCGGCGGGGGTTCGCGGGTGTGCGCGAGGGCGAGGGCCACCGGGGTATCGGCGGTGAAGGGCGGTTGACCGGCGAGGCACTCGTAGGCGAGGACGCCCAGCGAGTAGATGTCGGACGCCGGCGTGGCCGCCTGGCCGAACGCCTGTTCCGGCGAGATGTACTGCGCGGTGCCCATGACCATGCCGGTCTGGGTCAGCCCCACCGACTCGTTCCCGCGGGCGATGCCGAAGTCGGTCAGCTTGACCGTGCCGTCCTCGGTGACGAGCAGGTTGCCGGGCTTGATGTCGCGGTGGACGACGCCGCGCGCGTGCGCCGCGCCCAGGGCCTGGGCGGCCTGGGTCAGGATGTCCAGCGCGGCGCCGATCTCCAGGCCGTCGTTGCGTTTGAGGATCGAGGACAGCGGCTCGCCGGGGACGAGTTCCATGACCAGGTAGGCGTGGTCGTCCTGCTCGCCGTAGTCGAAGACCTGGGCGATTCCCGGGTGCGACAGGGCCGCGGTGATGCGCGCCTCGGTGCGGAACCGTTCCCGCGAGGTCGGTTCGGCGACCTGCGACGTGTGCAGCATCTTGACCGCGACGGGGCGGTTGAGGAGGGTGTCGGTCGCCCGCCACACCTCGCCCATACCGCCCGCGCCGATCCGCTCCTCCAGCTGGTAACGGCCGCTGAGCAGCATGCCGGCCCGGGTGCCGGGATTGCCTGGACCCCCGTCGGAGGCGTCGTGCTCACTCACTCGTTGATCACAGCTTCCATGATCGACCTGGCCACGGGGGCGGCGAGCTCGTTACCGCTGCCACCGCCGTGCTCCACGACGACCGCCACCGCGACCTGGGGATCGTCCGCCGGAGCGAACGAGATGAACCAGTTGTGCGTGAGGTCGGTGCCGTTCTCGGCGGTACCGGTCTTGCCGGCCACCTGGATGCCCGGGATGGCGCCGTTGGTGCCGCCGCCCTCCGCGCCCTCGGTGACCCCGATCATCATCTGGGTCAGATCCTCGGCCGTGCCGGAGCTCATCGCCTCGCTGTAGACCTCGGGGCTGGCCGAGGTGATCTCGGACAGGTCGGGGCCCTGCACCGAGTCCACCAGGTAGGGCTTCATCACGGTGCCGTCGTTGGCGACTCCCGCGGCCACCATGGCCATCTGCAGCGGGGTGGCCCGCACGTCGAACTGGCCGATGCCGGTCTGCCCGAGCTGGCTGCCGTCCAGGCCGCTGGGGTAGCTGCTCGCCGCCACCGGCACCGGGATGTCCATCTCGCCGGTGTCGAAACCGAACGCCTCGGCCTGCTCCGCCATCGACTGCTCGCCGAGTTCGATCGCCCAGTTGGCCATCGAGGTGTTGCAGGAGATCATGATGGAGTGCGCCAGCGTGTCGGGGGCCCCGCCGTTGCACGGCCCGCCGAACGCGTTCGGCATGGTGCCGCCGGCCGGCAGGTCCAGCACCTCGGGGGCGTCCTGGGTGCTCTCCGGGGTGGCGCCGTTCTCCAGCGCCGCGGCGGCGGTGACGATCTTGAAGGTCGAGCCGGGCGGGTAGGTCTGGTTGAACGCCCGGTTCAGCAGCGGCTGGTCCTCGTTCTGTTCGAGCGCGCCCCAGTTCTCCGCGGCCGTCGTGGGGTCGGTGATGCTGGAGACCGAGTTGGGGTCGAAGGAGGGGAGCGAGACCGCGGCCAGCACCGCGCCGGTGTTCGGGTCCAGGGCGACGGCCGCGCCGTTCTTGCCGGTGGCGGACAGGGCTTCCATCGCGGCCTGCTGGGCGGCGGGGTCGATGGTGAGGTTGACGGAGGCGCCCTGGCTCTCCCGGCCGGTGAGCATGTCGAGGAAGTTGCGGACCGCCAGCCGGCTGTCCGAACCGTCGAGGAAGGAGTTCTCGGTCTGCTCGATGCCGCTGGCGCCGGAGGAGCGGAAGGTGCCGATCACGTGCGAGTACAGCTCGCCGTTCTCGTACACGCGCTGGTACTGCTCGGACTCCTCGTCGAGCTCGGACAGCGCCACCTGCTCGTTGCCGATGACGATGGGCCCGCGTGGAACGGTGAGACGGTCGACGTACTGCCGGCTGTTGAACGGGTGCTCGCGCAGCGACTCGGCCTGGATCGCCTGGATCCAGGTGATGTTCAGCAGCAGCACCCCGAACAGGGCGAGGCTGAACAGTGCCAGCCGGCGGATCGGTTGGTTCATCGTGAGATCACCTGGGTCGCGCCCTCGTCCTGGATGGCCTGCGGCGCCGGCTTGCGGGCGTTGTTGCTCATGCGGACCAGCAGCGCCAGCATGATCCAGCTCGCCAGCAGGGCGGAACCGCCCTTGGCGACGAACGGGATGGTGGCACCGGTCATGGGGATGACGCGGGTGACGCCGCCGATGACCACGAAAGTCTGGAACCCGAGCAGAAACGAGATACCGGAAGCGAACATCTTGACGAACAGTTCGCGCGAGGCGAGCGCGATGCGCATGCCCCGCTGCACCAGCAGCGCCAGCGTGAGCAGGATGACCATGCAGCCGGTCAGGCCCAGCTCCTCACCGAAGGCGGTGAAGATGAAGTCGTTCTGCACCTCGGGGACGTTGCCGGGCTTGCCGCCGCCGAGGCCGGCGCCGAGGATGCCGCCCTCGCCCATCGCGAAGAGCCCCTGGACGAGCTGCTGGCTGTTCGCGCCGAGCTCGCCGTAGAAGACGTCCTCGTCGAAGGCGTTCAGCCAGGTGTCCACCCGGACCGAGAAGTGGTAGACGAGCGGGTACAGCGCCAGGCAGGCGCCGAAGAACGCGGTCAGCCCGATGATGATCCACGACGAGCGCTGGGTCGCCACGTAGATCATCGCCAGGAAGGTGCCGAACAGCAGCAGCGAGGTGCCCAGGTCGTTCATCAGGGCGACCATGACGATGATGCAGAAGCCCCAGGCGACCGCCATGGGCGCGGTGTCGCGCATCCGCGGCAGGTCGATGATCTTGACCGGGCCGACCTTGATCCGCCGGCTGGCCAGCGAGAGCACGTCGCGTTTGGTCACCATGTAGCCCGACAGGAAGATGACCAGGCTGATCTTGGCGAACTCCGACGGCTGCATGGAGCCCAGACCCGGGATCTGGATCCACTGGCGGGCACCGTTGATGGTCACGCCCAGGCCCGGGATCAGCGGGAGCAGCAGCAGGACCACGGATCCGAGCATCATGATGTAGGGGTAGCGCTGCAGGATCCGCGGTTCCTTGAGGAAGAACACGATTCCCGCGAACACCACCATGCTGATCGCGGTCCAGATCAGCTGGCTCATCGCGCTGCCCTTGTCGGTGTCGCCCGTGGCGTCCAGCAGCCGCCAGATCATCGCCAGGCCGAGGCCGTTCAGCACGGTCGCCAGCGGCAGCAGCAGCGGGTCGGACCAGGGGGCGAAGAACCGGATGAACACGTGGGCGAGCACCGCGAGGCCGCCGAAGGTAACGCCGTAGGCGAACAGGCCGGGCGGCAGTTCGCCGTTGCGGGTCAGCCCGGCCTCGGCGAACGCGAACAGCGTGACGCCGATCGCGAGCAGCAGCATGACGAGTTCGGCGTTGCGCCGCTTGACGGGGGGCAGCGCGGTGGACAGTCCGTCGCTCATTTACCGCCCTCCATTCGGCTCTATGCCGCCGGCCGGGGGGATCTCGGTGTTGCCGGAGGTGTCGCCGGTCTGCGCCTGTTCGCCGGCCGGCTCCTCGCCACCGGGCTCCTGCTCACGGCCGGCCGGCTCCGATCCGGCGGTGCCGCTCGTCGCCGCCATGCCGCACGACCGGGGGTCGGCCTGGCACGCCTGCGCCTGCTCCCGCAGGTCGGCGACGCGGGTGTCGGCCTGCTCCCGGCTCTCCACGGCGATGGTCTGCATGACCGCGCTGCGCTGGTTCTCGGGGAGCAGGTCCAGCCGGATGTCGGTCTCCTCGACCGGCTCGGCGAGCTGGTAACCGGCGATGTCGGCGTTGATGCCCTGGTAGATGGCGACGCTGGTCTCGTCGGCGTTCGGGCCGATGTAGAACTGGCTGCTGAGATAGCGCTGGCCGAAGTAGAACCCCGCTCCTGCCACGACCGCGACGATCACCAGGAAGGTGACCACCATGGGCCACCATCTCCGGGTGGCGGGCCGTGGCTCGTCGTCGTCCGGGGACACGTCCGGGACGCGGTCCATCTCGGCGGTGTCGTTGCTGTTGCGGGTCAGGCCCTGGGCCCGGCCGGCGGGGGTGTCGGGGGTCATCAGCGGCTCGCGCCGCTGGTCGGCGGCGCCCACCACGGCGGGCGCGGCCGTCGGTCCCTTGGGGTCGGTGGCGGTGTCGATGACGTCGGCCACCACGGCGGTGATGTTGTCCGGGCCACCGCCGCGGTTGGCGAGGTCGATCAGCCGCCGGGCGGCGGCGTCGACGTTGGCCTCGCCGGCGAGCGTCTCGCGGATGGTGTCGGGGCTGACCACTCCGGACAGCCCGTCCGAGCAGAGCAGGTAGCGGTCGCCCACCTGCGCCTCGCGGACCGAGACGTCGGGGTCGACCTGGCTGCGGCCGTCGAGCGCCCGGAGCAGCAGCGACCGCTGCGGGTGGGTGGCGACCTCGTCCTCGGTGATCTTGCCTTCGTCGACGAGTGTCTGGACGAGCGTGTGGTCGTGGGTGATCTGGCTGAACTCGCCCTCGCGGAGCAGGTAGGCACGGGAGTCGCCGATGTGGATCAGGGCCATTCGCGCCCCCGACCACAGCATGGCGGTCAGGGTGGTGCCCATGTTCTCCAGACGGGGCTCCTCTTTGACCCGCTGGGCCAGGCGGCCGTTGGCCTGTTCGACGGCCTGTTCCAGAGACGCCACCATCTCGTTGCCCGGGACGTCGTCGTCCAGGGGCATCAGGGTGGCGATGGCGATGGCGCTGGCGATCTCGCCGCCCGCGTGTCCGCCCATCCCGTCGGCGACCGCGAGGAGGTACGGGCCGGCGTAGGCGGAGTCTTCGTTGCCTTCGCGGAGGCATCCTACGTCGGAGTACGCCGCGTATCGGAGAGCGATTGTCATTTGCGCAGTTCCAGGACGGTCTTGCCGATGCGGATGGGCTGCCCGACGGACACCGGCTGGGGGCGGGTCAGACGCTGCTGGCCGAGGTAGGTGCCGTTCGTCGAACCGAGGTCCTCCACCACCCAGCGGCCGTTGTCAGAATAGATGCGCGCGTGGCGGCCGGAGGCGTAGTCGTCGTTGATGACCAGCGTCGCATCCTTCGCGCGGCCGATCACAATGGGGTGGGAGGAGAGGTTGAGGGTCGTGCCGGCCAGGGGACCCTTCGTCACGACGAGGGAGCGAGGTTCGTTGCGCCGGCCGCGGGGAGCGGCCTTGGGGCGCCGCGGCTCGGGAGCGCGGGCTCGTTTCGTCTTTCGCGGGGCCGAGCCGAACAGGTCGGTGCGGATCACTCCGACCGCCATGATCACGAACAGCCACAGCACCGCGAGGAACGCGAGCTTGATCAGCATGAGGGTCAGGTCGGACAACATTGAAGTGCTCTTTAGCCCCTGTCGTGCTCCGGCTGGGTCTGCGATCGTCGGCGCCGGCGGGTGGCCCGCGCCCTGATGTCACAGGGCCGCGAACCGTGCCAACCGCGTCGAAAAGCCAAGTAAACCCAATGGACCCGGTTATTGTGCCCGATCGGTCAAGTCTTCGGGAGACAGCCTCCTGGCCTGCGTGTTCGGCTGTTCGACGCTCGGGGTGGATGATGGGTTCCGGCCCGCTCGTGCGGATCGCCGCCGCGGAGCGGGCCGGGGATGGGGGGTCGGCCGGTCGGTCAGTCGCGGCGGAAGGTCATCGTGGTGCGGCCCAGGCTGATGCGGGTGCCGTCGACCAGCCGGGCCCGCTTGACCTGCTGGCCGTTGACGAAGGTTCCGTTGGTGGAGCCGAGGTCGACGAGGACGGCGTCGTCGTCCTCGACCCGGATCTCGGCGTGGTGCCGGGAGACGCCGTTGTCCACCAGACGGAGATCGCAGTCGGTCCCGCGTCCCAGCAGCGTCACCTGGGTGTTGAGTTCGAACGCCTGCTGCATGCCCTGCGAGGCGGCGCTGCCGTCCTGGACCGCGCCGCCCGGCGAGATGAGCAGCCGTGGCCGGCCACGGACGCTTTCACCGCCGCGCGGATGGTCGCTGACCGGCTGGCGGATCTCTCCGCTCTCGACGGTGGAGCCGCGGATCACGCCGGACCGGATGCGGAACCGCCCGGTCTGGAGGTCCTCGGCGGCGTCGAAGCGCACGCGCACCGGGCCGACGAAGGAGTAGCCCTGTTCGGTGGCGTACTCCCGGGCCAGTTTGGACAGCTCCTGGCCGAGGCTGTCGGAGTAGACCTCCAGCCGTTCCTTGTCCGAGCCGGCGAGTTCGACGACGAAGTCGTTGGGGACCAGGGTGCGGCCCTGGGCGACGATCGCGGCGCGTTCGTCCATCTCCCGCTGCACTGCGCTGGCCACTTCGACGGGCTGGAGCTCCGACTTGAAGGCCCGCGCGAAGGTGCCTTCGATCATCCCTTCAAGCCTGCGCTCGAAGCGTTGGAGCACTCCCACGAGGTACCTCCCTTACTCCACTCCCGATGTATGACGATCGTAACCGCGCAAACGTGCCCTCTGTTTCACAATCGCCCCCGCGTCGCTCGGCAAATTCCCTGGGGAACCGGTCGCCGTCAATGTTGCACGACCGGTGTCACGCCCGTGCTAGCCTTATGTCTGTCGCCAAGCGGAAAGCCCCGATCACCGGGACTGTCGCGGGCGGCGAACGCGCAGAGTCGCGAGTCACCGGGCGGGTGGCGGAACGGTAGACGCGCACGGTTCAGGTCCGTGTGTCCGAAAGGATGTGAGGGTTCAAATCCCTCCTCGCCCACACAGGCGCAGATTCGCCGGAGCCCAGGTCTCATGCCGTACATGAGCCTGGGCTCGTGTCATTCCCGGGCCGTCGAGCCGGCGAACCGGATGGCCTGAACCGGCCGCGGCGGGCGCACGGTGCTCCCGGGCCGGCCGGGTGAACGCGGTGTATGTCACATCGACGGTCTCGTGTGCCGTCGCGCGACGGGGACGGCCCCGGCCGTCAGGCGGCCGGGGCCGGGATGGGGGCCGGACGGCGGTGGTCAGTTCTGCGGGGTCAGCAGCGCGCCGGGCTGC
Organism: Marinactinospora rubrisoli; assembly: GCF_042664915.1. Classification (NCBI taxonomy): domain Bacteria; kingdom Bacillati; phylum Actinomycetota; class Actinomycetes; order Streptosporangiales; family Nocardiopsidaceae; genus Marinactinospora; species Marinactinospora rubrisoli. The sequence goes on from NZ_JBHTBH010000001.1 coordinate 25,456, forward strand.
TCCCAGCGGTCGACCTCGCAGCCGTCGGACCGGCGGAAGGTGCTGTCGACCTCGGTGTCGCCGACCCGGCCGGTGACGGTGGCGACTTCGGGGCCGCCGTAGACGAAGGTGCACGGCTGGGATTCCGGCACCGGCTCGAACACCTCGGTTCCGGCGTCGGAGAGATCGGCGCACGCCGCCTCGGGCTCGGGATGGTCACCGCCGGCCGGCGAGCAGGTGAGCGTCCAGGTGCCCGGAGAGAAGCCCTCCAGGACGGGCTCGCCTTCGGAGTCGAGGGAGAGTTCGATGGTGAGTTCGATCTCGGCGGGGTCGTCGTTGCTCGCGTCGTCGTGGCCGGTGCCGTCGCCGCCGGAGTCGTCCGAAGGGGCCGAGCCGTCGGACCCGGCCGAGGAGGACGCCCCGGAGTCCGGGGACGGGGAGCTGGAGGGGCTGGCAGACTCGTCCTGCGCGGCGACCTCGGTCGCACCGCCGCATCCCGCGACCAGGAAGCTCAGGGCCGCGAGCATGGCGGCGTGCGCCAGTGCCGTCGTCGGGATGTGTGTACGCATACCCTGTTGGACGCGGCCGGCCGGCGACGGGTTCCACATTCGTGTCCGTGCCGCCACGGATCGTGATGCGAGGAGTGTGTCAGGGTGTTTGGGGAGAACGTGCCGGTCGTCGCGGTGAGCGCGGTGCCCGATGACGGCTACCTGCTCGACGTCCGCGAGCCGGACGAGTGGCGGGCCGGGCACGCGCCGCACGCGGTGCACATCCCTCTGGGCGAGCTCGCCCAGCGCGCCGGAGAGGTGCCGCGGGACCGCCAGGTGTACGTGATCTGCCGGGTCGGCGGACGCTCGGCGCAGGCCGTCCAGGCGCTGAACGACGCCGGGTGGCGCACGGCGAACGTCGCCGGCGGGATGAGCGCGTGGGCGCTCGCCGGCCGGGCGATGACGAGCGAGACCGAGGCCGCGCCGGCGGTGATCTAGCGCCCGCGGCCGCTACCCGGCGGGGTCGCCCGCCGGGCGCTTGAAGTGCTCAAGGGTGAGCAGGTACCGCTTCGCGTCGGGTCCGCCGGCGTAGGGGCCCACCTCGGCCGGGTAGTCCTCCGGGACGATCCGGTGGCAGGGCAGCAGGACGCAGATCGGGTTGGTGGCCAGCGTGTTCGCCACCGCGCGCACGGCGTTGCTCCGGCCGATGCGCTCCGCCAGCCGGGCGTGCGTCAGCGTCGTTCCCCACGGCACGTCCAGCAGCGACCGCAGCACGACCCTGCCGAAGTCACTGGTTAGCCGCAGGTCGAGCGGGACGGAGAACGACGTCAGCCGGCCGTCGAAGTAGGCGTTCAGCTCACGGCGCACCGGGTCCAGGCGGCCGTCCTGACGGCCGATGTCGGCGGAGACGGCGCGGGACAGCCGCGGCAGGACGCTGTCCTCGGAGTCGAACGAGCAGCAGACCAGGCCGCGATGAGTGAGCGCGAGGGTCAGGAAGCCCACCGGCGTCTCGGCGGTGCCGATGACGACGTCGTGCTGGGCGGGGCGGACGATCGGCCGCGACCGCGGCGGCGGCGCGGCCGCCGTGGGGCCGGCCGCGGTCGCCCGCACCAGCGCGTCCAGGTCGCCGTCGACGTCCTCCTCGCGGTGCCAGCCGCTTCGGCCCTCGCGCCACGGTCTGGTCGTCCTCGTCTCGCGCATCGCCACCCCTCCCCGCCCGGCCGTGCTTCGAGAATGGCACGGAAACCGGCGTGCGCCCGGGAACCGGGCTTTCCCGGCGGGGCGCCGCCGACACGGGATCGGACCAACCTCGGTATTCGTATGCCGTAGACAGGGTGCGAAATGGCACTATGACGACGTGAGTCCCGAGCCTGCTGCCTTCAGCGCCGACGCCGTGCTGGCGTGCGCGGCCGACGCCGTCGTCGCCGTCGACGCCGAGATGCGGGTCATCGTCTGGAATCCGGCGGCGGAGCGGATGTTCGGCTGGCGGGCCGAGGAGGTCACCGGAGGCCCCGCGCCCATCGTGCCGGACGAGCTGATGGCCGAGCACCACGCGGTGCTGGAACGCGTGCGGGCCGGCGGCCCGCTGTCCATCGTCAGCCGCCGGCTGCGCCGCGACGGGGCGGTGGTCGACGTCCGGATCGATACGAGCTGCCTGACCGGACCCGACGGCCGTCCGTGCGGCTGGGTGAGCGTCGTGCACCCGCACGAGGACGCCGGGAGTGTGCGGAGCCACATGGCCGAGCGCGCCCGCCTGGTGCGGCGGCTGACCGACGTCGTCGCCGACATCAACGCCGATCTCGACCTGTCCGCGGTGCTGGACCGCATCGCGCACAGCCTGACCGAGCTGACCGGGGCGGACGCCGGTGGGTTCGTGCTCATCGAGAACGACCAGCTGCGCCTGGCCAGCCTCACCCAGCTCTCCGCCCATCTGCGCGGCTACACCGCGCCGCTGGAGTCGAGCCTGTTCGGCGAGTTGCTGCGCAGCGGCAAGACGGTGCTGCTCGCCACCGACGACACGCGTTCGCTCGGCGACCTCATCTGGGCCGACCTGGAAGGGCTGCACACGATCGCCCTGGGCGTCTCCAACGTGCAAGGCCGTCCCTACGGTGCGCTGTACGCCCTGTACAGCCGGCGCAAGGTCGGCCACCTGGAACTGGAGCTGCTCGAACTCCTGGCGGCGCACGCGGGGGTGGCCCTCGGCAACGCCATGGCCTACCAGGAGATGGTCCGGCAGCGGGCGCACGAGCACGCCGTGGTGGACGCCAGCGCCGACGGCATCGCCGTGCTCGACCCGGCCGGACGGGTCCGCAAGTGGAACCGCGCCGCGGTGGAGCTGACGGGGTGCGGCTTCGCCGACGCCGTGGGCCATCCGCCGCCGTTCCCGCTGCCCGCGCGTCCCGGCGAGCGGATCAAGTACCGGCTGGAGAGCGGGCGCTGGCTGGAAGTCCTCATGGCCGACATTCCCGAGACCGACGAGCGCGTGGTCGACTTCCGGGACATCACGCAGGCCAAGGCGCTGGAGGAGGAGAAGGACCTGTTCCTGGCCACCGCCGGGCACGAGCTGCGCACCCCCATCACGGTGGTGCAGGGCTTCGCCAACACGCTGGTGCGGCGGTGGACGGAGCTCAACGACGATTCCCGGCGGTCCGCGGTCGGGACCATCGCGGAGCGGTCCACCAAGCTGGCGCATCTGGTGGAGAACCTGCTGCTGGGCTCGCTGGCCGGAACGGGGCAGCTGCGGTCGGCGAACGTGCCCTTCGACCTGCGGCGGCTGCTGCGCGAGTCGGCGGTCGCCTTCCAGCCGGGCTCGCGCAACCACCGGCTCTGTCTGGACGTGCCGGAGGAGCTGCCGACCGTCACCGGGGACCCCGTTTCGACCGATGTCATCGTCGGCCAGTTGCTGGAGAACGCCTTCAAGTACTCGCCGGACGGCGGAGCGGTGACGCTGCGGGCCGGCGTCGAGGACACGGGGGTGGTCGTGACGGTCGAGGACGAGGGGATCGGGATCCCGCCGGAGGACCGCGAGCGGGTGTTCGACCGGTTCGTGCAGGGGGAGCGCGGGGACCGGCGGCGGTTCGGCGGCATCGGGCTCGGGTTGTACATCGTGCGCCGCCTCGCGCGCGCCCAGGGCGGGGAGGTCACCGCGCACGGGAACGAGCCGCGCGGCACCCGGATGAGATTCACCCTGCGGTCGGTTCCGGACGGCGCGCTGGGGTCGGCGTGACGTGGCAGGAGGCCGGTGCCGGATGCTGCCCCGGGGCCCGAGGATGCCGCCGGGGCGGGGGATCCGGCGGGCGTGACGGGTTTCTGGAGGGAATGAACGGGGCATTCCGGCCCTGGTGAGATTCCGAACCGAGACCGTACCGCCGGACGCGCCGCCCCTCACGGTCGGCGCCGGCCCGCTGCGCGCCGGGCGGCCGGTCCGCACCGCGGCGCGCAGCGGCACCGGACGGGCGCCATGCGCCGCTCCTGTCGGCGCCGTGCCGTCCGCACGACGGGGAACAGGAGATGGACGTGTCGAGGGCTGTCCTGCTGCCACATGTGCCGTCGAGTGTCACCGCCGCCCGGCAACGCCTGTGCGCCGACCTGCGTGCCCGCGGGGTGCGCGGCTCGGTCGTCGAGGACGCCGCGCTCATCGTCAGCGAACTGCTGAGCAACGCCCTGCGGCACGCGGCGCCGCTGCCGCCGCCGTTCCCCCCGGAGACGGTGCAGGTGTCCTGGCAGCTCGTGCTGGACGGCGGCTGGGTCGAGATCTCCGTCTGCGACGGCGGCGCCGAGACGCTGCCGCGGGTGGCGTACCCGTCGGCGGCGGCGCAGGGCGGGCGTGGGCTGGGGATCGTGCAGCGGCTCGCCGCCAAGTGGGGAACGGAGGTCGACGACACCACCACCACGGTGTGGGCCGTGGTGGAGCTGCCGTCCGGGCCGCCGCCGGAGGCCCACGGCGGCGCGGAGCCGGGCGCGGCCCGGCGGCCGGGTGGTGGAGTGCGCGACGGAGCGTCCGGTGGCCGGCCGAACGGGAGGCATCCCGGAGGGTGCGCGTGGCCGGAACGGTCCAGAGCCTGAGGGCGTTTCCCCGGATCAGCGGCTTCTAATCCCCTGCGGCCAAGTCGTGTCGCGAAACACCGCGGACGAGGTGGCTCCGGTCCCCCACGACCGCTACAGTCTCGACTGTGGAGTTGAAGATCTCAAGTCAGTCTCAGGCGGATCACGCGGTGGTTGCCGTTCGTGGTGAGATTGATCTTTACACGGCACCGCATCTGCACAGCGAACTCGTCGCCACCGTGGACGGCGGAGCCGGCCGCCTCCTCGTGGACATGTCACGGGTGGACTTCTGCGATTCCACCGGTATGAACGTGCTGCTCTCCGGCATGAAACGCGCACGCGAGAAGGGCGGCGACCTGGAGCTGGTGGCTCCCCGCCCCTCGGTCATGAAGATCCTGCAGATCACCGGGCTCGACGCGGTCTTCAAGATCCACGCGTCGACCGACGTCCTTCCCGTCGCGGCGGGCACCAGCGCCGACAAGTAGACCGGCAGGTCCCGAGATGAACGCTGCCCCCGAGGCCCGGCCCAACGTGGCCGCCGTCATTCCGGCCAAGGACGAGGCCGACCGCGTCGCGGCCACGGTGCGCGCCGCCCTGAAGCTGCCGGGCGTGGACCTGGTGGTCGTGGTGGACGACGGCTCGGCCGACGCCACCGCGCGGGTCGCGGCCGACGCGGGCGCTCGCGTGCTGCGGCACAGCCGCAACCGCGGCAAGGGTGCGGCCATGGAGACCGGCGCCGAGGGGATCCGGCTCATCGAGGCGCACGAGAGCGGCGCCGGGACCCCCGCGGAGCCGCGCCACCTGCTCTTCCTGGACGCCGACCTCGCCGACACCGCCTCCGGTGCCGCCCCACTGGTGGCACCGGTGCGCGATGGGGAGGCCGACATGACCATCGCGATCTTCCCCGCCACCCGCATGCGGCTCGGCGGACACGGTTTCGTGGTGCGGCTGGCCCGGGAAGGCATCCGGCGGGCCACCGGCTGGGAGGCCGAGCAGCCGCTGAACGGGCAGCGGTGCCTCACCCGCGCGGCGTTCGAGGCGGCCCGGCCGCTCGCGCCCGGATTCGGCGTGGAGACGGGCCTGACCATCGACCTGCTGCACCGCGGCTTCCGGGTCCGGGAGGTCGAGGTGCCGCTGGAGCACCGTGCCACCGGGACGGACCTGCGCGCCCAACTGCACCGTGCCCGGCAGTTCGCCGACGTCGGGCGGGCGCTGGCGTCCCGCGAGTTGCGGCCCGCCGCGATCCGCGGGATGCGCCGGGCCGAGACGGGCGTGCGCGACACCGCACGGTCGGTTTCGCGCGCTGTGGCGCGGTTGCGGCAGAATCGGGGCACGAAACACGTTCGGTATCCGGACGCGGACCGTCCGTAGCCACTAGTCTCGCAGTGTGCTACCTACGATCCTGGCCGGTGCCGCCGTACTGCTGGGCATGGTCGGACTGCTCCTCGGCGTCATCGCACTGATCCGATCCCGCCGGGCCGTCGATGACTGCCGTGCCGAACTCCGCCGCCTGCTGCCCGACGCCAACGGCGTCGACGTGCGGGCCATCCGCGACGTCGCGGCCGTGCGCTACGACGCGCTGGAGGAGATGTCCGGGGCGCGCTCCTTCTCCCTGGCCATGCTGAACGCGGCCGGCGACGGTGTCGTGCTGACGTCCATCAACGGGCGGACGGAGTCCCGCACCTACGCGAAGATCGTTGAGCGGGGGAACGCGGCCGAGGCGCTCTCGCCGGAGGAGTACCGGGCCATCCGGGCCGCCCGGCTCGGGCAGGGGCCGGGGTACGCCACGCCGGGTGGCGACGGCGCGGTGGGCGCCGCGCCGCTGTCGCCGGCCCGGGCGCTGGTGCCCGAGCAGAGCGCGCCAGAGGGAGACGTTCCGCCGCAGGGCGGGGCGGAGCACGACGGACGGGACCCGGAGCCGGCGCGTGCGGGCGAGGCGGCGGGCGACGGCGCTCCGGAGCCGGGCCGCGCGGCCGACGCCTGACGATCTCCGTTCGGACCGCCCGGAAAGGCGCCGTTCAGCGGCATCAGCGGTATAGCCTGCTGCTATGCCGAACCGCTACGCCTATCTGGGGCCTGAGGGCACCTTCACCGAGGCCGCGCTCCGGGAGCTGCGGCCGGACGCTCCCGCGGAGGCGCGGGTGCCGTGTAGCGGGGTGGAGGCCGTGTTCGCGGCCGTGCGCGGCGGGTCGGTCGACGGCGGTGTGGTCCCGCTGGAGAACTCGGTGGAGGGCGGCGTGCCCGCGACCACCGCCGAGCTGATCGCGGGCGAACCACTGCTCATCTCCGCCGAGGTCAACGTTCCGGTGGAGTTCACGCTGTTCGCCCGGGACGGTGTCGCCCTCGGCGACATCAAGCGGCTGGCCACGCATCCGGTGGCGCTGGGACAGTGCCGCGGCTGGCTGGCCGGCCACCTGCCGGACGTCGAGACCACCACGGTCTCCTCGACCGCGGCGGCGGCCCAGGCGGTGGCCGACCCGGGATCCTCCTTCGACGCCGCGATCGCCGCGCGGATCGCCGGAGAGCGCTACGGGCTGCACCCGGTGGCCCACAACGTGGGCGATCGCTCCGAGGCCGCGACCCGGTTCATCTTCCTGAGCCGTCCGGGCCCGCTGCCCGCGCCGACCGGGGCCGACCGGACGTCGCTGGTCGCGTTCATCACCGACGACCACCCGGGGGCCCTGCAGGAGCTGCTGAACCAGTTCGCGGTGCGCGGGGTCAACCTCACCCGGCTGGAGTCGCGGCCGACCGGCGCCGGTCTCGGGCGGTACTGCTTCTGTATCGACGCCGACGGGCACGTCGCCGAGGCCCGGGTGGGCGAGGCGCTGATGGGACTGCGGCGGATCTGCGCGGACGTCCGGTTCCTCGGCAGCTACCCGCGCGCCGCCGGTGGAGCCGTGCACGTGCCGTTCCCGCCCACCTGGAGCACCACCAACGCCGACTTCGATGAGGCCGAGCGCTGGCTGGCCCGTGTCAGGTCCGGCCAGCCGGGGTAGCCGGAGTCTGGCGTAGCGGCGTTTGCGCGGCCCGGGCCGTCGGCGGTGGCATGTCCGTTACCCGGATCGTGCAACTGGATCGCCGTTCGGCGGGCGGCTCGCGGCCGTGCTGGTGCCCGTGGCTGTGCACAGTTGCGGTCGCAGGCTGTGGATAACCCTGTGGATATCCGGGGATAACAAGCAGCGGTCAGAAATGCCTGTGGATAAACATGAAGTTCTGGCCGGATCCGGCCAGTCGGTGGCGGTTGTGGGGTCAGGGTATGCGCCGGACCGAATTCACGGTCCCATCTCGGCCGCGCGGGACCAAGGCGACACGCGTGACCGGCCGAGACGTCCCGCTTCGGGCCGCCAGGCGGCCGACGGCGCCCGGGCCGGCCGGTGCCGCGGGCCGGCAAGCCAGGAGCAGCCACGAGGAGCAGCGACATGAGATGTTCTGAGGTTTCCCCGTACCTGTACGTGCGTGACGCGGCCGCCGCGCTCGACTTCTACCGGATCGCCTTCGACGCGGTCGAGGACACGCGGACCACCGAGGACGATGGCCGGATCGGACACGCCCGGTTCACCCTGGGCGACACGGTCTGCTTCGTCGCCGACGAGAAGCCGGAGATCGGCGCCCGGGCGCCGTCCGGCGACGGCGGGACGTCGGTGGCGCTCGTCCTGCGGGTCGCCGACGCCGACGCCACCGTCGCCCGGGCGGTCGCCGCCGGGGCCACGATCGAACGGGGAGTGACCGAGCAGCCGGGCGGGGAGCGCCGGGGCTGGGTCGTGGATCCGTTCGGGCATCGCTGGGCGATCGACAGCCACGTCGTGGAGGTCACCGAGGAAGAGTTGCGTGAGCGCACCCGGTGACGGCCGCGCAACCTTTCGCCACGGAAAGTGACTCAGGTCACCGAAAACGGGGAAGGACCCAGGAAGGCTCACCCGACACGGAGGACGAGGATGTCCGCGGCTACGATCCTCAGTTCGTTCAAGCACCACAAGATCGCCCTGCTGACGACCTACCTCAGCGACGGCGTCAGCGCCGTCAACACCCCTGTGCGCATCGCCGTGGACGGCGACCGTGTGCTCTTCCGTAGCTGGGAGGACTCCGACGACGCCGCCCGCATCCGGCACCACCCGGTGGTGGATCTGCGGCCGTGCACCGTCCGCGGCGCGCCCACCGGCAAACCGGTCCGCGCGGCCGCCCGGCTGCTCGACGGCGCGGAGGCGCGGCACGCCGCCCGGGTGCTCGGCATGCGGCAACCGGTGATGCAGCGCTGGGCGGTGCCGATCTCGCACCGGCTGCTGCGGTACCGCACCCTGCACTACGAGCTGCGCCCGTTGATCGAGGAAGAGGTCGAGAGCGCGGAGGGCTGGCCGGACTGAGCCGGGACCCCGGGTGCGTCAGCCGACGCGCAGCGGCATGACCAGGTAGCGGAAGTCCGGCCGGCCGCCCTCCTCGGAGGGGACACCGGAGATGACCACCGGCTTGGTGGGTGCGGTGAAGTTCAGCAACGCGGTCTCGCTCTCGACTCCGCCCAGGCCGTCCAGCAGATAACCCGGGCTGAAGGCGACGCGGATGTCGTCGCCCTCGTACTCGGCCTCCAGCGCCTCCAGCGCCTGGGCGTCGTCACCGGAGCCGGCCTCCAGCACGACCTCGCCCCGGGTGAACGACAGCCGCAACGGAGTGGTGCGGTCGGCGACCAGCGCCACCCGCTTGACCGCCTCCGTCAGCGGAGCCGTGCGGACCTCGGCGCGGGCCGCGAAGTCGGTGGGGAACCGTGAGTCGTACTTGATGAACTCGCTGTCGATCAGGCGGGTGGTGGTGCGGCGGCCGCCCGTCTCGAAACCGATCATGCCCTCACCGCGCGCCGGGCTCTCGGCGCTCACCGTGGACAGCGCGACGTCGACGTTGGACCCCGGCACCAGCGAGCGCGCGGTCTCGATCAACGTGCGCGCCGGGACCAGGGCGGAGGTGGTCAGGCCGGGATGCGCCGAACGCCACCACAGCTCGCGGACCGCGATGCGGTAGCGGTCGGTGGCGGCCAGGGTGAGCGAATCGCCGGAGAAGGCGAGGTTGACGCCGGTGAGCATCGGCAGCGTGTCGTCGCGGCTGGCGGCCGGCGCCACCTGGCGGACCGCGGTGCCGAAGGCGTCGCCGCCGACCGACCCGGTGACCCGTGGCATGCCGGGAAGTTGGGGGTAGTCCTCCAGGGGGAGCGTCAGCAGGGTGAACCGGGCGGCACCGCAGGTGACGAGTACCCGTGAGCCGTCGGAGGTGACCTCGACCGGGTGCGGCGGAAGATTGCGGGCGATCTCGGCGAGGAGCCGGCCGGAGACGAGCACACCGCCGGGCTCCTCGACGTCGACGTCGACGGCGGCCCGCGCGGAGACCTCGTAGTCGAAGCTGGACAGCCGCAGCCGTCCGGTGGCGGGGTCGGGAATGTCCAGGCGCATTCCGGCGAGGACGGGCACGGCAGGGCGCGCGGGGAGCGCACGCGCGGTCCAGGCCACCGCCTCGGCGAACGCGTCGCGGTCAACACGGAACTTCACGCCAGCCTCCAGTGGTCGGATCCGGTCTCCCGGATACCGACACCGTACCCAGCCGTACCGACGTTTCCGGGGTTTTCCACAGGCGCCGGATTCGGCACGCCACGCCGCCCGTCCGGACGGCCCGCGTCCGGACGGACACGGGGGCGGGCGGGGTCGGCTACGATCGCACTCGGGATCGGCGAGATCCCCGGGGAGGGTTCGCATAGCGGCCGAGTGCGGCGCTCTTGAAAAGCGCTAGGTCGGTAGCCCCGGCCTCGTGGGTTCAAATCCCACACCCTCCGCCTGCACGCGGGGCTCGCTCCCGGCAGCCCTGCCGGGAGCGAGCCCCGCTGTCATGACGGCGCCGAGGCCTCTCAGCGGCCCTTCCGCCCCGAGCCGCCCCGCGAACCGTCCAGGCCACGGTCCAGCCCCGCGCGGCGCAGAGCGTCGGCCATCGCCCCGCCCGGGCTCTCGGCGGGCCGGCCGCGGCCCTGGCGCCCCCCACCGCCGCGCTGCGCTCCGCCGCGGTCGCGCCGGCCGCCGCCGGAGCGCTGCGGTGCCTCGCCCCCCTCGGGCGGCAGTTCGTCGTCGAGCCGCAGCGTCAGCGAGATGCGCTTGCGCGGGATGTCGACGTCGAGCACCTTCACGCGCACGATGTCGCCCGGCTTCACCACGTCACGGGGGTCCTTGACGAAGTTCTTCGACATCGCCGAGACGTGCACCAGGCCGTCCTGGTGCACGCCGACGTCGACGAACGCGCCGAACGCGGCCACGTTGGTGACGACGCCCTCCAGCACCATTCCGCGCACCAGGTCGCCGATCTTGTCCACGCCGTCCTTGAACGCCGCGGTCCGGAACGCCGGGCGGGGGTCACGGCCGGGCTTCTCCAGCTCCCGCAGGATGTCGGTGACCGTCGGCAGGCCGAACGTGTCATCGACGAACTCCGCCGGCCGCAGCGCGCGCAGCGTCGTGGTGTCGCCGATGAGCCGCCGGATGTCGCCGCCGGTGGCCGCCAGGATGCGGCGGACCACCGGGTAGGCCTCAGGGTGCACGCTGGAGGTGTCCAGCGGGTCGTCGCCCCCGGGAACGCGCAGGAAGCCGGCGCACTGCTCGAACGCCTTCGGGCCGAGCCGGGGCACCTCCTTCAACGCGGAACGGGAACGGAACGGGCCGTGGGCGTCGCGGTGCAGCACGATGTTGTGCGCCAGCCCCGCGCTGATGCCGGAGACCCTGGTCAGCAGCGGCGCCGAGGCGGTGTTGACGTCCACGCCGACACCGTTCACGCAGTCCTCCACCACCGCGTCGAGGGAGCGCGACAGCTTCGTCTCGGCGAGGTCGTGCTGGTACTGGCCGACCCCGATCGACTTGGGGTCGATCTTCACCAGCTCGGCCAGCGGGTCCTGCAGCCGTCGCGCGATCGATACCGCGCCGCGCAGCGACACGTCCAGCTCGGGCAGCTCCTGGGCGGCGTAGGCGGAGGCCGAGTAGACGGAGGCGCCGGCCTCGGACACCACGATCTTGGTGAGGCCGAGGTCGGGGTGGAGCCGGATCAGGTCACCGGCGAGCCGGTCCGTCTCCCGGGAGGCGGTGCCGTTGCCGATCGCCACGAGTTCCACCCGGTGCGCGCGGGCCAGCCGGGCGAGGGTCTCGATCGACTCGTCCCAGCGGCGGCGCGGTTCGTGCGGGTAGATGGTCTCGGTCGCCACCACCTTGCCGGTGGCGTCGACCACCGCGACCTTCACGCCGGTGCGGAAGCCCGGGTCGAGCCCCATGGTCGGGCGGGCGCCCGCCGGGGCGGCGAGCAGCAGGTCGCGCAGGTTGGCGGCGAACACCTCGACCGCAGCGTCCTCGGCGGCCTGCCACAGCCGCATGCGGAGGTCGCCGTCGAGGCGGACCAGGATGCGGGTGCGCCACGCCCAGCGGACGGTGTCCAGCAGCCAGCGGTCGCCGGGGCGGCCGGAGTCGGAGATGGCGAAGCGTTCCGCGATCCGCCGCTCATAGTCGGTGGGGCCCACCCGCGGCGATCCGGACGCGGACTCCTCCTCCGGTTCCAGCGTGAGGTCGAGCACCTCGTCCTTCTGGCCGCGGAACATCGCCAGCACGCGGTGCGAGGGGAGGTCGGTGAAGGGCTCCGCGAAGTCGAAGTAGTCGGCGAACTTGGCGCCGGCCTCCTCCTGCCCCTCGCGCACCCGCGAGACCAGCCGGCCACGCCGCCACATCAGCTCCCGGAGTTCGCCGATGAGGTCGGCGTCCTCGGCGAACCGTTCGACGAGGATGGCGCGCGCGCCGTCCAGGGCGGCCGCGGCGTCGGCCACGCCCTTCTCGGGGTCGGCGAACGGGGCCGCCTCCGCCCGCGGGTCCAGGGTGGGGTCGGCGATCAGGCGGTCGGCCAGCGGTTCCAGCCCCGCCTCGCGGGCGACCTGCGCCTTGGTCCGGCGCTTGGGCTTGTACGGGAGGTAGATGTCCTCCAGGCGAGCCTTGGAGTCGGCTGCCAGGATCCGCGCCTCAAGGGCGTCGTCGAGTTTGCCCTGGGCGCGGATCGAGTCCAGCACCGCCGTGCGCCGTTCCTCCAGCTCCCGTAGGTAGCGCAGCCGCTCCTCAAGCTGACGGAGCTGGGTGTCGTCGAGCGCGCCGGTCGCCTCCTTGCGGTAGCGGGCGACGAAGGGCACCGTGGCCCCGCCGTCGAGCAGCTCGACGGCCGCCGCCACCTGGTGCTCCCGGACGCCGAGCTCCTCGGCGATCCGCTGACTGATGATCATCGTCACGTTGCTGTCACATTCCTGGTACGCCTCAGATGGGTCCGGGATGCATTGTGCAGGGCACGGCCCCCGGTTGTCGCCTCGCGCGCGGCGGGCGCCGCGTCACCGCGGCCAGGCGAACGCCTCGCCAACGGTGGCGGCGAGCTGCAGGTAGGCGTCCCGGGTGGCGGGGTGCATCCGGTCCAGATCGACCTCGGCGCCCTCCTCCAGGTGGGAGTCCCACGGCACCCGCACCACGGCCCGGCAGCGGCTGGCGAAGTGCTCCTCCAGCCGGTCCAGGTCCACGCTGCTGCGTCCGCCCGGGCGCACCATGGAGAGCACCACGACGGCGCCGCGCACCAGGTAGCCGTACTCGTGGGCGTCGAGCCAGTCCAGGGTGGCGCTGGCGCTGCGGGCGCCGTCCACCGACGGGCTGGACACCAGCACGATCTGGTCGGCGAGGCCCAGCACGCCGCGCATGGCCGAGTGCAGCAGCCCGGTGCCGCAGTCGGTGAGGCAGATCGAGTAGAAGTGTTCGAGGAGCCGTGACACCTCGCGGTAGTCGTCCTCGCTGAACGCCTCCGACACCGCGGGGTCGCGGTCGGAGGCGAGGATCTCCAGCCTGCTCTCCGACTGCGAGGTGAACCCGCGGATGTCGGCGTAGCGCTGGACGAGGTCCTTCTCGTTCAGCAGGTCCCGGATCGTGGCCGAGGTCTCCAGCCGCACCTTGTCCGAGAGCGTGCCGCGGTCGGGGTTGGCGTCCACGGCGAGTACACGGTCGCCGCGCAGGCTGGCCAGGGTCGCTCCGAGCGCCACGGTGGTGGTGGTCTTGCCCACGCCGCCCTTCAGGCTGAGCACGGCCACGCGGTGGTGCCCGCCGGCGACCTGGGTCTGCACTCGGGCGACCAGTTCACGGCGGCGCAGCTCGTTCGGCGACTCGCCGGGGTGCACCAGGCCGAACGTCGCGGAGTGCACGATCCGGCGCCATCCCGAGGACGGTGGCTGCCGCCTGCTGCGCACCAGCGTCTCGGCGCGCAGCGCGTCGGAGGTCTCCCGGACCCGGGCCGGGTCGTGGTGGTCGTCCTCGGGCCGCCGGTAGCTGGGCTGCCCGGTCGGTAGCCGCTCGAACCGCTGTGGCGGCGGTCCCGGCTGCGCGGGCGGTCCGGCAGGTGCCCAGGCGGAGGGCGGGGGTCCGCCGGCCGGCGGGTGCGGCGGGTCCAGTGGGGGAAGCGGCTCGGGCTCGGGAACGTCGTCGGCCGCCGCCGGCCGGGCGGGGAAGGCGGGCGGAGCCGGGGGCGCCGGTGCGGCCTCGGGTGGTGGGACGGGCTGGGGGCCACTGGCGGCGCCGGCCGCCCAGGGCCGGGGCGGTGCCGGCCGTCCGTCCGGCGTGATGTCGCCGGGCGGCATGGCGTACTCGGGGAACGCCTGGGGGTGGCCGCCGGGGGGAGTGGCCGGCGCCGGCGGCCGGGCGTACGGGGGCGGCGGCGGGGCGGGAGTGGCCGGGAAGTCAGGAAAGTCCGTGACGTCCCCGCCGAACCACTGGTCGGCGGGCGAGGGCGGCGCGGCGCGGTCGGGCCCCTCGCCCGGACGGTCCCCGTGCTCGCGCAGCGGAGGCCGGCTGCCGTTCTCCGAACCGTCGTGCTCTGTGTGTGCCACCGTGGTTCTCCTCCGGGAGTGCATCACGAAACCGACACCATCGACGTCGAATGGGGGCCGGTGGACGACGAGCGGGAGTCCATACCGGGCACCCAGCGTGGCGAGTTCCGCCCGCCCGAGTCAACAACGTCAAAGCTATCGTCCAGCAAAACCGACAGGACGGTAATCCGGCGCGGATCGGACAGATCGCCGTCGCGATCCGGGCCCGGCGGCGGACCGCGGACGCCGTTCGGCGGGCACGGCCCGCCCCGGCCCCGCACGGCCGCGCCCCGGGCGCGGCCGTGGCGCGGCGGAGCCGGATGGGTAGCGTGCTGTCATGCGTGCGACAGTCATCACCGAGCCCGGCGGCCCCGACGTCCTGAGCTGGCGTGAGGTCCCCGACCCCGTCCCGTCGACCGGAGAGGTCCTGGTGGAGGTGGCGGCCACGGCCGTCAACCGCGCCGACGTCATGCAGCGCCTGGGAAGCTATCCCCCGCCGCCCGGCGCTCCCGAGTACCCGGGGCTGGAATGCGCCGGCCGCATCGTCGCGCTGGGGCCCGGCACCGCGGAAACCGGCTGGCGGGCCGGCGACGAGGTGTGCGCCCTGCTCAGCGGCGGCGGCTACGCCGAGCGCGTGGCGGTGCCGGCCGGCCAGTTGCTCCGGGTGCCCTCCGGCCTGGACGCCGTCGAGGCGGCGGCGCTGCCCGAGGCGGCGTGCACGGTGTGGTCCACCGTTTTCATGGCCGGTGGCCTGCGTTCCGGGGAGACGCTGCTGGTGCACGGAGGGGGCAGCGGCATCGGCACGTTCGCCATCCAGCTCGCCAAGGCGCGCGGCGCCCGGGTGCTCACCACCGCCGGAAGCCCGGAGAAGCTGGCGCGCTGCGCGGAGCTCGGCGCCGACGTCGGCATCAACTACCGTGCGGAGGACTTCGTGAAGCGCGTCCGGGAGGAGACCGGCGGAGCGGGCGCCGACGTCATCCTCGACATCATGGGCGGCGGCTACCTCGACCGGAACCTGCGCTCGCTCAACGTGGACGGCAGGCTGATCATCATCGGGCTCATGGGCGGGCGCACGGCCGAGATCGACCTCGGCCGGATGCTGGTCAAGCGGCAGTCCGTGCAGGCCCTCACGCTCCGGTCCCGTCCGGCGGCCGAGAAGGCGGCCATCGTGGCCGGGGTCGCCGAGCACGTGTGGCCGCTGGTCGAGAAGGGCGCGGTGCGCCCTATCGTGGATCGCAGGATGCCACTCCCGCAGGCGGCGGAGGCCCACCGCGTGATGGAGTCGAGCGCCCACGTCGGAAAGATCGTGCTGACCAGGTGAACCAGGGGGACCCGGTGAACAGGTGAGTCCGTGCGATGCCGCCGTCCCGAGGCGGGGACTCGACCGAGTGCTCCGACGTTCCCCTACAGCCACTAGGTGAGAGATTCATGACTAACGGTTACAGCGATGAAGAGCAGCCGCACGTGCTGATCGTCGGGCCTGGCGGCGCCATGCCGTCCGGGCCGTCGGACTCCTCGGCCGAAGAGGGACAGGAGCCGGAGGAGCGGCCGGTCACCGAGATGGTGGAGCAGCCGGCGAAGGTCATGCGGATCGGCAGCATGATCCGGCAGCTCCTGGACGAGGTGAAGGCCGCGCCGCTCGACGAGGCCAGCCGTGTCCGGCTCAAGGAGATCCACGCCAGCTCCATCAAGGAGCTGGAGGACGGACTGGCGCCCGAACTCGTCAGTGAGCTGGAGCGGCTCTCCCTCCCCTTCACCGAGGGGACGACGCCCAGCGACGCCGAACTCCGCATCGCCCAGGCCCAGCTCGTCGGCTGGCTGGAGGGCCTGTTCCACGGAATCCAGACGACCCTGTTCGCGCAGCAGATGGCCGCCCGCGCGCAGCTGGAGAACATGCGCAAGGCGCTGCCGGCCGGCATGCCGAACCCGCAGGACACACAGGGGCAGCAGCCGCCGCACGGGTCGGGCCCCTACCTGTAGGGCGCGGGTCCGCCCGGCGCGTCCGCGCCGGGCGGACCGGTCCGGGGGCCGCACGGCCTCCGGCGGTCAGCGGCGCACCGGCTCCAGTACCTCCCGGCCCAGGAGCGGACGGAGCGCCTCGGGTACCACCACCGAACCGTCGGCCTGCTGGTGGTTCTCCAGGATCGCCACGATCCACCGTGTGGTGGCGAGGGTGCCGTTGAGGGTGGCCGCGAACCGCGGCCGGCCCTCGGTGTCGCGGTAGCGGATGTTCAGCCGCCGGGCCTGGAAGTCGGTGCAGTTGGACGTCGAGGTCAGCTCGCGGTAGCGGCCCTGCGAGGGCACCCACGCCTCGCAGTCGTACTTTCGGGCGGCGCTGGTGCCGAGGTCGCCGCCGGCGATGTCCACCACCCGGTAGGGCAGATCCAGCAGGTCCAGCATCTCCCGCTCCCAGGCGAGCAGGCGCAGATGCT
The DNA here is from genome assembly GCF_042664915.1 of Marinactinospora rubrisoli. Classification (NCBI taxonomy): domain Bacteria; kingdom Bacillati; phylum Actinomycetota; class Actinomycetes; order Streptosporangiales; family Nocardiopsidaceae; genus Marinactinospora; species Marinactinospora rubrisoli. Next base: position 42,279 of record NZ_JBHTBH010000001.1, read on the forward strand.
CCTCGTGCGCGTCCTCGGGGCGGGTGAAGACGAACATCTCCACCTTGTTGAACTGGTGCACCCGGATGATCCCCCGGGTGTCCTTGCCGTAGGAGCCCGCCTCACGGCGGAAGCAGGTGGACCAGCCCGCGTAGCGCGAGGGCAGCGTGTCGGCGTCGAGGATCTCGCCGGCGTGGAAACCGGCCAGCGGCACCTCGGAGGTGCCCACCAGGTAGAGGTCGTCCGAGGGGAGGCGGTATACCTCGTCGGCGTGCTCGCCGAGGAACCCGGTGCCCTCCATCGTCTCGGGCTTGACCAGCACCGGCGGGACGACCGGGACGAACCCGTTGGCCGCCGCGCGCGCCATGGCCATGTTGAGCAGCGCGAGCTCCAGTTGCGCGCCGACCCCCGTGAGGAAGTAGAAGCGCGCGCCGGAGACCTTGGCGCCCCGCTCGGTGTCGATGGCGCCCAGCATCTCGCCGAGCTCCAGGTGGTCGCGCGGGGTGAAGTCGAAGTCCCGGGGGGCGCCCACCCGGGCGATCTCCCGGAAGTCGTCCACGCCGCCCTCGGGGGCGCCCTCCTCGACGATGTTGGGCACCGAGGCGAGCAGCGCGTCGAGCTCGGCGGCCAGCCGTTCCGCCTCGGCGTCGGCCTCCTTGACCTCGGCCGAGAGCTGCTTGGCCTGGGCCAGCAGCGTCTCGCGTTCCTCTGGCGACGCCTGGGAGACCGACCGGCCGACACTCTTCTGGTCGGCGCGCAGCGACTCGAACCGGGTCAGCGCGGCGCGGCGCCGCGAGTCGAGGTCGAGCAGCCGGTCGACGACGGAGGCGTCCTCCCCCCGGGCCCGCTGCGAGGCGCGCAAGCGGTCGGGGGCTTCCCGTAGGGCACGCAGGTCGATCACGTGAGCAGGTTACCGGGGATGCCGCGCGCTGACACATCGATATACCGCCATGGGCGGGGCCCGCCGTCCACCTGACTCCGCGCAAGGAGCGCCGGACGGCCGCGGAACGCCCGGCGGGGCCGCCGGGGGACGGCCGCGAAAAAAGTTTCCGGAATCCGCGTCATACTCCGCCCACGGCTCCGTCGGTACGGGTGACGGTGGAACCCGCGGGAGGGGCGGGATCCGCCGTCACCCCGGCCCGGGCCGCCAGCCCGGGCCGGGGCCGGGCGGTCAGCGGAAGGAGTCCGCGTGGTCGGCGGCCCACTCCGCGAGCGTCCGCGCGGGGCGGCCGGTGACCTCCTCGACCGTTCGCAGCGCCTTGGGCGGGTGCACGTCCCACTCGGCCAGGTAGGCCAGGTAGTAGTCGGCGATCTCCCGGGGCCACCCCTGGGCGGTCATGTAGTCGCGTGCCTCATCGGGGGTCACCGCCTGGAATTCGACCGGCTTGCCGATGCCCTCGGAAATGGCCTGCACCTGCTCGCGCTGGGTGAGCGCCTCGGGGCCGGTGACGTCGTAGACCCGGCCCGCGTGCCGGCCGTCGAGCAGCGCCGCCACCGCGACCGCGGCGATGTCGGCCTCGTGCACCGGCACCCCGCGCGCCTCGGGGTAGGCCATGCGCGCCACGCCCTCCTCGCGGATGGACTTCGCCCAGTAGTCCAGCTTGTTCACCGCGAACTCGCCCGGCCGCACATGGGTCCACTCCAGCCCGGACTCCTCGATCGCGCGCTCGATACTCTCGAACGGCCGGCTGGAGGAGAGCAGGACGATGCGGCGGACCTCGGCCCGTTTGGCGGCGTCGACGACGGCGGGTGCGGTGTTGAGGACCGGTGTCGGGAACAGGAACATGCTGTCGACGCCCTCGAACACCGCCGGGAGCGTGTCGATATGGGCGAGGTTGCCGTGGACCACCTCCACGGCGTCCGGCAACTGCGCCTCCTTGGGGTTACGGGTGAGCGCGCGCACCCGCTGTCCCGCCTCCACAAGCTGGTCCACCACGCTGCGGCCGACGTTTCCGGTCGCCCCGGTCACCAAGATCGTCATGGCTCCTCCTGCTCAGTCGGTTCCGTTCCGGGCAGGTGCCCCTCACCTGTCCGTGAGTCGAAGGCTCAAACTTGGTTATCCAAGTTTGAGCACCGATCGAGGATGGACGACGTAGCGACGGATAGTCAAATTTGGATACTCCCCGGGAGCGTCCACGGACGAGGCGGCCCTGGACGGGCGGACCGTCCCGCTCGCCTTCGCCGCTGACGCGGATGGGCGGCCCGGGTCAGTCGCCGTCCGGAAGTGACGCGGTGCGGCCCTGACCCACCGCGGTCTCCATGCCCAGTTCGGCGCGCCGGCCGCGCAGGTAGCCGGCGCGGTACCCGGCCCGGTGGTGGGTGCGTTCGGGGCGAGTGGGGCGGAGTTGCGGGAACCGGCGCTGGAACTCGTCCTGCACCCGGTCGACGTCGTCGCGGAGCACGAGGTCGGTTCCACGGCGGGCGGGGGCCGACTCGGACCCGCCGCCCCCGGCGGCCTGACCGGAATCCTCGCGGAGGCGGGCCCGGAACTCGCGGATCCGCTCGGCCACCGCGTAACCGTAGGCGCGCACGAAGGACCGGTAGAAGCGGCTGCGCTCGGTGGCCAGCGCCGAGCGGTCGTAGTTGCGCAGCGCCCGGAGGTTGGCGACGTGTTCGCGGGCGCTGTACCGCGCCGACGCCTCCATCTGCATGGTGATGGAGGGCAGCAGCACCCGCAGCGAGTCGAGCGCCGTCACCGTGCCCACGATGATCAGCGTGCGCTCGGTGTTGGCCGAGGTGTTGCCGCGGACGGCCGACTGGCAGCCGTACGCCGACGCGATGGCCGCCAGCGCCTTGACCCGGGCCTTCCCGTGCCCGCCGACGCCGGATACCGGGAAGTCGAGCCGCGTGACGGACTCCGCCGCCTCACCGCGTTCCGCCCGGGCCTCGGCCTCCGCGATGGCGTGCCGGGTCATGAGCTCGGCGGCCTTGGCGGTGAACGCCTGGCTCTCGGCGTCGGTGACCGCGGGGTCCTCCGCCATGCGAAGGAGCCCGCGGACCCGCTCGATCATCTTCTGACGAGCCTCGGTCGACCGAGCTTGAGTTGACATACGGCGCTTGGCGTTCTCCGTGTTCGGGGCGCCGGCGGCGGCGCCCTGGTCAGGCGGACTTGTTACCAGCGACCATACCGATGATGCCGAGGATGACCCAGATCAGCGCGGCCGAGGCCACGCCGGACATGATCGCACCGAACAGGCCGAGGACGAACGATCCGCCGAGCGCGGCGGCGATGAAGGACAGCAGCGCGCTTCCGGCTCCGCCCACCGCGGCGGGCACCATCGCGAACCGCCACGGGTACTGCCCGGCGTAGCGGCGGGCGCGGCGGTCGCCCTTCTTGCCCAGCAGCGCGACACCGCCGCCCACCAGGGCGAAGGCGATGATCGCGGTGCCCAGCGCGCTCGGAATCGCGCCCAGGCCCTGGTTCAGGCTGAACAGGAAGTCGACGGCCCCCAGCACGGCTCCCGCGGCTGTCGCCGTGCCCCACGGCCAGATCATCGTCGCCGAGGCGACGGGGGTGAATGCGTTGCCGCGCTCAAGCGTCATGTCTGCTCCTCAACTCGTGAGCCTGCCAGCGTGGCCGGATCCGCGCCGACCGTGCCAGCATGCCCGGGCCGCCGTCCACGGTGCATCAGGGCACACCCCTGACTTACCCCTGACCCTGCCGTCCGGCACTTCTCGCGGCCGCGCTGTTCTCCTTCGGGCCCTCGTGGACCCCCGCCCTGACAACGATCCGGTGCACCGTTCGGTGCCCGGCCGCTCGTTATGGTGACGGGCATGCCGAGCTTTCGCGTGGTGGACGCCTTCACCGATCGCCCCTTCGCGGGCAACCCGGCCGCCGTCCTGGTGCTCGACGGCGGCTACGACCCCGCGTGGGCGCAGCGGGTGGCCGCCGAGTTCAACCTCTCGGAGACCGCGTTCCTGCGTCCGGCCGATGACCCCGGCGCCCACTACGAGCTGCGCTGGTTCACTCCGGTCACCGAAGTGTCGCTGTGCGGCCACGCCACTCTGGCCGCCGCGCACGTGCTGTTCGAGGAGGGGGCGAAGCGGGTGGCGGATCCGGCCGGGCCGATCCGGTTCCGCACGCTGCACAGCGGCGTCCTCACCGTGCGGCGCCGGGACGGACTGCTCTGGATGGACTTCCCGGCCCACCCACCCGTGGCCACGGACGTCCCCGAAGGACTGGAACGCGTCCTGGGCGCCCCGCCGGTCCGCACCGCGCTCGGCGGGACCGGCGACCTGCTGGTCGAGGTGGCCGGAGAGTCCGTCCTGCGCGGGCTGACCCCGGACATCCCCGGCCTGGGGGCGTTCGCCGAGCGTGGGGTCATCGTCACCGCCGCCGCGACGGCCGGCGCCACGCACGCCTTCGCCTCGCGGTTCTTCGCCCCCAACGCGGGCGTCCCCGAGGACCCGGTCACCGGCAGCGCGCACACCGTCCTGGCGCCGTACTGGGCCGAGCGGCTCGGCCGGCGCGCGTTCGAGGCGGTGCAGTGCTCGGCCCGAACGGGGCGGCTGTGGCTGGACCTGCCCACGGACCCGCCGGGCCGGGTCCGAATAGGCGGTGCCGCGGTGACGGTCACCCGCGGGGAACTGCTGGCGTAGCGCCCGGCCAGGCTCGCCCCCGCGACGGGACTACGCCACGCGGCGCGGCAGCCAGGACAGCGGCGCGACGTTCGCACCGGCCGCCGCCGCGCGGCCGGCCACCTCGGGATCGTCGGCGACGACGAGCACCCGGTCGCCCGGGCGGCGCCGGGCGAGCAGTTCCAGCACGGTCGCGCCCGGTCCCCCCACGGCGGGGACGACCTCGACCCCGGGACCCCGGGCCGCCTCCCCGACCGGGCGGACGGTGCCCGTACCCGCCGTGGCCGGCACCACTAGGCGGACGGCCGGGAACCAGCGGTGCAGGGCCGACCCCGCCGCCCCGGCCGGCAGTTCGGCGCCCGCCAGCCCCACGGCGGCGAGCGCCGCGAGGTCGTCCCGCAGCCGCCGGGCGCCCGCGGCCGTCGCGGCGTCCCCGGCCGCTCCGTCCTGGCCGTTCGGTGCATGCGTGGCCGACCCGGTGGCGTCGACCACCAGCACCAGGCGCTCGGCCAGGGCGGCGCGCAACCGTGGCCACATCGTCCCGAAGGCCGGCAGCAGCGGCAGCGACGCGACCTCCTCCAGTGCCACCCAGCGAATGGCGGTGCTCTCCGCGTTGCCCGGCGCGAACGGCCGCCGCTCGGGCAGCCGGGCCAGCACCGTGTCGTAGCTCCACACGACGTGATCCAGCCGGTGGATGCCGTTCAGGATGACGGGGCCGAGGTCGCCGGCGACCTCCTCCCCGAACTCCCGCAGCGCCGCCTCGACGGACGTCTCACCGCTGTCGCGCGCGCCGCCCGGCATCCCCCAGGTGTCGCCCTGGTGGCTCCACGCCGCCCGATGCTGCAGCAGGACGTGACCGCCGCCCCGGCCGCCGGCCGCGTACAGCAGCAGCCCCGAGGCGCCGAACCGGCCCCACCGGCGGGAGCCGTCCGGCAGGACCACCCACCCGTTACCGTCCCCTCCGCTCACGCTGCTCCTCTCCGCCCGTGGTCCGAGGCGCGTGCGCCCCGGCGCCGTCGGTGTTCTCGGCTCGACCACCCCGTCCAGCGACAACAAGACTGCCGTCCGTGACCTTCCCTGGCCAGCCCGGACCGGGGGTCGAGGCTGGGACAGGGCAGGTCCCGGCGCTAAGCTGAGCCGGCGATGGTCAGAGTGGCGACGGGAGCCTCCGTGGCGAGTGAACGTGGAGAAGATCGCCTCCGTGGCGAGTGAACGTGGAGAAGATCGCCTCCGTGGCGAGTGAACGCGGGGAAGGTCGCTTCCGTGGCGAGTGAACGCGCGAAGGGTAGCCTGCGTGGCGAGTGAGCCGGGAAGATCCGCCCTGCTGGTCCCGGTGTACGCCCTCGATCTGGCACGGCGGCACTGGGCGCTCCTGCTGTGCGTGTACGCCGCGGGGACCACGCTGCACGACCTGCTCATCCGGCTCATGGTGCGGCTGAACGGCGTCCACCCGGTCGCCGGGCTGGCCGGGCTGAGCGTCTCGGTCCTGGTGACGCTGACCACGACCATCGTGATGTTCCATCTGCTGCGGCCGGCGCTGCCCACCCTGGACGCCGAACTCGTGCCGTCCCGGCGGCGGGCGGCCGGCGGGACGGGCGGCTTCGCGGAGCGGGAGCGCCGGGTGGTGGACGCCGTGGCCATGGCGATCCTGCCCTTTCTGCTCTTCTACAGCGCGTGGGGCATGTTCGTGGAGGAGTTCCGCGAGTACAGCATCACGATCGGCAACACCGACGGCATCGTCGGCTACACCGGGATCACCGACATCGACGCCATGGGGCTGCCCATGGCCATCGCGCTGGTCTCACTGTCCGGCCGGTCGCTGCTGGAGAAACTGTACGCGCGGACCCGCAACGTATGGCTGGGCGTGCTGACCGCGCTGTTCGAGGCCAACTGGATGTTCTTCGCGGTCTTCTCCGTCGCCCAGCTCACCGGCGACGCCGTGGACTGGGTGGGCCAGCGCGTCGTCGTGGCGGAACTGCGCGCGGCCGCCCAGGACTCCCTTGGCTGGCTCGCCGGGGTCTCCTCCCTGCCGCTGGACACGTCGGTCCCGGCGGCGCTGCGCGCGGCGGCCGGGATGTGGCCGCACCTCAAGGACGGCCTCGTCGGGCCCCTGCTGTGGCTGACCATCGTGGCGGTCGTCTTCGGGGCCGAGATCGACCGCGCCGAGGCGCTGTTCCGCAAGGGCGGGCGCGCCGATCGGGTGCGGCGGGCGGCGAGCCGCCTGCCGGAGATGGTGCGGGGGGTCGGCCGGTTCGCCGGACGGGACCTGCGGGAGAAGTACACGCCGTTCCTCAACGCGTTCCGGTTCATCCTGCGGGTGAGCCCGGTGTTCTACCTGTCCTTCTGCCTGTACTACGGGCTGCTGGAGCTCGGGTTCGCCTGGCTGGAACGCGGCGTGTACCGGCTCGTCGGCCCGCACGAGTTCCTGGCCTGGTGGTGGCCGTGGCTGACGCCGATCGAGTTCGCGGTGGACGCCCTGCACGAGGTGCTGCGGGTCTGCCTGCTCGCCGCGACGTTCGAGATCACGCTGCGCCGGCTGGGCCGGCACAGCGTCGGCCGCCGGGCCCGCCGCGCGGCGCCCGCCCCGCCGGAGCGTGCCGCTGAGGCCGGGCCGTCCGCCTGACCGGGCGGACCACCGCGCCGCGGGGCCCGGTCACTCGGTGAACAGCACCGCCGCCGGCCGCGGCGCCTCCGGCGACTCGGACGTGTCCACCCGGATCTCGAACCCCAGCCCCTCGACCGCGTCCTCCGGAACGAGGAAGGTGGCCACCAGCCCTTGGGCGGTGTCCACGCCGATGGCCTCGCCATCGGCGTCCGAGCAGCCGAACGAGGTGTTCCCGACCTCCTCGGGAAGCTGGCGCATGGAGTACTCCGAGGTCTGGTCCCAGACCCGCCCCCGGCCGTCGACGGCACGGATCTCGCAGGAGTTCAGCAGCAGCCGGCTGGCCTGCCCGTCGCCCGGCGTCACGATGAAGACGGCATCGACCAGCTCGGCGCCCTCAGGCAGGTCCTCGCCCCCGGTCTCGCCGGTGACCGCGCCCCGGAACTCCCACTCGCTGCCCGCGAGCCCGGCGCTGGACCCGTCGGCCACGGCCGGGGGCGGCGGCATCGCGCCCTGTTCCAGCAGGGTGCGGCGTTCCAGCCACCACGGCAGGCCCATACCCAGCGGCAGCAGCACCAGCAGGGACAGGGCGAAGGGGAGCTGGGTGCGCAGCCAGCGACGGCGTCGGCGCGGGCGGCGTGCCGCCTTGGGCGAGGTCGCAGGCGCGGCGTCCGGGGGAGGCGCGGGGGGACCGGGCGGCAGGAACCGCGGCGGCTCCCCGGGCCGCCGCGTCGTGTGGTCGGGTCGGTCCATCCTGCGCCCCCTACCGGTACCTGACGGGCGCGATCGTGAGCGAGTCCGCCGCCGCCTCGGTCAGGCGGTCCACCCGTGCCGCGTCCAGTCCGAGGTGGACGTCGGCCTCTGCCGACAGCCGGCGGTCCAGCCCCTCGCGTGCCGAGACGCGTAACGTCGGGTCCACCAGGCGCGCCCGCGGAACCTCGAACGCGAAGGCGCCGTAGCGGGGCAGCCCCGGGTCCAGGCGGCCGGCGAACGCGTTCATGGTGTTGGACAGCCGGTCGGTGGCGGCGTAGGCGTAGCCGTCCCCGGTCTCCAGCAGCACCGGATCACCGACGCTGAGGGTGGCGTCGGTGGCCGTCATGGTCACCCAGACCACCACCCAGATCGCGCGGTTGTCCGGGTCGGCGGTGCGCACCTCACCCTCGCCGCTCCCGTCCCCGTCGGAGATGCCGTGCGCGAACTCCACCTTCTCCACCCTGGCGGTGAACCGCTGTGCGTCCACCGTCTCGTGCGCGGACCCGCGGTAGGCGATGGGGGCGGTGACGTCCTCGAAGGCGGGCAGCATCCGGTTGGCCGTGACGATGCCGGCGAGCAGCAGCAGGCTGCCCACGGCGGTGGCGGCGCGGCGCACCAACGTGTTCGCCATCGGGTCAGCTCCCGTGCACCGGCAGGACGAGGTCGGCCACCTCCTGCTCCGTCGCCCGCCACGAGGAGCTCTGGTCCAGGAAGCCGGGGGCGAACTCGGCGCCGAGGACGACCAGCCGCAGCCGCTCGACGTCGGAGGCCGCGCCGACGCGTTCGGGGAGCGGCCAGCGCAGCAGCACCGTCTCGGGCATCTCGGGTTGCAGGTAGGTGACGGGGTACTCCTGGTCGCGCTCCAGCGTGATCTCCAGGCCGTCGTCGTCGACGTCGACGCCGCCGGGCAGCACGGACGGGCGCACCATGTCGGCGACCGCGAAGGCCCGCACCGGGGACCGATCGTGCGAGGTGAGTTCCGCGCGCACCTGGATCCACTCCGAGGTGCCGGCGAACTCCTCCTTGGTCACGATGGAGGCCTCCTCCACCGTCAGCGTGAACATATCGTTGCGGACGGGGGTGTCGGCGGCGGGCTGCGGCGGGGCCTCGGGCGCGCGCTCGAACCCGCCGGTGCGCCATAAGACGAACAGCAGTCCGGAGGCCACCACGGCGAACACCGCCGCCAGCACGGCACGTGCGACCGGGCTCCGGGGCAGGAGATCCCCGGGGCTGACCTCGTGGTCCGGCGCGTGATGTGCCACGTGGGCAGTGTAGAGGTAACCGATTGATCTCGGACATGGGCGGCCACTTCGGGACACTTCACGGGTGAGTGGAATCGCCGGCAGGGGGCAGACTGCCGATGACCGATGCCGTTCGTCCGTGGGCCCACCCCCGCCGCCGGGGACGCATGGCGCTGTAAGCGCACTGAAAGCGCATCGGAAGCGCGCGTCTCTAGAGTCGGACCCACTCTGCGAGACCGGTTCGCGGGAGGACGGCCCAAGAAACCGGTCTGGCGGTCGCAACTGTGACGCCGGAGTACCGTTGCGTGCCCGCGTGACCTCGGGTGCAGCGGGGGTGTCACGGTTGGCCGGACCTGGTTGGGCCGGCCGGGGCGCCTCGATCGTGGCGGATCGAACGGCCCCGGTCGGCGCACCGGTTCCGGGGGGCAAGACCACGGGGGCCGCGACCGGCACGGACGGCGGAATGTCGGCCGGGGGTGGGAGTGTGTTCTCCGAGACGGGGTCGTGGGGGCGCGGACCGGGGGGACCCGGGGGGAAACCGTGTGTTCGGCGGCCGCGTCCACCACAACGTGGATTCACTCAGGGGAGAGTGTATGAGTCAGCTGCTGGCCTCGGATCACGGCCGTACGGACGCCGAGTTCCTGCGCATCGTGGAAGGACTCGGGCGGTGGGGCGTCTCGGGGGCGACGCCCGCCACGGCCAAGCTGCGTCCGACCAAGGACGAGCCCCAGCCCCCGGAGGAGCAGCCGGAGACCGAGAAGCCGGCGGAGGGCGAAGGAGCCGGCGACGAGCCGAAGTAGTCCTGAGCCCACGTGACGGACTCCCACATACGGATTGAATTCCGCCATTGCGCCCGCGATCTCCCAGAGGAAAGCGCGGGCGTAATGGTATGGGATTTCTCCTCATAAACCACGAATGGTCTTGCTACAGTGCCGTTTGTGGATTTTGGCGTCCTGGGTCCGATTGCGGCCTGGCGCGACGGCGAAGCGATCCCCGTCGGCGGGCCGCGCCAGCGGTGCGTCCTGGGAGCGCTGCTGGTCCACCTTGAGACCGAGGTGACGGTCGACCGGCTCATCGACTTCCTCTGGGACGGCGACCCTCCCCGCACCGCCCGGTCTATCATTCAGGTCCAGGTTTCGCATCTCCGACGGGCATTTCCCGGCGTGATCGAGACGACCGCCGGCGGCTACCTCGCGCGGGTCGATCCCGAGCGCGTCGACCTGCACCGGTTCCGGCGGCTATGCGTACGCGCCCGCGACTCCACCGATCCCGAGCATGCCGCGCGGCTGTGGGGCGAGGCACTGGACTGCTGGCGCGGCGACCCGTTCTCGGGAACCGGCTCGGAGAACCTGCACTACACCCTCGGCCTGCCGCTCCTGGAGGAGAAGTGGGCGGCGGTCGCCGCCTGGGCCGAGGCGTGCTTCGAGCTCGGCCGGTACCGCGACATCGTGACCCGGCTGACCCCCCTCGTCCGGCAGGACCCGCTGCGCGAGAGCCTGCACCTGCCGCTCATCGCGTCGCTGTACCGCGACGGGCAGCGGGCCACGGCGCTGGCCACCTTCAGCGAGATACAGCGGACGCTCGCCGACCAGCTCGGTATCGACCCCAGCCGCGAGCTGATGGAGCTGCACCAGCGCATCTTGCGCGACACCGAGCCCGACGGCCCGCCACGGCGGCGGCCGGGCGCCCGGACCCGCCGCCCGGACGGAGATCCGCACGGCGCCGGCCCGGGCGGTCCCGCGGCGGCCGACCGGAGCACCGACCCGTCCGTCCCGCCCGAGGAGACCGGCGGCGAGGCCGCATCCTTCCTCCCCCGCAACGACCTGCCACGCGACATCCCCGACTTCACCGGCCGCGACGCCGACCTGGAGCGTGTGCTGGCCATCGGCGCCACCGGCGGCGAGCAGGCCGAGGTGTGCGTCATCACCGGACCCGGTGGAGCCGGTAAGACCACGCTCGCCATTCACGCCGGGCACCGCCTGGCCGAACGCTTCCCCGACGGCGGGCTGTTCGTGGACCTGTACGGCCACACGGTCGACCAGGAGCCGATCAGTGCGCTCTCCGCCCTGGGCAGGCTGTTGCGCGCGGTGGGGGTCGCGCCCGAGGCGATGCCCGACACGGTGGCCGAGCGAGCGGCGCTGTGGCGGGCCGCCATCGCCGGCCGGCGCGTCCTGCTGCTCCTGGACAACGCACGCTCCTTCGCACAGATCAGCCCGCTGCTGCCCGCCTCCCCGGGCTCCCTCACCGTCATCACGAGCCGGCACGAACTCTCCGGGCTGAGCGGCGCCCACCACGTCTCGCTGGGGATGCTCGACAGCGGCGCCTCGGTCTCGCTGCTCGGGGCGGTGCTCGGACAGGAGCGCACCGCGCGCGAACCCCAGGCGGTGCGGGCGGTGGCGCGACTGTGCGGCGGGTTGCCGCTGGCGCTGCGCATCGTCGCCGGACGCATGCTGACCCGGCCGCGCTGGACGTTCGCGCACGTGGAGCAGCGGCTCGGCGAGCAGCATCGCAGGTTCCAGGAACTGCGCACCGACGGGCAGAGCGTCGAGGCGATCTTCGAGCTCTCCTACCAGAGCCTCACCGACCCCCAGCGCGACGCGTTCCTGCGCCTCGGCCTGATGATCGGCGGCAGCATCGACCTCTACGGCGCCGCGGCCCTGCTCGACGTCGACCTCCCCGGTGCCGACGACCTCCTCCAGGAGCTGGTCAGCGTGTGCCTGCTGGAGGAGCAGGGAGTCGACATCTACCGCTTCCACGACCTGATCGGCGCGTACGCCCGGCAGCAGGCCCTGAAACATCTCCCGGCCGAGGACGTCGACGTGATCCGGCACCGCGCCGGCGACCACTACCTGCACACCGCGCAACGGGCCGCCGAATGGCTCGGCTCGCGCGGGCATGACTACGAGGTCGACCCCACCACGACCTCCCGCTACCGGGCCGACCTGTCGAACTGGTCGGAGGCGATCGCCTGGTTCGACGTCAACCGCGAGAACCTCGCCGCCGTGGTCGACTACTACGCGGGGCAGGGCAACGGCAAGCAGGCGTGGCAACTGGCGCACTCCCTCTGGCGGTTCTACGCCGTGCACGGGCAGACCGAGCTGTGGCTGAGCACGCACGAGCGCGCGCTGGAGGCCAGCCGCGCCGACCGTGACGACATGGGCAGCGCGGTGACGCTCATCGGCCTGGGGATCGCGCACTGCCTCTCGGGCCGGTTCGAGTTCGCGCTCTCGCTGCTCAGCGAGGCGCGCTCCATCTTCGCCCGGCTCGGCGACCGCACCGGCGAGATCCGCGCCATCGCGAACCTGGCCATGGTCTACGAGCGCATGGGCCGTTTCCGGGACGCGCTCGCCGCGCTGGACGAGGTGCTGGAACACGCCGTGGCGATCGGCGATCGGGAGCTGGAGAAGCGGCAGCGCAGCAACATCGCCGCCATCGACCAGGCGCTGGGCCGGTTCGAGGAGGCGCGCAAGCACTGCGAGGCCGTGCTCGCCCTGCGCATCAGCGACCACCCGGACGACTGCCACGCGGCGGCGCTGCGGATACTGGGTGAGATCAACGCCCAGTCGGGCGACCTCACCACGGCCCTGGAGCAGTTGCACGGGGCCCTCGCCGTCTTCCGGGACCTCGGCGACCAGTCCGGCGAGACCTACACCCGCAACAACATCGGGGTCGTCCTACGCGAACTCGGCCGGATCGACGAGGCGGTGCAGGCCCACCAGACCGCACTGGAGCTGGGCCGGGAGACCGCGCAGCGCAGCGCGGAGGCCGAGGTGCTCAACGAGCTGGCCGTCACGCACGCCCGGGCGGGGCGTTACCCCCAGGCGCGCTCGGCCCACGACTCCGCGCTGCGGCTGGCGCGGGAGCGCCATGAACGGTACGCCGAGGCGCGCGCCCTGCACGGTCTGGCCCAGTTGCCCGCGGAGGTCGTCGACCCCGATGACGCCGCGATGATGCTCGCCGCCGCCACCAAGATCTTCGCCGAACTCGGGGTACCGGAGACTCCGGGGCCCGCCTCCGTGCGGGAGTGAGCGCTACGCCCCGGTGGCACGTGGCTCACGCGGCCGGGACGGGTGGCCGCAGGCCGAAGCTGCGGAAGACCACCTCCAGCATGGCCTGCAGCACGAGTTCCTCCCGTTCGGGCCGGTCGGTCTCGCGGTAGAGGCTCTGCAGCCGCGAGACCACCGCCATCGTCAGGAACTCCGCCGTGGACCAGGGGTCGGCCAGCGGCGCCGTCACCCGCCCGGCCGCCACCTCGCGTTCGTAGACGCCGACCAGCGCCGAGGTCCAGTTGTCCACGAGCTCCTGGTTCCACTGCCGGTTGAAGTCGCGATCGATGTCGGACAGGTCCAGCCCGGTCAGGTAGATCGCGCGCCGGTCCCGCCAGAACTGCACCAGCATGCTCAGCGACCGCTGGAGGTAACGGGCGAGGTCCTCGTTGTCGGCGAGCGGCTGGGCGCCGAAGCGGAGTTCGGCGCTGCGCTGGGTGATCAGCGTCTTGAGCATGTCCTCCTTGGTGGGGAAATAGCGGTACAGCCCCGAGCGCGCGATCCCGGCCCGGGCGGCCACCTCCTCCATGTCGAGGGCGTGCAGGTTGCTGTTCTCCCGGATCGCCTCCTCGGCGGCGTCCAGGATCCGTTTGCGGGTCCGCTCGCGCTTCGGCGGTTGCTGGCCGTGCGGTTGGCGGTGGGTGGAATCGGTCATGGTCGTCTCCGGAGAAACGGGGGCCGGCTGCCGCTGATCGTCGGCAGCGTAGGCAGTGCGGAACGTCACAGCCCTCACTCACAATAGAAATAAGACACGGTGTCTGTTATTTTGAAGCACGGAGTTCCGCACTCGTAGCGCGCAGTGACGAACGGGGCGTGCGCTGCGGTCGGATCCCGAAGAACGTGGTGGCCCCGGCTTCCTGCCGGGGAATTCGCGTCCTTCCCCTCAAAAATGGCTCGGCGGCGCGACACACCCTCCCTGACCGTCCCTCCCGGCGGTTCATCCCGCGTCGCCGAGCCTGTGTACCCATTCTGCTCGGCCCGGTACCGGGCTCCACCTCATGTCATGGCGGACGGGGCCCGCCATGACACAGGCCCCGCACCCTAGCGGTGCGGGGCCTGAACCTTGGGTCTGCCCGGCAGTTCCCATGGTGCCCGGCCGCGCACCGGACCCTTCTCGCCACTGTATCTATGCTGTTCGGCCATGGATCTGTCCCTCCGTCAGCTCTCGGCCTTCGTCGCGGTGGCCCGTTGCGGCAGTTTCACCGCCGCCGCACAGGAGCGGCACATCGCGCAGTCGTCGCTGAGCCGCACCGTCGCCGAGATCGAACGGCTGCTCGGAGCCAAACTCTTCCAGCGAGACACCCGGAACGTCCAGCTCACACCGGAGGGGGCCGAACTCCTCGACGTCGCAGAGGACATCCTCGCGGCGCACCGGGCCGGCATGACGCGGATGGCGCGGTTCGTCAGCGGCGAGCGCGGGGTGGTGACGGTCGCGACACTGCCGTCGGTGGCCGCGGTACTGCTGCCCACCGTCATCGCCACGTTCCGTGCGCACCGGCCCGGCATCGGGGTGCGCATCATCGACACGCACGCCGGCTCGGTGGTCGACCGGATGGCCGACGGCGAGGCGGATCTCGCCATCACCATCCCCGACGGCCTGCCCGAGTGGCTCAGCGGCCGCCCGCTCGTCCGGGACCGGTTCCACGCGGTGCTGCCCGCCGGCCATCCGCTGGCCGCCCGCTCCACCGTGGGCTGGGACGAGCTGGCCGAGGCGGGATTCATCGCGCTGGGCCCCGAGTCCAGCGTCCGGAGCTTCACCGACGCCGCCCTCGCCGAGGCCGGAAGCCGAACGCCGAGCGCCGCCGAGGCGCGCAACGTCGCCGCGGTCGCCGGGCTGGTACGGGCCGGGCTGGGCGTCTCGGCCGTCCCGGCACTGGTACGGACCCTGATGAGCTTCGCCGAGCTGGCCGACGGAGTCGCGGTCGAGCCGGTGGCCGAACGCCGACTCGACCTGGTGCTGCCGGCCCGGCGGCGGATCGCACCGGCGGCACGTCGCTTCGTGGAGCTGCTGGCGGAGCTGCGCGCCACCGGCCATCCGCTGCCGGACGGCGTGGAGTGGGCCTGACGTCGCGGCCCGGCCGCCGGACACCGGCCATGCCCGCCGTGCATCAATCCATCTCGGATTGATGTTGGACAGCGGTCGCCGCGCGCCCGCACGCTGGAGACCCGGCCGCCGCGCGGGCGGCCGGACCCGTGCAGCCGAGCAGGAAGGCGGGACGACCCGTGACCACGCGGCCCGAGGACGGCACCCCCGGCACCACCGACCCCCACGCCCCCGGGTCCGCGGCCCGTCCGGCCTTCGGGCAGTTCGACGGGCTCCGCGTCGTCGAGTTCGCGCACGTGGTCGCCGGGCCGCTCGCCGGCGCCATGCTCGCCGACCAGGGGGCCGATGTCGTCCACGTGGAACCGCCGGGCAGCGGCGACGCGGCGCGCGCCATGGGGCCCACCAAGGACGGCGCCCCGCTGTGGTTCAAGGTCGCCGGCCGCAACAAGCGTTCGGTCACGCTTGATCTGCACGATGAGCCGGGCCGCGCGGTCGCGCGGCGCCTGGTCGCATGGGCCGACGTGGTGATCGTGACGCTGCGCGCCGGCCGGTTGCGGGAGTGGGGGCTGGACTGGGAGGCGGTGCACCGGATCAACCCGCGCGCGATCATGCTGCAGATCTCCGGGTACGGGGCCACATCCTCCCTCGCCGACGCCCCCGGATTCGGCAAGATGGGCGAGGCGCGCAGCGGCGTCGTGCACCTCACCGGCTTCCCCGACGGCCCGCCCGTGCACACCGGGTTCTCCCACGGCGACGCGGTGACCGGCCTCATGGGCGCCTACGCGGTGGCCGCCGCACTCTACCGTCGCGAACGGTCGCCCGACTTCGCGGGCGAATGGATCGACCTCGCGCTGTTCGAGCCGCTCTTCCGGCTGGTGGAGTGGCAGGTCATCCTGCACGACCAGCTCGGCCGGGTTCCCGAACGCTCCGGCAACCAGCTCGCGGTCGCACCGGCCGCCGTCATCAACACCTACCGCAGCGCGGACGGGGAGTGGGTCACCGTCACGTCGGCCACCGCGCGGTCGGTGCGCAACGTGGCGCGGTTGCTCGGGCTGCCGGAGGAGGACTTCGTGACCACCGAGCAGCAGCTCGCCGGGCGGACGGTGCTCGATGACGGGCTGCGGGCCTGGGTGGCCCGGCACACGGTGGAGGAGTGCCTGGCCGGGTTCGCGGCGGCCGAGGTCGTCGCCTCGCGGGTCTACACCGCGGCCGACATCGCCGCCGATCCCGTCTACCAGGAACGCGGCGACATCGTGACGGTCCCGGACCCCGACCTCGGCGACGTCCGGATGCAGGCCGCCATCCCGCACTTCCGGAGCCGGCCCGGCAGGGTGTGGCGGACCGGACCGGCGCTGGGCGCCGACAACGACACGGTGTACCGGCAATGGCTCGGTCTCGACGAGGAGGAACTGCGTGACCTCACCGAACGCGGCGTCATCTGACCGTCCGGAGGCCCGCCTGGGCCGACTGCGCTCGCTGCTGTTCGTGCCCGGGACGCGGCCGGAGTGGGTCCCCAAGGCCATCACGGCGGGCGCGGACGCCGTCATCCTGGACCTGGAGGACGCCGTGCACCCGGACGCCCGGCCGGAGGCGCGCGTCGCCGTCGCCGAGGCGGTCGCCCGGCACCGCGGCGAGATCGCGGTGTTCGTCCGCGTGAACCCGCTGGACGCCTGGACCGGTGCCGAGGACGTGCGCCGGGTGGTCGCCGCGGGCGCGGCCGGCGTCGTGCTGCCCAAGGTCTCGGGGCCGGCCGACGTCCGGCTGGCCGACCGGCTGATCGGCTGGACCGAGGCCGAGAGCGGACGGCCCATCGGGGGCACCGTCCTGCTGCCGCTCCTGGAGACCGCCGCCGGGCTGGCCGCCGCCGAGCGGGTGGCCCGGGCCGCCGCCCGTGTCGGCTACCTCGGCGCGGTCACCGGCCGCGGTGGTGACGTGCAACGGGCCGTCGGGTACCGGTGGGACCGCACCGGCGGCGGCACCGCCGAACTGCGCGCCCGCGTGCTGCTGGACGCGCGCGCCGGCGGAGTCGGCCATCCGGTCGGCGGACTGTGGACCGACATCGCCGACCTGGACGGCCTGCGCGGCTTCGCGGCACGGAACCGGGACCTCGGGTACGAGGGGATGCTGGTGATCCACCCTTCGCACGTGCCGGTGGTCAACGAGATCTTCGGGCCGGACGAGCGGGAACTCGCCTACCTGCGCCGCCTGGTGAGCGCCATGGAGGAGGCCCGCGAACGCGGCGAGAACGTGACGGTGTTCGAAGGCGACATGGTGGACGAGGCGATGCTGGTCACCGCGCGCCGGACCCTCGCCGCCTACGGGGACTGAGCCGTCGGGCGGCGTGGCGGCGCGCGCCACCACGCCGCCCGGCGTTCGCGCGCGGACATTCATGCCCTGAGTGCATCAATGCGTGCGGAACCGGTGTTGGACGGGTGATCAGTCGACTGGTCAGTATGGGCTGGAACACGGCGACTCGTGAAGCGCCTCACACGCTTCGTGCCGTGCCTCCTCCTCCCGTCCCCTCCAGGAGAGCCGCCCATGTTGACATGGATGGGAACGCTGACCATCGCGGCAGTGCTGGCACTGCTACTGACGAACCGGGTGAGCGCCGTCGTGGCGCTGATCGCCGCACCCCTCGTCGTGGCGTTCGCCGCGGGGTTCTCGCCGTCCGAGATCAGCGAGTTCGCGCAGGCGGGCATCGCCGACGTGGCGGGGACCGCGGCCATGTTCGTCTTCGCGATCCTGTACTTCGGCATCATGCGCGACGCCGGGATGTTCGACCCCATCGTGCGCCGGGTGCTGCGCGCCGCAGGCAGCGACCCGGTCACGATCGCCGTCGCCACCGTGGTGCTGGCGATGGCCGCGCACCTCGACGGCGCCGGTGCCACCACTTTCCTCATCGCCGTTCCCGCCCTGCTGCCGCTCTACGACGCGCTGGGGATGCGCCGCCTCGTCCTCGCCGCGCTCGTCGGACTCGGGGCCGGGATCATGAACCTCACGCCGTGGGGCGGTCCCACCGCCCGCGCGGCGAGCACCGTCGGGGTCGACGGGAACGAGATCTGGGTGCCGATGATCCCGGCGCAGGTCGCCGGCATCGTCGCCGTGCTCGCGATCGCGGTCTTCCTCGGCCTGCGCGAGCGCCGCAGACTGGCCGCGGCCGGGTCTCCCGGCGGTCCGGCCACGGCCTCCCGGCCGGACGCGCGGCCCGGCCCCGAGACGCCCGCCGCACCGGAGGCGGAGAACCCCGAACTCGCCCGGCCGCGGCTCTTCTGGGTCAACCTGACGCTGACCGCCGTACTCGTGGGGGTGCTCGTCTCGGGGGTGTGGCCGCCCGAACTCGTCTTCATGGCCGGACTGGTGGTCGCGCTCATGGTGAACTACCCCGGTATGCGCCTGCAGAGCGATCGCATCAACGCCCACGCGCAGGGCGCCATCCTGATGGCGAGCACCCTGCTCGCCGCCGGCGTCTTCCTCGGAGTCATGGACGGCAGCGGCATGGTCGAGGCCATGGCGGTGAGCGCCACCGAACTGGTCCCGACGGCGGTGGGCCCCGGCCTCGCCGTGGTGGTCGGGGCGCTCGGCGTCCCGCTCAGCCTGGTCTTCGGCCCGGACGCCTACTACTTCGCGGTGCTGCCCGTGCTCGCCGAGGTGGGCCAGAGCTTCGGGATCTCCCCCGTGGACATGGCGCAGGCGTCCATCGCGGGACAGGAGACGGTCGGTTTCCCGATCAGCCCGCTGACCGGGTCGTTCTACCTGCTCACCGGCCTCACCGGCGTCTCGATCGGCTCGCACATCCGGTTCCTGCTCCCGTGGGCGTGGCTGGTCAGCCTCATCGTGCTGGCGTGCGCCGTCCTCACCGGTGTGATCCCGGCCTGGGGATGACCCGGCCGCCCCTGCGGCGCGGTGGCCGGAACCTCCCACGCCGCAGGGGTTCTGCCGTCCCCGGCGGTGCGTCTACGCTGTCGCCGTGGACGTGGTCGAGCGAGTGGCGGGCATCCGCATGGGACGCAGCGGCGGCGGTCGGGCGCCGCACAAGCCGTTGCTGCTCCTCTACGCGCTCGGGCGCTTCCAGCGCTCGGGGCCCGGCCCGATCCGCTACGCGGAGGCGGAGGGGCCGCTGAAGCGGCTGATCCGCGATTTCGCCCCGCCTCGCGCGGGCGGGCCGTACTACCCGTTCCACCACCTTGCCAACGACGACGGCGTCTGGGTCGTGTCCAGCGATCGGGGCCCGGGCAGCCCGGGCGCGTCTCCCAAGATGTTGCGGGAGAGCGGAGCGGTGGGCCGCCTCGGCCCGGAGATCGTCCGGGAGCTGGTCGCCCGGCCGGAGGTGCTGCCCGTGCTGGCCAGGGTGCTGCTCGACGACAACTTCGAGCCGTCGCTGCATTCCGACATCTGCCGCGCCGTCGGGCTGGACCTGGCGGACGCCGGATACACCCACGTTCCGGCGCGCGGCGGCCGGCGTCGCGACCCCGTCTTCCGGGTAGCAGTGCTGCGCGCCTACGAGTACATGTGCGCGTTCTGCGGATACGAGGGGCGGCTCGACGATGGTGCGGCGGTCGGCCTCGACGCGGCGCACGTCCGCTGGTGGGCCTTTGACGGGCCGGACAGCGTGGACAACGGCCTGTGCCTCTGCGCGCTGCACCACAAACTCTTCGACAAGGGGGTCCTCGGGCTGACGGACGACCGGCTGATCGCGGTCTCCGCGGCGTTCGTCGGCCGCACTGCCGCGGCGCGCGCTCAGGTGCACGCGCTCGCCGGCCGGGAGCTGTGCGGCCCGGCTCCGGCCGCCACCGGCGTACGGACCGACCACATCGCCTGGCACCGGCGGGAGGTCTTCCACGGTGAACCGCGGGTGCCCGCCTGACCGCACCGCCGGCCGCCCGGTCACACCGGCGGTGGCACCGTCTCATCGGCCGGTGGGGGCGGTGGCGGGGTGCCCTCGCCGAAGGGGCGTCCGCCCAGGGACTCGCGGCCGTGCGGGGTCGTCCAGCCGGAGAGGTCGGGGCCCAAGGGGACGATGCGGCTGGGATTGATCTGGTCGTGCACCGCGTAGTAGTGGCGCTTGATGTGGTCGAAGTCGATCGTGTCGCCGAACCCCGGGGTCTGGAACAGGTCGCGGGCGTAGGCCCACAGCACCGGCATCTCGGTCAGCTTGCTGCGGTTGCACTTGAAGTGGCCGTGGTAGACGGCGTCGAAGCGGACCAACGTGACGAACAGCCGGATGTCGGCCTCGGTGATGGTGTCGCCGACGAGGTACCGCTGGTGCGCCAGCCGTTCCGACAGCGCGTCGAGGCGCTCGAACAGCCGGGTGTAGGCGCGCTCGTAGGTCTCCCGCCGCCGCGCGAATCCGGCGATGTAGACGCCGTTGTTGACGTCGCGGAACACCTCAGCGTTGACCGCGTCGATCTCGGCCCGCAGCGGTTCGGGGTACAGGTCGGGGGCGCCGGGGCGGTGCAGCCCGCGCCACTCGGTGGCGAGGTCCAGCGTGATCCGCTGGTAGTCGTTGGTGACCAGCCGTCCGCTCGGGACGTCCACGATCGCGGGCACGCTCACGCCGCCGGTGTACTCGGGCTCGCGTGCGAGATAGGCCTCGGAGAGGAAGCGGATGCCGAGCACGGGGTCGCGGCCGTCCGGGTCGAGGGTGAAGCGCCAGCTCCGCTCGTCCTGGATCGGGTCGGTGACCGCCAGCGAGATCGCCGGCTCCAGGCCGAGCAGCCGCCGGGCGATCAGCGAGCGGTTGGCCCACGGGCAGGCACGGCTGACGACGAGCCGGTAGCGGCCCGGCTCGACCGGCCAGCCGGACGCCCCGTCGGCCGTGATGCGGTCGGCGAAATGGCTGGGCGATCGCTGGAATTCGGACGTCTGCTCGGTGCCGCTCATCGGTGCGCACTCCCTCCGCCGCCGACCGCCGCCTTCGGTGCGATGGCGTCCGCGCCGCACGCGTCGAACTCCTCCGGGGCACCCCCGGGGGCGAGCCGGGCGAGGAACGCGGCGACCTGGTCGAGTTCGCCGTCCGGGAGCAGCGCGCCGAAGTTGCGCTGCACGCCCGCGAGGTGAACCTCGGCCGCCTCCGCGAGCCGCTCGACGCCCAGGTCGGTGAGCACGGCGTAGACGCCCCGCCGGTCGCCCGGTGCCGGTTCCCGCGTGACCAGGCCCGCCTGGGCCATCCGGTCGACGAGGCGGGTCAGCCCGCCGGTGGTGTAGAGGACGGCGGCGGACAGGTCGCTCATCCGCATCCGGCGGTCCGGCGTCTCCCGCAGCCGCAGCAGCACGTCGTACTCCGCCAGCGCGAGCCCGGCGCCGTCCCTGAGTTCGCGTTCCAGCTGCACCATGAGCCGGCTGTGTCCCTGGAGGAAGTCCCGCCACACCGCGAGCCGGCGCGCGTCCGGCCGTTCCCCGTCCATGTGCCCTCCTGCTTGTTCGTCGTCTTCCAGTATCTGCCTCGGCGGCGGCGCCGTGCCCACGGGCGCGGCGGAAAACCGGTCGCGCCCGGGCGTGCGGGGCCGGACAATCCGTGCCATGGAAGCACGCCACTGGCCCGTCTATGACCTTCGCGTCCGCACACCGCGGCTGGAGCTGCGGCTCCCCGTGCTCACGGAACTGGACGCTCTCGCCGAACTGGCCGCCGACGGGGTGCACGATCCGGCGGTGATGCCGTTCACGGTGCCGTGGACGGATGCCGGGCCGGAGGAAGTGGCGCGCAGCGTCATGCAGTACCACTGGCGGACGCTCGGCGCGAGCACTCCGGCCGACTGGGTGCTGCCGCTCGGCGTGTTCCTGGACGGCGAGATCGTCGGCACCCAGGAACTGAGCGCCCGGCACTTCGCCGTCCTGCGCGAGGTGCACACCGGATCGTGGCTGGGGCGGCGGTACCAGGGCCGGGGGATCGGGACCGAGATGCGCGCCGCGGTGCTGCACCTGGCGTTCGCCGGCCTTGGCGCCGAGACGGCGCGCTCGGCCGCGATGTCGGACAACACCGTCTCCCTGGCGGTGTCCCGGAAGCTCGGCTACCGGCCGGACGGTACCGCGCTGCTGGCGCCGCGGGGCCGCCCGGCGGTGGAGCAGCGCCTGGTGCTGAGCCGGGCCGACTGGTCGGCGCAGCGCTCCGTTCCCGTCGAGGTCGAGGGCCTGGCGCGCTGCCGTGCGCTGTTGGGGCTGGCCGGAGCAGCGGACGGCTGACCGTCCGGTGCGGAGGCGAAAGTCTTCGCCGTTCGCCCCACATGTCGCGAACCTGGGGATCTGCTGTACGAGTGCCGAGCGGCGCCGCTACGCTCGCGGAACATGACCGACACGCCCCCGCCCTCCCGTTATGTCTGGCTGGACTTCAACGCCCCGCTTTCCGACGCGCGCGCCCGGCGGCTGGTCGAGCGGCTGGTACACCCCGCCCCGGCCACCGTGCTGGACTTCGGCTGCGGGTGGGGCGAACTGCTGCTCCGGCTTCTGGAAGCCGCGCCCGGGGCGGTGGGGACCGGCGTCGACACCGACGGCAGCCTGCTCGCCCGCGGACACGCCGCCGCCGTCGCGCGCGGGATGGCCGACCGCGTGTCGTTCGTCGAGGGGCCGGCGGCGACCTGGCGTGAACCGGCCGACCTGGTCGTCTGCGTGGGCGCGAGCCACGCGTTCGGCGACACCGCGGACGCGCTGCGCGCTCTGCGGCGGGCGGTCCGCCCCGGCGGACGGGCGCTGTTCGGTGACGGGTTCTGGGAACGGCCGCCCACGCCCGGCGAGTTGTCGCGGATGTGGCCGAAGGCGTCCGCCGACGACTACCCCGACCTCGCGGGTCTGGTGGACCTGGCCGTCGCCGCGGGCTTCCGCCCCCTGTGGGTCGAGGCGGCGAGCCCCGACGAATGGCACGACTTCGAGTCCGGGTTCCTCGCCGACCGGGAGCACTGGCTGCTCGAACACGGCGACCGGCCCGAGGCCGAGCAGGTGCGCGCGTCCGTCGAGCGGCACCGCGCCCGGTGGCTGCGCGGGTACCGGGGCGTGTGGGGGTTCGGCTACCTGACGCTGGGTGTGCCGTCCGCTCCGTCCGCGGCCGGGTAGCCGGTGTCCGGAGCGGCGGCCCGGCCGTCGCCGTCAACGCCGGAGCGGTGGCCACCGTCACGGCGCGTCGCCGCGAGCATCAGGAACGACGGGCGGCGCGGTTCGTCCGCGAGGGCCGCCGGTCGAGCACCGCGGTGCCGGGCACCGGTTCGGCCACGGCGGTCGGCACCAGCCCGGCGGCCGGCAGGCCGTTGACCAGCGTGCCGAACCGGCGGTGGTACTTTCGCACGCCGTCCACGAACCGGGTCCGGGTCCGCGGACCCTCGCTGGCGTAGTGGTCGACCGCCCACACCCGTTTCGCGGGCCCGGAATCCTCGCCGCCGACCGCGACCCGGCCCGCCATCGGGTCCCGCGCCGTGCACATCGGGTGCTCCACCGAGAAGACCAGCCGGCCGCCGGAATGCGCCAGGTGGCGATGCGCGCCACCAGCCCGGCGTCGTCGGCGACATAGTGCAGCGCGAGGCCGCTCACCACGAGGTCGGCGCGTTCCGGGTGGAGAGTGAAGGGCTCCAGGCCGGCCCGCACGTACCGGACCGCCGGGTGCGGCCGCGCCGGACCGAGCATGCGCGCCGAGGCGTCCACCCGGCACGTGGGACGCGCCCGCGTCGGCCCGCCGGTGAGCCTGCTCGCCGGCGCCGCAGCCGAGGTCGACGACCGACGCGCCGGACACGTCCGGCAGCAGCCGGGCCGGCGCCGGTGTCTCCAGATCCTCGTTGCGCCCGGACCGGGTGTCGCGCAGCCACCGGTAGCCGGTGAAGAAGCGCGGATCGTCGTAGAGGCCGCGGCCGGGGATCGTCATCGGGCCGGTCTCCCGTCCGTGGTCGAGGGCGGTCCGCGTGCGCCGGTCCCGGAGGGAGGTGGGCGGGTCGCCGGTTCGAGTCGATGGTGATCGCCCGGTGTCCGGCGCCGTGGGCGGTGGGCGCGCCCGGGCCCCGGACGGCGATCTCCGCGTGGAACGTGTTCCAGTCACACTATTTACAACCCCTGTAAAAACAGTAATGTGGTCTCCGTCACTTCTCTGAAGGGGGCCGGTGATGCCGCGCAGGGGAAGCGCCGCCGACATCCGGCGGGAGAACCTGTTCGACGTGCTGCGCGGCGTGCACGCCCGGTCCACGGCCAGCCGGTCCGAGATCGCCGCCGAGACCGGGCTGAGCTTCGCCACCGTCACCAGCATCGCCAACGAACTGCTGGAGACCGGCGTGCTGATCGAGGCCGCCCGCGAGCACGGCCGCGGCCGGCCCCGCGCCCGGCTCGCCCTCAATCCCGGGCGCGGCCGGCTGGTCGGCGTGGACGTCGCCGAGACCTACGTGCGGGCCGACCTCTACGACCTCGCCCTCGGCGCCCTCGGGACGGCCGAGGTCGCGCTCGACCCGGCCGTCAACCGGGTCGGCGATGTCGTGCACATGGTCGGCCGGGCGGTCGACACCGTCATCGGAACCGGCCGCTCCACCGTCCTCGGGGTCGGCGTGAGCGTCCCCGGCCAGGTCGACCCGGCCGGCGGAACGTCGGTCTTCGCGCCCAACTGGAACTGGCACGACGTCCCGCTCGGCGCCGCGCTCGGAACGGAGCTCGGACTGCCGCTCGTGCTGGACAACCCGCTCAAGGCCATCACCATCGCCGAGCTGTGGTCGGGAGCCGGCCGCGAAGCCGGTGACATCGTGGTGGTCAACCTCGGCACCGGCGTGGGAATCGGCATCGCGATCGGCGGCGAACTCCACCGCGGCGCCACCAACAGCGCGGGCGAGTGGGGGCACACCACCCTCGCGATCGACGGGCCGCCCTGCCGGTGCGGCGGCCGCGGCTGCGTCGAGGCGTTCGTGGGCGCGCCCGCCATCCTCGGCACCTGGGAGCGGATGCGCGCCGGGGCCGCGGTGCCGTGGTCCGGGCAGGCCGAGGGCATCGCGGCGCTCGCCGCGGCGCTGGCCGAGGGCGATCCGGTGGCCGCCGCGGTCATCGACGAGACCGGCCGGCACCTCGGCGCCGGGCTCGCCAACCTCGTCAACGTGCTCAACCCCGAACTCGTGGTGCTCGCCGGCTGGGTCGGCGCCGCCCTCGGTCCGCCGCTGCTCGCCGCCGTGCGGCGGGAGATGAAACGCCAGGCGCTCAGCCGCCCGCTGGACGCCGCCGAGCTGCGGCTTCGAGGGAGCGACGGCGCCAGCGTCAGCCTGGGCGCGGCGACGTTCGCGCTGGAAGCGTGCGTGGCCGGGCTGCTGGAGGAGCGCCGTTCCGAAGGGGCCGCGCGGTGAGCGCCGCGACGGTCGCGCCCCGCCGGCGCGGCCGGCGCCGCGTCCAGTGGGCGGGCCTGTGGTTCGCCGCCCCGTTCATGGCGGTGTTCGCGGTGGCCGTCCTGGCGCCGCTGGGCTACGCCCTCTACCTCATGCTGTTCCAGGAGCGCCTGGTCGGCGGCACGGTCTTCGTCGGCGCCGAGAACCTGTGGAACGCCTTCACCGACGCGCGGCTGCTGGAGGGCCTGCGCCGGGTCGCGCTGTTCCTGCTCGTGCAGGTCCCCATCATGCTGGGGCTCGCGCTGCTCGCGGCGCTCGCCCTGGACAGCGGGCTGCTCCGGTTCGCCCGGGTGTTCCGGGTCGGGATCTTCGTGCCGTACGCGATCCCGTCCGTGGTGGCCGCCCTCATGTGGGGCTTCATGTACGGCGACGAGTTCGGCCTGGTCGCCGACCTGGAGGGGCTGCTCGGGGTGCCGATGCCCGATCTGCTCGCCGGACCCTGGCTGCTTCCCGCGATCGGCAACATCGTGACCTGGGAGTTCGTCGGCTACAACATGCTGATCCTGTACGCGGCGCTGCGGGCGGTGCCCACGGAGCTCTACGAGGCGGCCGACATCGACGGCGCCGGGGAGATCCGCAAGGCGGTCGCCATCAAACTGCCCGCGCTGCGCGGGGCCATCGGGGTCGCGCTGCTGTTCTCCATCATCGGCAGCTTCCAGCTGTTCAACGAGCCGAACGTGCTTCGGGCCATCTCCCCGGCCGTGTCCACCTACTACACGCCGAACATGTACGCCTACAACCTCGCGTTCAACGGACAGCAGTTCAACTACTCGGCAGCGGTGGCCGTCGTGCTCGCCCTCGCGACGATCGCGGTCGCCTACGTCGCCCAGCTGGTCACCGCGAGGGGGCAGCGATGACGCTCGCCGGTACCCGCCCGCGCACCGCCCGCCGCACCGCTGCGGGCGGCACCCGGCCACACCACAAACCGGCGCGCGGCCGGCGGAGCCGGTCCTCCCTGCCGCTCACCCTGGTCATGGCGGTCATGCTCGGCTACGCGGTCGTCCCGCTGCTGTGGCTGGTCATCAGCGCCACCAAGACCAACGCCGGGCTGTTCACCAGCCCCGGGCTGTGGTTCGCCGACGACGTGGCGCTCTGGGACAACATCGTGCAGACCTTCAGCTACCAGGACGGCGTCTACACCCGCTGGCTCCTCAACACGATGCTCTACGCCGGGGTGGGCGCCGGCGGCGCCACGGTGCTCGCCGCCATGGGCGGTTACGCGCTCGCCAAGTTCGACTTCCCGGGCCGGCGCCTGATGGCCGCGGTCGTGATCGGCGGCGCCGCGGTCCCGCTGACCGCGCTGGCCGTGCCGACCTTCCTGCTGTTCAGCCGACTCGGCCTGGTCAACACGCCGTGGGCCGTGATCATCCCCGCCCTGGTCAGCCCGTTCGGGCTGTACCTGATGCGGATCTTCGCCGCCGAGGCGGTACCGGACTCCCTGCTGGAGGCGGCCCGGATCGACGGCGCCGGCGAGCTG
This sequence comes from Marinactinospora rubrisoli, assembly GCF_042664915.1. Classification (NCBI taxonomy): domain Bacteria; kingdom Bacillati; phylum Actinomycetota; class Actinomycetes; order Streptosporangiales; family Nocardiopsidaceae; genus Marinactinospora; species Marinactinospora rubrisoli. The sequence goes on from NZ_JBHTBH010000001.1 coordinate 69,327, forward strand.
CGGATCTTCCTGACCGTCGCGCTGCGGCTTCTCGCGCCCGGCGCGGTGACCGTCCTGCTCTTCACGCTGGTCGCCACCTGGAACAACTACTTCCTGCCGCTCATCATGATCAACGACCCGCGCTGGTACCCGCTGACCGTCGGCCTCAACCAGTGGAACAGCCAGATCGGCTCCAGCTCCGGCGGCGAGGCCGTGTACAACATCATGCTCACCGGATCGCTCCTGGCCGTCGTCCCGCTCGTCGTCGCCTTTCTGCTGCTCCAGCGGTACTGGCAGTCCGGCCTGGCCGCCGGCAGCGTCAAGCAGTGACGCGTCCCCTCCCGTCCCCGACCGCCCTCTTCCGCCCCGAGCCAGCCCACCTCCCGAGGAAGGCCACCGCATGTCGCGAGCACCACGTCCCATCCCGCCGCGCCGGCGTTGGGCTCCCCGCACGGGAGCCGCGGCCCTGGCGGGCCTCCTCGTCCTCACCGGCTGTGGCGGGCCAGGTGACGGACCCGCCACGGGCACCCAGGAGGACATCGAGGCCGCGCTCCAGGAGGAGACCACCATCACCTTCTGGACCTGGGTCCCCGACATCGGCGAGACCGTGGAACTGTTCGAGCGCGAGTACCCCGACATCACCGTGGAAGTGGTGAACTCCGGGCAGTCGGCGCAGCAGTACACCAACATGCAGAACGCCATCCGCGCCGGGAGCGGCGGTCCGGACGTCGCGCAGGTGGAGTACTTCGCCCTGCCGCAGTTCGCCCTCGCCGAATCGGTGCTCGACCTCACCGACTACGGGTTCGAGTCCCACGCCGACCGGTTCACCGACTCCGCGTGGGAACAGGTGAACGTGGCGGGCGGCGTCTACGGCGTCCCGCAGGACACCGGGCCGATGGTGATGTTCTACCGCGAGGACCTTCTCGACGAGGCCGGGATCGAACCGCCCACCACGTGGGAGGAGTTCGCCCAGGCCGCCCGCGACTACCGGGAGCACGACCCCGACGGGTACCTGACCTCGATCGACCCCCTGGACGCCGGTGGGGTCGACTCCCTGCTGTGGCAGGCCGGCTCCCGGCCGTTCGCGGTCGAGGGCGACAGCACCATCGCGCTCGACCTGGCCGACGAGGGCGCCCGGCGGTTCTCCGAGCTGTGGACGCCGCTGCTCGCCGACGACCTCGTCCACGCCGAACAGGGCTGGACCGAGGAGTGGTGGCGCGGGATGTCCTCCGGCCGCTACGCCATGTGGATCGCCGGCGCCTGGGCGCCCGGGTCGCTGGAGACCACCATTCCCGAGACCTCCGGTTCCTGGCGGGTGGCGCCCATCCCGCAGTGGGAGGAGGGCACACCGGTCAACGCCGAGAACGGCGGATCCTCCGTCGCCGTGCTCAGCCAGTCCGAGAACACCCTCGCCGCCATCGGCTTCGCCCAGTGGCTGAACACCGACCCCGAGGCGGTCCGCTCGCTCAGCCGCGACGCCGGGCTGTTCCCGGCGACCACCGAACTCCTGGAAGACCCCGAATGGCTCGGCCAGGAGAGCGAAGTCATGGGCGGCCAGCAGGCCAACCAGGTGTTCGCCGAGGCGTCCGCGGCCGTCGCGCCCGGCTGGCAGTACCTGCCGATCCAGGTGTACGCCAACAGCGTGTTCGGCGACACCGTAGGCCCGGTCATCTCCGACGGCACCCCGGTCGTCGACGGCCTGACCCGGTGGCAGCAGCAGATCGCGGACTACGGCGAGGAACAGGGCTTCACCGTCACCACGCCGTGACCGGCGAGCCGTCGACGCCGCCCGCCGGAGGCCCCCGTGCGTCGGCGGTGGAGGGGAGGGAGGTGGTGAGCGCGACCAAGGAACACGGAGCGGCGAACCACCGAGCGTCCGGAGCCGTCGACGCCGCCCGCCGGAGGCCCCCGCGCGTCGGCGGTGGAGGGGAGGGAGGTGGTGAGCGCGACCAATGAACGCGAAACGGCGAGCCCCCGGGCGCGACCAAGGAACACAGATCGGCGAACCACCGAGCGTCCGAAGACGGAACGGCGGGCGGGTCCCCGGCCGCCGCTCCGCATCCCCCGTCCGGACCCCAAGGAGGCGTCATGCCCCGGCCGTCCCACCACACCCGTCCCGCACGCACCACACCCGGCCGCGCGGCCACGCCGGCCGCGTTCCTGGCCGGCGTCCTCGCCGTCGCCCTCGCGCCCGCGGCCCCGGCGCAGGCGGCGGCCGACCCCGTCGAGATCCGGCTCGACCCGAGCTACCAGCACCCGGCCTTCGAGGGATGGGGCACCTCGCTGATCTGGTTCGGCAACGTGACCGGCGGCTGGCCGGACCCCGTCCGCGAACGGCTCGCCGACGACCTGTTCGGCCCCGATGGGCTGCGGTTCACCATCGCCCGCTACAACATCGGCGGCGGAGACTCACCGGAGACCGAGCCCTACATGCGCCCCGGCGGCGCCGTTCCCGGCTGGTGGAACCGGCCTCCCGAGTTCGGCCCGCCACCGGACGCCGACCCCGGCTGGACCGAGCCCCGAGACTGGTGGGACCCGGACGATCCCGGCCACTGGAACCTCGCCGCGGACGCCGACCAGCGGTGGTGGATCACGGCCGCCGCCGACCGTGGGGCCGACACCTTCGAGGCGTTCTCCAACTCCGCCCCCTACTTCATGACCGAGAGCGGGTTCACCTCCGGCAACGTCGACGGCAACGAGGACAACCTGCGCGACGACCAGTACGAGCGGTTCGCCGCCTACCTCGCCGGCGTCGTCGAGCACGTCGAGGAGAGCGCCGGCATCGAGGTCGCCTCGCTGTCGCCCATGAACGAGCCCAACACCCCCTACTGGTCCGCGGGCGGCCGGCAGGAGGGTTCGCACTGGAGCCCCGCCGCCCAGCAGCGGATGATCGCGGCCACCCGCGCCGAACTCGACCGCCGCGGCATGGACACCGCGGTCGCCGCCATGGACGAGACCAACCCGGGGGTCTTCCGGACGAACTGGGAGTCCTACGACGCGGCCACCCGCGCCGCCATCGACCGGCTCAACGTGCACACGTACTCGCCCACCCAGCGCACCGGTCCGCGCGACATCGCCAAGGGCGCGGACACTCCGCTATGGATGTCGGAGGTCGATCTCGGGCCGAGCGGTATCCCCCAGGACTTCACCGACATCCGCCCCGGACTGGCGCTGTCGCAGCGCATCACCGGCGACATCAGGGAGCTGGAGCCGAGCGCCTGGGTGCTGTGGCAGGCCATCGAGGACTACGAGAACATGTCGCCCGAGCACGAGAACATGAACTGGGGGCTCATCCAGGTCGACTTCACCACCGACGACCCGGCGGCGGAGCCGGTGCGCCGGAACAAGAAGTTCTACGTCATGGGCAACTACAGCCGGTTCGTGGAACCCGGATCGCACGTCATCGCCACCGACGACGCGGACACGCTCGCGGCGATCGACCCCACCGGGCGCCGGGTCGTCGTGGTGCACACCAACTCCACCGGGGCCCCGCGGGAACTCGACCTCGACCTCTCGGGCTTCGCCGCCATCGACGCCTCCGCGCGCGCCGTTCCGCACACGACCTCGGCCGAGCACGACCTGCGCCGCGGCGCCGCCGTGCCCGTCCGGAACGAGCGGCTGCGCACCAGCGTGCCCGCCGGTTCCGTGACCACCTTCGTCATCGACGGGGTGCGCGGCGTCGACCCGGCCGAGGCGCCGCTGGGCGGTGCCGCCGAGCGTGAGCTGCGCAACGCCAACAGCGGCATGGCCCTCACCGCCACCACGGCCGGCACGGTCGTGCAGCGCGCCCCCGACTCCGCGGATCCCGCGCAGCGGTGGACGCTGGACAAGCGCACCGACGGCTGGACGAACCGCGAGGAGTATCGGATCACCAACACCGCGACCGGACAGGCGCTCGGCCTCGCCGACGGGGAACTCGTCCTGGCGGACCCGGGGGACGACCCCGGTCAGCGGTGGATGTTCTCCGGTTCCGGCGACGGCGGCCACACGCTCGTCAACGCCGCCACCGGCGAACTGCTCGACGTCCTCGGGCAGTCCACGGAGGACGGCGCCCCGGTGGGCGTGTGGCCTCCCACGACGGGGGCGAACCAGACGTGGACCGTCCGCGACCTGCCATCCGGCCAGCGCACGGAGGGGTGACCATGCCGGAATTCACGATCGGAGACCGGGACTTTCTCCTCGACGGCCGGCCCGTGCGCATCATCTCGGGCGCGCTGCACTACTTCCGGGTGCACCCGGAACAGTGGGCCGACCGGCTGGCCAAGGCACGGATGATGGGGCTGAACACCGTCGAGACCTACGTGCCGTGGAACGCGCACGCCCCCGAACCCGGGGAGTTCCGGCTCGACGGCGGGCTCGACCTGCCGCGCTTCCTGGACCTGGCCGCCGAACACGACCTGCACGCCATCGTGCGGCCGGGCCCCTACATCTGCGCCGAGTGGGACAACGGCGGGCTGCCCGGCTGGCTGACCCGTGACCCGTCCATCCGGCTGCGGACCGGCGACCCGCGGTTCCTGGCGGCCGTCGCCGGCTACTTCGACCGGCTGCTCCCGGTGCTCGCCCCCGCCCAGGTCACCCGGGGCGGGCCGGTGCTCGCCGTGCAGGTCGAGAACGAGTACGGCGCCTACGGCGACGACCCTGGATATCTGCGCGCCCTCGCCGACCTGCTGCGGCGCGGCGGAATCGATGTCCCGCTGTTCACCTGTGACCAGGCCGACGACGCCATGCTGGCCCGGGGCGGGCTCCCCGAACTGCACCGCGCCGCCACCTTCGGCGGGCGCGTCGCCGAACGGCTCGCCGCACTGCGCCGGCACCAGCCGGTCGGCCCGCTGATGTGCGCCGAGTTCTGGAACGGCTGGTTCGACCACTGGGGCGGCATCCACCGCACCACCCCGGCCGCCGACTCCGCGCGGGCGCTGGACGAACTGCTCGCCGCCGGGGCCTCGGTGAACATCTACCTGCTGCACGGTGGCAGCAACTTCGGTCTCACCAACGGAGCCAACGACAAGGGCGTCTACCGGCCGACCGTCACCTCCTACGACTACGACGCGCCACTGTCGGAGGCGGGCGAACCGACGGAGAAGTACGCCGCCTACCGCGAGGTGATCGCCCGGTACGCTCCCGTGCCGGAACTCGCCCCGAGCCCCGGCGGCCCCGCGCCCGCGTTCCCGGTCCGCGCCACGTCCGTCGCGCCGGTCCTCGCCCACCTCGGCACCCTGGGGACCCGCACCGACCACGACCGGGCTCCCACCATGGACGAGGTCGGCCAGTACCGGGGTTTCTTGCACTATCGGACCGTGCTCGCCACCGCAGGCCCGCAGGTGCTGTCGGCCGAGGAGGTGCGCGACCGCGCCCAGGTGTTCGTGGACGGCGTGCCGTCCGGTGTGCTCAGCCGCGAGTTCCACGACACCGCGCTGACGCTCGCCCCGGCGCGCGCCGGGGCGGTCCTGGACATCCTCGTGGAGGACCAGGGCCGGGTGAACTACGGTCCGCGGATCGGCGAACACAAAGGTCTGATCGGCCCGGTGGCCGTGGACGGCACCGAGCTCCACGGCTGGCAGGTGCACCGGCTCGACCTCGACGCGCACGCCGAACTGCCGTTCACCCCGCTGGAGGGCCCGGTGCTCGACCCGGCGTTCTACATCGGCGAGTTCGAGGCGGATGGCCCGGTTGACCTGCACCTCGCACTCCCCGGATGGGGGAAGGGGGTGGCGTGGGTCAACGGCTGGTGCCTTGGCCGGTACTGGCGCCGTGGCCCACAGCGCACGCTGTACGTCCCGGGACCGGTCGTGCGCGATGGCCGTAACCGCCTGACCGTGCTGGAGCTGGAGTCCGTCCGGCGGCCGAAGTGGGAGTTCCGCCCCGGCCCGGAACTCGGTCCGATCGAGGAGTGAACCCTTCTCCCGCCCTGGGGGACCAGGGCGGGAGAAGGGGCGGTTCCTGGTTGCGGTTACACACCGTGTTCCACGTGAAACAATGCCGGGCCGGAGCCGGTTCGCCGGGACGGCCATCGGAGCGCTGATTCTCCTGCCCGAACGGCCGCTGCGGCGCGGGGCTACCTGAATCCGCTCCACTCCGCCGCGCGTTCGATGACAGATTCGCGGCTGTCGCTCCACACAACCCGCGGCGTTCCGTGGTGCGCCGTCCGCTGGCAGGTGAGGGCGGTGCTGGTCCAGTGCTGCGGGTCCGCGCCATGGAACCCGTCCGGGAGACGCGAGATACCGACGTATCTGTCGGGGCTGACCAACCGGGAGATCGCCGAACACCGGTATCTCGGTGTCGCCACGGTGAAGACGCACGTGAGCCGGCTGCTCACCAAGCCGGGGGCGCGCGATCGCGTCCAGCCGGTCATCGCCGCCTACGAGCGCGGGCTGGTGGTGGGCGGGCTGGATTGACCGGCGGTCCAGGCGCTCGGAGGTGGTATCCGGCCCGGACCGGCCGGCGGTCACCCCGTCGTAGGCAGCGGTGCGAACAGGTCGATGCCGTTGCCGTCCGGGTCGCGCACGGTCGCGTAGCGCTGGCCCCACGCCGCGTCCCAGGGCTCGTGGTGGCCGGGGTAGCCGACGGCGACGAGTTCGCGGTACACCCGGTCCACCTCGGCCGGGTCGTCGCAGCGGAAGGCCAGGGCGATGTTCGGGCCGCCGCTGGCCGGGGTCCAGTCGGGGGCGAACGAACGAACGCTCTCGACCGTGTCCCAGGCGAGTCGCAACCCGCCCGGCAGGGTCGTTTCGACGTGCGGCTGGGAGTCGGCTGCCGCGGGAATGTCCAGGCCGAGGCGGCGGTAGAAGGCCAGCGAGGCCGCCATGTCGGCCACGACCAGGCCGATCAGGTCACAGGAAATCGTCATGGCGGCAGGCTAGGGCGGTCGCAGGCGCGCGGTCTTGCACGAATCGGCCATGGCCCGTCGCCGGGGCAGCGGACGGCACGCCCGTGATGGCCGCCGGGCAAGAGGCCGAGCGGCCTCTGGCGTGACGCTCAGGCCGGTGCGAAACTGGTTGGAAAGCGCTTTCAATCCCCCAGTTCCAAGGAGGCGCAATGTTCCGGAGCAGACCGCGTGCGGTCCCGTGCGGCCCGGCGGCCGCCGTCCGCAGTGCGATGGTCGCGGTGGCGGCCCTGGCCTCCGTCGCCGCGATGTCCGGGCCGGCCGGTGCCGCACCGGCACCGGCGGCGAGTGCGGACCCCGTTCCCACACTGGTCGTGGCCACCGACGGCGACGATGGCGACCCCGGCACCCTGGAGCGACCGCTGCGGACCGTCCAGCGAGCCGTCGACCTCGCCGGCCCCGGAGACGTCATCGCCATCCGCGGCGGCAGGTATCCGCTGACCACGGACAACATCACCATCACCACCAGCGGGACGGCCGACGCCCCCATCACCCTGACCAACTACGAGGACGAACGGGTGATCATCGACGGCGAGGAGCTGCCGGCCAGCCACACTCCCGTGGGCGGCTCGATCCCGCGGGACCAACGTGGCGCCATCCATCAGGAGGCGGCGCACTGGCGGGTGAGCGGGCTGGAGATCGTCAACGGCCCCTACGGGATCTACTGCAACAACTGCAACGACAACGTCTTCGCCGACCTGGTCACGCGGGACAATTACGAGAGCGGCTTCCAGCTCCAGGGGCAGTCCGCCCGCAACCTGATCCTCAACCTGGACAGCTACGGCAACCGCGACCCGCGCAAGAACGGCGAGAGCGCCGACGGCCTGGCCATCAAGGAGGGCGCGGGCGCCGGCAACGTGGTCCGCGGGGCGCGGCTGTGGAACAACGTGGACGACGGGTTCGACGCCTGGGAGTTCGCCTCGCCCATCACCATCGAGGACAGCGTCGCCTACGGCAACGGCTTCAACCGCTGGAACCTGCCGGACTTCTCCGGCGACGGCAACGGCTTCAAGCTCGGCGGGGGTGATCCCGCGCCCGCCGTCGCGCACGTCGTCCGCAACACCATGGCCTTCGGCAACGCCGCCGACGGCTACACCGACAACGGCAACGCCGGCGCCATGACGGTGTCGCGCAGCACCAGCTACGACAACGCCAGCGAAGGGTTCCAGTTCAGCCGCTCGGCCACCGTCCCGACCCGCAACCTGTCGGTCGGCAACGCGACCGCCGTGCGGCTCGGTTCGGCCGCCGGATCCGGTAACTCCTGGGACATCTCCAACTCGTGGGGTGACGCCGACCTGCTCAGCACCGATCCCGGTGTCCTGACGGGCCCCCGGACCGCCACCGGCGACATCGCCGAGTCGGACTTCCTCCGGCCGCGGAACCACTCGGACCTCGGCGCCCGGCTCTGACCGCCTGAGGCCGGTCGCGGCCACCCGTCGCGCCGTGGCCCCGGCGCGGAAGCGGGGCCACGGCGCGCGGCGCCCGAACCCGCTCGGCGGCTGACGGGTGTTCACCGAACCGGCTGCGGACATGGCGAAGGGCGCCGGGGCGGTGTGTGACAACCGAACTCGGCGCCCTTCTCGCCGCGCTCCACGACGACAAGACCTGCCTTTGATCGAGCGGAATCGGAAACCCGGCCCCGCGCCCGGCCCTGCACATCCGTGATGTGGCGGGCCAGTGCGGTCTCGACCGGCCGGAGCAGCCGAGGCCGATGGACGGCGTTCCCGCGCGCTGCGCCGCCTCCTGTGTCGGTGAACCGCTCGGGTCCGGGCGAGATCCCCGGGTATGGCGTTGACACGTTCCATCACGCCTACTACCGGGTGCCGAGCCCATGCTCGTCACGATCGCAGCGGGAGCCATGACGACGTTCCCTGGCCCCCAGGGAACGCGACGCACGCGAGCAAGCCCTGCACCTATTCCACGTGCGGGAATGTGCGGCTGTGCGTGCCCGGTCGTGACGGACCGGATTCGAGCCGGAGCGCCACGGGCACGCATCCAGGAGGGCCTGTGGGCGTGCGTGCGGCGTCGCGCCCTCGCTCTCAGCGCCGCGAGCCGCCACTTGCTGATCGGCGTACCCGTCAGGCGCTCCCTCGTGGCCTACGGCCACTGACCGACCCCCGGCCCGCGCGCCGCCCACGGCCCGAACATCGGTGCGCCGCCCGCGGGCCGGGGCCGGTGGCGACGGTCCAGAGCACCGGCCCACCCTTCGGGAGACGGCACCTAGTGCAACGCGGCCTGCGCCCGCTCCAGCGCCCGCATGGCGTCGAGCATGTCGTCGGCCGCGGCACGGGTGCCGTCGTCGTCCCGCTGCGTGTCGCGGACGGAGGCGGCGGCGCTGAGCAGCGCGGCGAGCGCGGCACCGGTCAGCTCGATCGCGCGCCCGAGGCGGCCCGCGACCGCGCCCTCGGCCGGTTCCCCGGACTCGCTCCCGACCAGTCGCCCGAGGGCCTGGGTGAGCCGGGTGACCTGCCACTCCGCCAGCGCGAATTCCTCGGTCTCGCTCTCGACGCCGGCCGCCACCGCCCGGCTGTGCGCGGCCGGGCCGAAGTCGGTCGCCCCGGCGTCGATCGCCGCCTGTTCGGCGTCGATCGCGTTGCGTTCCGCGGCGCCGATGAGCGCGTAGGCCAGCTGCACCGCGGCCATCGCGCCCGCCGTCCGGCCGGGCGCGCTCTCGACCTCGATCCCGAACTCCTTCAACAGGACCACCATCCGGTCACCGTTGAGGGGCCGGCCCGTCTGCGTCGTCGTCATGACGATGATCGTAAAGACCGCTTATTACGTACAGCGCAAGAACCGGACAAAACAGGATGGCGGTTTCCGCGATATCAGGTGATGGCTTCCGCCACGGCGCTGGCGCCCCACATTCGGGCGAACAGATCTGGAATTCGTGGCGACCCTAATCGGTCTCGGCCGGACCGCCGTCAGGGCACTGCGGTCCGGACGCCCCGCCGCGGAGAAGGTCAGAACGGCCACCAGGGCGGCGGCCAGCCTCCGGTACCGTCACCCCCGCCCGGGTCGGACGGGCTCGCCGTGGGCTCCGGCGCCGGTGTTCCCTGGCCTGGGCCGCCGGACGGCGGAGCGGTCGGCGCGTCCCCGGGCTCGTCGCCCGGCGGGGTACCGTCGCCGGGCTCCGTGCCCGGTCCGGCCCCGTCGTCGCCCGCCGGATCCCGCGGCTCCTGCGGTTCCTGCGACGTGGGCGGTGCGGGCGCGCTGGGCTCCGGGGCGGAGGGGCTCGGCGAAACGGCCACCTCCTCCACGGCCGACTCCGGAGTCTCCACGGGCGACTCCGAAGGAGACACCGGAGAGTCGGCGACCTCATCGGGCGCGGGCGGCGGCCCGGACGGCGCGTCCGCAACGCGGACCACGGTGTCCGACCCGGCCGTGAAGAGCCATCCCACCCCGCCGCCCGCGATCGCGACCAGGAGGGCACCCGCCACGACGACCACGGCCGAGGGGCGCTCCGTCGAGCCTTCCCGTCCCGCCGAACGGCGCCCCCGCCCCCGCCCCCGGCGCACCGGCGCGGCTCGGCGCGCGGCATGCCGCCCGCGAGCACGACGAGCAGACGACGAGGGGTCGGCCGGGTCCGGGGCGTCCGTCATACCGATCAACTACTCCGAAATGTTCGCTGCCAAGCGGTCTGGGGGTTCGGGAGGGTTCGACGCACCACACACCGATTCGGTTGCCGTGAGCTGGCGTTTCGGCACGTGGGGACCGCCGTAATCTATCGGACCAGCGCCTGCCAGTGGCAACAACCATCCAATGCCGCGGAACCGTACCAGGCGAGGGGGACAGGTCCACGGCCACCCGGACGCGGACGTGGCCGGATCAGCGGCCGTCGGTCCCTGCCGGGCGCGCCGACCGTGCCGCGGTAGGTGCACGCCGGCCGGCGAGGACGGCGAGCGCCTCGGCCGACGCGGTGGACGGATCGGGCGAGTAGACGACCAGCGACTGTTCGGGGTCCTCGTCGACCGAGAGCACCTCGAAATCCAGAAAGATGTCGCCGGCCAGCGGGTGACGCAGGTGCTTGGCGCCCCTGCTGTGGGAGATGACGTTGCGGTCGGCCCACAGCCGGTGGAACTCCGCGCTGTCCCGCGAGAGCGACTGCACGAGATCGGCCAATTGCGGGTCGTCGGGATGACGCCCCGCGTACAGCCGCAGCGCGGCCACGATGTCCCGGGTCGCACGGCCCCAGTCGGCGAACAGTGAGCGGGCCTGCTCGTCCAGGAAGACGTAGCGGGCCATGTTGCGCTCCCGGTAGGGCCGGCCGCCGAAGTCGGTGTACAGGGCGCTGGCCAGCTTGTTGCCGGCCAGGATGTCGAGCCGTCGCCCCTGGATCATCGCCGGCACGTTGTCCATCGCCTCCAGCACGCGGTGCAGGACCGGGCGGACCCGCTGCGGCGCCAGGGGAGGCCGCCGCGTGCGGAGGGAGGGCCGGGCCAGGTCGAACAGGTGGGCGCGTTCCGCGCGATCCAGACGCAGGGCGCGGGCGACGGCGTCCAGCACCGGCTCGGACACGCCTCGTGCGCGACCGCGCTCCAAGCGGACGTAATAGTCCACGCTGACCCCGGCGAGGCGCGCGACCTCCTCACGGCGAAGCCCCGGGACCCGGCGTGCCCCGCCGTTCGGCACCAGCCCGGCCTGCTCGGGGGTGATGCGTGCCCTGCGGGTCCGGAGGAACTCGCGAATCTCGGTGTTGGGCTCCACACGGCAAGGCTACGGGCGCCGGGGCGCTCGCGGCGGGCGGAAGGGGGCACTGCCGGACCCCGTCTCGGCCGTGCCCCTTCGGGCCCACCCGGCCGCCGCCCGTGGTGGTTGCCTGGACATCGAGCCGCCGCATCGCGGTCGGCTCGCCGGTCCGCCCGCCGGCCGGCGCGCGGAGGCCGCGCCGCCGGGGCGCGACGCGGTCCCAGGAGACAGAGCTCAGAAGGAGACGGCACGATGACCGGACATCTGGACGGCACGGTGGCCCTCGTGACAGGAGCGAGCAGCGGGATCGGCGCGGCCACCGCCCGCACGCTCGCCGCGCACGGCGCCCGGGTGGCGGCGGTCGCCCGCCGTAGGGACCGCCTCGACGACCTGGTGGCCGAGATCGGGCGGGCCGGTGGCCGGGCGCTGCCGGTCGCGGCCGACATCACCGTCCGTTCCCAGGCCGAAGCGGCCGTGCGGCAGACGGCCGAACACTTCGGCCGCATCGACACGCTGGTCAATAACGCGGGCCTGATGCTGGCCGGCCCGGTCGTGGGCGCCGACACCGACGACTGGGACCGCATGATCGCGGTCAACGTACGCGGCCTGCTGTACGTGACCCGCGCCGCGCTGCCGTACCTGCTGACAACCGCCGAGCAGGGCCCGCGCCACGTCGCCGACGTCGTCAACATCAGCTCCGTGGGAGGCCGCCGCGCCGCCAACGGGTTCGGCGTGTACAACCTCACCAAGTTCGGCGTGAACGGCTTCACCGACGCGCTCCGGCAGGAGGTCACCCGGCGGCACGTGCGGGTGGGCGTGGTCGAGCCCGGGGGCGTCGTCACCGAACTCGGCTCGCACAACCGGCCTGAGATCCGCGCTGAGGTGATCGATCCGTTCTTCGAGCAGCACGAGGCCCTGCTGCCAGAGGACATCGCCGAGGCCGTCGCCCACATGGTGACCCGCCCGCGTCGCGCCTCGGTCCACGAACTGTGGGTCATGCCGACCGAGCAGCTGACCCCGTGATCGTCCCCTCGGCCCGGGCGACGGGCCGGGGGCCGCCACACGGTCGGCTATCGTTCTCCGTCATGACTGACCCGGACTTCCTGCGCACCGCGCGGGCGTTCTACGACACGATCGCCGCCGACTACGCCGACATGGCCCGCGACGATCTGGAGACCAAGCCGCTGGACCGTGCGATGCTCGCGGCCTTCGCCGAACTCACGCGCTCCACGAACGCGGGCCCCGTCGCCGACCTGGGATGCGGCCCCGGCCGGGTCACGGCGCACCTGCACTCACTCGGAGTGGACGCCTTCGGCGTGGACCTGTCCCCGGCAATGGTCGCGCTCGCGCGACGGGAACACCCGGACCTGCGGTTCGAGGAAGGCTCCATCACCCGTCTTGGGCTGGCCGACGGCTCTTTGAGCGGCATCGTCGCCTGGTACTCCATCATCCACACCCCACCGGAGCGGCTGCCGGAGGCGTTCGCCGAGTTCCACCGGGTACTGGCCCCGGGCGGCCACCTGCTGCTCGCCTTCCAGGTCGGCGACGAGCCCCTGCACGTGGACCGGCCATTCGGCCACCCGGTGGAACTCGACTTCCACCGACAGCGTCCAGACCGGATCGCCACCCTACTGTCCGAGGCCGACATCACCACGACCGCCCAACTGGTACGCCAACCCGACGAGACCGACAAGGGCGCGAAGGTCCCGCAGGGCTACCTACTGGCCCGCCGGCCCGACGGCGCCTGATCCACCGCCATCGACGCGCGGGGGGGGGCGGCCCCTCGGTCGGCTCCCACGTCAACGACGCGAGTTCCGGACTGATCGGCCGCCTGCTGGGCATGGCCGTCGCGACGACGGTCACGACGTGGACGGTGATCCCGACACGGACCGGCGTGACCGCCTTCGTGGTCGCGTCGCTCTCTGCGTCGCGACGCGCTGACGAGCCGATGGCGGCGCATGAGACCGCCGTGGGAGTCGCGCCAACGTGTCAGCCGGCCCGGGTGGGGAACTGCTGGGAATGCCGAATAGCCGCCCCGTGCTGAGACTCGTCTGACGAACCTCGCCCGGGGCGGGGTGGTGTGGTTCGCGTTGTCAGGCTGCCGTGGACTGGGAGTCGGCTATGTCGTTCAGGACCGCGTTGACCACCGGCCAGCACATGTCCAACGTGTCGCGGTCCGGGGTATGAGCCTCACGGATCTCAGCGCGAGGGTGGACGAAATTGCGGTACCTGCGCAGTTCGTGGCAGAAGCGCTCGACGTCGGCGCCGATCCAGCCCGCGTCATGGCAGATCTTGATCAGCGTCTCCAGGCTCACTTTGTCCGGAGACTTGTTGCAGAGCAGTGACACGTCACGTTCCTGGACCACATGGACGAGGACGCCTTCCAAGAGGCTGCCGAGCATGATCACGGCAGCCACGTGAGCGCCGTTGGCGTAGCAGGTGCGTGCCTCGTCGAGGCGGTGTTGGAGGAGCCTGGCCATTTTCTGGTCGCTGATCAGGTCGGTCATGGCTGCTCTGAGCTCGACCGGGCCCTGGCTGCCCGGATGAGCGAGAGAGGGGTCGCAGGCGATGAGGCGGGGTCGGCCTCCGGGGTTCTCCAGGCGTACACCCTCGTGGATAAGGAAGCCGTTGACAGCGGAGATAACGGCAGGGAGCTGGTCCGGTTCGTCGAGGTACTCGCGCGGGTCGGCGAGCCGGAGCAGAACCTTTTCCAGCTCTATGGGGTCCTCGCGGTGTTCGGTGAGTCGGGCAAGGGTCCACTCCTTGCGGTACTCGCCGTCGTACTCAGGCACCCGCTGCCAGCCGGCGTGCTTCAAGAAGCGGGCGATCTCGTAACCCTTGCGGTAGTAGAGGTGCTCGTCGCCGCAGATGACGCGGGCCAGCTCCTCAAGGGTGTTGGCATCCAGGATGCCGAGGGGGGATTGCGGAGTCATGCCGGGCCTTCCGTGCTGGTGCGGTTGATTTCGTCGCCTTCGGCCATATCGAGGGCAGTGGCCGGAACAGTTGTGTCCGGGGTGTCGGGCGCGTCGGTCGATCCCTCGGCCAGTCCCTCGTCGGAGGAGAGGTCGAGCGGGGTCCACTGAGGACTGCGGGATGCGGAGGTCGAACGGGACCGGTCCTCGGCGTCGCCGAACGTGGCCGGATGGATTCCCAATCGATTCAGTTCTTCCCACAGGCCGGACAATGCTTCGTCCGGGTCGAATCGGAACTCGCTTTCGCGGACGCGCCAGAACGTCCAGCCCACCCTCTGGAGTTCACGATCCCGCTGCTGGTCACGCCGGATCTGCTCGGGTGTCGAGTGGTACCGCTCGCCGTCGCACTCCACGGCCAGGCGCCCATGCGCCCCTACGACAACGAGGTCAATGCGTTTGCTGCCCGCCGGGTACTGCGGGATGACGTGATAGCCGCGCCCCTTCAGACGTAGATAGACGTGCTGCTCGAAGAGGGATTCGAATGGCTTCTGTGGAACCGCGGACGACACCTCTCCGATGCCGTCGGAGTTGGCCAGTGCGGCGGGCGGGTTCTCCATATAGGCGAGGAGGTTGAACCGGAGGTCCTCCTTCTTCAGGCGGTCCGGGGGGACCGAGTAGAAGAGCCACATCTGGTCCTGGGCTCGGGATGCGGCGACGTTGTAGGCCTGCCGTTCGCTGCGCGCGCCGCCCGCGATGCGCGGCGGGGCGACAGCGACCATCGATAGCAGGATGACGTGGCGTTCGTCGCCCTGGAACGACGCCGGGGTGCCCACACGGATCTGATGACGTTCGCGCACCGGCGCCGGGATGCGCTCATGGATCAGCTGTTCCAGGAGCTTGACCTGGCCGACCGGACCTTGCAGAGCGATGACGCCCATGGTCTTGTCCCGGTAGGTGGGATCCTGCACGAGCTGGGCCAGGCAATCGGCGATGGCCTCGGCTTCCTTGGGATTGCGGAGCCGGCTGTCGCGGCCCTGAGCGACGGCTCCTTCGACAAACCGCGTCACGAGCGGATCGAGACGCTCACCGCCGAACTGCCGCAGGGGCTGCAGCTTGTTGTTGTAGAAGGTTTGGGAGGACCAGCCGATGATCTCGGGCATGCATCGGAAGTGTTCCTCCAGCCGGATCACCTTCGGAAAGAACGTGGACAGCAACTGGTAGAGGTTGGTGGCGGGGGTGTAGAGCTGGCGCAGCATGGGCGGCATGTCCGGCAGATGGGAGATGAGACGGTCCTGGATCGCCTGAAGACGACCCATGCCGCTGATCGGGGGCGCGCATTGCTTGTCGTCCCCGACGACGATCACGCGGGGAGCAAGCCACAGCAGGAACAGCGCGTCCATGCCGGCTTGACTGGCTTCGTCGACGATGACGACGTCGAATGCGTCTCGCTTGGGCAGCACCATCTCGGCCACCCGCGAGATCGGCATGACCCACGCGGGTACCGCTCCTTGTGCCGTCCTCATGGCATCGTGCGCCGCGGCACGGTATTTCCCCGCATTCCGGCCCTTGCCCTTGCCGTATGAGGCCATGTGGTTGCGGTACGCCTGGAGAGCGGAGCGCTGCTCCTGTGTCATGCGCCGCAAGCAGTGCAGCCGACCCCAAGTGGCGGCAAGTTCACCGGTCAGGTCCTCCAGGTTCCTTTCGCACTCGGCCAGTTCCGCTTCAAGCTGACGCTCGCGGCCCGGGGTGCGCTGGCGGCGTACGAATGCGGAAGCCATAGCCCAGGCCCACGCTTCGGCCAGTGAGTCCAGCCGCGCCTCCCACGCCGGATCATGGGGGTCCTGCGTCAACTGGACGGCGAGCAAGGGGTGTGCCCTGCGGACAGTGTCCAGGAGCACGGCGCAGCGGCGCCGACGATGCTCGCGCCGATGCGCCTTCCGCAGCGCCTCAAGTTCCTTGACGTAGCGGTCGATGTCCTGCTCTCGGATGGCCTGGGCGGCGGCGAGCGCTTCAGCGGAGGGGTGAGAACCCTCCACCGGCGTACGGAGCCGTTCTTCCCATGCGGCCAGCTGAGCCATGGCTGCATTGGCCGCCCGTCGACCGGAGAGGGCAGTCAGCGCGCTGGCGAAGTCCTGCCACGCCGCGCGGGACGGGAGGGCGATATGCAGGCCGTGGCCTACGAGCAGTTCGTCAATGCGCTCGCGGGCGGCGCCGAATGCGTTGACGTGTTCCAGGCGTGAGTATGCCTCGGCGAGAGAGTCCAGGCGGACTTCCACAGGCCCTTCCGGTAGGTGGACCCCGACCTGCTTCCACCACTCAGCGAGTGTGACAGCAGTGGAGAGAGCGTTCAGGTGGGCGAGGATGGAGTCGAGATCCTCCAGCGTCTCGGGCGAGCGACCGTTTACGGTGCACGTATCGAGCAGCTCCTGAGCGGCCCTCTGCGCTTTCGACGCACGGAAGCTGCTGCGAGCGCGCAGTTTGCCGCCCGAGTTCAGATGCGCGCGCAGCGCACAGCCGGCCGCGAACATCGCATCGGCCCGCTCGGCGGAGAGCTTCTCGGGCACGATGACGCGCTTCATCCTGTGCTCGTCCAGCTGATGTGATACGGCGGTGAGTTGATCGGCGAATCCAGACACCCGATTCCACAGGAAGAGGTTTTCGCGAGAGAGCCGGTTCGAGAGGGCCTTGGTGGTCCAGTTGTCCGTATCCCATTGGTCGGCCGATGTCGGCAGACCGAGACGGTGCAGCGCCGTACGGCAGTCACCGACGAGCGAGGCCAGTTCATCGGTGACGGAAGTGTCGAGCTGAGCGAGGTCATCGCGAATGCCAGTGGCTGCGGAGGACAATCCGTCATCGGTGATATGGCTGGCCGCGAGGGCCAGGGCCAGATCCTCGGGTGAAGGCAGGGTGTCCGGATCCGGCAGAGTGCCACCCACGAGCGGCTCAGCCGCTCCGTCGCGCAGGAGGCTCAGCAGTTCCGCCGCCTGCGTCGGAGACAGCGGGGGAACGGAGGGTGTCGATCCTTGATCGGGAACGAGGCCTATCCAGGAGTGACGCGCGGCGTTGTCCCGGACGCGCTGCACTATGGCAGCGAGGGTGCCAGCGTATCCGGGCGAGACCGCTCGGTGATGATAGACCTCCTTTTCTCGTAGCGCGATCACCTGCTCGGTGAGCGTGCCGATCCTGCCCCGCACCTCTTCCCGGCGCGCGGAAAGCCGACGGATCTCATCCTGAAGCTGCTCGGGATCGCTGGCGGCGACCTGGTCAGTCAGGGCATTGATCGTGCGCTCCAGTTCATCCACCCCGTCCTGCCGCGCGGAACTGAGAAGCAGGACGCACAAGTCCCTTACAGCAGACGGAAGTTTGTCCCGCAGAACCGTCAGAGCCTGATCGCGGGCACTGGTCACCAGGACCCGCTGCCCCTGTGCAAGCAGCGCGGAGACCAGGTTGGCGATCGTGTGGGTCTTGCCAGTCCCCGGCGGACCCTGCACCACTACACCCGTGTCGTGCTCCAGGCGCCTTAGCACACTCCGCTGCCGCTCGTTGGTCTTCCCCGGGAAGAGCGGGTCGTCCCCGAGGAGGGACGGAATCTCGCGGTCACCCCAGTTCGCGCGCTCCTCCGGTCCCAGTGTCATCACCAACTGAGCGAGCCCCAAGGGCGCGTGCCTTTCGGAGGCCACCCGATCCGCGATTTGGTCGTAGAAGCTCAGCAGGGCGTTTCTGTCGCGTGGACGCAACAACAGGGCCGGAGCGTAGGTCAGCCGTGCGCCCGCTTCCGGCTCGTGTGGAGGTTGCCACTCGGCGCTGAACGCGACCGGACGCTGCAGCACCCGCTCCTGCCACTGGGCCAACTGCTCCAGTGCCGCCGTGCCGAGCAGGTGGAGCGACTGGGCAGCGATCTCCTCAGCGAGCGCGGCCGAGCGCTCGGGAGCCCAGCCGTCATCGGTGTCGAGAAACGCCTGATCCTCAAGCCGCACCGCGCCTTCGGCCATGAGCCGCACGGTGAGCCGGGCGGTCTTGCGCTCCACCGATGTCTCCACCCGGTGGGTGAGCAAATGGCGATGGACAGCGTCGCCGCGCGGGTCACTCCATGTCAACAGACCGGTGGCCAGGACGAGTTCGAGCTGGTCGTCCTGCTGGGTCAGCTTCTGGTGCCAGTGATAGATCTGCTCGTACAGCTCTCGAAGGGATCGCTCCGCACGTTCCCGCTCCGCCCACCGGCGCCAGCGATCGAGCCACGGACCGTAGGCCCGCAGCACTTCGGCCGCATCTTCTCGGCGGACGGTGTGGTCCTCGGCCTCCTCCCACCACTGACGGTCGCCCGCGGCTCGCACTAGCTCCCGCCCCGGCCCCTCGATCGCGAGCGGCGGATCACCGCCATCGGCGTCCTGGCACTGTTCCGCGGAAACCCATCCATCCAGCACCTCCGGCAGGGGCGGCGGTGCCATTTGCGGCACGTGGTCGAGTGTGAGCAGTAGACCGTCGACTCGGTCTGACGGGCGCCGTACGGAGGCGGGCAGGTTAGCCAGCCATATGCGGTCCCGTGAGCGGCGGTCGTCGCGGAGACGGTTATGGCTGCTCTGTACGACTTCCTTGAGGAAGCCGAGCAGACCGGTGGTCTGTCCAATGACATCAGAATCGTTCGCAGCGCGTCGCGGCACGTTGACCTTGCTCCCCTCGGCTGGTGGCGAACCTTTTACAGTAAGGTCGCTATGCAGGCAGGACAACGTGTTTCCCGAAAATGGCATGATATGTGCGGCGGATAGGCCGGATCGGCATCACGAAAGACGGTCGTGTCAGCAAGCGATGTGAACACCTGGTCGACAGAGACCAGTTCGGCGGCCACTGCGGTGAATGCGCCGGAGGAAATCACATCAGCCACTGGACGAACCGCACTCTCACCAAAGTGTATGGAGTTGCTGAGACCGCTGCTCAGGACATGGGAAGGGGTGGGTGGCGACCCGGAGGCGACGTCGAACGGCAGCGCGGTCGGGCGGCCGGACCCGGATTCGCTCTGAAACGAGATGGCCAAATTTTTCTATGGGACCCTCGAAAATGAGTGGGGTCGCGTGTGGAACACCCCGACTCGTGAAGTAGCGCGGAGAGATACCGCCAGGTGTGTGTGGAACATTGGTGCAATCGCCGGCTCTTTCGCTCGACGGTAAGGTACCGGCCCCATCGAGAAACCCACGTCGAGTTCGCGAAAACGCGGCTTGTCGCCGGAGTTGGTCGGCCGACTCGCTGCCCGAAACCAGCAAGGCCCGCAAGGTCCCACACGCCATGGTGACGGCCGAGGTCACTGACGACCACGGCCTGGCGGGCCGCACGTTGGCCCAGACGGGTGCCGAGCCTTGAGCGACTCACGGCCGCATCATGACTCGTTCAGTACGGCGTCGAGCTGCCTGAGATTCAGCGGCCGCTCGGACACGAGGACTACGGAACGATGCTGCGGTACCCGCACCTCGCCCCGGACAACCACAATGAGATCCGTGCGGCATGGAGTCGCAGGGGTGTCGGCTGAACCGATCCGAAGGGTGCGTTGCACATTCAGCGCACACGGCCGACAGTGCAGATCAGTGCATGAGGGACGAAAAAAATGGTCACCCAGTAGCGAGTACTACTAGGTGACCACCCTGACCAAGGAGAACGCTCCCTGGTCGCTCTGTCGGGGTGGCGGGATTTGAACCCACGACCTCTTCGTCCCGAACGAAGCGCGCTGCCAAGCTGCGCTACACCCCGAAGCAACGAGGAACAGTCTAGCGGACCCGGAGAGTGCCCGCACACGGGTTTGGCGGGTGGGAGATCAACCTCGGGGCTCGCGGGCGGTGAGGTCGAGGAGGGTCGCCTCTGGGCGGCAGCAGAAGCGGACCGGGGCGTAGGGGGATGTGCCGAGGCCGCCGGAGACGTGCAGCCAGGCGGTGCGGTTGCGGCTGAGGCCCCAGGCCCGGCGGCGGTCGATGCCGCAGTTGGTGACCAGGGTGCCGTACAGCGGGAGGCAGAGCTGGCCGCCGTGGGTGTGGCCGGCCAGGAGGAGCTGGTAGCCGTCGTCGGTGAAGCGGTCCAGGTTGGCGGGTTCCGGTGAGTGCATCACGCCGAGGCGGAGGTCGGCGGCGGGGTCGGCGGGGCCGGCGATCTCGTCGTAGCGGTCCAGCTTGATGTGCGAGTCGTGGATGCCGGCCAGGGCGACGTCAAGGTCGCCGGCCTTCACGTGGCCCTTGCGGTTGTTGAGATCCAGCCACCCCGACGCGCTCATGGCCGCGCCCAGGTCCTGCCACGGCAGGTCCGGGACGGTGCGCCGGCGGTAGTCGGACTTGCTGCTGCGCCACAGGTAGCGCGCGGGGTTCTTGAGCTGGGGAGAGAACAGGTCGTTGGACCCGTAGACGAAGGCGCCCGGGCGGTCCAGCAGGGGGCCGAGGGCGTCGATGAACGGGCCGACCGCCTCGGGGTGGGCGAGGGAGTCGCCGGTGTTGATCACGAGGTCCGGGTCGTGGCGGTCGAGGCCGCGGATCCAGTCGATGAGCATCCGGCGGCCAGGGGTCAGGTGGGCGTCGGACAGGTGCAGGACACGCAGGCGCGGGCTGCCGGGCGGCAGCAGGGGGATCTCGTACCGTCGGAGCCGGAACCAGTTGCGTTCCACCACCGACGCGTAGCCGATGCCCACGACGCCGATCGCGCCCGTGATCGCGGCCGCGCGACCCGCCACGCGCAGCGCCTGTCTCGCCTTGCTCACCTTTGCCGCCACCTCCGCCTCCATGCTCTCAGATCGCGCGGCCGCCCGGTGCCGGACGCGACGGGGCGGGCACGGCCGCGGCGCCGGGGCCGGTGCCCGGGAAAATGCGGTGCCCACCTCGGGGGAGGATGGGAGAATCCACCGGTGGCCGCCCTGGTGGCGGAACACGACCACGAACGGAGCGAGTGATCACCATGTCCGGCTTGAAGGACCGTCTCAAGGCCGACCTCACCGCCGCCATGAAGGCGCGGGACGACGTGCGGACCAGGACGCTGCGCATGGTGCTGACCGCCGTGTCCAACGAGGAGGTCGCCGGCACCGCCGCCCGCGAGCTGAGCGACGACGACATCGTGCGGCTGGTCACCCGCGAGGCCAAGAAGCGCCGCGAGGCCGCCGAGGCGTTCGAGAAGGGCGGCCGGGCCGACCGGGCGCGGGGCGAGCGCGCGGAGGGCGAGGTGCTCGCCGAGTATCTTCCGGCGCAGTTGTCCGACGCCGAGCTGACCGAGCTGGTCGCCGCCGCCATCGCCGAGGCCGGCGCCGACGATGTCAAGGGCATGGGCAAGGTCATGAAGATCGTCAACCCGAAGGTCGCCGGCCGCGCCGAAGGCGGCCGGGTGGCGGCCGAGGTCCGCCGCCAGCTCGCCGGGTGACCTTCCCCGGCCGTCCTGCCGCCTGCTGAGATCCGGGACCGGGCTTCCGCCGACGGGCGTCCGGCGGCCCGTGGGCACCCACCGCCGGGCCGCCGGAGTTTCCGGCCCCGGATCTCCGAACGCGCGAGGGGCGCGCGACCAGCGGTCGCGCGCCCCTCGGTGTCTCTTCGCCGCCCGGCGGCGGTCCGGCTCAGTCGTCCCGCCGTCCGCCGAACCCGGCCGGGACCGACCCGGGATCGAACGGCATCTGCCAGCCGCCGCCCGGCTCGTCCGCGGCGTTGCCGCCGCCGTTCCCGTTGCTCAGGAAGACGTTCACCGTGGCCCCCTCGGGCAGCGGCGTGCCCGGGTTCGGGTTCACGGCGGCGACCGTCCCCGCGGGCTGGTCCGAACGGACCGGGTTGCGGGCGACGTTCACCTGGTACCCGGCGCTTTCGAGCGCGGCCACCGCCGCGTCGCGGGGCTGGCCCACGACGTCGGGCACGCCGCCCTCGACGCTGGCCGGTGCGGCCTGCTCCCGTTCGTCGGCGTCCCGGCGCGGCGCCGGATCCGAGGTGGAGCCGAACCGGCGCGGCGCCGGCGGGAAGTCCTCCTCGGGGAGCTTGTCGACCGCCTCCCGCATGGTCTCCTGCCAGATCGGGCCGGGGATCGTGCCGCCGTAGACCGCCCCGTAGTACCGGCCGCCCAGGGTGATGTTGCGCAGCGGGTGGTTCTGCGGGCCCCGCGGGTCGCCGACGAACACCGCGCTGGCCAGGTTGGGCGTGTAGCCGGCGAACCAGGCGCTGGCCGAACCGTCGGTGGTACCGGTCTTGGCCGCCGCCGGGCGGCCGATTCCCAGCCCCTCGGCGGTGCCGCCCCGCAGGGGCTGCTGGAGCAGGTAGGTGACGCCGGCCGCGACGTCCTCATCGATGGCGCGCTCGCACTCGTTCTCCAGCTCGATGGTCCGGCCGGACTGCCGGTCCTCGATCCTGGTGATGGCCTGCGGCTCGCAGCGGATGCCGCCCGAGGCGAACACCGCGTAGGCGTTGGCCACGGTCATCGGGGACACCTCCTCGCTGCCCAGCGTGAAGGAGTTGTTCGACTGGGTGGCGGGGTTGTCGAACGACGTCCCGTCGGCCCGGTGCACGCCCAGCCGTTCCGACATCCTGATGACGTCGCACAGCCCGACCCGCCGCTGCAGGTCGGCGAAGTAGGTGTTCACCGAACCCCGGGTGCCCGAGATCATGTTGTGCGTGCCGCCGCTGCTCTCGTTGGAGTTGCGCACGGTCCACGGGGCGAGAGGCGCGCCCTCGCAGTTGCGCTGCCCCGTGATGGTGGTGCTGGAGCCGGACGAGAAGGAGGTGCCGAAGCCCATCCCCTCCTCCAGCGCCGCGGCCAGGGTGAACGCCTTGAACGTCGATCCGGCCTGGAAGCCCGTGCTGCCGCCACGGTCGGAGTCGGTGGCGAAGTTGATGGAGGTCTCGCCGAGGTTGCTCTCGTCCGGCCCGTAGTTACGGCTCTGCGCCATGGCCCGAATCTCGCCGCTGCCCGGCTCGATCAGCACCTCCGCGGCGACCTTGCGGGATTCGTTCTCGCGGGGGACGTACTTGTCCACCGCGGCCTGCGCGGCGCTCTGCATGTCGGGGTCGAGCGTCGTGTGGATCTGCAGGCCCGCGGTGCGCAGCCAGCGGGCCCGTTCCGTCTCGGTCTCGCCGAACTGCTCGTTCTGCTCGATCTCCTGCACCACGTAGTCGCAGAAGAACGGCTGCTCGCTCGGCATGCAGCCGTTGCTCGGGTCCTGGATGTCCAGTTCCAGATCCTGCGCCTTGGCCTCTTCGGCCTCCTCCGCGGTGATCGCCCGGGTCTGCACCATGCGGTCCAGCACGATGTCGCGCCGCTCCTGGGCGTCGTCGGGGTTGAAGCGGGGGTTGTACAGGTAGGGGTAGCGCACCAGGCCGGCCAGGGTCGCCGCCTGCGGGAGGGTGAGCTCGTCCGCGCTGGTGTTGAAGAAGTGCTGCGCCGCGGACTCCACCCCGTAGGCTCCGTCGCCGAAGTAGGCGATGTTGAGGTAGCCCTCCAGGATCTCGTCCTTGGTCATGCGCTGTTCGAGGGTGACGGCGTAGCGCAGTTCGCGGATCTTGCGGGAGATCGTGGTCTCGCGCGCCTCCTCCTGCTCGGCCTGGGAGGTCGCGCTCTCGATGAGGACGTTCTTGACGTACTGCTGGGTCAGCGAGGAACCGCCCTGGGTGTGCCCGCCGATCGTGCGCAGCGCCGCGCGGAACGTGCCGGTCATGTCGATGCCGCCGTGCTCGTAGAAGCGGCTGTCCTCGATGGCGATGATGGCGTCCTGCATCACCGGCGCGATGTCGTCGAGCTTGACGAGCTCACGGTTCTGGTCGTAGATCTCGGCGATCACGCCGCCCTCGGCGTCGTAGATGATCGACCGTTGGGGTGGCGGTGGCGTCTCCAGCTCGCTCGGCATGTTGAGGAAGCTCGTGGCGACGTTGCGTGCCGTGATGCCGACGCCGCCGACCGCGGGCAGCGCCAGTGCCGCGATGAGGACACCGGCGATGACGCTCACGCCCAGCATCTGACTGATCTTTTGCAGCAATATGCCCTGACCCACCCATCCAGACTACGTGTGGCTCACAACGAATCGAGCGGCAGCGAAGGGGAAGCGGAAGGAGACCGGGCCTCGTGGCGCGGATTTCGGCCCAACCATAACCCGGGCCCCTTGGACCATCTTTCCATGATCGTGGAGTACGCCGGAGATCGCCGACGACAAGGCGTTCGTCACCCTCCGTGTGGGTGAGATGACTAGTTTTGAACAAGGCAATGGCCCAGCCGGGCTATATCAGAAATGGGCCTAATGGGGCCTGTTGGCCGCGCGTCGCGGTCCGTAGTTTCGTGAGCAGCGGCGATGCCGAGGGCCGCGCGTCGAGAGGATCGATCCCCCGTTGAGGCTGGACCCCCCGTCCGGCTTCGTCGCATTTTCGACGTCGTGTTCCCTGGTCAGCCGCTTCGCCGACGACCGCGCCCGTCGGCCGCACCGACAAAAACACACATGCTGATCTTGGGAGTGGGGCACATGTGGATCACGGACTGGACCGCCCGAGCCGTCTGTCGAGAAACCGACCCTGACGCGCTCTTCGTGCAGGGGGCGGCGCAGAACCGCGCGAAACTGATCTGCCGGGGCTGCCCGGTTCGCACCGAGTGCCTGGCCGACGCGCTGGACAACCGCATCGAGTTCGGTGTCTGGGGAGGCATGACCGAACGCGAGCGGCGAGCCCTGCTGCGGCGGCGTCCCGAGGTCACCTCGTGGCGCGAACTGCTGGAGAGCGCCCGGGAACAGTACGAACGCGAGAACGAGGAGGACGACCAGGAGCTCCTCGCCGGCTGACAGCCGACCGCGCCGCGGCGCGCGCCGGGGGGCGCCGGGCGGATGCCGTCCGGCGGTTCGAGGTCACCCCGCTGACCGCCGGGAATCCGCCAGTGCCCGGCCGATCTCCCGCAATCCGGTGAGATCGTGCACGTCCTCCGGCTGAGCGGGCACCTCCGCCACCGGGATCGCCGGATGCGTCGAGGTGAAGTACGCGCGCAGCCGCTGTTCTCTGCTCTCCACACGCACGCGTTCGGCGTGCAGCCGAAGGGCCGACGCGGCGAGCGGGTGGTCGCCGGATTCCTCCAGCGCCTCCGCCGCCGCCAGGCCGCGAACCGCCGACAACTGTGGCACCAGGCTGCGGTGCGTGCGGTTCAGCACCAGTCCGGCGAGGGGCATCCGCTCCTCGCCCAGGCGCTCCACGAAGTAGGACGCCTCCCGTATCGCGTCGCTCTCGGGCGCCGCCACCACCAGGAACGCGGTCCCCGGCGTCTGGAGCAGCCGGTAGGTCTGGGCCGCCCGCTCCTGGAAACCGCCGAACACCGCGTCGAACGCGGTCACGAACTTCTGGACGTCGGTCAGCAACTGGGCGCCGACCACTTTGCTCACCATTCCGGTGACCATCCCGACCCCGGCCCCCAGCAGCCGGAACGCGCGCCCGCCGGTCTTGGCGGGGGCCGAAAGGAAACGGATCAGCCGGCCGTCCAGGAACCTGCCCAGCCGCTGCGGCGCGTCGAGGAAGTCCAGGGCCGACCGGCTGGGCGGGGTGTCCACGATGATCAGGTCCCACTCGTCGGAGCGGCGCAGCTGGCCGAGCTTCTCCATCGCCATGTACTCCTGCGTCCCCGAGAAGCTGGACGAGAGCGACTGGTAGAAGGGGTTCGCCAGGATCTGCTCGGCCCGGGCCGGGTCGGCGTGCGCCTCGACGATCTCGTCGAAGGTGCGCTTCATGTCCAGCATCATGGCGTGCAGGCTGCCCGTTGCCCCGGTCGCGTGGCCGTCCGGGGCGCCGGACGCCTCCGGCAGCGGCACCAGCCGCGGGGTGTTGTCGAGTTCGGTCAGCCCGAGCGACTGCGCCAGGCGGCGGGCGGGGTCCACGGTGATGACGACCGCGTCGCGGCCCATCTCGGCCGCGCGCAACGCGAGCGCGGCGGCCGTCGTGGTCTTGCCGACCCCACCGGAGCCGCAGCAGACGATGATGCGGGTGCGCCGGTCGCTCAGCAGCGCGTCGGTGTCCAGGCGCGGCGGCCGCGCGGCGGGTCCGGGCTCCGGCTCTGGTGTGCTCACGCGGCCCCCTGTGCGCGCAGTTCCCCGGCCAGCCGGTACAGGCCTGCCAGGTCGACCCCCTCGGAGAGGTACGGCAGTTCGTACCGCGGCCGGCCGGCCGCGGCGAGCCGCTCGCGCACCTCGCCCTCCAGGCGGAGCCGGCGGGCGTGCTCGATGATCTCGCGGCTCAGGTCACCCGCCATCCGGTCGGCGTGCTCCAGGCCGGCCGACTTCAGCCCGCGCGCGATGGCCGGCACGTCCACCTCGCCCCGGGCGGCGCCGTCCAGCTCCGCCGGGCCGAGCAGCGGGGGACGCACCATGTTGGTGAGCACCCCGCCGACGTTGAGGCCGACCCGGCGCACCTCCTCGATGCCGTCGAGGCACTCCTGGACCGGCATCTCCTCCAGCAGCGCCACGAAGTGCACCACCGTCTCGGGCGAGCGGATGACCTCCATGACCCGGTCGGCGTGGTTGCGGATGGGGCCGGCTTTGGCGAGGCCGGCGACCTCGGCGTTGACGTTGAGGAACCGCGCCACGCGGCCGGTGGGCGGCGCGTCGAGCACCACGGCGTCGTAGACGAACGCCTCCCGGCCCGCCTCGCTCCCCGAGCGCCGGGCGCGGTCGCGGCGGACGCGGCGGCGCACCGCCTCGGTCGCCTTGCCGGTGAGCAGCACGTCACGCATGCCCGGGGCGATGGTGGTGGCGAAGTCGACCACCCCGAACCGGGTGAGCGCCTGGCCCGCCATGCGCATGCCGTAGAACATCTCCAGATACTCCAGCAGCGCCGCCTCGGCGTCGACCGCGAGCGCGTGCACGTCGCCGCCACCCGGCGCCACGGCCACGCGGCGTTCCTCGTAGGGCAACGGCGGGCAGTCGAACAGCTGCGCGATGCCCTGCCGGCCCTCGACCTCGACCAGCAGCACCTTGCCGCCCTCCGCGGCCAGGGCGAGGGCCAGCGCCGCGGAGAGCGTCGTCTTGCCCGTCCCGCCCTTGCCCGTGACGACGTGGAGGCGGACGCCGTCCCAATCGCGATCACGTGCGCTCACCTCACGGAGTTTATGTGCGTGCGCCGGGAGAGCGCCGAAGGCCCGGCCCCGTCGCCGGGCGGCGTGGCGGGGCCCGGCCCGTCGCGGGATTCCGGGGCCCGAAGCACTAAGGTGGCGCACATGACGAAGTGGGAGTACGCGACCGTGCCGCTGTTGTCGCACGCGACCAAGCAGATTCTGGACAACTGGGGCGAGGACGGCTGGGAGCTCGTCTCGGTCATTCCCGGCCCCTCGGTGGACGGAGATCCGCGCAACCAGCAGCTGGTCGCCTACATGAAGCGGGAAAAGTAAGCCATGGCCACGCCCGAGGAACGCGTCAAGGAGCTCGGTCTCACGATCCCCGAGGTGCCCACACCGGTGGCCGCCTACGTCCCCACCGCGCGGACCGGCGACCTCGTCTACACCTCCGGCCAGGTTCCGCTGGTCGACGGCCGCCTCAGCGACACCGGCAAGGTGGGCGCCGAGGTCACCCCCGAGCGGGCCAAGGAACTCGCCGCCGTCTGCGCGCTGAACGCGATCGCGGCGGTCAAGGCGGAGGTCGGGGAGCTGTCCCGCGTCCGGCGGGTGGTCAAGGTCGTCGGTTTCGTGGCGAGCGACCCCGGTTTCTTCGGCCAGGCCCAGGTGATCAACGGCGCCAGTGAACTGCTCGGCGCGGTGTTCGGCGACGCCGGCCGGCACGCCCGCAGCGCGGTGGGCATGGCCGTGCTGCCGCTGAACGCCCCGGTCGAGGTCGAGATCATCGTCGAGGTCGAGTAGGCCCTGTCGCGCGACAGGGACAGCCCAGCCGCTCCGGAGCGCCGACCGCCGAACGGCGGTCCGGCGCCCGGACCGCGCGTTGCCGGGAGGCCGACGCCCATGACCAGCGACCATCCCCTGCCCGCGGGCGCGGCGGAGTGGGGCCGCGCCGTACTCGCCGGCCGGGAACAGCCGGTGACCCCCCGCCCGGCCGCCACGGTCATGCTGGTGCGCCCGGCCGGGACCGGCATCGAGGTGTACCTGCTGCGCCGCACCCGGTCCATGGCGTTCGCCCCCGGCATGCACGTGTTCCCGGGCGGCGGGGTGGATCCCCGGGACGCCGAACCGCTGGGCGCGGCCGTCCGCTGGGCCGGTCCCGCGCCGGCCGAGTGGGGCCGGCGGCTGGCCGCCCCGGAGCCGCTCGCCCGGGCACTGGTGTGCGCGGCGGTGCGCGAGACGTTCGAGGAGTCGGGGGTGCTCCTCGCCGGGACACCGGACGGCCGGGTCGTCGCCGACACCCGTGGCGACGACTGGGAGGCCGACCGGCTGGCCCTGATCGACCGTTCGCTGCCGTTCGTGGAGTTCCTCGACCGGCGGGACCTGGTGCTGCGCTCCGACCTGCTGCGCCCCTGGGCCCGCTGGATCACCCCGGTGGTCGAGCCACGACGGTACGACACCCGGTTCTTCGCCGCCGTGCTGCCGGAGGGCCAGCTGACCCGCGACGTGGGCGGGGAGGCCGACCAGGTGCTCTGGGCGCGGCCCGCCGACGCCGTGGCCGCCTGGCGGCGCGGGGAGATGGCGATGCTGCCGCCGACCGCCGTCACCCTCGGCGAACTCGCTCGCCACAAGTCACCGGACGCGGTGCTCGCGGCGGAGCGCGAGATCGTCCCCGTCGAGCCGCGGGCGCGGGAGGAGGACGGGCGGATTCGGCTGGTCCTGCCGGAGGGTGTCGACGACCCGGTGTGATACCCGTTGGGTACCCCGCGTACGAGAAACGTCGCGATCGAGTGAGGTGCGATGAGGATCGACGGTTCCGGAACCCTGCGCGCGAGCTGCCTCCTGTGCCCCAACCCCGGCCCGATGACCCTGGACGGCACCAACACCTGGATGCTGCGGGAACCCGGCTCGCGCGGCGTGGCCGTGGTCGACCCGGGGCCGAACGACGAGCGGCACCTCGAACGGGTGGCGCGCACCGCGCAGGAGCAGGGCGCCCAGGTGGTGGTCGTGCTGCTGACGCACGCGCACGCCGACCACTCCGAGGGCGGGCGGTATTTCTCCGAGCTGACCGGCGCACCGGTGCGGGCGGTCGACCCCGGGCAGCGGATCAGCGGCGACGGGCTGGCCGACGGCGAGGTGATCGACGTGGACGGCCTTGAGCTGCGGGTCGTGGCCACGCCCGGCCACACCGCCGACTCGGTCTGCTTCCACGTGCCCGACGACGACGTCCTGCTCACCGGGGACACCGTCCTCGGCCGGGGGACGACGGTGCTGTCGGACCCCGACGGGCTGGGCGACTACCTGGATTCGCTCACCCGGCTGCGCGACCTGGCGCGCGAAACCGGCGTCCGCGCGCTGCTGCCCGGCCACGGCCCCATCGTGACCGAACCGCTCAGCGTGCTCACCCGTTACCTCGACCATCGGACGGAGCGGCTCGCCCAGATCATCGCGGCCGTCAAGGCGGGCGCCGAGACGCCGGCCGAGGTCGTCGCCCAGGTGTACGCCGAGATCGACGCGGCCGTACGGCCCGCCGCCGAGGCGTCGGTGCGGGCGCAGCTTCGCTACCTGGTCCGGCGCGGTGAGGTCCCGCCGGACCTCCTCCCCTAGTCGACCGTTCCGGCCCCGGCGAGCTCGCCGGGGCCCGAACGGACAGGTCCCACCACGCCTGCCCTGGCCTTCCGCATCCATCCGGTCCGCGCCGACGTGCCCGGCTCGGAAACGTTCCCCGGCCGGCCGCGCCGGCGCATCGAGGCGGTCGTCTGGACGCTGACGAACCGGCTCGGCCTTGACCGCATCCGGGACGGGTCATGGGCACGCACCCGTCAGCGGATCCGGGCCCTTAACGCCGTGATCCCGCAAACCGGCTCATCGGCGCCCCGGAAACGGTCACTGATCGCTGACGCCCCCTCGACAGGACACGCCACCCCCACCAGCGATCTCGCCGCCGGCCGGCTTAGGGGCCCGGAAACGACGACGAGCCCGGCAGAGCCGGGCTCGGTCGGTGCGGTGGGACCTCCGCGGGCCGTCGTTCAGCGGGCGCGGCGGCGCATCCGCTCGATGTCGAGCAGCACGACGGCCTTGGCCTCGATGCGCAGCCACCCGCGCAACGCGAATTCGGCGAGCGCCTTGTTCACGGTCTCCCGGGAGGCGCCCACGAGCTGGGCGAGCTCCTCCTGGGTCAGGTCGTGGTGGACGTGCAGGCCATCGTCGCCCTCCTTGCCGAAACGTTCGGCGAGGTCGAGCAGGGCCTTGGCGACCCGGCCGGGAACGTCGGTGAAGACGAGGTCGGCCATCACGTCGTTCGTACGGCGCAGCCGGGCGGCGAGCGCCTTGAGGAGGTGGACCGCCACCTCGGGCTGGCTGGAGATGAACGGCCGGAGGTCGTCGTGGCCGAGACCGGCCAGCACGGCGTCGGTCACGGCGATGGCGCTGGCCGTGCGCGGACGCGGGTCGAACAGCGACAGCTCGCCGAACATCTCGCCGGGGCCGAGCACCATCAGCAGGTTCTCGCGACCGTCCACGGCCGTGCGGGTGAGCTTCACCTTCCCGCTGAGAATCACGTAGAGCCGGTCGCCCTCGTCGCCCTCGGAGAAGAGCGTCTGCCCGCGCCCCAGGCGTACCTCGCTGATCGAGCTGCGCAGAGCGCCGGCGCCCTCCTCGTCCAGGGCCTCGAACAGAGGAGCCCTGCTCAGCACGTCGTTGGTCTCGTCCACCGCTTCCTCCTCGCAACCTGACCGTCAACAGTGTGACGCATATCGCACCCTGCTGTGAAACCAGGTCGTTACCTCGGCTTGTCGACCGGGTGAAATCGCGCTCGCCGTCGCCGACGTCAGTGTCTTGATCTTAGTTGCATCAACGGGGCTTTTCTGCTGCGCCGCGTCGATGCCTGACAATGCGGACATAATCTCGCCGGTTCCAGCCCGAGGTCACGCCGTGGGGGGCGGGACCCGGCGGGGCAGGGATACGTAGGCTTTGGGGGTGTCCCGTGCAACCTCGACCTCCTCCGTAACCGCCGACCGACCCGCAGTTTCCGGCGCTCCCGGCACCGTGACCGGTGAGTCGCGGCTCGCCCTGGTACGGCGCGCCCGACGGATGAACCGGGAACTCGCCGAGATGTATCCCAACGCACACTGTGAGCTTGATTTCACCACCCCGCTGGAGCTCCTGGTCGCCACCATCCTGTCCGCCCAGTGCACCGACCGGCGGGTCAACGCGGTGACCCCCGTCCTGTTCGCCCGGTACCCGGCCGCCGCCGACTACGCGGCCGCCGACCGCACGGAACTGGAGGAGATCATCCGCCCCACCGGCTTCTTCCGCGCCAAGGCCGGCAACATCATCGGACTCGGCCAGGAGCTGTGCGCCCGCTTCGGCGGCGAGGTGCCGGCGAGCCAGGCCGACCTGGTGTCGCTGCCCGGGGTCGGCCGTAAGACGGCCAACGTCGTGCTCGGAAACGCCTTCGGCGTCCCGGGCATCACGGTCGACACGCACTTCGGCCGGCTGGCGCGGCGCTTCCGCTGGACGTCGGCGAGCGACCCGGTGAAGGTGGAGCACGCCATCGCCGACCTCTTCCCGCCCAAGGACTGGACCATGCTCTCCCACCGCATGATCTGGCACGGCCGGCGCATCTGCCACGCGCGCCGGCCGGCCTGCGGCGCCTGCGCGCTCGCCCGCTGGTGCCCCTCCTACGGCGAGGGGCCCACGGATGCGGAGACCGCCCGCAAGCTGGTCCGGAACGGGCCCTTCTCGTGACGGGCGGGCCGGACACCGGCACCCCGGAATGGCTGATCGCGCTCGGCCGAGCAGCCCGCCGGATGCCCGTCCACCGGGCCCTGCGCCCGCCGGAGAACGGCGGGCGCAGGTCGGCGGTCCTCGTGCTGTTCGGCGAGACTGCCGACGGGCCGGACGTGCTGCTGATCCAGCGCAGCACCGGACTGCGGCGGCACCCGGGCCAGCCCGCCTTCCCCGGAGGCGCCATCGACCCCGACGA
The DNA here is from genome assembly GCF_042664915.1 of Marinactinospora rubrisoli. Taxonomy (NCBI): domain Bacteria; kingdom Bacillati; phylum Actinomycetota; class Actinomycetes; order Streptosporangiales; family Nocardiopsidaceae; genus Marinactinospora; species Marinactinospora rubrisoli. The sequence goes on from NZ_JBHTBH010000001.1 coordinate 101,773, forward strand.
CGACGGCCCGGTGGACTGCGCCCTGCGCGAGGCCGCGGAAGAGACCGGCCTCGACCCCGCGGGCGTGACCGTGCTCGACGTCCTGCCCGAGCTGTACATCTCCCACAGCGGCTTCCGGGTCACCCCGGTCCTGGGCTGGTGGCACGAGCCGAGCGAGGTCCGGCCGACCGACATCGGCGAGGTCGCGGCGGTGGCACGGGTGCCCGTGCGTGAGCTGGCGGATCCCGCCAACCGGGTGCGCGTCCGGCACCCGAGCGGCAAGATCGGCCCGGCCTTCCGCGTGCGCGGCATGTTGGTCTGGGGCTTCACAGCCGGGATACTCAACCAGCTGCTCGTGCTGGGCGGCTGGGAGCGGCCGTGGCTGAACGGGGCCGCCGCGGTCCCGCTCGACGCGCTTCCGCCGGGAGCGCCGGGTGCCGGGGTACCGTGACGCTGATGGGAGGCGAAGTGCTGGACGCGGTCCTGATCGTGCTCGTCGTGGTCTTCGCGCTGTCCGGCTACCGTCAGGGCTTCATCGTCGGGGTACTGAGCTTCGCCGGATTCATCGGTGGCGGGGTCCTCGCCGCGCTCGGCACCCCGCCGTTGATCCAGGCGATCGTGGACCAGCCCGGTCAGCAGGCGCTGATCGCCATCGCCGTGGTGTTCCTCGCCGCGGCCATGGGACAGTTCGTCGCCTCCTACATCGGTGCGCTGGTGCGCAACCGCGTCACGTGGAACTCCGCGCGGGTGCTGGACGCCATGGGCGGCGCGCTCGTCAGCGGCCTGTCCGTGCTGCTGGTGGCGTGGCTGATCGGCAGCGCGGTGGCCAACTCGGCGATCCCGGTGATCAACTCCCAGGTGCAGAACTCCCGGGTGCTGCAGGCCGTGGACTCCGCCATGCCGGATGCCGCCTACCTGTGGTTCTCCAAGTTCCGGCGCATCGTGGACCAGAGCGCGTTCCCGCAGGTCTTCAGCGGCCTCGGCTCGGGCGAGCCGGCCGAGGTCGCGCCGCCCGACCCCGCCGTGCTGAACACTCAGGAGCTGCGCGACGCGAGCCAGAGCGTGGTCAGGGTCCTGGGCACCGCGCCGTCCTGCCAGCGCAGGGTCGAGGGCACCGGTTTCGTCTACGCACCCGAACGCGTGATGACCAACGCGCACGTCGTCGCCGGGGTGCGCGACGAACTGCAGGTGACGACCCGCTCGGGTCAGCAGCTCGCGGCCACGGTGGTCCTCTACGACCCGCAGCAGGACCTCGCGGTCCTGGAGGTTCCCGGACTGCGGCTGACGCCGCTGAGCTTCGAGGAGGAGGCGGCCAAGGGCGACGACGCCGTGGTGGCCGGATACCCGCGCAACCAGGGCTTCACCGTGGTCCCGGCCCGCATCCGCGCCGAGCAGACCGCGCGCGGACCGGACTTCTACCACTCCCAGCAGGTCACCCGCGAGATCTACCAGGTGCGCGCGGTGGTGCAGCCGGGCAACTCCGGCGGACCGCTGCTGTCCCCGGACGGCACCGTCTACGGCGTCGTGTTCGCGGCGGCCACCAACGACCAGGACACCGGGTACGTGCTGACCGCCCGGGAGGTCGCGGCGAACGCCGAGGCGGGCCGTACGGCGACCCAGCCGGTGTCCACCCAGCAGTGCGATTGACGGCCGGGCGGTCCGCGCCCTGATCGGGCCCTGTCCCGGTCCGGGCGCCCCCGGCCCTACCGGCCGGTCCGCGTCCGGCGAGCCCGGTGGTTGGCGACGTTGACCCGGTTGCCGCACCGTTCGGGCATGCAGTAGCGGCGGCGGCCGGCCCGGCTGGTGTCGGCGAACAATCCGTCGCACACCGGCGAGGCGCAGCGCCGGAACCGGTCATGGCCCAGGGCGCGGAGCACGCCGAGCAGGCCGGTACCGGTGAATACGGCCAGTTCGTCGGCGAGGGTCGCGCCGGGCGCCGTCGTCACGCACCACCGCCAGCCGCCGTCGGCGTCCGGTGCCAGGACCGGTCCGGTTCCCGCGCGCGTGACGAGCGCGTTCGCCCCGGCGACGGCCTCCTCCTCGGTACCGGACGCGAGAATGTCGCGGATCTCCCGGCGCAGCGCGTATGTCTGGTCCAGGTCGGTGCCGGTGGGCGGGCGGCCACCGGCCAGAGCGTCAGGGTGGACGCCGTGCTCGGCGAGGAACCGCGCCAGCGCGACGGGGTCCGGCAGGGCCTCGCCGGTGCGGCGCCGGACCACGGGAGAGGTGCTGACCAGAGCGGTCGCCACGTGCGCGCCCCGCGGGTAATCGCCGAACGGTATGCGCACCGCTTACCCTCTCGCCGGGGTAATCGTCATGGCGAGAGCATAAGCCTTACGTAGGCGGGGGTGACCGGACAGGCGGCGTCGGCGAATGGCGGCCTCCGGGCCGGGGCCGCGGCTCAGGCGGAGCGGTGGCGGCCGGTGTGTTCGGCGCCGGGGCCGCCGGTGGTGCCGGTCCTCGGCCCCGGGTGGCGCCCGTGGCGTTGAGGTCGTCCCCGCCGGCGCGCGGCCACGGTGTGCGCGTGTGGGACGACCCGCTCGGCGCTCTCGCCTCGCACCCTTGAGGCGTCCCGCCGATCGCCGCCCACGCCCGCATACGTGCCGCACTCGCCGAGCAGCGGTACGGCGTCCGGCCGGCTCCGGAGCCGTGTGGTGCCGGGGCCGCCGCGCACGCGGAACGGGTGTGCCGGGCACGACGTCCGTGCCCGGCACACCCGTCATACCGCTGCCGGTCGATGGATCCCTTGTGCAAGGGCGGGGGTCACCTGGCGGTTCGGTCGCGCTCCGGCGCCGCGTCGCCTCTTCCCCTCAGTGGCCAGCTCATGCGGACCACGGTGCCGTCACCGTGCGGCTCGATGCTGACCTCGTCGGCCAGGCCGACGATCACGGCCAGGCCGACATCCGGCGAGAGCCCCGACACCCCGCCCGGAGGCGTGGCGATGCCGAGGTAGGCGCTGACCCCGCCCGGTACGTACGGGTCCAGCATGGGGTCGGGCGCGGACTCCTTCGCCGGTGCCCGGTCGGTGACGACGACCTCGAACCGGCCGCTGCCGCTGCCGTTGACCTGGGTCGGCACCGCGCTCTGCGGCCGGTCGGCCGAGCGCGCCCGGGGACCGGCGTCGTCGATGAGTTCGAGCTGGATCGGCTGGTCAGGGCAGTGCACGCGGTGCGCCTCCACCGCGCGCGAGCACGCCTCACCGACCGCCAGACGAACCTCGTCGAGGGCCTGTTCCGAGATGCCCGCCCGCCGGGCCACGGCCGTGGCCATGAGCCGGGCGGTGCGCACGTGCGCGGGCAGCGCGCTGATCGTCAGCTGGACGATTGCCATCGCTCGCTCGTTACGTAACTACTTCGACTTACGCTTCTCGATGGCTTCCTGCACCGAGTCGTAGATCCCGAACACCTTGGTCAGGCCGGTGATCCGGAAGATCTTGAGGATCCGCTCCTGGGTGCAGACGAGGTCGAGCGTGCCGTCGTGGGCGCGGACCCGCTTGAGGCCGCCGACGAGTACGCCGAGCCCGGTGGAGTCGAGGAACTCCACCTTCTCCATGTTGACGACGAGGTGGAAGTTGCCCTTGTTCACCAGGTCGATCAACAGCTCACGCAGCCGAGGCGCGGTATAGACATCGATCTCACCTTCAACGACGACGATCTCAGTGTCGTCTTCGCTGTAGTGATCAAGCTTCAGGTCCACTAGTCCTCCAGCGCCGAACCGCGAGTAAAAACCGCGAGTGATCTCTGCCGGGCGTTACCCCACAGGGCGGCATTCAACCACGCCCGGCCGTTGCATCTGTCTGCTACGCACAAGAAAACCACGCCACCGCGCGACTGTTCCCCGAGATGCCACACTGAAACCGGTAGCCAGGCGGCTGCCGGTCCGGGTCGGTGCCACCCGGGGTCCGCCGAGGGGGGTCGGGATGAGCCGGTGGGAGGCAACGCTTCAGCGGTTGTGGCGTGACCATACCCGCCCGTCCAGGCTGACACACGTGCATCGCGTGCCCGGTGGGCGCGGACTGACCGAAGACTGGCCAGGTTGGACATCACCCTCCCTGGTGGAACGCCTCGCCGAAGCGGGAGTCGCGGCGCCGTGGGCGCATCAGGTGGCCGCGGCCGAGCTCGCCCACGCCGGCAGCAATGTGATCATAGCCACCGGCACCGCCTCCGGGAAGTCGCTCGCCTTCCTGCTGCCGGCGGCCGCCGCGGTCGAGGGCGGCGGCACCGTGCTGTACCTGTCGCCCACCAAGGCGCTGGCCGCCGACCAGTTGCGCGCGCTGGAGGAATTGGCCCCGCCCGGGATGCGCGCCGCCGCCTACGACGGCGACACTCCCGGAGAGACGCGCGCGTGGGTACGCGCGCACGCCAACTACGTCCTCACCAACCCCGACATGCTGCACCGCGGGATCCTCGGCCGGCACGCCGCGTGGGCCGGGTTCCTGCGGCGGCTGCGCTATGTGGTCGTCGATGAGGCGCACCGGTACCGCGGCGTGTTCGGCTCGCACGTGGCCCAGATTCTGCGGCGGCTGCGGCGGGTCTGCGCGCGCTACCGGAGCGAGCCCACCTTCGTCCTGGCCTCGGCCACGGCCGCGGCGCCGGAAGAGACCGCGCGGCGGCTCACCGGCCTGCCGGTGCGGGCGGTGACCGACGACGCCGCGCCCCGGGCGGCGCTCAGCTTCGCGCTCGTGGAGCCCGAACTCACCGGGCAGGCCGGTGAGAGGGGCGCGCCGGTCCGGCGCACCGCCACCGCCGAGGCCGCGGACCTGATGGCGGAACTGGCGCGGGAAGGTGTGCGCACACTGGCGTTCGTCCGCTCGCGGCAGGGGGCGGAGGTGGTCGCGATCTCGGCGCAGCGGGCGCTGAGCGAGGCCAGGGAGCACGATCTCGCCCGGCGGGTGGCCGCCTACCGAGCGGGTTACCTCGCCGCCGACCGCCGCGGTCTGGAGGACGCGCTGCGCTCCGGTGAGCTGCTGGGGCTGGCGAGCACGAACGCCCTGGAACTGGGAGTGGACATCACCGGGCTCGACGCCGTGCTCCTGACCGGGTGGCCGGGAACGCTCGCCGCACTCTGGCAGCAGGCCGGGCGGGCCGGGCGGCGAGGAGAGGACGCGCTCGCCGTGTTCATCGCGCGCGACGACCCGCTGGACACCTATCTGGTGCACCACCCCGAGGCCGTGTTCGGCCGGCCGGTGGAGTCGACGGTGCTGGACCCGGACAACCCGTACGTGCTCGGACCGCACCTGTGCGCGGCGGCCGAGGAGATTCCGCTCACGGAGGGCGATCTGGAGGTGTTCGGCCCGGCCGCGGAGCCGGTCCTGGCCGACCTCGTCGACCGTGGCATGCTGCGGCGGCGGCCGCGCGGCTGGTTCTGGACCCGCCGCGACCGGGCGTGCGATCTCGCCGACATCCGTGGCGCGGGCGGGCCGCCGGTGCAGATCGTCGACGCGGAGAGCGGCCAGCTGCTCGGCACGGTCGACGAGGCGGCGGCGCACGGGGCGGTGCACGATGGCGCGGTGTACCTGCACCAGGGGCTGAGCTACGTGGTGGAGCGGCTGGACCTCGACGACGGGGTGGCACTGGTGCACGGCGCGAACCCCGAGTACAGCACGTGGGCGCGCGACGTCACGGAGATCGAGATCCTGTCCACGCTCCGGGAGCAGCGGTGGGGCGACACCGCGGTGTGCTTCGGCGACGTGCGGGTCGCCCGCCAGGTGGTGGGGTATCTGAAGCGGGACGTGCGGACCGGGTCGGTGCTGGGCGAGCAGCCGCTCGACCTGCCGGAGCGCACGTTGCGATCCCGGGCGGTGTGGTGGACGGTCTCCACGGAGGCGGAGCAGCGGCTGCGCGCCGAGGGCGTCGAATTGCGCGGCGCGGCGCACGCCGCCGAGCACGCGTCCATCGGCCTGCTTCCGCTGTTCGCCACCTGTGACCGGTGGGATATCGGGGGCGTCTCCACGGCGCTGCACGCCGACACGGGCCTGCTCACCGTCTTCGTGTACGACGGGCACGAGGGGGGCGCCGGGTTCGCCGAACGGGGGTTCGCCGCCGCGCGGGAATGGCTCACCGCCACCCGGGCGGCCATCGCCACGTGCGAGTGCACCGACGGGTGTCCCTCGTGCATCCAGTCGCCCAAGTGCGGAAACGGCAACGATCCGCTGAGCAAGTCCGGCGCGGTCCGGCTGCTCGACGAAGCTCTGGGACGTGCCGTGGCGGGGCGCTGACCGCGTTGGGCCGGCGGTGGATCGGCAGGCCGGCGGGCGCCGCGCCCGTCCGGTCCGCCGCCCGTGGACCGGACGGCGGAGGCCGGCGTCCGCGTCGAATTCCCGTGATCGCGCCGATGAGTGATGCAGCATTTCGTCGGGAACAGCCGTTCGGTCGCGGCGATCGAGGTCGGCCTCCCATCGCCGTGCGCGGATCCGGTGGTGCGGGAACGGCGGACCGCAAACCCGCGACGGCGTATCGGCCGGACCGTGGCACGGGAATCGTCGCACCGCCGAAACGCTACGGGTTCCGACCGCACGGCGTTCGGCGGAATATGCCGCATTGCGGCCGGGATGGCCTGACGCAACCGGCCGGTCGGCCGGCGGAATGCCGTGGTCGCAGCGGTATGTCGCCCAATTCGGCGATCTTGAAGTGCGTCGGCCGGGCGTCCGCTTTGTTTCCCCGATCGAGGGACGGCGAAATTCCGCACGGAATTTCTTGGTCGGTGTGATTAGACTTCGCGCGGTCCGGGAATAAACCTGCGGCCACGGCAGGAAGGTGCCGGTCGGCCATTCGACGCTTCGCAGGTGAGGGGAAACCCTCGGCCGTCGACGCGGACGATCTTCGCCGGTCACCATTTCGCAGATCCGGAGTTCCGGTATCGGCGGCCACCGTCGGCCTCCATCCGCCGATTTCCCGGGTCGACGGCGGCGATCCGTGATCGCGTCCGCGGGCCCGATTCGAGACCGGGTATCGGATGGAATGCCGTTTCGGTGGGCTCCTACCTGGTGATTCGTTATCCGTATGTCCGGCGCCATCGGCTCCCGTGCGGTCGTCGTCCGTGTCACACACCGCGTCGACCCCGCGAGAAGCGGCGCATTCTGAATCCGCCCTTCCGAGGTGCGGCCACACCTCCGAACGGCGTTACCACGGCCATTCCCCCCGAATGTTCGTGGCCACCACCTCTCCCTGCCGCGGGCCTGGTCGTTGCCGGTGTACGCGGTATTCGTGCCGTGGTTCGCGGCCCCCGAAAACGCGAATCCGCGGCCGGCGTCGTCGTCAGGTGATCCTGGCCGACAGTTCTCCAGGGGACGACGCCGCACGTCTGGTCGTGTCCGCGGAGGGGCGGGCGCGGCCCCTCCCTCAAGGAAACCGAAATGGATGGCGCGATCCCGTGTCCGAGTGGACCTGGTGGATGTCATGACTACATTCCTGATGGAAGGAGCTGCCCGAGGCAGCGTGAGCGAACAGCCACGTGTCGTTTCTGCGGTGACGTGATCACGGCTCGCCGATAGCGGGCCCACTGCCGCTGGCCGGGAGACCGGCCGGCGGCAGTGAATTCATTTCAGTTCTTCCCGGCGGCATTGTCGGGATCCATTTACGCCGCTCCGGCGATGGCGCTGTGCGCGAAGCCGGTTCCGAAGTAACCTCCGTCCCGGCCGGGGAATCCGCCGAACAGCGCATGACCGCCTGCCGATGCCGCGCGGTGCGGACGGCCCGCCGCGCTCTCCGCGCCCGGCCGTGGCCCTATGGACGCCCGCCATCACCGCCCCCGGACTCGGCGGCGCCCGCGGTATCTCGGCGGGAACCGCGGCCAGCCGATGGTGAGTCGCAGTGCCAGGGTGGCCGCCGCCAGCAGCGCCAGCAGCCAGGCTGAGACCGCCCACGCGAACCGGTGCCGGGCGGCCGGGCCGCCCGCCGGTGCGTATTCGTACCGCGCCTGCACCGGCTCGACGGCCGTGAACGGCGAGGGCTCGGCTCTGGGGCTGGAAGCGGGTGCCGTTCCCGCTGTGGATCCGCCGGACGACGGTCGGTCGCTCGTGGGAGTCACCGGCGTGGAGTCCGGCCGGCCACGGGCCTCGGTGGGAGCCCCGGGACCGGGCGCACGGGGCTCCGGGTCGGCGGGCGGTGCGGCGGAGGCCGGCCGTGGCGAGCCGGGGGCGGCGGCCGCGTTGCCCGGTGCGCCGGCCGGCCGCGGAACCTCGACCCGGGCGGAATCCCTGCCGACCACCAACCGGGTGCCGTCGACCGACCGCAGCTCCACGCCTTCGGCCTCGAACGACACCCGGCCGACGTCCGGCAGTGAGAAGGCGGAGCAGAACAGTGTCGCCCCGGCTGCCAGCCAGATGCGTGACGGCCCACGGCGACGGAGCGGTGGGCGTGCGGGTGGCGCTGTCATCGCGTTCTCCAACCTCGTACTGATGATGTCGGACAGCGGTGGGATGGCATCGGGCTCCGGCGCCGCGGCCTAGGGGCCGGGAACGTGGGCGGCCGGCCCCGCACGCGCGCGGGCGGCGGCGCCCCAGCCGGGCCGTCCGCCACCACGGCTCTCGACGCGAACCTCGACGACCAGCCCCGACAGCCGGCACTCCGTCAGGACGGCCCCGTTCGCCGCCGCCACGGTGCGTGCCGCGGCGCAGGCACGCTCCCCGCCGTGCACCGCCTGGCGGGCGCCCGCCAGCGCCGCGAGATCGGCGGCCCCCGCCGCACGATGCCGTTCGGCCCGAGCACCGCCCACGAGCACGACGGCGGCCGTGGCGAACCAGACCAGGACGCACAGCGCGAGAAGCCACACCATGCCGGCTCCCCGATCCGGCCGCCCGGGCTCGCGTACCGCCGCCCGGCCCTCACAGTGCCGCCGCGCCGGTCGGCTCCACCGGGGTCGCCGCCGTCCCCCGGACGGGGACGGAAACCGGCGCGCCGGGGACGAGGGGCACGGTGACCCGGACGGTGACCCGGGCGAACGCCCCGTCATCGGCGACCTCCACATCGGCCCCCGGCGGCGCGATCCCGGCGACGAGCCGCCGCACGGCGCCGGCATCGTCCCCGCGCGCGGCAGCACGGGCACCGGTCCGTGCCGCGTCGACACAGGCGACCTGGGCCGCCGCGGCTCCGACCGCCGCGAGCGCCACGCCCAGCAGCAGGCAGAGCCCGGGAAGCGCGACGGCGATCTCCGCGGTGACCATGCCGCGGTCCCTCCGGGAACGAATGGCGATCCACCGCACGGCACGGCGGCTCACCCCCCGACCTGGAGAGCGTTGGTCACCATGCCGGTGAGCGTGTCCCGGACCTGGGAACTGGTCAGGATGACGTACAGAACGGCAGCGAAAGCGCAGGCGGCTACCGTTCCGAGCGCATACTCGGCCGTGGACATGCCGTTTTCGCCACGCCCGCGGGCCGCCCGCCGGATGCGGTGGAGGCGTTCGGCGATCACGAGCGGGGCTCGGGACAAGAGGACACGGAATGAGCGGACACGGGACAAGGGGGACACAGCAGCCTCCTTCGTGACGCGGCCGGATCAGGGGCAAGGCGCCCGGCCTGCCCCTCCAGAGTGCTGATCCGCCGGCACGTGCGGAAAGCCGAATTTCTGGCTTGTGGATAACTCGCCGAGTTATCTACAAGCTGGTGTGAGTCGCGTCCACAATGCGATGAGATGTGAGGTGGCGCGCCGCAGGTTGTGCCGGACACGGCAATGCGTGCGCGGGCCCGCTGACCGGTCGCCCAAGGCCCTTCCTGAGACCGTGCGGCGTGGCGCCCCGGCCCGGGACGGTTGCTCAGCGTCCAGCTGACGTCTCGATCCGCTGGCACAGCCACCTGGGAACACTCGCGCGCGCCGGGCAGCACTGAGCGTCGCACCCGACGCCCCGCGGAAGCCGCCCGAGGCGCCGAACCGGGCATCAGGGCATCGCTGACCCATCGACGAGGCCGGCCGCCAGGGGAACGACGCCGATCAGCACGAAGGCCGGCAGGAAGCACAGCCCGAGTGGCAGCACCACGAGCACACCGGTGCGCTGGGATCGGGCGACGGCGTTCGCCCGGGCGGCACGGCGGCACTCGGCGGAGTGCCGATCCAGCAGACCGGCCACCGGCGCGCCGGTACGCGCCGCCCGTGCCAGGGCGCGCGCGAGCGATGCCAGCGCCGGCGGATCCCGGACGTCCCGCCAGGCTTCGGCGGCATCGGCGCCCAGCCGCAGCCGATCGGCGACCGCGGCCAGTTCGGCAGCGAGCGGTCCGCCCACCGCCGCCGCGACGGCGTCCAACGCGTCCGTCATGGTCGCGCCCGCCCGCAACGTCGCCGTCAGCAGATCCACCGCCACCGGCAGCGCCGCGGTGATCCGGCTCCGCCGACGCCGAACCACGGCGGTGTCGCCGCGCCGTAGCCGCCACCAGATGGCGATTCCGACGGCCGAACCGGCCAGGAGCCCGAGCACCGGCCCCAGCACTAGGCAGGCCGTCGCCACCGGCGCGGCCGCGACGAGGACGGCCGCACAAGGGCCGGCCCGCCACGGTCCGCGTCCGGACGCGGGCGCGGGCGCGGGGGACTCCAGCAACGCGGCGAGCCGGTACTCGGCGGGTGAGCGGCCGCCCCCGGCGAGCAGCCAACCGGCCACGGCGGCACAGACCACGGTGAGAGTCGCCGGCAGGCCGGTCATGACGTGCTCCCGCTGCCCGCACTTGCCGCGGCGGGCCACCCACCCGGCCCGGGGCGTGCGTCGCCTAGCGCAGTGGTGCAGGCCCCGAAGTCCCGGAGCGCGGTTCCGGGGACGGATCGCCGACCGGCGGACACGCTGAGCGGCGGTGCGGTCGGCGACGTGGTGGACCGTCGGCTGACGCGCGGCGAGTGCCGGGTTCCGGGGGCCGAGCGGTGGGGCGCGGTGCTGCGGATGTCGATGGACGTCGGCCCTGTGGCCCGGTGAGGCCTGGGCGGCACGGACCCCGGGCCGGTTCGGGCACCGCCTCGCGGGGAGCCGACCCGGCGTACGGTCGGCGGACGCTCCGGTCGGGGGAGCGGCCGACGGGCCGCATCGGTGCGGAACCCGGTCGAAATGGCCATCGCCGTCATCTCGCGTTCCTGGTGTTCGAATGGACCACGGCGGCACAACATGTGTCTCCTCCCGCTGCGCGGCCCCTGGTGCTGTTCGCCAGTGAACGAATCCCGATCAGGTCGGGGAAGGTCTCCGGGGCCGTCGTGGTGTGTCGATGAGTTGGGGGAGCGCCGCCCCACAGGTTCGGTTCGGGGGATCGCTCGGCAGGCGATTCAGCCTTCGCATCTGGTGATCGGGGGCGATGCACCGCTCCCTTGCCCGGGCGGTCGGACGCGACGTGCCGCGTGGATACTCGGGTCGCCGTCGGCGAGAACCCGGCCAAGAGCCGCGAATGCGAGCGCTCCCGGTTCGCATCGGCATCGGCGGATACCGAGCGCGGTGGACCGTTCCCCGGAGTGGCAGGGTGGCGGCCACGCCCCCTCCTCTCGTCGCTCGGTCTCGAGTCCCGAGCACGGTGTCGCGACGGTCCGGTGCTTCCGGCCGGTGCGGGGGTCACTCCGGCTCCAGGACGGCGTGCACCGCGCTTACCATGCGGTGCGTCCACCAGAGTCCGAGGAGATCGAGGGCCAGACCCCCGGCGAAGCAGGTCAGGCCGGCCGGTGTGGTGAGGAGGAAGACGAGTGGACGCCCGCCCAGGGCGGACGCCATGACGAGACCCACCGCCGGGAGGGCCGCCAGGACCAGCGCCGTGGTGCGCGGGCCGGCCAACTGGGCGGAGAGTTCCTGGCGGAGTGCGACGTCCTCGGCGAGCGCGTCGCCCAAGCGGGCGACGACGGCGGCAAGTCCGCTACCGGTGCCGGACGCCACCTGCCAGCATGCCGCCAGATGCCGGAGACCGGCCGCTCCGGGACGGCCGGCGGCGCGGCGGAGCTCCGGGCCGGGGTCGTCGCCCGCCTGCGCCGCCGCCACCGCGGGAGCCAGCTCGCCGGCCACCTCGGGCGGCAGCTCCGCCGCGGCGGCGGCCAGTGCGTCGCCCGGGGACCGTCCGGCGTGCAGTTCGGCCGCGAGCACCCGGCAGAGGTCGACCACGGCGGTCTTCCGGCGCGCTTCGCCCCCGCCCGCTCCGGCGAGGCGGTGCGCGAGCCGGTCCCGCACGGTGGGACCCGCCGGGCGGGCGGCCGCGGAGCGCAGCGCGCGCAGCCGTGCCTCCGCGTGGCCGGGCAGGCCGGCCAGGGCGGCCAGACCGGCGAGCCCGGCGAACAGGGCCGCTGCGGCGGCGGACGTGGCCTCCGCGAACGCGCCGGCCAGCGGCGTCATTCCGGCGGCCCCGAACCGGGATCGGCGGACCGCCACGCATCACCCACCCGGCCGGTCAGCTCGCCGGCCCCCTCGTGGGCGACGACCGAGCCATCGCCCGGGAAGCTCACGGCGGGTACCGCGCGAACCAGTCCCGACGAGCCGCGCCGCAGCACGCACACCTCGGCCACCCGGCGCGGGCCGCCGGGGTCGCGGACCACGTGGACGACGAGCGCTCGCGTGGCGGCGAGCTGGCTGTGCACCGCCTCGCGGCTGAGTCCCGCGGCGCACCCGAGCGCCTCGATCCGGGCGGGGACGTCGACCGCGGCATTGGCGTGCACCGTGCCGCAGCCTCCTTCGTGACCGGTGTTGAGGGCGGCCAGGAGATCGACGATCTCCGCGCCTCGGACCTCGCCCACCACGAGCCGGTCCGGGCGCATCCGCAGCGCCTGCCGCACCAGCTGGTGCAGCGTGACCCCGCCGCTGCCCTCGATGTTGGGCGGGCGGGCCTGCAGGCGCACCACGTGCGGATGGTCGGGGCGCAACTCAGCGGAGTCCTCGACCAGGAGAAGGCGCTCGCGCCGGTCGGCGAGTGAGAGCAGCGCCGACAGCAGCGTGGTCTTCCCGGTGCCGGTGCCGCCGCAGACCAGGAACGCCGCACGCGCGGTGAGCACGGCCCGCAGCAGCCGCGCCCCGGCGGCCGGCACGCTGCCGGCCGCGACGAGCTCGCCGAGCGAGAACACGTGTCGGCGTGGCAGCCGGAGGGACAAGCAGGTGCCCTCTGGCGCCACGGGCGCGAGCACGGCGTGCAGCCGCACGCCGCCGGGCAGGACGGCGTCCACCCATGGGGCGGCGTCATCGAGCCGGCGGCCGGCCTGTGCGGCCAGCCGCTGGGCGAGCCGCCGGACGGCTGCGTCGTCGCGGAAGCGCACGGATCGGGCCGGGTGCAGGCCGCGGCCGTCGTCGACCCACACGTCATCGGGGCCGTTGACGAGCACGTCGGTGACGGTGGGATCGGCCAGCAGCGGCTCCAGCGGGCCCGCGCCGGTGAGGTCGGCACGGAGCAGCCGGGCGATGGCGAGGACCTCCGAGTCGCCGAGGACGCCGCCCTCGGCCCGCAGGGCGGCGGCCACGCGGGCGGGTGTGGGACCGCCGCCCTCGCGCGCCAGCCGGGCGCGCACGGCGTCGAGCAGCTCGGGGTCGGAGACGGATCGTCCCGCGGTGGCGGACGGCGCGGTCACCGGCGGGCTCCCGCGGTGCCGCAGAGTTCGGCCACGAAGGCGCTGCCGAACGCGGCGAGCGGTGAGCCCGCCCGGCCGGCCGGCACGTCGCCTCGCTCCAAGGCGCGGGCCAGCCCCGGTTCGTCGATCAGTTCACCGGCCACTGGAAGGTCCAGCGTGGCGGCGACCACGTCGGCCGCCAGGCGGCCGCGCCCGCACCGCACCACGAGCCGTACGTCCGCCGCGTGCTCCCGGACCACCGGGACCAGCCGCGAGGCGGCGACGACCGCGTGTACGTCGGCGGGCAGCACGACCAGGGCGACCGTGCTGCGCCGGAGCGCCTCCTCAGCGGATGGGCCGAGCGCGCGGGGAAGATCCGCCACCACGAGCCCGGAACCTCGCGCCGCCGAGGCGAGCACCGCCCGCATGGCGGCGGCCGGGATGTCGGCCGCCGTTCCGTGCGACCAGGTGAGCAGGGTGAACCCGCGCACGCTGGGCAGCGCGCCGCGGAGCGCCTGCCAGCTCATGCGGCCGCGCCGGGCGAGGAACTCGGCCCACCGCGCGCCCTCGGCGTGCTCGTGTCCGAGCAGCAGGTCGAGTCCGCCGCCGAGCGGGTCGGCGTCGACCAGCAGCGTGCGGGCGCCGTGCCGTTGTCCGGCCAGGGCCAGCGCGATGGCGACCAGACTCGCCCCCGCGCCGCCGCGCCCGCCCACCACCGCGACGAGCGCGGCCCCCGAAGGCCCGCCATCGGCCGCCTCGGCGAGCAGGTCGACCAGCCGGGTCTCCGCCTCCGGAAGCGCGAGCACCTCGCGGGCCCCGACACGCAGCGCGCTCGGCCACAGCCGGTCCAGGTCTTCGGCCGTATCGTCGGGATGACCGGTGGCGGTGGCGGCCTCAACGACCACGACGTTGGGGTGGCGGTCGGGGTCCAGCCGGGCCAGCGCCGGAACCAGGTCGGCGCCGGCCACCACGAGCGGTGCCCGGTCCCAGTCCCGCCGCGCGTGCGCGGCGGCGTGTGCCACGGTGACCTCGACGTCGGCTGCGGCCGCCAGGCGCAGGAGGTCGTCGAGCAGCCGCGAATCGGCGGTGACGAGGAGCGGCCTCGCCGGTGCGGCCGGCGGCGCGTGGGTGGTGTCCATGCGAAGTGACCTTCCGACGGTGACGGCTGACCACTCCACCGTGACCGGATCGGCCGGTGCGGCGAAAGTTCGATCCACAGCCTGTGGACAGTGCTCCGTCGCCCGACGTCGTCGCCCCGGCGCACCGCAGGAGGGTGCTTGGGGAGCCGGCGGCACGGCGGACGGCAGCGGACCGGCCGCGAGCAGGTTCGGGGCGGGGGACGGTTCGGTGCGTGCGCATGCTGCCGGCGGGCGGGCTCGGTACCGCCGTGATCGCCGAGGTGCCGCCCCGCATGGTGGACGGCGGCCGGCACCCGGCCGCCCGGACCTTGCGGCAGGACCGGCCGGGGCGCGCAACCGGATCGGCGACTCCAACGCGGAATTCGCGGCCACCCGCGCCCGGCTGGACGCCATCATCGCCGCCGCCTCCAGCCGGACCACCGACCGCGGCACCGGCGGCCGGTCGCGTCCCCGGATTCCGGCACGCGCGCCGAGCCCGGACATGGGACGGCCCCCGCCGGGGGGAGAGCGGGGGCCGTCCTCCGGTCCGGCTCCGGGGGGGTAGAGCCGGCGCCGTTATCCAGAGAGGGTCGAGCCGGCGGAGCGTGCACACCGACCTCGCCGGACGGTCATGGGCCGCCGATGGCACCTCCGCGGCCTCGGGGGTGCCATCGTCCGGGATCCTGTGGTCGTCTCGGGTCACTCGGTGCCGGGCGTGCGCGGTGGGGGCCGGGGCGCAATTCCTCCGGGCCACGCGCTCGACACGCTCGCGCGCAAGTAACAAATCTAATACGCAACGTTACCACGGCGATTTGCGCTCTCGGCCGGTAAATGCTTGTTCCCAGGCTCTTTTCATCGCCGCTGATCGGGCGTAGAAAGGAAGTGTCGGTGGGGGTGATCCCCACCGGGATACGGCAGCCGGGTACCCACGCGTCACCACGCCGCGAGAGGCCCGTCCAGGCCAGGTGGCCCCTGGTCGGACTATGGAATTGTACGCCTGCTAGCCCGGTGCGACGTATCCGCGGCGGCGCCTTGGCCCGGACTCGCGTTCGGCGGGCGCCGTTCGCTGTCGGGACTGTGGTCCCTTCTCGGATTTCCGGCGCTATATCGGTATCGCCCCGCGGCCCCTGATCGGAGGAATGGGATTTGGGACGCGCCCGGCGGGCCGGTTATCCGCGGCGAAGCGCCTCGCAGGCCGCCAGGGATTCCCGCGCCCCTGCCGCCACGGCGTGCGAGCAGTGCACCACCCATCCGGTGACGCCCGCGGGCGTTCCCTCCGCGTATCCGCGTATCGCCGCGGCGTATCCGGTTCGCAGCTCCGCGTGGCCCAACTCGGTCGGGACCAGCGACTTCGGGTCGAGGCCGCGCTCCACCAGCGTCAGCCGTTCGGCGGCGCGCGCCACGACGCCGTCCCCCCATCCGAACGGGCGCAGCACCAGCAGTTCGCCGTGGACCAGGGCGCTCACCACCAGCGCCGGGACGGACGCGGGCGCGGCCAGCAGCCACGACAGGGCGTCGAGCCGGCGCGCGACCTCGGCCGCGCCGGGAGCGGGGCCGAGGCCGAACGGGTCCCCGGCGCTCTCCCCGTCCACGCGCGGGCGCCCCAGGCGGTCGGCGGGCACGGCGTCGGCCGCGGCGAGCACGTGCAGCCGTGCCAGCACCTGCCGGGGGGCGCCGCGCCACGTCGCGGCCAGGGTGCCGAGTTCGGCGGACACCCGCAGCGCTCCCCGCACCCGCGGGTCCGTGCCGGTGCCGCCGCGCATCTCCTCCAGGGAGACGTCGGCGCCCTCCAGCTGCGCCGACCCCCGGGCCCCGCGCAGCGCGGCCTCCATCGAGATGTCGGAGCTGTGCCGCCGCAGCACCCGGTGGCCGAGAAGCCGGTCGACGACCGCGCGGGTCTCCCGCACGACGGACTCGACGTCGGGGATCTCCGCGATCCGCCGCAGCGGATCCGCTGATACAGCATTCACGCTCCGCAGCCTATGCGCGAACGCCCGGCGGCCGGCGCCGGCGTTCCGGTTGTGACCCCCGCCACCCGGCTGATGAAGTGGCATGCACCACATGATTTATTGGGACTGGCACCCTCGAAGAGTAAGGAGCACCACAGTGGCTGAGACTCCCCCGGCGTCGGCGCAGGAGACCCAGCAGACGCTGTCCAATCTGCTTCAGGAGTCGCGGCGGTTCCCGCCGCCCGCCGAACTGGCCGCCAACGCCAACGTCGGCGCGGACGCCTACGCCGCCGCCGAGGCCGATCGGCTCGGCTTCTGGGCGGAGCAGGCCGGCCGGCTGCAGTGGGAACGCCAGTGGGACACGGTCCTGGACTGGCAGCCCCCGTTCGCCAAATGGTTCGTGGGCGGCAAGCTGAACGCGGCGGTCAACTGTGTCGACCGGCACGTCGAGGCCGGCCGCGGCGACAAGGTCGCCTACCACTGGGAGGGCGAGCCCGGCGACACCCGCACCATCACCTACGCCCAGCTCAAGGACCTGGTCTGCCAGGCGGCGAACGCGCTGGAGGAGCTCGGCGTCGCCAAGGGCGACCGCGTCGCCATCTACATGCCGATGATCCCGGAGACCGTGGTCGCCATGCTGGCGTGCGCGCGCATCGGCGCGCCGCACATGGTGGTGTTCGGCGGCTTCTCCGCCGACGCTCTCGGCAGCCGGATCGACGACAGCGACGCCAAGGTGGTGATCACCGCCGACGGCGGCTACCGGCGCGGCAAGCCGAGCAGCCTGAAGCCGGCGGTGGACGAGGCACTGCGCTCCCGGCCCGGTGTCCGCAACGTGCTCGTCGTGCGCCGTACCGGCCAGGACGTGGAGTGGACCGAGGGCCGCGACCTCTGGTGGCACGATGTCGTGGACCGCCAGAGCACCGAGCACGCGGCGCCCGCCCACGACGCCGAGGACCCGCTGTACATCATGTACACCAGCGGGACCACCGCGAAGCCCAAGGGCATTCTGCACACCACCGGCGGCTACCTCACCCAGACGTCCTACACGCACTGGGCGGTCTTCGAC
Organism: Marinactinospora rubrisoli; assembly: GCF_042664915.1. NCBI lineage: Bacteria > Bacillati > Actinomycetota > Actinomycetes > Streptosporangiales > Nocardiopsidaceae > Marinactinospora > Marinactinospora rubrisoli. The sequence goes on from NZ_JBHTBH010000001.1 coordinate 119,364, forward strand.
CTCAAGCCCGAGACGGACGTCTTCTGGACCGCAGCCGACATCGGCTGGGTCACCGGCCACTCCTACATCGTGTACGGGCCCCTCTCCAATGGCGCCACCTCCGTGATGTACGAGGGGACGCCGGACACCCCGCACCGCGGCCGGTTCTGGGAGATCGTGCAGAAGTACGGCGTGACCATCGCCTACATGGCCCCCACCGCGATCCGCACCTTCATGAAGTGGGGCGAGGACATCCCCGCCAAGTACGACCTGTCGAGCCTGCGGGTGCTCGGCTCGGTGGGCGAGCCGATCAACCCCGAGGCCTACATCTGGTACCGCAAGCACATCGGCGGTGACCGGGTCCCGGTGGTCGACACCTGGTGGCAGACGGAGACCGGCGCCATCATGGTCTCGCCGCTTCCGGGCGTGACCGAGGGCAAGCCGGGTGCCGCCATGCGCCCGCTGCCCGGGATCAGCGCCGACGTCGTCGACGACGAGGCCCGGTCGGTGCCGAACGGCGGCGGTGGCTTCATCGTCGTCCGCGAGCCGTGGCCGTCGATGCTGCGCGGCATCTGGGGCAACCCCCAGCGGTACGAGGAGACCTACTGGTCCCGGTTCGAGGGCCTGTACTTCCCCGGTGACGGCGCCAAGCGCGACGAGGACGGGGACATCTGGCTGCTGGGCCGGGTCGACGACGTCATGCTGGTCTCCGGCCACAACATCTCCACCACCGAGGTGGAGTCCGCCCTCGTCTCGCACGCGAAGGTGGCCGAGGCGGCCGTCGTGGGCGCCACCGACCCGGTCACCGGCCAGGCGATCGTGGCGTTCGTGATCCTGCGCGGCGAGGCCGGCGACGGCGGCGAGGCCCTGGTCAAGGAACTGCGCGACCATGTCGGCGCCTCTCTCGGGCCCATCGCCAAGCCCCGGCAGATCCTGGTCGTGCCCGAACTCCCCAAGACCCGGTCCGGGAAGATCATGCGCCGGCTGCTCCGTGACGTCGCGGAGAACCGTACCCTCGGCGACGTCTCCACCCTCACCGACGCCAAGTCCATCGAAACGCTGCGCGACGTGTTCCAGAACACCAGCGGCTCCGACGACTGACCACGAAGCGGCGAGCAGCCGAGCGTCCGGAACCGTCGGCGTCAACGGCCGTAGGCCCGACCGCGCCGGCGGTGGAGGGGAGTGAGGCGGGGAGCGCGACCGGGAGTGCCGAGCGGCGAGCCGCCGAGCGTCCGTAGCCGTCGACGCCTCACGCCGTAGGCCCCTCCGTGTCGGCGGTGGAGGGGAGCGAGGCGGGGAGCGCGACCGGGAGTGCCGAGCGGCGAGCCGCCGAGCGTCCGTAGCCGTCGGCGTCAACGGCCGTAGGCCCGACCGCGCCGGCGGTGGAGGGGAGCGAGGCGGGGAGCGCGACCGGGAATGCCGAGCGGCGAGCCGCCGAGCGTCCGGAGGCGTCGACACCCCCGGCGAAGCCCCTCCGTGTCGGCGGTGGGAGTGAGGCGGCGAGCGCGACCGGGAGTGCCGAGCGTCCGGAGACGTCCCCTCCCGTGGCGTCCGCACCGTTCGACGGTGCGGACGCCATCGCCGTGTGCGTGCCGACGCGCGGCGGCTCCCGGGCCGGAACGATCGCGCTACGCCCGCGGTGTGTGAGATGTCCGTGACGGGATATGTGCAAGACTTCGGAGGACGTTCTCCGAATGAAGGGAGCCACCTCGATGTCCGAGACCCGATCGGGTGGCCAAGCGCCGGTGGACGGCACCGACGACGACCGCTCGCTGGGCGAGCTCGTCTCCGATGTGAGCAGCGACCTCACCCGGTTGGTCCGCCTGGAGGTGGAGCTCGCCAAGCTGGAGGTGTCCCAGGAGGCGCGCAAGGTCGCCACGGGCACCGGACTCTTCGTCGGTGCGGCGCTGCTGGGTCACCTCGTGCTCATCCTCGCCTCGGTCACCGTCGCCTTCGGCCTGTACGCCCTCGGACTCCAGCTGTGGCTGGCGTTCCTGATCGTCACGGCCGGCTACATCCTGCTCGCCGCCGGGCTCGTGCTCGTGGGACAGCGGTACTTCAAGCGCTTGCAGGGCATGCCGCGCACGAGCGCCACGATGGCCTCCTCGATCGCCGCGCTGCGCCGGGAGCGTCCGGCCGCCCCCGGTCCGGCCGAATCCTGACGGCGGCCGTCGCGACGGAGCAGGAAACGGCATGCGTGACGAATCGGTCGTTCTGGTCGAGGGGCCGTGGACGCACCGTACGGTCAGCGCCGCCGGCACCCGGTTCCACCTTGCCGAGGCCGGTGACGGCCCGCTGGTGTTGCTGCTGCACGGATTCCCGCAGTTCTGGTGGGCCTGGCAGCACCAGCTCACGGCGCTCGCCGAGGCGGGCTACCGGGCGGTCGCCGTCGACCTGCGCGGCTACGGCGCGAGCGACAAGCCGCCGCGCGGGTACGACCTCGTCACCCTGGCCGCCGACGCCGCCGGGCTGATCCGGGCGCTGGGCGAGGGCGAGGCGATCGTGGTCGGCCACTCCACCGGCGGCATGCTCGGCTGGACGATGAGCCGGTACTACCCCAAGATGGTGCGGCGTCTCGCCGTCCTGTCGGCGCCGCACCCGCTGCGGTTGCGCGCGGGCATGCTCTCGCCGACCCAGGGATGGTCGAGCCGGTACTTCTTCGGGTACCAAGTGCCCGTGCTGCCCGAACGCCGGCTGCTCGCCGACGACGCCGCCCTGGTCGGCCGCATGCTGCGCGGCTGGTCGCGGCCGGGCTGGCCGGACCCCGGCACCGAGCGGCGGTTCCGCGACGCCTTCCAGATCCCGGGCGTGGCGCACTGCTCGCTGGAGTACCACCGCTGGCTGTTCCGGTCCCAGGTCCGTCCGGACGGGCAGCGTTACCTGGCGCGGATGCGCCGCCCAGCGACGGTCCCCACTCTGCAGATGCACGGCGCGGCCGATCCCTACCTGCTGCCGATCACCGCGCGCGGATCCGGCCGCTACGTCGACGCCCCCTACCGCTGGCGGCTGATCGAGGGCGCCGGCCACTTCCCGCACCTGGAGCGACCGGCCCGGGTGAACGCGCTGCTCACCGGCTGGCTCGCCGACACCGAACCCGACGCCTGACCGCCGGTCCACGAACCGGCCCGACCCCACGGACGCACGATGAGCCGATCCGACCGAGACCGCGACTCCACCGGCCGCGCCCAGAACCGGCGTCCCCGCGACCGCTACGGACGGCCGCTGCCGTACGGGGCGCCGGGTGTGCCGCGGATCCCCGACGACGCGGTGTTCACCCCGCGCGAGGGCCTGCGCGCGGCGCAGCGGCTGCTCGACGACGGGTACGCCTTCCACGCGCACGAGGTCCTGGAGGCGGTGTGGAAGGCCGCACCGGAGCCCGAGCGCGAACTGTGGCGCGGGCTGGCGCAGGTCGCCGTGGGGCTGACGCACGCGCAACGCGGCAACCTGACCGGGGCGGCCCGGCTGCTCCGCCGGGGCGCGGACCGGGTCGCCGGGTACGCAGGGGCCGAGGAGGCCACCCGGTACGGGGTGGACGCGCCCGGCGTGGCCGCGCACGCCCACGCCGTCGCGAACCGGATCGAGGCGGATCCTGAGGGCGCGGTCGACCCGGCGAAGTTGCGGCTGACCGGGCCTGAACCGGCCCGGTGACAGCGGTGCGGCACTCCGGCGCGGGCGCGCCGGAAGAGTGGCGTGCACCATAATCCGATCGATCCGGTGGCCGGGCGCCGCCGGTCCTGGTTTCCTGGTCGTGCGGTGACGCGCGCCCTTCGGCCGCGCCTTCTCGTCCCCGCGCTTCCGCGCCATCGCGCCCGCCCGACCCCCGCGATCCACGGCCTGCCGTGGGCGGAGGACGTCCCGGCCGCCCGCCGTGGCTTATGCGTTCTTTATCCTTAATGTGTGGGTAATATATGATTTGAGAAAAATATTAATCTCCTGGCGTTATACGGGGCGATGTCGTAATTCTCAGATCACTGTGAGATCACAGGTCCCCCGTGTTGCACGGAAAACCGGCCCCGCCCCCCGCTTTTCGGTGTGCCGGTGCGTAGAATCCCCGGCACGGCTTTGCCGCCGCCGTCGCGTCCGGCCGGACGAAACGGTGGTGGTAAACCGTTTACGTCGGTGGTGGCACCGCACGACCCTGCTCAGCGTGCCGTCGGGCTACCGGTCCGGGGCCGTCCCGGACGGCGGCGCGCCACAGCGTGGGTCACGCCGGGCCGCCCGTCGCTAGGAGGACGGTTTGTCTGGGCTCAACCTCGCCGCTGAAGGTGGCACGGCTCTGGCCCTCGACGGCATGAACCTCACGCTGGTCATCGTGGTCCTGGCGGTGGCGCTGCTCGCGCTCGCCGTGGCCGGAGGACTGGTCCGTGAGGTTCTGGCCGCAGGCCAGGGAACGGAGCGCATGCAGAACATCGCGCTCGCGGTTCAGGAGGGCGCGGCGGCGTATCTCAAACGCCAGTTCCGCACCTTGATCATTTTCGTCATCGCCATTCCTCTGCTGCTTCTGCTGCTTCCCGCGGATTCCGAAGCGGTGCGGATCGGCCGATCACTGTTCTTCGCACTCGGCGCCGTCTTTTCGGCGTTGACCGGATTCATCGGAATGTGGCTTGCCGTCCGCGGAAATGTCCGCGTCGCCGCGGCGGCGCGCGACGGCGGCGAGCACGCGGCCATGCGCATCGCGTTCCGCACCGGCGGAGTGGCCGGAATGTTCACCGTGGGCCTCGGCCTGCTGGGTGCCGCCGTCGTGGTGCTGCTGTACCGCGGCGACGCGCCCATCGTGCTGGAGGGCTTCGGATTCGGGGCGGCGCTGCTCGCCATGTTCATGCGTGTCGGTGGCGGCATCTTCACCAAGGCCGCCGACGTCGGCGCCGACCTGGTCGGCAAGGTGGAGCAGGGCATCCCGGAGGACGACCCACGCAACGCGGCCACCATCGCCGACAACGTGGGCGACAACGTCGGCGACTGCGCCGGTATGGCCGCGGACCTGTTCGAGTCCTACGCGGTGGTGCTCGTCGCCTCGCTCGTCCTGGGCCGGGTGGCCTTCGGCGTCGAGGGCCTGGTGTTCCCCCTGCTGGTGCCCATGATCGGCGTCATCACCGCGGTCATCGGCATCTTCGTGGTCGCGCCGCGCGCCCGCGACAAGAACGCCATGGCCGCCATCAACCGGGGCTTCTTCATCTCCGCGATCATCTCCGCCGTCCTCGTCGTCGGCACCGCGATCGCCTACCTGCCGAGCAGCTTCGCCGAGCTCAACGGGGTCGGCTCCGACATCGCCGCGCTCGATGGCAACCCGCAGCTCATCGCCATCGGAGCGGTCCTCATCGGGCTGGTGCTGGCGGCCGCCATCCAGTTGCTCACCGGCTACTTCACCGAGACCAACCGCCGCCCCGTCCGGGAGATCGGCGAGAGCTCGGAGACCGGAGCGGCCACCGTCATCCTCTCGGGCATCTCGGTGGGCCTGGAGTCGGCGGTGTACTCCGCGCTCCTCATCGCCGGCGCCGTCTACGGCGCCTTCCTGCTGGGCGCCGGCAATATCACCATCAGCCTGTTCGCGGTGGCGCTCGCCGGCACCGGGCTGCTGACCACGGTCGGCGTCATCGTCGCCATGGACACGTTCGGGCCGGTCTCGGACAACGCCCAGGGCATCGCGGAGATGTCCGGCGACGTCGAGGGCGCCGGGGCGGACGTGCTGACCAGTCTGGACGCGGTCGGCAACACCACCAAGGCGATCACCAAGGGCATCGCCATCGCCACCGCCGTGCTCGCCGCCACCGCGCTGTTCGGAGCCTTCCGGACCTCGGTGGAGGGCGCGCTCGGTACGGCCGCCGACACCTTCAGCCTCTCGATCGACCAGCCCAACGTGCTGGTCGGCGTGATCATCGGCGCCGCGGTGGTCTTCCTGTTCTCCGGTCTGGCCGTCATGGCGGTGGGCCGCGCCGCCGGACGGGTGGTGCAGGAGGTCCGCGACCAGTTCCGCACCCGGCCCGGGATCATGGACGGCACCGAGAAGCCCGAGTACGGGCGGGTGGTCGACATCTGCACCCGGGACTCGTTGCGGGAACTCATCACCCCGGGCCTGCTGGCGGTGCTCACCCCGATCGCGGTCGGCTTCGCCCTCGGCTACGCCTCCCTGGGGGCGTTCCTCGGCGGCGCCATCGCGGCCGGCGCGCTCATGGCGGTGTTCCTCGCCAACTCCGGTGGCGCGTGGGACAACGCCAAGAAGCTGGTCGAGGACGGCCACCACGGAGGCAAGGGCTCCGAGGCGCACGCCGCGACCGTCATCGGCGACACCGTCGGCGATCCGTTCAAGGACACGGCCGGTCCGGCGATCAACCCGCTGCTGAAGGTCATGAACCTGGTCGCGCTCATCATCGCGCCGAGCGTGGTGCTGTACGCGGGCGAGACGTGGCTGCGCGTGGGCGTCACGGCGATCGCGGTGCTCCTCATCGTGGGCGCCATCGTGTGGTCCAAGCGCCGCTCCGGCGGGGAGACGCCGTCCGCCGCGGCTCCCGCGAGCGTCGGGGCGACGCCGCAGGAGCCGGCCGTGGCGGCACCGGAGGCCCAGGCCGACCCGGCCGCCGCCGAGAGCGTCAGCGCCAACGGCAGCAAGGCACCGCCGTCCACGGGCGGAAACGGGTAACCGTCGCGAGTCGGCCCGGGGCCTGCCGGTCCGCGCACGCGCGCGGACCGGCAGGCGGTCCGTCCCCGGCCGGCGGCGGCACCGGATCGCCGGGCGCTGCCTGGCCCGGTGCCGCCGCCGGCCGGTTCCGTTCACGTGGCAGACTGACAGGCATGTCCGGTACGAAACAGTTGCTGCTCTCCCTCGCCGCCATGGCCGCACTCGTCGCGGTCTTCGCGGTCGTCGCAACGGTGCTCTCGCCGTGAGCGGGCGGCTGGTCATCCTCCGGCACGCCGACGCGGAGCACACCGGAGGCACGGCGGACATCGACCGCGAGCTAACCGGCACCGGGCGCGCGCGGGCGGCTGCCGCCGGGGAGCTGCTGGTGCGCGAGGGCGTGCGGCCGGACCACGTCATCTGCTCGCCGGCCCGGCGCACCCGCCAGACGCTCGACCTCGTGGCCGAGCGGCTGCCCGCCCGGCCCACCGTCGAGTACGAGCCGGCGGCCTACACCGCCGATCCGGACCAGATGCTCGAACTCATCAGCAGGGTCGACCCCGACGTCCGCACGCTGCTCGTCGTCGGCCACAACCCGACGATGGCGCAGCTCGCGCTCGCGTTCACCGACTCGGCCGCCGCGGTCTCCTTCCCGCCGGCCAGCATCGCGGTGGTCGACCTGGAGGTCGGCTGGCTGTACGCGGCGCCGGGCACCGGCACGGGGCGGATCCTGCCCAGACCCACGATCGAGGAGTAGCGGCCGGGCGGCCGCCCGCATCACCCGGCCGACGCGTCGCCCTCGTCGGCCGCCTCGACCTCCTCGCGGGAGATGCCCAGCAGGAACACGATGGCGTCCAGGTAGGGCACGCTCACCGAGGTGTCGGCCTGTTCACGCACCACCGGCTTGGCGTTGAACGCCACACCGAGCCCCGCGGCCCGCAGCATGTCGAGGTCGTTCGCCCCGTCGCCGATGGCCACCGTCTGGCTGAGCGGCACTCCGGCGTCCGCCGCGAACCGGCGCAGGGCGTCGGCCTTCCCGCCCCGGTCGATCACCGGCCCGATCAGGCCGCCGGTGAGCTTGCCGTCCGCGATCTCCAGGGTGTTGGCGGCCGAGTAGTCGAAGCCGAGCCGTTCCACCAGCGCGTCGGTGACCTGGGTGAACCCGCCGCTGACGATGGCGCACTCGTACCCGAGCCGCTTCAGGGTCCGCACCAGGGTACGCGCTCCGGGGGTGAGTTCCAGGCGCTCGCGGACCGCGTCCAGCGCGCCGGCGTCCAGCCCCTTGAGCAGCGCCACCCGGCGCCGCAGCGACTCCTCGAAGTCCAGTTCGCCGCGCATGGCCTCCGCGGTGACCCGCGCGACCTCCTCGGCGCACCCGGCGTACTCCGCGAGCAGTTCGATGACCTCACCCTGGATCAGGGTGGAGTCGACGTCCATCACCACGAGATGCTTGGCCCTGCGGTGCAGCCCGGCCGGCTGCACCGCGACGTCGATCTCCTGGGTCGCCGCCTCCATGGCGAGGTCGGCGCGCAGCCGGTCGGAGTCGGCCCCGGAGACCACCAGCTCGATCGAGGTGACCGGGTAGCTCGCCAGCCGTTCGATGCGGTCGATGTTGGCGCCCGCCCGGGCCACGCAGGAGGTGATGGCGCCGAGCGCGCCCGGGCGCAGCGGGTTCGCCAGGATGGTGACGTGCAGCCGGTCCGGCGCCGCCGCACCGACGCGCCCGCCACCGGGGGCGAACTCCACGTCCATGTCGAGGTTCACGGCGGTCTTCTCGACCGCGCCGCGGACCTCCTCGAACACTCGCTCGCGGTTGACCCCCGGCGCGACGCGCTCGTCGACCGCCAGCAGCGCGCCGAGCACGAGGCGCCCGCCGATCACGACCTGTTCGAGGTCGGAGATGGTGACGGGGTACACGGACAGAGTGCTGAGCAGCCGGGCGCTGACGCCGGGCCGGTCGCGTCCGGTCACGGTGACCAGGAGAGTGGAAGGCACGTGAGTCATGACGTGGTCCAAGTTACTCGGGCACCTCCCACCGACTCGGCAGCAGGTGGTGGATAACGCCTGATGTTCACCTGCCGGTCATCGACCGCGCCGTTCCGGACGACGATGGCGTCAGCCCTGGTCGGACCGCTTTTTCTTCTTCGCCGCCTTGGCCTTGACCTCGATGCCGCCGAACAGGCAGGCGCCGGTGAGCCGGATGGTCGGCGCGTTCGGGTCGGTCACCGCGTCGGTTCCGCGGGTGCTCGTACCGCCGAAGATCGCCGTTGTGCCGTTGATCACCCGCACCCCGTGCGGGACGGTCATCTCCAGCCCGCCGAATAGGACCGCGCACTGCACGATGATCTCGCGCTGCGTCAGCACCGCCTCGCGGAAGTCCAGCGCGACCCCGCCGAAGAGAACGGAGACGTTGGTGCGCGGTTCCACCAGCCAACGGCCGCCACGGTCGGCGCCGCCGAACACGGCGACGATGTTCTCACGCCCCTGGCTGCCCGCCGCGAGCCGCCGGGCCTCGTCGGAGGCGACGGTCATGCCCGCGGTCCGGTTCGCGGTATCCGTGCCCTGCGGGCCGGGAGCGGGCAGGTCACTGGTGATGGGGACGAGGTCGCCGAGGGTCTTCGCGCGGTAGACCGCGTCCAGCCGCTCCTCGTGCTCCTGCGGTGTGAGCCGGCCTTCGGCCAGCGCCTCGCGGAGCCGGTCCGTCACACGATCGCGGTCCGCGTCGGAGGCGCGGACGTGGTCGGGCTCCATGGGCACCGTTCCTCCTTCTGGTCGCGACGGCCGCCGGACGGTGGCCGTCCCGCGGCGGTCAGACTACTGTTCCGCGCTCCCGACGGCGCGGGTCCGCACCTCGATCCCGCTGAGGAAACACAGGCCGGTGAGGACGACCGTCGGCGCGTCCGGCGCGGCGGGCGGGTCGAAGCCGCCGGCGTCGCCGTTCACTCCGCCGAGAATCGCCGACGTCCGGTTCACCACCCGCACACCCGGGGGCACGACGACCGTCAGGCCGCCGAACAGCAGGGCGCACTGCAGCACGACCTCGCGCTGCGACAGGATCGCCTCGCGCAGGTCCAGGTGGACGCCGCCCAGCGCCGCGGAGACGTTGGTGCGCGGCTCGACCACCCAGCGGGAGCGGCGCTCGGCGCTGCCGAGGACCGCGACGATGTTGGCGCTTCCCTTCCCCGGGGCGAGCGGCGGCGCGCCGGACACCGGCTCGGCGGCGGTCTCGGCAGCGGCCGGCGTGGGATCGGGCAGGTCGCGGGTCAGCGGTTCGAGCTCGCCCAGGGTCTTCGCGGTGTAGACCGCGTCCAGTCGCTCCGAGTGCTCGTCGTGGGTCAGCCGGCCGTCGGTCAGTGCGTCGGCGAGTCGCTGGGCGACGTGATCGCGGTCGGCGTCAGAGGCCCGTACGTGGTCGGGCGGTCGGGTGCGCGCGGGATCATCGGTCATGGCCACGAGTATCGGCCGGTACCGGACGGTCCGTTATCCGGAACCGACCCTGGGGTTTCCCTGATTCCGGCCCGGGACGGACGGCACCGCCCGGCCTCGGTGCTCCGTGGGCGGGCGAAGAGAGCGCCGCGCCCTCAGCCGGGTACGACCGCCGTGTAGGCGGCGATCCGGGCGCGCCGGACCGCCCGGTCCAGCAGCCCCAGCGCCGTGCGGCGCGCCTCCATCTGGCTCGCGCTGAGCCCGCGGCCTCCGGAGACGTCGGCCAGCCGGACCACCACCGCGAGCCGGTCGGCGAGCGCCGCCAGCCGGTGCGCGCGCTGCGGGAACCCCGGAGCCAGACCGTCGGTGGGCGCACGGTCCGCGTCCCTGAGGTCGGCCAGGGCTTGGGCGACCTCAGGCCCCCAAGGGGCGATGTCGTCGACCCGGCCGAACAGCGCGGTGCACTCCCGGACGGCCAGGTTCAGCCGGTACTCGGCCTCCGCCAGCTGGATGTACTCGGGCGTGGTGTCGGCGGCGGGGTAAGGCGTCCAGCACACTCCCACGTAGGATGAGCCACGCCGGTCCTCCCGGGGGACCAACCCCAGCTGCCGGTCCGCCACCCGCACCAGCACCGCCTCACGAGCCTCGATCGCCGCCATGTTGAGTTCCGCCGTCCCCACGAGCCCCAATGGATCGCCCGGGACCGGCAGGCACAGCCGGAAGGCGGTCAGGCCCGCGGCGCGCAGTTCGGCGAGCGCCGCGCGCAACGGGGCGCCCGGCTCGAACGGAAGGCCGGCGCCGGCCGGGGCGTCGACGACGTGGGGGCCGGTACGCCGTTCCACCGCGTCGACGGCGTCGTCCAGCCCGGCCTGGCCGGACAGCCATGCGTTGCCCCACGCGACCAGCGGCGCGGATGACAGTTCTCGAAGCATCGATTCAGCGTAGATCGACCACCAGACCAGTGGGTGCGTCCGAGCGGCCGCACCCGGGCGCGACGAAGGAGAGCGATGAACGGGCATGTGCTGCGCATGAGCGGCGTGCGGGTCCGCCGGGGCGAGGCGGAGCTGCTGCGCGGGATCGACTGGACGGTCGAGGAGGACGACCGCTGGGTCGTCATCGGGCCGAACGGCGCCGGTAAGACCACCCTGTTGCGGATCGCCGCCACCCAGTTGTTCCCGACCGAGGGCACGGTCGAGGTGCTGGACGAGCGGCTCGGATCCGGCGACGTCTTCGAGCTGCGTCCGCTCATCGGGTTCGCCAGCGCGGCGGTGGCCGGCCAGGTGCCCGACGTCACCCGCGCGGTGGACCTGGTGATCAGCGCCTCCTACGGCTTCCTCGGCACCTGGGGCGAGGAGTACGACACCCCCGACCACCGGCGCGCGCACGCGCTGCTCGACCAGTGGGGAGCCGCCCACCTCGCCGCGCGCGAGTTCGGCACGCTGTCGGAGGGAGAGCGCAAGCGGGTGCAGATCGCCCGGGCGCTGATGGCCGACCCCGAGCTGTTGCTGCTGGACGAACCGGCCGCCGGCCTGGACCTGGGCGGCCGGGAGGACCTCGTGCGCCGGCTCAGCGCGCTGGCGGGCGATATCGACGCGCCCGCCCTCGCCGTCGTGACCCACCATCTGGAGGAGATCCCGCCCGGGTTCACGCACGCGCTGCTGTTGCGCGGTGGCGCGGCCGTGGCGGCCGGGCCGCTGGAAGAGGTGCTGACGCCCGACAACCTGAGCGAGACGTTCGGGCTGCAGCTCAAGGTGGAGCGCGACGGCGACCGCTGGAGCGCCCGCGCGCTGTGAGGTCCCCTGTGCGGGACGGCGGTCGGTCGGCCGGGCAGGCGCGGGAAACGGGACTGCCGTAACGCCCGGATTCAGTCGGCCGCAACCAGCGAAACTGTCCGGATTCGGCCATTCTTCGGAGGTTTGTTGCGAGGTCGCGGATCCAGGCCGGCCGCGGCGCCCGGAGGGGAGCCTATGATCGCGGCGTGGACGTCTGGCCTCCGCACGCCCGGGAGCCGGATGCCTCCACCCGCCGCCGCGGCCGTGCGCCGTCGCGGCGGGACGGCCGCACCCCCGACCGGAGAGCCGGAGCCGCCCCGATGCTGACCGTCATCATCGTCCTCGTCTTCGTGGCGATCCTGGGGGCCGTCGCGGTGCGCAGCGTGCGCATCGTGCCGCAGGCCGAGCAGGACGTGGTGGAGCGGTTCGGCCGGTACCACCGGACGCTCAAGTCCGGGCTGAACATCGTCATCCCGTTCGTCGACCACATCCGCGAGCGCATCGACATGCGCGACCAGGTCGTCAGCTTCCCCCCGCAGTCCGCCATCACCCAGGACAACCTTGGGGTCGAGGTCGACACGGTGGTCTACTACCGCGTCACCAACGTCTACGACGCCACCTACAAGGTCTCCAACTTCATCACCGCGGTCGAGCAGCTCGCCTCGGCGACGCTGCGCAACGTCATCGGCGGCATGGACCTGGAGCAGACGCTCACCTCCCGGGACCAGATCAACCGGGAACTGCGCGCGGTGCTCGACGAGGCCACGGAGGACTGGGGCATCCGGGTCAGCCGGGTCGAACTCAAGGCCATCGACCCCTCGGAGTCCATCCGGGAGGCCATGGAGAAGCAGATGCGCGCCGACCGTGACAAGCGCGCGGAGATCCTGGAGGCCGAGGGGGAGAAGCAGTCGGCCATCCTGCGCGCCGAGGGCGAGCAGTCCTCGGCCGTCCTGCGCGCCCGTGGCGCCGCCGAGGCGGAGACGGTCCGCGCCAAGGCCGAGGCCGAAGCCATGAAGCTGCGCGCCCAGGGCGAGGCCGACGCCATCGCCAAGGTCTTCCGCGCCCTGCACGACGGCGGCATCAGCAACGAACTGCTCGCCTACCAGTACCTCCAGAAACTCCCGCAGATCGCCAAGGGCGACGCCAACAAGCTGTGGATCCTGCCCTCGGAGATGGGCAGCAACGCGCCGTGGTGGCCCACCGTCCAGGAAGGCATGCAGAACATCGCCGACGCCGTGAAGGACACCCGCACGGGCGCGGAGTCCGTCGTCGACGACGCGGACGACGAACGCGTCATCGACCCCGAACACCTGGCCCGGCTGCAGCGCGCCGCGCGGGACGACGAGGAGCGCTGAGCGCTGCAGCAGAGCGTCGTCCGCGCGGCATGCGGCAGCCGGGCGGGGGCGTCAGGCCGCCGCCCGGAGGCGACTGACGTAAGTGCGGATGAGTGGTCCGGGGTCGTCGAATTGGGTGCCGATGGCCCGTAGGATGCGGTCGAGGGCGGCCAGGTTGGGTGCGGAGACGGTCAGTCCATCCGGCGGTGTCGGCCACGTAGGCCGGTGCGTGGCCGCCGTAGATGGCCTTCCATCGCGGGGCGTGCTGGTCGGCGATCTCGGTAACGGATGCGTGGCGAGTGCGATGGCCGGGCGGCTGAGGGAGTCGCTCGGTCGATGGCGGGTGTGGCCGGTGCGGACACCGCCGCGAGCCGTTTCTGCGGGCGACGGGCAGGCGGCGAGTCCGTACAGAGCAGCCAGGTGAGGACAACCGCGAGTATGGTGTTCAGCCGGATCAGCGGACCGCGCCGCGTGCGGCCATGTCAGCCGGACAAGTTCGTCATGCTGCTGCTTCCTTCTGTAAGCGGGGGCGGGTGCGTCATCAGTGCGACGTGACACGGGCACCGGCGGGCGCGGATCCGTAGTGGGCGGCCGCGCGGCGGATCCAGATCCGGGGGGTCACGAACGTCGCCACGCTGGCGGCGAACGGCCACAGCTCACCGAGCGGAAGCGCGAACCAGACTGCTTTGCCGCGTTCGCCGGTCAGCGGTGCCACCCCGCACCGGCCGCGCGCATAGGCGGTGACCAGGGGCAGGCCGCGCCCGGACTCCACGAGCGGATCAAGTCCGGCGAGGCGGACGGGCGAGGGCAGCGCGGGGAGACCGCGGCCGGAGTCGTGGACTTCGACGACGGCGCACCGCAGGTCACAGCGCCAGGCCAGGGCCGAGATTTGGCCAAGGCCATGTCGGGCGGTCGACAGCACGGAAGAATCGTAAGGTTTCGTGTTCAACCACGTGCTCTACGTGTCCAGAGCTGCCGCCTGAATAATCATTTCGCAATGACTTCTAGATAATTACTCAAGCAACTAGTCGACAGAGTGGCCCATCACGGACCTTCTGCGGAGGGCGAGCACGCATGCGGCAGGAGCAACACAGCCCGATCGCGTCCTGCAACTGACGCCGGAGCCGTTGCATCTGTGAACCGTCATGGAAGAACACGTGCCCCATCGCCCCGTTGGCGGCCGAGCGATCCACCAAGCAAGCTTCAGCACCGGGTCGGCCAACTGCGTTCAATGCCGACCGTCAGCGTCCGGTACTCACGTCATCATCGGTGACAGCAAGCTCGGTGACGTCCCCCGAACTCGTCGTTGCCAACGCGGACTGGGAGGACGTCTGCGACCAGGCCGTCGCCGGGCACCACACCATCCAGGACCCCATCCGCAGCGAGCGCACCACCGACGGTGGACCCACCCTCACCACACCCGACCCCGGCTCCCCCACCCTCACCTTCACCCGAGCCGAGGTTGACGCCTTCCGCGCTGGCGTCCGTAACGGGGAACTCCGTTCCCATGCCCTGGCTGTATTGACCCGAGAGGCGCGAAACGCGTACGCGTGATTGGCCCACGTGCAGCTACAGCGGCCTACCGAGCGCTTGTGCCGTGGGTCGGTCCGGAAGTCCGGCGATCCCCGCCTGCGCGTCGTTGATCTTCATGTCGAGTGCGGTCACGAGGGTGTCCAGGCTCGCTGTCACAGGTGAACGTGGACACCCTCCCTTCATGCCGCAGGAACCGGGAAAGCCTCGTCTAGGCTACGAAACGCTGTCTTCCCACTGAATCCACCGTGCGTTGAGCCGCTGCGATACCGATGACCTCGACCTCGACGTTCCACTGCGCGAGGGTCTTCGCTGTCTGCACCAACGTCACCTGGGAGAAGGGGAACAAGGAGTCGGCGGTGAGGTCGGCGCCATCCTTCAGCAGGATTGCGAAAACCACTTTCGTGGGCTGAAAGCTCTGGGGCCGGCCATGCTCCTTGCGAGCCACGGCCACCTTCTCGGTGAACTGCTGCATGGCCTCCGGAGAGTTCTGCAAGGTCTGCACGGCAACGAGCGCCTGACCGAAGAGGTGGCTCAGCGCGTCGGACCCCTTGGCGCGCTTGACCATGACCAGAACGTTGTCCGGGCTCAGCAGGTCACAGATCTCCACGCCGTTCCCCCGGTGTAGTGCGGTACGGACGTTGTCGCGGTCGAAGCAGAGGTACCCGGGCCGCTGGAGCGGAACGGACTTGTTGTAGGTGCACTCCTTGTCCCCGAGAACCCAGGGGGGCAGATCGACGGACGGTGAATCGGGAATCAGCCGCTCGACATGTGAGCGGATGACCTTCAGATACTCCTGGTCGATCTCGTACCAGGCCCCGTCCATCAGGAAGAAGCGGCGCGAGCCGAGCCGCACCTCCGTCTCGATCCACCTGAGGACGCTGGACGACCAGATCTCGTCGGTCCGCTCGGCGCGGCTGTGCCGGTAGAGGGTGACGGTCCCGTTCCGGAGCGCGGTGAGGCGGCAGCCCCGGCGCTGGACGCGTGCCCGGTCGAGGACGTACGAGAGGCTGAAGTCGTCGGTGGAGGACCCGGCCACCCTGCTGTTGATCTTGACCCGGAACGCCCGGGCGGTGGTGTAGTCGTCCCAATGGTCGGCGGGGACCGCGACGCCAACTCGCCCATCCGGTGCCTGCCCGAGAAGATCGTCAAGCGTGTCCTCCAGACGCGCGAGCAGGTCGCTGTCCCTCACAGGCACGACCTGCTCGACGAACTCCAGCCCCGGGGCAGGGGCCTCCGCGCGCAGCACCTGAGCAATGGCACGGATGTCGGACACCAGGTCGGCGGCATCGACACCGAGCCGCAGGCGTAGGCCGACGCCGCCGTCGGCGCTGGAGATCTGCGCCGGGTTGTCGCGGGAAATCGTGAGTTCGAGTCCGTCCAGCTGGCCGCCGAGGCGGCGCACGATCTGAGCGTGCTCCGCGATGCCCAAGCTCCACACCGCGGCGCCGGCGGGCACCAGGGTGATGTCAGTCCGCCCGCCGCCGGGAGTGTGCGACACGAGATCCCGGATCTTTTCGGGGTTGACTCGGCGCGACGCGAAGCTCAGCCCGAACCGCTGATCCTTCAAGCGATCGGGGACGAGGCGGAATCCCTGGTCATAGCCGATGGCATACACCTCGCCGTCGACCGCGAGCATCAGCAGCCCGGCCGAGCGGTTGACGGGGCGCGACACGACGCATCCCGTGGTGCGGACGATCTCCTCGCACCAGCTGGCGACAGGCTGTTCGAAGCTGCCGATGATGAGAACCGCCGGCACTCCAAGACGGTCGGGAATATCGATCTCCGCATTGACGCGCTCAAGTTGCTCGACGTCGAGAGCGTCGAACATCGCGTTGATCGTCGGAGCGACGCCTTTGAGTCGGTACAGGGTCCGCTTGGAGGTACTGGACGTGCTGGCTGCCATGGTGCCACTCCCTCGGTGGGTGAGATCTAGGCGGGGAAGAACCTGCGGATCCTGGGCGGCGCGTCACGCGACGCAACGGGGTCACCCAGGTGGCTGGGAGCAGGGGCGGACTCTTCGGGGGACTGGAGGTGCGGAGCGCGGGACTCATCGCACTCCGAACATGATGTTTACATCGACGCTCTTTGTCAACGAAGTTCACAGTGTTGCCGTGTCGAGAAGGTGTCGCTAGGGTTGCCCCATGAACCCGGACGAGCGCGATGAGATGACAGCGGCCGCGATCGCACGCTTGGCGGGCGTCAGCCGCGCCGCGGTTTCAAACTGGCGGCGCCGTTATCCGGAATTTCCCAAACCTGTTCGCGGCGGTGCGGGCAGCCCGAAATTTGCCCGGGCCCAGATCGAGGCATGGCTGAAGGCGACAGGTAAGGCCGACCAGTTGGCTACGGCAGGCCAGACCGAGACCGGCACGCAACGCGTCGACGGCCTCGCGCCGTCGCTGGAAGACGAGCGCGACGAGCTCGCCGCGCGCGTTCGGCAAGCGCCGCAGGAGCGGGCCGATGCCGACCTGACCTCGGGGCAGCGGCTGGCCCGGGTAATGGTGTCGCTGCTACCTCGCTCAACGGCCAGCGAAGAACCCGTGGACGTCGACAACGCCGACGCGAACATCGTGCTCGATCCCGCATGCGCCGACGCGACGGCGCTAGCAGCCGTTGCCGACCGCTTCGGTGACCACGTCAAACTTGTCGGTCAGGAGATTGAGGAGTCGGCGGCCTCAGCTGCGGCCTTGAACCTGCGCAGCAACGCTTGGGATGTGCCGTACGAGATCCAAACGGGAGACTCACTGCTGGACAACCGACTCGGCGCCTATCTGGGCAGGGCCAAGGCCGTCATCTGTGAGCCCCCCTTGGACCTCCCGCAGTGGCCATCGGAGGAACTCGTTACCGATCAACGCTGGAAGTTCGGCACTCCAGCACCACGCGATGGCGAACTGGCCTGGGTACAGCACTGCTACGCGCACCTTCGCCCACTCGGCGTGGCCGTCGTCGCTGTGTCGCCGCGCACCTGCATCCAGCCGTCCGGACGGGATATCCGAACAGGACTGGTGCGCTCCGGCGTCCTGCGGGACGTCATCGCGCTGCCCAAGGGGATGGGGTCGTTGCCCAGCACTGATGTGTGCCTTTGGGTTCTGCAACGCCCCTACGGCTCATCGGGCAGCGCGGTTGTGCGCATGACCGACCTGTCGGGATTGGTCGATGCGGCCGAGGTCCCCCATGAATACGCAGCCTGGGAGCGACTCTTCGCCGACGCTGACCCAAGTATCTCCCATGCGGTTCCCCGGCTGGAGCTCCTCGACGGCGACGTCGATCTACGCCCGTCCCGCTACGTTGCCGCACGGCCCGAAGCGAGGGCTGACGACCTGCTCCGAATCACCGAGCGGTTGCGGACTCTCTACTCTGACGTAGGGCGACGCGGCATACCGTCCTTCGCCGCCCCCGCGTCGCCACCCGCCTATCCCCATGTCACCGTCGGCGAACTGGAACGTGCGGGAGCGCTGACGATCCACTCCCGCGACACCCCTCCCCGAGCCGGAGACCTGCTGGTGAGGACTCATGGCCGGCCACCAGTCGT
Source organism: Marinactinospora rubrisoli (assembly GCF_042664915.1). Taxonomy (NCBI): domain Bacteria; kingdom Bacillati; phylum Actinomycetota; class Actinomycetes; order Streptosporangiales; family Nocardiopsidaceae; genus Marinactinospora; species Marinactinospora rubrisoli. Next base: position 137,550 of record NZ_JBHTBH010000001.1, read on the forward strand.
CGCGACCGGCGCGGAGGGAGACGGGCTCGGTATTGCACAGGTCGTGGAATTGGATGCGGAACGATTGGACGCCCATTTCGTGGTGACCTTCCTGCAAACCGATGCCAGCTCGGTGCCGGTGACCAATACGCTCGGGGTACTCAGCCGCGACGAGCTCCGCCGATGTCGCATCCCGCGCATACCTCTGTCCGAGCAGCGACGCTACGGTGATGCGTTCCGCCGCCTGCAGGAGCTACAGGAGGCGCTGTCGACGCTGGCGAGGGTGAGCGCGAGCGTGATCGACCAAACCATTCATGGGCTGACTGTCGGTGTTCTGGCCCCCGACCCGCCCTCACTGAAGAACACTGACGACCTCTACGTAACCGAAGGTGAGACGAGCAAGCTGTGACCTCAGGCCCCACGCACTCCAAGATGGCAAGCGACATCTGGTCGGTCGCTGATCTCCTGCGCGGCGACTACAAGCGCCATGAGTACGGGCAGGTGATCCTGCCGTTCACGCTGCTGCGCCGGCTCGACGCCGTGATGGCGCCGACCCGAGACGCCGTCCGGAAACGGAACGCCACGCTCAATATCCAGAACAAGGAGCGCCTGCTAGAGATCGCGGCCAAGCTGCCGTTCTACAACACCTCCGACCAGGACTTCACGACAATCGCCGGAGACGCACCGAGCACCGCGAAAAACCTGCGTGACTACATCAACGGCTTCTCACCGAACGTGCGCAGGATCCTGGCCCGCTTCGACCTAGACAACCAGATCACTCGGCTGGCGAGCGCAAAGATCCTCTACAAGGTGGTCGGCAGGTTTGCCGAGATGCGCGACCTTGACAAGCTGTCCAACCACGACATGGGCTACGTCTTCGAGCATCTGATCCGCAAGTTCGCCGAAGACTCCAACGAGACCGCTGGTGAGCACTTCACCCCGCGTGAAGTCATCAAGCTAATGGTCAACCTGCTGATCGCCCCGGACGCCGACACGGTCGCCGCCGAGGGCCAGGTCATCAACATCCTCGACCCGGCCTGCGGTACCGGCGGAATGCTGACCGCAGCTGAAGACCACATCAAGTCGATCAACCCGAACGCTCAGGTGTACCTGTTCGGCCAGGAGGTCAACGCTGAATCCTGGGCGGTCTGCCAGTCCGACATGCTCATGCGTAATCAGCGCGGCCGTATTCACTATGGCAACTCCATCAGCGACGACGGCCACCCGGACCAGAAGTTCGACTACATGCTGGCCAACCCGCCCTTCGGTGTGGAGTGGAAAAAGATCAAGGATGAGGTTGAGGACGAGGCGGAACTCGGTCACGCCGGGCGTTTCGGCGCCGGAACGCCTCGCATCAACGACGGTTCTTTCCTGTTCCTCCAGCACATGATCTCAAAGATGGAGCCCACCGAGGGCAAGGGTTGCCGGCTGGCGATCGTGTTCAACGGTTCTCCGCTGTTCACAGGAGCGGCAGAGTCAGGCGAGTCCAGGATCCGTCAGTGGATCCTGGAGAACGACTGGCTTGAGGGTATTGTGGCGCTGCCCGACCAACTGTTCTACAACACCGGTATATCGACCTACTTCTGGATCCTGTCCAACCGGAAGCCCAAGGAACTTCGTGAGAAGGTCATCCTTCTCGACGCACGCGATCAGTGGGAAAAGATGCGCAAGTCGCTCGGCGACAAGCGCAAGCAGATCAACGATGCGCAGATTAAGCACATCACTGACCTGTATGTTGATGCCCGCAAAGTTGCAGCAAATGTCGACCACCCGGACCACAGCAAGGTGCAGATCTTCGACACCCGCGACTTCGGCTATCACCGAATCACCGTCGAACGGCCGCTCAAGCTGCGGTTCGAGATCACCGAGGACAGCTTGTCCGCGCTGGAGAACGCAAAGGCGCTCGCCAAGTGGGATGGACGTGAGGCGCTGGTTGACGCACTTCGTACGTTGATCGGCTCGGTGTGGTGGACGAAGAAGGAGGCAGCTGACGCCCTGCATGCGGCCGTCGTGAGTGCCGGCGCGCTCTGGCCGACTAAGGCGCCGCTGTTGAAGGGGCTCTGGAGTGCGATTTCGGTGTCAGACCCGAAGGGAGAAGTTCAGAAGGCGAAGGACGGTTCGGTCTTGCCGGACCCCGACCTACGCGACTACGAAAACGTTCCCTTGAACGAAGATATCAAGGCCTACGTCGCCCGCGAGGTCACCCCTCACGTGCCGGATGCGTGGATTGATCACGACAAGACGAAGGTTGGCTACGAGATCCCGTTCACGCGTTACTTCTATACATATTCGCCACCACGGCCATTGGCGGACATCGACGCAGAGCTACGTGAGCTAGAAGGACAGATCCAGACGCTGTTGGGTGAGGTGACGGGGTGAGCTCGGGGCTTGATATGGCACTGCCCGAGTCCTGGTCCTGGTCACCGCTCAAGTTCGCAACAACGTTCCTTAATCGCGGAACGGCGCCTGACTATGTGGATGACGGCCCGGTGCGAGTCATTAGCCAAGCTGCCAATCAGGCGACTGGTATCGACTGGGAACGGGCACGCTTCCATAACTATGAGGGAGATCCTCGGAAGCTGAAAGGGTATCTCGTTCCTGACGACGTGCTGATCAATTCAACGGGAACTGGTACTTTGGGGCGTGTTGGCTATTTTGCTGGTGATCCGAGCGGTCTTCCGTGTCTTGCCGATGGGCACGTGACGGTTGCGCGTGCAGATCGAGATGTTGTCGACCCGCGGTACCTGTACTACTGGCTGAGTTCAACAGCTTTCCAGGGCTACGTGTATTCGGCCTTAATTGTTGGCGCCACCAATCAGATCGAACTGAATCGCGAACGTCTCGCAGGGGCGCCAATCAGTCTCCCGCCTCTGGATGAGCAACGTCGCATCGTTGACTTCCTTGACTCTGAAACAGTTCGGATCGACCAATTGATTGCTGGGCAGCGTCGGATGGTTGACGTGATCGAAGAGCGGCGGATCGCGGTAACGTCTCATCTCGTCTTCGGTCGAGATCGTGATGGAGATAGGCGGGATTCGAAAATCCCATCGATCGGACTTATCCCGTCGACGTGGCGCGTGCTGCGCAATAAAATAATCATGCGTGAGGTTATGGATCTGTCGGACACTGGAGAGGAAGAGCTTCTCTCCGTCTCCCATCTGACTGGTGTCACACCTCGGTCCGAGAAAGATGTCACCATGTTCTTGGCGGAGAGCATGGTCGGATACAAGCGCTGCCAACCAGGTGACCTCGTCATCAATACGCTTTGGGCGTGGATGGGAGCTCTTGGCGTATCTCAATATCCCGGGATACTCAGTCCCGCATACGGTATTTACCGTATGACTTCGGATGTGATGGATGGGAAGTATCTCGACTTCTTGGTCCGAACTCCGGAATATGTGACTGAGATGACGAGATTTTCAAAAGGAGTCTGGACTTCCAGGCTCCGCCTGTATCCTGAGGCCTTCTTGGCGTTGAGCGTTCCCATGCCGCCGCGAGACGAACAGGCCCAGATCGTCAATCGGATCGTCAGCGAAACTTACGACCAGGAGCGACTTAAGTCGAAATTGGAGTCGTTCGCCAAAACACTGACCGAGCGTCGCCAAGCTCTGATCACTGCCGCGGTAACCGGCCAATTCGACGTCACGACCGCAAGCGGCCGGTCCCCGTCTGGAGGGGCTGTTGTATGAGTGCTGGACCACATACCGAGCACCCCTTCGAGTCCCGTATCGAGGTTGAGCTGGTCGCGCGGGGCTGGTCTCGCGCGCACGGAACATTCAACGCCGAACTCGGCATCGACACTGGCGAGCTCTACCGTTTCATCGGCGCCACACAGGCGAAGACCTGGAACCGGCTTACCGAGCTCTATGGCGACCAGACCATTGCAGAACGGCAGTTCGCGCAGCGCCTCGCCTCCGAGATCGACGCGCGCGGTGTGCTCGACGTACTGCGTCAAGGCGTGCGCGACCGGGGTGTCCAGATTGACCTCGCCTACTTCCGGCCCGGTCATACCTTGGCTGCTGACGCCCTCGCTGAGTACAACGCAAACGTTCTTACTGTCGCGCGACAGCTGCACTACAGCGTGCGCGAGCCCCAGCTGTCGGTCGACATGGCGTTCTTCGTCAACGGCCTGCCTGTAGCCACCGTCGAACTGAAGAACCCGAACACCGGGCAGAACGCCGACCACGCCATCGCGCAGTACCGACGTCGCGACCCGAACGAGGTGTTCTTCGCCAAGCGCACCCTCGTCCACTTCGCCGTCGATCCGGACCGCGCCTTCATCGCCACCCGTCTGCGCGGCCGTGATACCCAGTTCCTGCCGTTCAACGTCGGTTCCAACGGCCCAGGAGTGTCCGGGGCCGCTGGAAACCCTCCGGCCGCCCCGGACTCCTACAGCGTCGCCTACCTTTGGGAGCAGATCTGGCAGCGTGACAACTGGCTGGAGATTCTGCACCGTTTTATCCACGTCAAGGCGCCGGACAAAAAGGGCGCGAAGACGAACCCGCACACCTCTCCCCGCATCTTCCCCCGCTACCACCAGTGGGACGCTGTGCAGAAGATGGTGGCACACGCGCAGGTGAACGGCGCGGGGCATAACTACCTGGTCCAGCACTCAGCCGGCTCGGGCAAGTCGAACACCATCGCCTGGCTGGCACACCGTCTTTCCAACCTGTTCGACGCCGGCAACCAGCCGGTCTTCCACAAGACGATCGTCATCACGGACCGGGTCATTCTCGACAGGCAGTTGCAGAGGACCATCTTCCAGTTTGATCACACGCCCGGTGTCGTCAAGAAGATCGACGAGGACTCCACCCAGCTGGCCAAGGCGCTCGATGACTCCACATCGAAGATTGTCATCAGCACGCTTCAGATGTACCCGTTTGTCCTGAAGAAGATCGCCGACATGGGGTTGGCCGGAAAGCGTTACGCGGTCATCATCGATGAGGCGCACTCGTCGCAGGGCGGCGAGTCGGCGATCCGGCTCAAGCAGGCGCTGGGAGCCAACGCACAGCCGCGCGAGGAGGACGAGGATGACGCGGAGTACATGACGCGGGTGCGTGGCAAGCAGCCGAACCTGTCCTACTTCGCTTTCACCGCCACCCCCAAGTCGCCGACCTTGAAGCTGTTCGGCACTTTCGAACCGGAGCGGGTGAACCCCCGCACTGGTGAGCAGGGCATGCACATGCCTTTCCACATCTACTCCATGCGGCAGGCGATCGAAGAGGGCTACATCCTCGATGTGCTGGCCAACTACATCACATACGACACCAAGTGGCGGCTGCGTAACGCGGCCGTTGAGCAGGCGGAATCGCGCATCTCTAACCCGGACGTCGACGAAGCCAAAGCGAAGGCGAAGCTGGTCCGTTTCGCCGAGCAGCACCCGAAGTCGCTGGAGCAGAAAGCAAAGCTGATCGTCGACGACTTTCGCGAGAACATCGCCGGACGGCTCAGGGGGCGAGCCAAGGCGATGGTCGTCACCAGCAGCCGCCAGCATGCGCTCGACCTTTACCAGGCGATCCGTAACTACATTACCCTGCGCGGTTTCACCGACTGCGGCACGCTGGTGGCCTTCTCTGGTCAGCTCAAAGACGAGGCGGCGGGTCTGGAGTTCACCGAAGCACAGCTCAACGGCTTCCCGGAGAACCAGCTGCCGGACCGGTTCGGCTACACCAAGGCGGACGACCCGCAGGCAGTCGCACGTGACCAGGACGAGTACCGACTGCTGGTCGTGGCGGACAAGTACCAGACCGGCTTCGACCAACCGTTGCTGTGCGGGATGTACGTCGACAAGCCGTTGACCGGGGTCGCCGCCGTGCAGACGCTCTCCCGACTCAACCGGATCCATCCGATGAAGTCGCAGGACGATGTCCACATCCTGGACTTCGTCAACACGGCCGCTGACATCCAGGCTGCGTTCGGGGACTGGTTCGAGACGACGATCACGGAGCCGAGCGATCCGAATCTGCTCTACACCAAGCAGCGGGAAGTGATGGAGTACGCGCTGCTGGTCGCCTCCGAAATGGAGGCGTTCATCAGGGTCCTTGCTCAGGCCGAACCCGGTCGGATGCCGGACGCCGCTGAACGCAAACTGCATGCCCAACTACACGAATACCTCAAGCCGGCTATTGATCGCTTCGTTGCTCTCGACACCGATGACGAGCGGGACGGCTTTCGGTCTGCCCTGCAGAACTATGTCCGTGCCTACAGCCTTATCGCGCAGATCGTAGACTGGGGGGACAAGGACCTGGAGCGGCTCTACCAGTACGGCCGGGTTCTGCTGCTCCGGCTGCCGGGGAGGCCGTCCACGTCAGTCGATATCGGCGACGCGGATCTGAGTCACTTCCGGCTGGAGTTCACCGGGCGGCACAACGTGTCGCTGTCGGCTGTGGGCGACCGAGACATACGCGGGCATGCCGCTGATGGCGGCGGCAACCACGAGTCGGACATCAAACCCCTCTCGGAGATCATCGAAGAGCTGAACGACCGGTTCGGGGTGGGTCTTGGTACCTCCGACCAGGTCCTCGTCTACCAGCAGGTCGTCGGCCTGGTCGAGGACACGGGGATGCAACAGATCGCGCTCATGAACGACGAAGCCCGTTTCGGGCAGGTCGCCGATGATCGGCTCGACGATATCGTCGCCGAGAACGCTGAGCGCAATACCGAGTTCGTGAAGCTGTACTTCGACAACAACGAGTTTCGCAAGGCGATCAAGGAAGCGGCCCGGAGGCGCGCCTACCGGATTATCACGGAGCCCGTGCGCGATGAGGCTCTCGCTCGGCTGCGTGCCGAGATGCGGCGGGAGACCGGCGGACAGCCAAGCGGCGAGTGATCACCCCGCCTAAGCGGCACTCAGGCGACTCAACCGGGTAGACCCCATTATTTGGGAGGGGCGGAGCGTGACGGAAGAGACGGCGCAGCCGGCTGAAAGACGGCTGTTCGCGGGGCGATACCGATTGGACGGGTCGCTCGGGCGCGGGGGCATGAGCGAGGTCTTTCATGGCTACGACGAACGTCTGGATCGGCGGGTGGCCATCAAGCTGTTGCGTCCTCCCTCTCCAGGCTCCGTCCCCGCCGCGCCGAACAGCCCAGAGGCCGTCGAAATCCTCGATGCCATGGAACGAGATCGCCGGCGGTTCCTGCGCGAGATCCGCACCACCGCTCAGTTGGAACATCCCGGCACTCCAGCTGTTTACGACACAGGTGTCGAAATTGCGTCGGACGGCACCACACAACTGTGGCTAGTCATGCAACTGCTACGTGGCTCGACGCTGGAGGCCACGCTCGACCACACGGACTACCTGGTCTCGCCCCCCAGCCCGGCCTGGGCAGCTGCGATCACAGCGCAGATCGCGGCTGTGCTGGCCGACGTTCACCGGCTGGATATCGTCCACCGGGACATCAAGCCCGCCAATGTGATGATCGTCGACGGTGGTCTGGTGAAGGTGCTCGACTTCGGTATCGCCATCCTGCGCGGAGCAGCAGGGCTGCCGCGGCTGACACAGGTTGACAAGACTGTTGGCACACCGGCGTACATGTCGCCAGAGCAATCCCTCGGCCGCGTGGTAACGTCCGCGTCCGACATCTATTCGCTCGGTTGTCTGCTGTGCGAACTGCTCACCGGCGACGTGCCCTTCCACGCTTCAACCGATGTTCCGCTTCGTGCGCACCACGTGCAGTCGATTCCGCCGTCAGTGCGGGCGCGGCGATCCGAGATCCCGGAGCCCCTGGACGCTCTGGTGGAGTCGATGCTGGCGAAGGATCCGGACGCGCGACCATCCGCGGAGGCGGTTTACGAAGCGCTCGTTCCCTTGACCTCGACAGCGAACGATTGCCTAGGGGGCGACGAGAGCCGCGACCCCACCCGACCGTTTCGTCGACCGTTGTTGGCTCCGCCGAAGCGCCGTGTCCAAGAATCCTCCCGCAGCAAGCTCACCGATGCCGAGTTCGAACGGCTCAGAGACAACGTCGGACTGCTCCTGGACAACGACCAGCCTTCGGAGGCTATCAACCTCCTGGAGGATGGCATCGAGCGCGCCGGGGATGATCGGTTTCTGGAGCTGCAGTTGCGCCATCTCCTGGCCGCCGCGCTGTTCTACGCAGGGAATTACACGCAGGCCGCTTCGCTGTTCGACACCGCGGGACGCGATTACCGCAAGTATCTGCCGTCGGATGACCGGCATGTCATCGACTGCGCCTACCACGCGGGACATGCGTACGCCGAGATCGGCAAGCCGGACAAAGCCCTCCCGCATCTGCGGTTCTACGTGCTGAACGCCCAAGCTGCGACGCAGGACGAAATCCTCGAAACCCGCTTCGTCATCGCCCAGATGCTCGCTGCAGCGGCTCGTGTCGACGAAGCATTGGCCGAAATGAAGGTCATCCGCCCGCTCCTGGTTGAGGCTTTCGGTGCCAACTCGACCCACGTCCGCAACCTCGACAGACAAATTGACAGGATGCGAGCGATCGAGTAACAGGGCACGAAGGTGGCCGCGGGAGCAACCCTACGTATGACTCAATCAACCCGATAAGAAAAGGCAGCGCTCGCGGAGGTTCGCGGGTAGCCGGCCGAGTGAGACATCGTGCAGCAGCTTGTCGAGAAGCGCCTGCAGAGCTCGATTCTCGTCGAGTGTCTGCTGCGACCTGGCGTGCAGCGGATCCGCGACGCGGTGGAACCGGTGGCGCACCTCCGGTTCGGGCCACCGGACCTCCAGTCGCGAGAAGGCGAGCGCGCTGAGTTCGCGCGCCTGCCGGCCTTGGGCAACCTCTGACAGCGCCTTGCTCTGAGAACGGAGTTCGTGTAGCAGCCACCAGTGGTCCGCAGGATCGGAAGGCCGCACGGCGACGACGCCCCGGTGGGGGGCTACTGGAATCAGATTGACCGCGCAGCGAGCTCCTTCTGGGCGAGACGCGAGCAGGATGGTCCCCGGTTCGCACACCGCGCGGGGGTCGGCGGGGCCTTGGCGGCCGTTCTGTTCGAGGTAGGGCAGTGATGCTTGCAGGACGTCGGCGGGCCTGATCCAGGTGGTGCTGACCGCGCCGTCCTTCGGAACGGAATTCGAGGCGGGCTTTCCGGTTCGCGCTTGCGTGACCGTGCCGAACGTACAGGACGTCCACGAGGCGCGCTGCCGCGTGTGACCGGCGTGGTGAGCGTCCGCGAGTCCGACGGCCGTGGTGGCGATCTGGCGGTTGAGCTCCAACTTGGCCTCGATGATGGTGACCAACTCGTGAACCGCGTCGATCTGCCATGGCGGCGGGAGCCGCACCGGCATCTTCTTGAGTACACCGAGCGCCAGTGTCGGCTCGACATGCGCGGAGACATGTCGAGCCGTCCACACTCGGGCAGATGGGGTTTGTAACCAGATCCGCAGCCATCGGATGGCGTACCGGTTCCGCGATCTGATGATGCCGACAGCGCGTGTTGCCAGGCACCCGTCATGCTTTGCGGTGATCAGCGCCGCGTCGCCGGCCCGGTCGCCGACCAACACGACTGCGAGGTCTCCCTCCCGCAAGAGCGCCCGCGTGTGCTGCGGCGCGGCTGGGGGCATCCGGTCCGGCGGTTGGCTGTGTACGCGTCCATGCTGGATGTCGCCCGCCCAGACGCATCTTTGATGGTCGTGCTTCTTCGGGGCGTTGATCCCGTAGGTAATCTCAATATTGCTCACGATGTCGCCCACTGTCGCGCTCTGCCAGGCGTCGGCATCGCTTGACTGGACCGTGTGATTCGCTGGGTAGTTCCGCGTCACTGCTCATCCAGGATGGATCGCAGGCGGCGCTCCAGCGTGTGTGCCTCGTCGAACTGACGAAACAGCTCGCGAGTGAGTTTCTCGACACGCTGGTGCGTTGCCATGTCTCGCTCGGGTCTCTCGGATACATACGTGTGGGGGAGCAGGTCCCACTCGTGATCCGCGATGTCCTTGAGCGAGCGGGAGCTACACCAGCCGGGCTCATCGTGGTAGCGAGTTTCCGCCCTGTCTGCGGCAAGTGTCGTACCTCGCCAGGCGGCTAGTGTCCCAAGGATCTTCTCGGTGCGATCAGGCGCCAGCCGTCGCTGTGCTGTTCCAGCGACCTTTTCGGCTGCCATTCGGGCATCGATGAAGAGGACAGTGCTGCGTTCATCGGTCTCTTCCCAGCTCCAGTGCGGGTCATAGCCCCGGCTAAGGAGCCACAAGCAACAGGCGGCGCGTGTGTGGGAGAACAAGCCGGGCGGTAGCGCAATCACGCATTCGATGAGACCGCGGCGGACGAGCTGTTCACGGATCCTCCGTTCGACCTCTCGGGCACTCGACGCGGCGCCGTCGGCCATGAGGACGACGGCCCTGCCTCCCGGCGCGAGGCTGTGCGCGACATGCAGGATCCAGGCGAAGTTGCCGTTGTCCCGTGGAGGCGGCGTGCCATCGAGCCATCGCGGATCGTTCCAGGCTGGGAGATCCGCGCTCCACGGCCCCATGTTGAACGGCGGATTCGCCAACACGATGTCGTAGGTCTGGCCCGTCGGCTGCGCGAGGCTGTCCGCCGGCAGATCAAGATCCGCTTCGATACCGTGTGTGGTGAGGTTCATCTGGGCGATCTGCAGCGTCTCGGCATGCAAGTCCCGCCCCGTCAGCACGAGGTTCGAATGACGGCCTGTTCGTTCACGAACATAGCGCTCGGCCTCGATGAGCAGCCCGGCCGACCCGCACACAGGATCGTGCATCCGCTGTCCGTTCTGCGGGTCCGCCGCCGCTACCATCAATCGGACCAAGTCGCGGGGCGTGAAATATTGTCCACCCCTGGCCTGCTTGGCGGACAGTTCCTGCAGACACTGCTCCAGGAGATCGCCGAGATCGTCCGCCTGATCGATTTCTCGGATGAGCTCTCGGAGAACTCGGTCTACGGTGTTAGGGAGCTGCGGCACGAAACGGCGGCTCCCCGCAGCACCGTCCAACTTCGATCGTCGCGGCAGCCATTCGAGCAGACAGCGCTGCACATGTGGGGCCAGCGGTCGAGGATCGCGGGTCTGAGCGACAAGCCAGGACCACGAAGGTCTGCTCTCGGACATTTCGAGGGCCTCGCCGCGCAGATAGACCAGGCATACGGCTAGCCAGCAGGCGTCTCGGAGGTTGATTCGATCGCCGAGACTGTGCGTCAACTGCTGGACTCGTAGCGGAACCCCACTCCTTCCGTCCAGCGTTGCCTCGGACTTTCGCCTTCGCACGCGCACCGGCTGTTGGGCCCTTCGATCACATCAAACCAACGGTCGTCATCAGGTTGATGACGAGTGCCAGCGTAGCGGCGAAGGTGGCGGCCCCCGTCTGGATCGCGACGGAGATCTTCGATCCGCTGGCCGTCATCACGATTCCACCCAGAAGTGCCGCAATTACCGCCACGAGGACTGCCACGGTCACGAGCAGCAACTTCCACACCATCTACGGCTCCAACTCTCGATACAGCGCATGACGAACTGGACTCATCGCGCTCCGGGTTTCGTTCGGCCTGGAGTCCCGTCTTCCCGGCCACGAGAAACCGTAGGACAAGCAGTGCCACCAACGTTTGCAGCACGCGGTTTGGGATTTGAGCCCTCATGGGGAGCGGCCAATTGAGCACGCCGCTTGGCGTCTCAGGCGCGTGCCTGCCGCGCCTCCGGGGATGTGTCGGTACTAACACCATCCCCAGGAGTCACAGGGAACCGGCAGTTCGTACACTGTATGCATACGTCAGCCCAGGTGAGGGGTCGGCGCACGCGCTGTGGACGGCGTGCCGGTTGGGCAAGGGTTGTGGATGGAACTGTGGGAGGCGCTCGCCGTCCTGGCGGCGGGAGTCGGGGCGGGTGCGATCAATGCGGTGGTCGGTTCCGGGACGCTGTTCACGTTCCCGGTGCTGCTGGCACTGGGGTTCGCCCCGGTCACCGCGACGGTCTCCAACAGCATCGGCCTGGCGCCCGGGGCGCTCACCGGGGCCATCGGGTACCGGCGGGAACTGCGCGGGCAGCGGTCCCGCATCCTCCGGTTCGGGGTCATGTCGTTCTTCGGGGCCATCACCGGTGGCATCCTGCTGCTCAACCTTCCCGAGGACGTGTTCAAGATCATCGTCCCCGTCCTCATCGCCCTCGCGTGCGTGCTCATCGTGGCCCAGCCACGGCTGAACGCGTGGTTGCGGCGGCGTCGCCCGGCGCGGCCGAACGGGGGGCCGCTGCTTCCGGTGGGCATCTACGGCGCCGGGGTCTATGGCGGCTACTTCGCCGCGGCGCAGGGCATCATCCTCGTCGGACTCATGGGGCTCTCCCTTGACGAGGAGCTCCAGCGCCTCAACGCCCTCAAGAACGCGCTGACCTTCGTCGTCAACGCGACGGCGGCGGTGTTCTACATCACCTTCGCCGACCCCGACTGGCGGGTGGTCGGACTCATCGCCGGGGGCTCGGTGCTCGGCGGCTACTTCGGGGCGCGATTCGGCCGCAAGCTTCCGCCGGTGGCGTTGCGCGTGCTGGTGGTGGTGATCGGCCTGACCGCCGCCGTCCAGCTGCTCTCCGACGTCTTCACCGGCTGACCGGCCCGCGAGCGTCCGGAGCCGCCGCCCGGGCACCGGCCGAGCGGCGGCTCGCACTTCCGGGGATCGTGTCTCTGGTCGCGCTTGCCGCAGGTGTTTCCGGTCGCGCTCGCCGCCTCGCTCTCCTCCACCGCCGACACGGAGGGGCTTCGCCGGGGGCGTCGACGGCTCCGGACGCTCGGCGGCTCGCGCTCCACGGCTCGCCGCTCCGCACTTCCGGTCGCGCTCCCCGCCTCGCTCTCCTCCACCGCCGACACGGAGGGGCTTCGCCGGGGGCGTCGACGGCTCCGGACGCTCGGCGGCTCGCGCTCCACAGCTCGCCGCTCCGCGCTTCCGGTCGCGCTCGCAGCCTCGCTCCCCTCCACCGCCGGCGCGGTCGGGCCTTCGGCCGTTGGCGCCGACGCCTCCGGACGCTCGGCAGCTCGCCGCTCAGCGTCCGGCGAAGTAGCCGCGCCGCTCGGCGTCTTCGATCAGTGCCGTTGCGTAGGCGCCCAGCGTCTCGGACCCCTCGGCGATGATCCGCACCTTCTCCATCACCTGCTCCTTGGAGACGCCGTACTGGACCCAGGTGCCGCCGTCGGTGTGCCAGTTGGCCAGCATGGGCGAGAGCCGGTCCACGGCCTTGGCGAACCGGGCCTCGGGGGTCTTGGCGGCTTCGAACTCCTCCCACAGCGCCCGGACGCGCGCGCCCTGCTCCTCGGGCAGCAGCGCGTAGATCCGGTCCGCGGCGACGCGCTCCCGCTCGCTCTGTGACCGCGAGGCGTGCGCGTCGTAGACGAAGGTGTCGCCGGCGTCGATCTCGACGATGTCGTGGACGAGCAGCAGCTCCACGACCCGGTCGATGTCGGTCCCGGCCGGCGCGTACTCGGCGAAGACCCGCGCCATGAGGGCGAGGTGCCAGGAGTGCTCGGCGTCGTTCTCCCGCCGGGAGCCGTCGACGAGCAGGTTGCGACGCAGGATGCGCTTGAGCTTGTCGACTTCGAGGATGAACCGGAGCTGGGCCGTGAGTCGTTCGTTGTCAACCCCACTGGCGTAGACCGGTGCCGGTTCCGTCACGTAGGTCGCCCTCCTAGAGAAACTTGTCGCACGCCGTGCCCACCGGAGAGGGCACCTGTCCTCGGGAGCGGCGGTAGCGGGAGGTGCTGCGGCCGCCGGGACGCGAGGAGACACGCGTGATCCGTCATCACGTTAACCAAAAGCAGGGAGAGATGCTCGGCTCGTCATGGGGATGATCCCATGCAACGTGGGCCGTCTGACAGGGGAGCGTCCCCCAGGAGAGGCGGTGTGGAGCGGCGTGTGAACGCCCGGCCACGAAATCGTGACCGATGGCGACGCGGGCGGCGGGTGCGCGCCGTGCCGCCTGGCCCGGGCCCGGAGATCCGCGGATCCTCTCTCCGGCACGTGGACCTACCCCTCCTGCTCGACGTGCGGCATCCCGTACCTCCTGGGAAGAACCGTATCGAGTCCGGCGGAGTCGATCACCCGAAACGGTGATACCGGAGGGACCGGAAATCCGGGCGGCCGCGGAGCCCCACGGCAGGGGCGCACACGCGCGGCCGGGCCGGGACCCCGGGAAGGGGCCCGGCCCGGCGGACCGGCCGACGCGTGGCCGCGGACGTGGCGCTTCGGGCTCAGCCGAAACGGAACGTGGTCTCGGCGCCCGACGTCAGGTGCAGGTGGAACCACTCCGTCAGCGCGCGGTCGGCCAGCACACTGCCCGGAGTGGGCGGTCCTGGCTCCAGGCCCGGCTCGGGCCCCATGGTGTGCGCCAGGTCGGGAATGACGATGTGCCGCAGCGTCTGCGCGTGGTGGTGCGGGGCCAGCGCCCGGTACAGCGCCTCACCGCGGTCCGGCCGGATCACCTCGTCCTGCCCGCCGGTGACGATGAGCAGCGGCGGGCGCGGCGTCTGCCGCGTGAGGTCGCCCGACCGCGCGGTGAAGTCCAGCCAGGTGGCGACGTCACGGGACTGCGCGGTCCAGCGGTAGGTCACCCCGAGCCGGCGTTCCCGCGCGGCGAGCACCGGAGCGGGCGCGACGATGGGGTTGACGACTCCCATGGCGCCGATGGGCAGCCGGTTCTCAGCCAGGGCGAGCAGCGCGGCGGCGCCACCGGCGCCCACCCCCATCAGGCCGATCGGGCCGTCGGCCACCGGGAACGTGGCGCGGAGCTCCGCGACCGCCCGGGCGAGCTCCGCCGCGGCCTGCTCGATCACCGGACCGTACAGTTCGATCAGGTAGTCGCTCTGGCCGAGCCGGTTGACCTCGGCGACGCCGCCCTCGGGCAGCCGGGCGCCGAACAACGGCAGCCCGAGGTAGAACCGCCAGGCCGTCAGCGCGGCCATGGGCAGCGTCCCGGCGAGGGCGGCCTCGCTGCGCGGCGGTTCGAAAGCGTGCAGTCCGACGATCATCGGCGCCGACTCCACATGGTGGGCCGGTGGGATCGCCAGGTACGGGACACCGGCGGCGGTCCCGGCGAGCGGCCGGGCGAGCGTGCTGTCTGCTACCACTGAAGGTTCCCTCCCCTGTCGGCACGCCCTGGACCGGGAGCCGTCAGGCCACCGGTGGCGTGCTGTGTACCTCGTGGTGTGGAGCGGGCGAGAAGTGTGGGGGCGGACCGGGGTTGCGTCGGCGAACCGGGCGGATCGCCGATGTGTCGAGAGGTCCGGGGAGACCTGGGGCGCCGTCACGTCACTCCCCCGTGGTGTGCGTGCGGCGACCTGCCGGAATCCGTGCCGCGGGCCGGGGGCGTGCGGCCCGCGGTTCCATACTGCCAGGATGGACGGCGGCGTCCACACGTCGCGGCGAAAATACCCTATCGTCCCGGTTTTTGAGTGTCGCGGGACCTGGGGCGCGTCTGGTGGAGGCCGTCCCCGCCTGATGAGCGAGGCACCGTATGTGCCCGGCCGGCCAGGATCGCGACACGGAGCCGCCGGGGACCCGGGCCCGGGGTCACTCGGCGAGGAAGTGCCTGCCCAGGTAGCTGCGCACCAGCAGCTTCGCCTCGGTGATCAGCTCGGGGTCCCCGTCGGCGTTGTGACGGAACGCCAGCTTCAGCACCGCGTCGGCGGCCTCGACCGCGACCGTGGCCGCTCGGTCCAGCTCCCGGCCGTCGGGCGTATCCGGGAGCGTGGCGACCAGATCGCGGAGCCGGTCGGCGATGACCCGGTTGTTGTCGGCGGCGCCGTCGAGCAGCCGCACGTCGACCACGTCGCCGAAGTGCAGGCTGCGGAAGCCGGGCACCGTCCGGTGCATGTCGATGTACTCGTCGATGATGGCGTCGACGCCGTCGGTCCAGTGGTCGAACTTCTGGTCGGCGAGCCGCAGGCGCACCCGCTCGCTGAACATCTCCAGATAGCGCAGGCCGAGGGCCTGGGTGATGGCCTTCTTGTCGGGGAAGAACTGGTACACAGATCCGATGGCCACCCCGGCGCGCTCGGCGATGCGGGTGGTGGACAACTCGCCGTACCCGCCCTCGTCGAGCAGCTCCGCACAGGCGTCGAGCATGCGGCGCACCCGCGCTTTGCTCCGCTGCTGCGCGGGCAGCCGGCGCAGCGGGGCGGCGGCGGGGTCGGGCGTGGCGACGCACCTGGCGCCGCCGGACTCCGCGGATCCGCCGGCGTCGCGGCGCGGAGCGGGTGCGGCGGAACCGCGGGAAGTCGTCGTCACGTTCCTATGATGCCTTTCCGAATTCATTTGCTTCCCGTACTGTTCCGGTTTTGGCCTGGTCAGCCGACCTGGACGCTGAATTGGCCACTTCCGGCCGTCCGGAGACGTTGGCGGCCACCCGGAACCGCGGGGCCATCGTTCCGCGCACTCCCCGTGGGAAGCGCTTTCCATGCCAGGATGCGAAATGGTTGGCTGGAGGAGCCTCCGTGCCGCGTGAACGGAGGACCAGAACGACCACCAATGGCTGGAGGCCGACGTGCTTGAACGTACCGCGATCCCCGACACCACCGAGGCCGAACTCGACCACGTGCTGACCGCGGCCGCAGCCGCCGCCCCCGCCTTCGGCGCCTTGCGACCGGGCGAGCGCGCGGCCATGCTGCGCGCGGCCGCCGACGCGCTGGACGCCGCGGCCGGTGAACTCGTGCCGATCGCCCAGGCGGAGAGCCGGCTGCCGGAGGCCCGGTGCCGCGGCGAACTCGGCCGCACCACGTTCCAGCTGCGGCTGTTCGCCGACGTGCTCGATGAGGGCGGCTACCTGGAGGTCACGGTCGACACCGCCGACCCCGACTGGGGGATGGGACCGCGCCCCGACGTCCGCCGGATGCTGGTTCCGCTCGGGCCGGTGGTCGTGTTCGGGGCGAGCAACTTCCCGTTCGCGTTCAGCACGGCGGGCGGTGACACCGCGTCGGCACTGGCCGCCGGCTGCCCGGTGGTGGTCAAGGCGCACCCGGGGCATCCCCGGCTGGCCGAGCGCACCGGCGCGGTGCTGACGCGGGCGCTGCGCGACGCCGGAGCGCCCGACGGCGTGTTCGCGGTGGTGTACGGCGAGGAGACCGGCCGGCGGGCCGTACTGCACCCGCGCACCGCCGCGGTGGGATTCACCGGCTCCATCCCCGGCGGCCGGGCGCTGCACGACCTCGCCGCATCCCGGCCGCACCCCATCCCGTTCTACGGCGAGATGGGCAGCGTCAACCCGGTGTTCGTGACGCGCGCGGCCGCGGCGGCCCGCGGGGCGGAGATCCTCGGCGGCTACCTGGACTCCTTCACGCTCGGCGCCGGCCAGTTCTGCACGAAGCCGGGCGTGCTCCTGGTACCGGAGGACACCCCGCTGGACGACCTCGTGGCGAACGCGGCCGGGCGTGCCGCGGCTCCGCTGCTCAACGCCCGGGTGGCCGCCGGTCACGCCGCCCGGCAGGGCGAGCTGGTCGACCATCCGGCGACCGAGGTGCTGGTGCTCGGCGCCGCCGGCGAGACGGGCTGGACGCCCACGCTACTGCGCACGGACGCCGAGGCGCTGCTCGCCCACCACGAGGCGCTGCTGGAGGAGTGCTTCGGCCCCACCTCGCTCGTCGTGGGCTACTCGGACGAGGAGCAGCTGGTGGCGGTCGCCGGTACCCTCCAGGGGCAGCTGACGGCGACGGTGCACGCCGAGCCTGCGGAGCCGGTGGCCGCGCGGCTGCTCCCGGTGCTCACCGAGCGGGCCGGCCGGGTGCTGTGGAACGGCTGGCCGACCGGAGTCTCGGTCACCCACGCGATGACGCACGGCGGACCGTACCCGGCGACCACCTCGGTGCTGCACACCTCGGTGGGGACCACGGCGATCCGGCGGTTCCTGCGCCCGGTGAGCTACCAGTCGGTGCCGCAGGAACTGCTCCCCGAGGCGGTCCGGGACGGCAATCCGCTGGATCTGCCGCGCCGGGTGAACGGCCGCTTGGAGACTCCACGGCGCGGCTGATCCGCCGCCCGCCGGGCCCGGCGCGCCCGGGTCCGGCCGGACACTCTCGCCATACTGACAAATTCACGTCAGAAATATGGCGAAGTGCTTGGCGTGACCCCGGCCTGATCACTAGCGTCACGGCATGACCGAAACCCCTCCCAACCCTGCCGCGACGGCGGAGGAGACCGCCGTGTCCGCCGTCGAGACCCTGATCCGCGACCTGCCCAAGGTGGAACTTCACGTCCACCTGGAAGGTTCGCTGCAGCCGGAGACGCTGCTGGACCTCGCCGCCCGGCACCGGGTGGCCGACATCCCCCGCACACTGGGCGAGATCCGCGACTGGTACGCCTTCCGTGACTTCCCGCACTTCATCGACGTCTACCTGACCTCCGTGCAGGCCCTGCGGGACGAGGAGGACTTCGCCCGGCTGACCCGCGACGTCGCCGGCCGGCTCGCCGCGCAGAACGTGCGGTACGCCGAGCTGCACGTGAGTCTCTACGCCCACCTCATGCGTGGCGTCCCCGCGCACGTGGTCTTCGCCGGCATCGAGGAGGCGCGCCGCGAAGCCGAGAGCCGGTACGGCATCCGGCTGCGGTGGATCCCGGACTTCCCCGGCGACTACGGAGTCGAGGCGGCCGAACAGACCCTGGAGGCGGTGCTGCGCGACGGTCCGGACAGCGTCGTCGGGTTCGGGGTCGGCGGCATCGAGGTGGACCGCGCGCCGTTCGCCGGGGTCTTCGAGCGCGCGCGGGCCGCCGGGCTGCACAGCCTGCCGCACGCGGGGGAGAACGGCGGGCCGGAACGCGTGTGGTCGGCGCTGCGGGACCTGCACGCCGAACGCATCGGCCACGGGATCGACAGCATGCGCGATCCGCGTCTGGTCGAGCACCTGGTGGAGACGCGCATCCCGGTGGACGTCTCGCCCACCTCCAACGTGTGCACCGGCGCGGTCGCGACCCTGGCCGACCACCCGCTGCCCGCGATGCTGGACGCCGGGCTGCTGGTGACCCTCAACACCGACGACCCGCCGATGTTCGGCACCGACCTGACCGGCGAGTACCGCGCCGCGCACCGGCTCGGGCTCTCGGGCGCCGACCTGGCCGGCCTCGCCCGCAACGGGGTGTCCGCCTCGTTCCTCCCGGCCGCGGACAAGCGGGCGCTCACCGCCGAGATCGACCGTGTCCTTGCGGCGTGGTCGGCGGACACGGCCGACTGACGCGCCGGCCCTCGCCGGGCTCGGCACCGGCTCTCGGGCGGAGCAGCGCCGTAGAGCCGGGGACGGCCGGGAAACGGGCGTCGGCAGGATTGCCGGGCCGCCTACCTGGGGATTCATGAGTCGACGCCGGTAGTCCGACACGTAAGCTGGATCTGTTCGTTTTCTTGAACAGATCCAGTTTGCGTTCTAGGGTGAGGGCATGGACGACGCCGCGAACCTCCGTTCGGCCGGGCTGCGGGTCACCGCCGCCCGGGTGGCGATCCTGGAGGCCGTCCGGGCCGGCGACCACCTGGACACCGAGCGCATCACGCGCGACGTCCGGGCCAGGGTCGGCCACGTCTCCACCCAGGCCGTGTACGACGCCCTCCGTGCGCTCACGGACGCCGGACTGGTGCGCCGGATCGAGCCCGCCAGCTCACCCGCGCGCTATGAGGCCCGGGTGGGGGACAACCACCACCACCTCGCCTGCCGGAGCTGCGGCGCCGTGGTCGACGTCGACTGTGTCGTCGGGGCGGCACCGTGCCTGCGGCCGGCCGACCGGCATGGATTCGTGGTGGACGAGGCCGAAGTGGTGTTCTGGGGCGTCTGTCCGGCCTGCCAGGCGAGGGGCGAGGAGCCGGCCGCGCGGACCGCCGCGCCCGGGGAGCCGTCCTGAGAGCGCCGGCTCCCGCGCTCGCCGGCCACACCGGGCCGACCGGTGCCGCGCAGTTCCCGACAAGGCCGGCTTCAAGCCGATTCCGAAAGGTGCGAGCAGTTGACTGAACGGGTTCCCCACACCACCGATGACGCCGGCATCCCGGCACCGAGCGACCAGTTCTCGCAGTCAGTAGGCCCCAACGGCCCGCTGCTGTTGCAGGACCACTACCTGATCCAGAAGATGGCGCACTTCAACCGCGAGCGGGTGCCCGAGCGGGTGGTGCACGCCAAGGGCGGCGGTGCCTACGGCGTTCTAGAGATCACCGAGGACGTCAGCCAGTACACCCGGGCCAGCCTGTTCCAGAAGGGCCGGCGGACCGATCTGCTGCTGCGCTTCTCCACCGTGGCCGGCGAACTCGGCAGCGCCGACACCGCGCGCGATCCGCGCGGCTTCGCGCTGAAGTTCTACACCGAGCAGGGCAACTACGACCTCGTCGGCAACAACACGCCGATCTTCTTCATCCGTGACCCGTCGAAGTTCTCCGACTTCATCCACTCCCAGAAGCGCCGCGCCGACAACCAGCTGCGCGACCACAACATGCAGTGGGACTTCTGGACGCTGCAGCCCGAGTCCGCGCACCAGGTGTCGTTCCTGATGACCGACCGCGGCACCCCGAAGAGCTGGCGGCACATGCACGGCTTCGGCAGCCACACCTTCCTCTGGTACAACGCCGCGGGCGAGAAGTTCTGGGTGAAGTACCACTTCAAGACCGAGCAGGGCGTGCAGAACCTGACCGCCGACGAGGCCAAGGCCATGGAGGCGCAGGACCCCGACGCGCACCGCCGGGATTTGTGGAACGCCATCAGGAAGGGCGACCACCCGTCCTGGAAGGTGAACGTGCAGATCATGCCGTTCGAGGACGCCGCCGACTACCGGTTCAACCCGTTCGACCTCACGAAGGTGTGGCCGCACGAGGACTACCCGGAGATCACCATCGGCCGGTTCACGCTGAACCGGAACCCGGAGAACTACTTCGCCGAGATCGAGCAGGCCGCCTTCGAGCCGTCCAACCTGGTGCCCGGCATCGGCATGAGCCCGGACAAGATGCTGCAGGGTCGGCTGTTCTCCTACCCGGACGCCCACCGCTACCGGATCGGGCCGAACTACCTGCAACTGCCGGTGAACCGCCCGGCCTCGCCGGTGCACAGCTACAACCGCGATGGCGCCATGGCCTACGTCAACGGCGGCGACCCGGTGTACGCCCCCAATACCGCCGGCGGCCCGGTCGCCGACCCGGAGCCGTTCAACGGTTCGGGGTACCACGTGGCCGGTGAGATCGTGCGTTCCGCCTACCAGCCGCACAAGGAGGACGACGACTTCTCGCAGCCGCGCGCCCTGTGGGAGAAGGTCCTCTCCGACTCCGACCGCGCCGGCATGGTGAGCAACATCGTCGGGCACGCCTCGGCGCCGGAGGTCACCGACGACATGAAGAAGCGCGTGGTGGAGTACTGGACGAACGTGCACCCGGACCTCGGGGGCGGCGTCGCCAAGGGACTGGGCGTGCAGGGGTAGGGGCACCTGGTGGCCGCCGGCCACTGAACCCCGGTTCGCTCACACCGGAGGCTCTCGGGCTCGGCCCCGGGCGGGATCGCGAATCCCACCCGGGGCCGACGCGTGTCCGGACGCGGGACAGGGCGGGATGCTCGCATATGGGGGATTCCGCCATTGATTTCGGTAATGGGGGACGTGGGGGTTTCACGAGCCTCTGAAGGTGATTCCCGGATTCGGGGTCCTGCTTTCTGGAGGTATTTACGAAGTGGCATCGTAATTCCGCGGCCGGAAAACAGGACAGGGTGCCCCCGTGCTGCTCGGAGGTCCCAAACGCCGCTGATCCCGGCGTTTCGGGTGCTGTTCTGTGGCGGGTGAGAAAACTGTCGCCGAAAATCGAGCGCGAGATCGGAAAGCTGCTAACGTAGCGGACCGTCGGCAGCCGTCGCGATTCACCGCCCCTTTTCAGGGTGCCCTGTGCCATGCGTCGGCTGATGCGGTCTCCGCTGCTGGTGGGAGGCTGGAATTCCCCCGCTCTCGACATGGCCCGCGAATCACTGAACCCGCTCGTGGTGGCGCTACGGCCTCAAGTTGTTACATCGCGTCATGCTGTCAGCGAAAGGTCATGCCTGAACATGCGTAAGAAGTTGTACTCCTCCGCGTCCGTCACGCTGCTGGCGGCGGGGCTCGTCGGCGGATTCGCCCCGTCCGCGTTCGCGGACCAGGACACGAGCGGCAACGGCAGCGTGCTGGGCGGCAACCAGATCAACGTTCCGGTGGACATCGAGGCGGACCTGTGCGGTAACGCCGTGGCCGCGCTGGGGATCTCCGGAGCCGAGTGCAGCGAGATCGCCAAGGTCCTCTACGCCGCGAGCGAGCAGGGCCAGGGCGGCCAGTACACGAGCGGGAACGGTTCCATCGCCGGCGGCAACCAGATCAACATCCCCGTGAACGTGGCGCTCGACCTCTGCGGCAACTCCATCGGGATCGCCGGCCTGTCCGGGGCCGACTGCTCCAAGGTGATCGAGGAGATCGCCGCGAGCGAGGAGAACGAGCAGTCCACCAGCGGGAACGGTTCCATCGCCGGCGGCAACCAGATCAACATCCCGGTGGACGTGGCGCTCGACGTGTGCGGCAACGCGATCTCGGTCCTCGGCGTCACCGGGGCGGACTGCGACAAGATCATCGAGACGATCCGCGACTCCGAGGGCAACGAGGGCGGGGAGACGTCCACCAGCGGTAACGGCTCCATCGCCGGCGGCAACCAGATCACGGTGCCGGCCGATGTCGCCGCCGACATCTGCGGCAACGCCGTCTCCGTCCTCGGCATGTCCGCCAGCGAGTGCATGGAGCACATCTCCGAGACCGGCCCCGAGGCGCCCGAGGCGCCCGGCGGCGGCGAGGAGCCGCCGCAGGAGCCGCGTGAGCCCGGCACCGAAGAGGACCCCGAGCCCACGCCCGGCACCGAGGAGCGCGAGACCCCCGAGGAGGACCAGCGTGCCGGCGGCGCGCCGGCCGACGACGCCAGGCCGGCCGGCGACCTGCCGGTGACCGGTGCGGCCCTCGGCGGTCTGGTCGCCGCCGCGGTCGCCGCCGTGGGCGGTGGCGCCATCGCGATGTTCGTCGCCCGCCGCCGCAGGACCGCGGCCGCCGCCGACGACGAATCCTGAGGCGGCCACCGCCCGGATCGGCACTGAGCGGCTGATCGGGCGACCGCCCCGGGCCCCCGGCGGCCACCGCCGGGGGCCCGTGATCCGCCCGGCCCCGGCCACTTCGGGGCTTCCTGACCAGGGAACTCGCCAATCCACGGGCCGATGACGGGTCGGTACCGGGATCTCGTAGCCTCGAATACGTGCTTCGGGTCCTGCTCTCCCGCCGGATGCTGGCGTTCCACGCGCTGGTGCTCCTGGCCGTGCCCTCGTTCATCTGGCTCGGCTTCTGGCAGTACGGGCGGTGGGAGGACAAGGCGGCCGCCGCGGCGCTGCAGGAGGCGAACATCGCCGCCGATCCCGTTCCGGTCGAGGAGCTGACCTCGGTCGGCACCGACGTACCCGGAGCGGACCGCTGGCGGGCGGTCACCGTCACGGGGCGCTACGACACCGAGCACGAGCTCCTGGTGCGGCACCGCAGCGGCTCCAGCGGTGTGGGCTTCTACGTGCTCACCCCCCTGGTCACCAGCGACGGCACCGCCGCGCTGGTGAACCGCGGCTGGATCGGCCTGCCGCCCACCGCCGGTGAGCGGCCCGACGTCCCGCCGCCGCCCGAAGGGCAGGTCACCGTCACCGGACGGCTGCAGTTCAGTGAGACGCCGGAGAACACCGGGATCCGGGAGCGGGACGGGCTGCCCGAGGGGCAGATCATGATCATCGAGGTGGCCGACATCGCCGCCGAACTGCCGTACCCCGTCTACGGCGGCTTCATCGAACTCACCGGGCAGGACCCCGCCGCCGACCCGGCGCCGGAACCGGTGCCGGCCCCGGACACCAACATGGGGATGAACCTGTCCTACGCCGTGCAGTGGTGGGTCTTCGCCGTCATCGCCGTCGCGGGCTGGTTCTTCCTGGTCCGCCGGGAGGTGCGGGACGCGGCGGAAGGCTCCGGCGGCTCGCCGGCCCCGGCTTCCGCCGGCAGCGCCACCACGGCACCCGCGCCCCCAGGCCCGGACCACGCCTGAGCCGCGCGGCGCCGCGCCCTCAGGCGGCCGTTCCGAACGGGTTGTCCACCGCGTACCGCCAGACGCCGTCGCCACCGCGGCGGACCACGTCGGTGGCGGTGCCGGTCAGCGCCACCCCGGCTCCATCGGGGCCGGTCCCGTGGATCCGCCAGTCGACGATCAGCAGCGCCGTGCCGCCGGTCCGGTACACGTGCCGAGCCCGCACCTCGATCGGCAGGCCCAGCGCCAGATGCCGCGACAGGGCGGTCCGCAGTGCGGCCCCCGCCGCCGGGGTCCCCGACTCGGGGATGAGGACCGCGTCCGGTTCGTACATCTCCAGCACACGGGTGACGTCGCCGCTGTTGAACCGCGCCGCGAACGCCGCGGGCACGTCCTCGGGACGTTCAGGGAGTGCGTCCGGCTCAGGTGGCATGACAGGGTTCCTCCGGGATCGTTGTGGGCGACCGGGCCGGAACCCGACGCTAGGAGGTGCTCTCGTGGCTCACCGAACGGTTGGTCACCCGCCGTCGCCCGGGCTGCCGGCCGACCCGCGGGCGGACGTCACGCGGCCGGACCCCCGCTGCCCGGTGGAGGTCACGCTCGCCGCGCTGCGCGGCAGATGGACGACGCTGGTCGTCCGCGAGCTGCTGCGCGGCCGGGAGAGCTTCTCCGACCTCGCCGCCGCGCTGCCGGACCTGTCGGCCAAGGTGCTCACGGACCGGCTGGCGCAACTGGTGGCGGCCGGTGTGGTCGACCGCCGCCGGGAGCCCGGGTGGCCGCCGCGGGTGCGTTACCGGCTCACCGAGCGCGGACGTGCTCTCGGGCCGGTGCTGCAGGCCCTCTGGGACTGGGGTGAGGGCGCCGCACGGTGACCGGCCGTCCCGGGAGTCCCCGCCCGCTGCGAGGATGGGGCCATGAGCGATGACCTTCCCTCCGCCGAGGTCGCGCGCGTCGCGCGGCGCCCCGCCGGGCCGGACGAGAGCGCCCGGGCCAGCCGGACGTGGTGGGAGCGCCAGGCCGACGAGTATCAGAGCGAGCACGGGACGTTCCTCCGCGACGCCGGCTTCGTCTGGGGGCCCGAGGGGCTGGACGAGGCGGCGGCGCACCTGCTCGGCGACCCGGCCGACCTGGCCGGCCGGCGCGTCCTGGAGGTCGGTTGCGGTGCGGGCCAGTGCGGCCGCTGGCTGCGGGCCCAGGGCGTGGCCGAGGTCGTCGGCGTCGACGTGTCGTACCGCCAGTTGCAGCACTCGCGGCGCATCGACGACGCCACCGGCGCCGCCCGGCCGCTCGCCGTCGTGCAGGCCGACGTCCAGCGGCTCCCGTTCGCCGACGCCGCGTTCGACGTCGTCTGCTCGGCGTACGGCGCCCTGCCCTTCGTGCCGGATGCGGCGGCGGCGCTCTGCGAGATCGCGCGAGTGCTGCGGCCGGGCGGCCGGCTGGCGTTCTCGGTCTCGCATCCGATCCGCTGGTGTTTCCCGGACGATCCGGGCGAGGCGGGGCTGACCGCACGCGACTCCTACTTCGACCGGCGCGGATACGTCGAGGAGGACGCCGAGGGGCGGGCGGTCTACGTGGAGCACCACCACACCGTCGGCGACTGGGTACGCGCGGTCGCGGCGGCGGGTCTGCGCCTCGTCGACCTGGTGGAACCGGAGTGGCCGGCCGGCCACGAGCGCACCTGGGGCGGCTGGAGCCCGTTGCGCGGCCGGATCATCCCGGGGACGGCGATCTTCGTGGCGGACCGCCCCCAGGCCGGGTGAGCGGGCGGCCCCAGGTCGCCAGGCGCGATCGGAGCCGGCCGGCTACCGCTCCGGGACCAGCCACGGCTCCTGCGGCAGGGGACTGCCCGTCTCGATGAAGGACTTGAGATTGGACAGCACCGCCGGCCACCCGTGCGCGGACCCGTCCCGTTCGGCCTGGTCGCGGTAGTTCTCCTCCGTCACGGTGAGCCGGACGATCTCACCGAACGACTCGATGTCGAAGGTGAGCCTGGAGGGACCGGTGGGGCGTTCCTCCCCCGGCCGGGCCGCCGTGAGTACCAGCCGCACGGGCGGCGAGCTCTCCACGACGGTGCCGACGACGTCGGCGGTCCGGGTGCCGTCCGTACGCCGGTGCTCCCACGAGGAGCCGGGCCGCCAGTCGGACACGTTGCGGTGCCCCCACCACCGTGCGGTCAGGTCGGCGTCGGTCAGGGCGTGCCACACCTTCTCGGGCGTGCTGTTGATATAGGTGACGTACACGAAATCTGGTATGTCGGTCATGTAAAGCTCCTCCGCTCGTTGCCGCACCGTGCTGAGTACCGTCAGGCGCGGGTGCTCGAACTTGTGGATCCACCGGTCCTGGATCTCACGGATCGGAACGGGGTTGAGGTAGTGCAGCTTCTCCCGGCCGCGCCGGACCGTGCTGATCAGGTTGGCCGCCTCAAGGACGCCCAGGTGCTGGGTCGCCGACTGGCGGGTCATGTCGAGCCGTTCGCACAGCTCGCCCAGTGTCTGCCCGTTGTCCTCGTGCAATTGGTCCAGCAGATAGCGCCGCGTCGGGTCGGCGAGCGCCCTGAAGACCTTCTCCATCTCTGTCGACACGCAGCATTATGCAGGTAAATGCCTGCATAATGTCAAGGGGGCCGCGACCATCCCGGTCGCGGCCCGTATGGCAGGACGGCCGCGGCCGTCCTGTCCCCCGTCGTGTCCCTGTAGCGTCCCTAGTCCCCCTGCGTCGCGCCGAGCCGCCGCTCCGCCGCCGTGCGCAGCGCCCGGACGTCCACGCCCGCATCGGTGAGGAGACGCCGCGCGGCGCCGTCCTCGGTGTCGAGCAGGGAGATCAGCACGTGACAGCTGCCGATCGACCGCTCGCGGCGGCCGACGGCGACGTGCAGCGCGCCCGCCAGGGAACGCTTGGCGGCCGGGGTGAACGGGCGGTGGCCGGAGCGGAGCGGCAGCCGGAGCACACCTCGGCGCGGCGGCGCCACGGCCGGGATGGGAAGGTCCTGGACCCGGGCGCGCAGGTCGGCGAGGGAGGCGCCGTGGTCCCGCAGCACCCCGCCGGCCGAGTCGTCCGGCTCGTTCAGCAGGCCGAGGAGCAGGTGAACATCATCGACGACACCGTGCGCCGCGCGCGCGGACTCGCCGCTGGCGTGGATGACGGTCTGCCGGGCGCCGGAGCTGAACCGTTCGAACATGGTTTGTCCCACCTCGTGTGAGTGCGAAGAACCGACGGAGTCAACATAAGTTGACTCCGTCGGTCTTGTCAATAAAAGTTGACGCACTCGCGTGCGGGCGCCTCCGCCGGCCGCGACGGCTCAGCCGGCGAGCACGGCGACGCTGGGAAGGTCGCGATGGCGGTGGTGCGCGTCCGCGATGGCGGCGAGGGCGGGGCGGCCGAGGGTGCGGTAGGCCATGGTCAGGAGTTCGCCGGCCTGCCGTTCCCGGTCCGGGTCGCTGCCGCTGGCCCAGTGCAGGTCGCGTCCCAGGACCAGGGCCTCGGCCGGATCGCCCGCTGCGCAGCGGCGCTTGGCCTCCGCCACCGCCGCATCGGTGGCGGACCGGTCGCCGGTCAAAACCCGCCAGAGGCCGGTGCAGAAGTCGTGGTCGTCCCAGAGCAGTTGCGGGGCTCGGTCCAGCGCCGTCCGGCCGGTGACGAGGGCCCCGGCGCCGTCCAGTGTGGCGATTCTTCGCGGGTCGCCGTGCGCCCGCAGTTCCCGTGGCAGCCGCTCCCAGTCGGCCCGGTGGTACGCCTCGCCCTCCGCGGTGACGTCGTCCGGTTCGAACGACACGAGGGTTTCGCGCAGCAGCCGCAGCCGGAAGGCGCGCGGGGCCCGATCAGGATTGAGCGGCCCGGTCGCGTCGGCGTCCTCGTCGCCGAGGTCGCGCCAGCGCCGTTCCAGGACTCTGCGCACCTCGCGCAGCGGGGTCCCGCCGGGGATCCCGACCCCGCCGCCGTCGTTGTTGTAGTAGCCCGCGACCCCGGTGCAGGTGCGGCCGTCGTCGAACCACAGCCCGAAGTGCAGGCCGTCGGTTCCGCCGTGCATGAAGGTGACGAACTCCGGTGGATCCCGGTAGTAGCGGCCGTGCACCCGTACGTCGAGGCCGGGCCGGGCCTCGCGATGCGGATCGTCGAACAGGTCCATGAGCCCGAACGGGTGCAGGTCGAGGTCCCGCATGGCCCGCTGTTCCTCGGGGGTCAGCGCCCGCAGGAAGGCCCGGAAGGTGAAGATCTCCTCGGGTAGCAGCATCCCCCAGTCGCGCTCGAACCGTGCCTCGACGGCCGGCCGCGCCCGCCGCACGTCCTCCAGCGCGGTCCGGTGGGAGCGCCGGCGGACGTCGTCGGGGGCGTTCCGCGCCTTCCACGCCCCGTAGTCGCGCGCCTCGGCCGCGCTGCTGTTTCTTCCGGCGGTGGGCTCCACGGTCGCTGACCTCCTCGACGGGCGACGGACGGGCACGCCACCGTAGCGGGCCGCGCGGACGGTCCGGTGCCCCGTCCGGGGCCGTCCGGGACTCCGAAGCGACCGAAGCCCCGTCGTCCGGTCGCTCGATGCCGTGGACGACGGGGTGATCAGGTGGTGTGCGGAGTCAGGACTCGGTGCCCTCCTCCGGCTTGCGCAGGTGGAAGATCCAGGCCGGCGGGATGTTGGCGAGGACGCGTTCGCGGCCGATCCCGTAACGGCGCACCCAGTCCTCGATCACCCAGCCGGACCGCACCTGGCGGAGGTAGTCCGCGCGCGGGGCGATGATCGCCTTGACCTGTTTCGTGTACAGGTAGCCGAAGAACGACAGGTGCCCGCCCGGGCGGAGCACGGCGAAGTAGTAGTCCAGGATCTCCTGGACCTCCTCGGCCGTGAAGTTGGCGAACGGCAGGCCGGAGACGATGACGTCGAAGCGCCGGTCGGTGCCGAGGTCGGTGACCAGGCTTTCGTGCACCGTGACGCGGTCGGCCACCGCCGACAGGTCCGGGTCGGTGCCGAGCAGGCCGCGCAAGTGCTCCGCGAAGCGCGGGTTGGGGTCCACCAAATCAAGGGTGTCGCCGGGGCGCATGTGCGCGGCGATCGCGCGGGAGACCGGTCCGGTGCCGGACCCCGCCTCCAGGATGGCGATCGGCGCGGTGGGGTCCGGGCGCTCGTCGACGAAGCGGTTGAGCGCGTGCGCGAGCGCCGGGCCGCTCGGTACCAGCGCGCCGGTGGCGCGGAACGTCTGCACGGCCTGGGTGACGAAGAGCCGCGCGTCCCGAAGGCGGCCGCCCGGGCCGTCGGGGGTGTGAGGGGACTGTGGGATTGCCATGCGGCGACGTTACCCGGAACCGGGCTAAGAAGGCGGTTAGCCGAGGTGGGACGTCCGGTCGCGGCGGGTACCGCCGAGAGTACGCGCCGGAGCGGAGCGATAGCATGCCGGCCATGAGCGGCAGCCAACGGCACCCCCGGACGGCCATGGTCACCGGCGCCTCCTCCGGTATCGGTGAAGAGTACGCCCGCCGGCTCGCCGAGCGCGGATTCGCCCTGGTCCTGGTCGCCCGCCGCGCCGACCGGCTGGAACGGCTCGCGGCCGAGCTGCGCGCCGATTACGGGGTCGACGTCACGGCCATGCCGGCCGATCTCGGCGACGAGGACGGACTCGCCGCGGTCGAGAGCCGGCTGCGGGATGACGGCGACGCGGCCCCGATCGACCTGCTGGTCAACAACGCCGGCCGCGGGCACGGCGGCGACCTGGCCGACCTCGACCCCGCGGCGATCGACGCGGTGATCGGGCTCAACGTGCGCGCGCTGGTGCGGCTGACCCGCGCGGTCCTGCCCGGCCAGATCCGGCGCGCGGAGCGGCGAGCCGTCGAGCGTCCGGAGCCGGCGGAGCGGCGAGTCGCCGAGCGTCCGGAGCCGTCGGCACCCCGGGCGTGGCCGTTCCGGGCCGGCGGTGGAGGGAAGCGAGGCGGTGAGCGCTCAGGCCCGATCGGGGTCCTCAACGTCGCCTCGGTGGCCGCGCTCCTCCCGGCCTCGCCCGGCGGCACCGTGTACGGCGCCAGCAAGGCGTTCGTCCGTAGTTTCAGCCACAGCGTCGCGGTCGAGGCCGCACCGCACGGGGTGACCGTCACCGTGGTGCTGCCCGGGTACGTGCGCACCGACATGACCGTCGCCGTGCAGCGGATGGGGCTCCCCGGGATCGCGTTCGTCGACAAGGAGCGCGTCGTCGTGGAGTCGCTGCGCGCCTGGGCCGCCGGTGCCAGCGAGGTCATCCCCGGCATGCCGTACAAGGCGGCCGGAGGACTGCTGCGGGTGGTCCCGGGCGAGTTGTTCCGGCAGGCCGTCCGCCGCCTCGGCATCCGCCGGATGGGAAACGGGGAGTGACCGCGGGCGATACCGGCATGGCGGCCGGATTCCCGGGGGTGTCCGGGCCTACTCTGGTCCGGGGTGCGCCTACCCTGGTAGGGCACCTCGTCTAGGAAAGTGATCATGAAGACCTTCGAAGAGCTGTTCGCCGAGCTGTCCGAGAAGGCCCACACCCGCCCCGAGGGATCGGGCACCGTCGTGGCCCTTGACGCCGGCGTGCACGCCATCGGCAAGAAGGTCGTCGAAGAGGCCGCCGAGGTCTGGATGGCTGCCGAGTACGAGTCCGACGAGCGCGCGGCGGAGGAGATCTCGCAGCTCCTCTACCACCTCCAGGTCCTGATGCTGGCCCGCGGCCTGCGACTGGAGGACGTCTACCAGCATCTGTAGGTCGACCCCGGCCTCTGTTCCGGGATCGACCATCGCCGTGGACGTCCGACGAGACCAAGCCGACGAGTGGGGGAACCGCCTCCGATGCCCGATCAACTCCGTATCGCCGTGCCCAACAAGGGCCAGCTCGCCGAACCCGCCAGCGCCATGCTCCGCGAGGCCGGCTATCGCCAGCGCAAGGACTCCCGGGATCTGGTCCTGGTGGACCCGGAGAACCAGACCGAGTTCTTCTTCCTGCGGCCCCGCGACATCGCCGTCTACGTCGGTGAGGGGATCCTCCAGGCCGGCATCACCGGCCGTGACATGCTCCTCGACTCCGGCGCGCCGGTGGAAGAGGTGCTGCCGCTCGGGTTCGGCGGCTCCACCTTCCGGTTCGCCGCCCGCGGCGCCGCCGGCCTGAAGGTCGAGGACCTCGCCGGCAAGCGGGTGGCCACGTCGTTCGCCGGTCTGCTGGGACGGTATTTGGCCGAACGCGGGGTCGACGCGCGGGTCATCCACCTCGACGGTGCGGTCGAGAGCTCGATCCAGCTCGGCGTCGCCGACGCCGTGGCCGACGTCGTCTCCACCGGGACCACGCTCCGCAACGCCGGTCTGGAGATCTTCGGGGACCCGATCCTGGAGTCCGAGGCCGTGGTGATCCGGCAGCGCGGCGCCGACGACGACCCGAAGGTCGAGCAGCTGCTCCGCCGGCTGCGGGGCGTCCTGGTGGCGCGGGACTACGTGATGATGGACTACGACGTGCACGCCGACCGGCTGGACGAGGCGGTAGCGCTGACGCCCGGCATGGAGGGCCCCACCATCTCGCCGCTGCACCGCGAGGGCTGGCTGGCGGTGCGCGCCATGGTGCCGCGGCGCTCGGCGCAGCGGATCATGGACGACCTGTGGGACATCGGAGCGCGGGCCATCCTCGTCACCGACATATACGCCTGCCGCCTGTAGCGGCCGAACCGAAGCCGAACCGCCGGACGGCCCGGTGGTGGGGACGTCCCCACCACCGGGCCGTTGCCGTGCCCGGCCCTGACGCGTCCCCGCGCGGTTCGCGGCCGGGCCGTGCCCTCCCTCCCGCGGACCTCGCCGCGCCGCGCCCGGGCGCCGGTCGGCCGGTCCGTGGCCGCCACGACAATCATCGTGTGACTCCATGTTGGGAAAAGAGAAGATCTTGACAATATTGCGCAACTTGTTCCACTCTCTTGGTGTGTCGGCGATCACGTGCGCCGCGGCCACGGGGACCACGGGAGAGGAGGCGAGATGACGGTCACGCTCACTGACGTGGCGAAATCCGCCGGAGTCGCCCTGTCGACCGCCTCCCGCGCCTTCACCGATCCGGAGCGCCTCGCTCCGGCAACATTGCGCAAGGTCTTGTCGGTGGCGCAGGAGCTCGGCTACCGGTCCCCGGCGAGCACCGGCGGCGGCCGCCCCATCGACGACGGCATCACCGTGGCGGTCGTCGTGCCGGACATCGCCAACCCGGTCTTCGGCGCGTTCATCAAGGCGGCGCAGGGCCAGGGCTGGCACCGGCGGCAGACCGTCGTGGTGGCCGACACCGACGGCGGCGCCGAACGCGAGCACGACGTCATCGAGCACCTCCGGACGCGGGTCGACGGCATCGTCGTCTGCTCGCCCCGCCAGCACGCCGAGCAGGTCCTGGAACTGTGCGGACCGGTCCCCGTGGTCCTGGTCAACCGGGAACTCCCGGGCGGCGACTGCGTGCTGAACGACGCCTCCGACGGCCTGCGCCAGACGCTGGACCACCTGGAGGCGCTCGGGCACCGCAGGCTCGCCTACGTCCAGGGCTCGCCGCGTTCGTGGTCCAACCAGCACCGCGTGGAGGTCATCAGCGCCCTCACCGCGGAGCGCGGCCTCGACCTCACGGTCCTCGGCTCGCAGGCCGAGACGGTCGACGGCGGTGTCGCCTCGGCCGCGAGCGTGGCGGCCAGCGGCGCTACCGCGGTGGTCGCCCACAACGACCTCGTCGCGCTCGGCATCATCCGCGGGGCGCGCGCCCTCGGGCTGGACGTGCCCGCGGACCTCAGCGTCGTCGGCATCGACGACGTCCCCGTGGCCGGGATCGGCTCCCCGCCGCTCACCAGCATCCGCACCCAGATGGCGCGCGCCGGCGCGCTCAGCCTCGACCTGGTGCACCGTGCGCTGTCCGGCGAACGCCGGACCCCGCGCACGGTCCGCCTCGCCACCCAGCTCGTCGTGCGCGGCTCCACCGGCCGCGTCCGCGCCCCTGACGGCGCCCGACCCGTGATCCCGACCCCCTGAGGACCTGATGAAGATCGTCATCGCCGACCCCAACCTGCACGCGGTGCGGGCCGAACTGGAACGGGCCCTGCCGAGCGGCGCGCGGCCGTCGTGGCACGGCACCGCCGACCCGGCGGCCGTCACCGCGGACCTCGCCGACGCCGAGGTGTTCGTGGGTTCCCGGTTCACCGCCGCCATGGCGGACGCGGCCCCGAGGCTGCGGCTGGTGCAGGTCGCCGGGGCCGGTGTGGACGGTGTCGACGCGGCGGCGCTGCCCGAGGGCGTGCGGGTGGCCAACACCTACCACCACGAGGACTCGATCGCCGAGTACGTGGTGGCCACGGCGGTCACCCTGCGCCGCGGGCTGGCCCGCCAGGACGCCGCACTGCGCGGCGGCCGCTGGGCGTCCCCGGTCCACGACCGCTCGCTGCCGCAGCCGCGCGCTCTCACCGGCGCGCGGGTCGGCTTCCTCGGGTTCGGCCACATCGGAGCGCGCACGTGGGAGCTGCTGCGGGCGTTCCGGGCCGTGGGCGCCGCGGTCACCCGGACCGGCACGGTCGACGCCGCCGCCACCGGCCTGGAGTGGGCCGGCGACCTCAGCGGCCTCGACCGGCTGCTGACCGAGTCCGAGCTTCTGGTGGTCTCGGTCCCACTGGACGGACGGACCCGGGGGATGATCGCGGCGCGGGAGCTGGCACTGCTGGGACCGGAGGCCGTTCTGGTGAACGTCGGCCGCGGGCCGGTCGTCGACGAGCACGCCCTCTATGCCGCGCTCCGCGACCGGCGGCTGGCCGGGGCGGCCATCGACGTCTGGTACCGGTACCCGGCCCCGGGCGGCGACCCCGCCGCGGCGGTTCCGCCCGCCACCGCGCCGTTCCACGAACTGGACACCGTCCTCATGACCCCGCACATCTCCGGGGTCACCCGCGACACCTTCCTCGGCCGTGCCGCCGACATCGCCGCCAACATCACCCGCCTCTCCGCGGGGGAGCCGCTCCGCAACGTCGTGGAGGCCCGATGAGCGACCGCATCGTGGGCGCCGAGGTCATCCTCACCAGCCCCACCCGCAACTTCGTCACCCTGAAGGTCACCACCGACGACGGGGTCGTCGGCTACGGCGACGCGACCCTGAACGGGCGGGAACTCGCCGTCGCCTCCTACCTGCGCGACCACGTCGCCCCCCTGCTGATCGGCCGCGACGCCCGGCGGATCGAGGACACCTGGCAGTACCTGTACCGGGGCGGCTACTGGCGGCGCGGACCGGTCACCATGGCCGCCATCGGCGCCGTGGACGTGGCACTGTGGGACATCAAGGGCAAGACGCTCGGCCAGCCCGTCTACCAGCTGCTCGGCGGCGCGGTCCGCGACCGCGTCCTCGGCTACACCCACGCCACCGGCTGGGAACTGCCCGCCCTCCTCGACTCGGTGCGCGAGCGGACCGAGCGCGGCTTCCAGGCGGTCCGCGCCCAGATGGGCGTGCCCGGTCTGGACACCGTCTACGGCGTGTTCCGCGACGCGCGGGCCTACGAGCCCGCCGGCCGGGGCGCCGCTCCGGTCGAGGAGGTCTGGGACACCGACGCCTACCTGCGCGCCGCGCCCGAGGTCCTGGCCGGGCTGCGCGCCGAGGTCGGCCCGGAGCTGAAGCTGCTGCACGACGCCCACCACCGGCTCACCCCGCAGCAGGCAGCCCGACTCGGCCGGGCGCTGGAGCCCGTCGACCTGTTCTGGCTGGAGGACGTCACCCCCGCCGAGAACCAGGAGGCACTGCGGCTGGTGCGCCGGCACACCACGGTGCCGCTGGCCCTCGGAGAGGTGTTCAACACCGTCTGGGACTGCCAGCGGCTCGTCACCGAGCAGCTCATCGACTTCGTGCGCACCTGCGTCTCGCACGCGGGCGGCATCAGCCACCTGCGCCGCATCCTCCAGCTCGCCGAGCTGTACCAGGTGCGCGGTGCGCCGCACGGCCCGTCCGACGTCTCCCCGGTGGCGCTCGGCGCCTCGCTGCACGTGGGCCTGGCCACGCCGAACTTCGCCATCCAGGAGTACATGGGCTACGACCCCCTGGTGCACGAGGTGTTCCCGCACGCGTGGGCCTACGCCGACGGCCACCTGACCCCCGGCGACGCGCCGGGGATCGGCGTCGGCCTCGACGAGGAACTCGCCGCGCGCTTCCCCTACGAGCCCGCCTACCTTCCCGTCGCGCGCCGCCGCGACGGCTCGATGACGGACTGGTGAGACCGTGACCACCCTGCCGCAGCCGATCAGCGCCGCCACCCTGCCCGCGAGCGTGCGCGGCCACCACCGCACCGGCCTGGAGACCGGCCTGGTCCACCTGGGCCTGGGCAACTTCCACCGCGCGCACCAGGCCGTGTACACCGCGGCCGCTCTGGCCGAGGAGGACGGGCCATGGGGCGTGCACGCCTTCGCCACCCGCTCCCGCGCGGTCGTGGCCGCGCTGCGGGACCAGGACCTGCTCAGCACCGTCGTGGAACTCGCGCCCGGGAGCACCGCCGTGACCGCCCCCGCCGTGCACACCCGGGCGGACGTCGCCGCGGACGACCCCGGCCTGGTCGTCGCCGCCATCGCGGAGCGGCGGACGCGGGTCGTCACGCTCACCGTGACCGAGAACGGCTACACCTACGCCCCGGCCACGCACCGGCTCGACCTGGACGACCCCCGGGTGCGCCAGGACCTCCGGGACGGCGGCGCCCCGGTCACCGTGATCGGGCAGCTGGTGCGCGGACTGCAGCAGCGGCTCCGGCGGCACGGAGCCCCGGTCACCATCCTGAGCTGCGACAACCTGTCCGGCAACGGCGAACACACCGCCCGCCTCGTGCGCGAGTTCACCGCGGAGCTCCCCGCGGCGGAGCAGGCCGAGCTGCTGCCCTGGCTCGACGAGGCGGTGACCTTCCCGTCGTCGATGGTCGACCGCATCGTGCCCGCCACCACCGACGCGCACCGCGCGACGGTCGCCCGCCGCCTCGGGCTGCGCGACCGCGTGCCGGTGCCGGCCGAACCCTTCAGCATGTGGGTGATGGAGGAGGCGTTCGCGGCCGGCCGGCCCCGCTGGGAGGCGGGAGGGGCGCTGTTCACCGACCACGTCGAACCCTACGAGCTGCTCAAACTCCGGCTGCTGAACGGGACGCACTCCCTGATCGCCTACCTGGGGGCGCTGTCCGGGGCGGCCACCATCCCCGACGCCGTCGCCCGGCCGTTCGTCGAACGCGCAGCCCGCGCCGTCCTGCACGACGAGTACGCGCCCACGCTCGCCGTCCCCGACGGCGTCGACCTCGACCGCTACGTCGCCCAGCTGTTCGACCGCTGGGCCAACACCGCCCTCGGGCACCGCACCAGCCAAGTGGGCAGCGACGGGTCGGTGAAGCTGGCCCAGCGGGTCCCCGAGCCGGCCCTGTTCCACCTCGCGAACGGCCGGATCCCGCAGCACCTCGCGCTGACCGTCGCCGCCTACCTCTGCTGCCTCGCACCGCGGCCCGGAGCCGACCCCGGCCCGCACGCCGCCACCATGAGCGACCCGGCCCGCGACCGGCTCGCCGAACGGTCCGCCCGCACCGCGTCCACCCGCGCGTTCGTCGCCGGCGTCCTCGCGGAGGACCACCTGCTCACCCCGGACGTGGGGGCGGACAGCGCCTTCGTCCACCGGGTCGCCGAACTCGTCGACGTGATCACCGCACACGGCCCCGAGGCCGCCGCCGCCGAGGCGGCCGCCGGCGCGGCCACCGCCACCGCCAGGTCCACGGCCAACCGCACCTGAGCGCCCCGCCGGAGCCCGCACCCGGGCTCCGGCTCCCCGCACCGGCCGATTCCGCGCCGGCCCGCCGACCAGGAAGAACGAGGACGAACGCCATGTCCTTGGCACCCCATGCCCAGAACCAGACCCGCGGGGCCGTCCTGCACGCCGCCGGCGACATCCGCGTCGAGGACGTGCCACTGCCGCCGCTGACCGGCGACGCGGTCCTCGTCGCCGTCGAGGCGGTCGGCGTCTGCGGCTCCGACCTGCACTACTTCGCCTCCGGGCGCAACGGCGCGAACGTCCTGCGCCGGCCCACCGTCCTCGGCCACGAGGCCGCCGGCACCGTGGTGGCGGCCGGCCCGCAGGCGCGCACCCCGGTCGGTGCCCGGGTCGCGGTGGAACCCGCGGTCGGCTGCGGGACCTGCGCCGGCTGCCGGGAGGGCGACTACAACGTCTGCCCGAACGGCACCTGCCTGGGCTCACCGCCCACCCACGGCGCCTTCGCCGAACACGTGGCCGTCCCCGACCGGGCCGTCCACCCGCTACCCGACGGCATCGACACCGAGGCCGGAGCCCTGATCGAACCGCTCGCCGTCGCCGTGTGGGCGGTCCGCCGGGCGGACGTGCGCCCCGGACACCGGGTGCTCATCACCGGAGCGGGCCCGATCGGCCTGCTCGTCGCCCAGGTCGCCGCCGCGGCGGGGGCCACCGAAGTCGTCGTGACCGACGTCAACGACACCCGGCTCGCCGCGGCCCGCCGGATCGGCGGTACGGCCGGGCCTGCCCTCACCACCCTCAACACCGCCTGGGACCCGCTGGAGCTCACCGGCGTGGACCGGCTCATCGAGTGCTCCGCCCATCCGCCCGCGCTGTGGCAGGCGCTACGCACCCTGCGCCCCCGGGCGCGCGCGGTCGTCGTCGGCCAGGCGCCGCCCAGCGTGGACGGGCTGCCGCTGGCCCACCTGCAGCGC
Organism: Marinactinospora rubrisoli; assembly: GCF_042664915.1. Taxonomy (NCBI): domain Bacteria; kingdom Bacillati; phylum Actinomycetota; class Actinomycetes; order Streptosporangiales; family Nocardiopsidaceae; genus Marinactinospora; species Marinactinospora rubrisoli. Next base: position 175,154 of record NZ_JBHTBH010000001.1, read on the forward strand.
TGGGAGATCGATCTCGTGACCGCCTTCCGTTACGCGCACGCCTTCCCCACCGCGATCTCGCTCGTCGCCACCGGCCGGGTCGACACCGCCGCCCTGATCACCGGCCGGTTCGGACTGGACCGCACCGCCGAGGCCCTCACCGCCGCGACGGGCGACCCGGCCCACCTCAAGGTGCTGGTCCGCCCGCACGACGCCCCCTGACCGTCCGCCCCGCTCCACCCGGCGTCCAGCCGGGACCGATCCCGTGGAGGGACCCATGAGCCAATCCGCCTCCCGACCCGCTCCACCGCCCGAACCGGCCGCTCCGGCGGCGCGGCCCGAAGCCGATCCGCGCGCCATCCGCCGCGCGGCCTGGGCCGGTTTCGTCGGCACCACGCTCGAACAGTACGACTTCGTCATCTACGGCACCGCCTCCGCGCTGGTCTTCAGCCAGCTCTTCTTCCCCAACATCTCCCCGGCGGCCGGAATCCTGGCGAGCTTCAGCGCCTACGCCGTCGGCTTCGCCGCCCGGCCCCTCGGCGGGCTGTTCTTCTCGCGGTACGGCGACCGGCTGGGACGCAAGTGGATCCTCGTCGCCACCCTGCTGCTCATGGGCGGCTCGACGCTGCTCATCGGGCTGCTGCCCACCTATCAGCAGATCGGGATCACCGCGCCGGTGCTGCTCGTCGCCTGCCGCTTCCTCCAGGGGTTCGGCGCGGGGGCCGAGCAGTCCGGCGGCGCGACACTGCTCACCGAGACCGCGCGCACCGGCCGGCGCGGCCGGCTCGCCTCCGTGGTGATGATCGGCGCGGCACTGGGCACCGCGCTGGGCGCCGTCGCGTGGATCCTGGTGCAGCTGCTGCCGGACGAGCAGGTCATGTCGTGGGGATGGCGGCTGGTCTTCCTCAGCAGCATCGTGGTCACGATCGCCGCCATGGTGATCCGCCGCAAGCTCAATGAGAGCCCGGTGTTCGAGGACCTCAAGGAGCAGCGGAAGGCGCCGGCGACGCCGGTCCGCGACGTCCTCCGGTACGGCCGCCGGCCGATGCTCCTGGTGCTGTTCATGAACGTCGGCATCAGCGCCCAGTCCTACACCTACCAGGTGTTCATGGCCTCCTACCTGATCACCGTGGTCGGCACCGACCCCGACCTGGTGCCGAAGGTGCTGCTCATCGGCGCCCTGTGCGGCGGGGTCGCCGCGTTCGGGTTCGGCGTGCTGTCCGACCGGCTCGGCCGCCGCCCCGTCTACACCGCCATCCTGACGGCGCTCGTGGTGCTGCCGGCGCCCTCGTTCGTCGCCCTGAACACGGGGTCGACGCTCGCCATCGTGGTCGTCATCATCCTCGGCTTCGTGCTGGCCGGGCAGGGGGCGGTCGGCGTGCAAATGAGCTACTTCCCGGAGATGTTCGGCACCCGGTACCGCTACGCCGGTGTGACGCTGGGGCGCGAGTTCTCCTCCGTCATCGGGGGCGGGGTGGCGCCGCTGATCTGCACGGCGCTGCTCACCGCGTTCGCCGAGTCCTGGGTGCCGGTCGCGGTGTACATGATGCTCGTCATGGCGGTGAGCCTGGTCGCCACGCGGATGGCGCCGGAGACCCGCGACCGCGACCTCACCGTGCTGGAGGACGCCGGCGCGCCGCGGTGAGCGGACGGCGCGCGAGGCGGCCGGGCTAGACCCACCCGGCGTCGTGGGCGAGGATCGCGGCCTGGACCCGGTTGCTCATCCCGAGTTTGGCGAGAATCCCGCTCACGTGGGCCTTCACGGTCGCCTCGCGCATGCCGAGCGCGCGGCCCGCCTCTGCGTTGGACATGCCCCGGGCGACGGCGGCGAGGACGTCGCGCTCGCGCCCGCTGAGCACCTCCAGCCGGCGGGCCGCCTGCTCGGCACCGGCACGCGCCGGGACCGCGAAACGCTCCAGCATGCGCTTGGTGACGCTGGGCGCGAGCATGGCGTTGCCCTCGGCGATCGTGCGCACGGCGGCGATGAGGTCGCGCGGCGGGGTGTCCTTGAGCAGGAACCCGACCGCTCCCGCGCGCAGCGCCCGGTGCACGTACTCGTCGAGGTCGAAGGTGGTCAGCAACGCCACCTTCGGGGGCGTGGGGAGGGCGGCGAGGTCGGCCGCCGCGGCCAGGCCGTCGGTTCCGGGCATGCGAATGTCGAGCAGCATGACGTCGGGCGCGAGGCGCCGCGCCAGGTCGACCGCCTCCGATCCGTCCGCGCCTTCACCGACCACCTCGATGTCGTCGGCGGAGTCCAGGATCATCCGCAGCCCCGAGCGCACCAGCTGCTCGTCGTCCACCACGACCGTGCGGATCACCGCGCCGCTCCCTCGTCCTCGTCGGTCATGCCGCCGACCGGCACGATAGCGCGTACCTGCCACCCGCCATCGGGGAAGGGCCCGGCCGAGAACGTGCCGCCGACGAGGGCGATCCGTTCGCGCAGCCCGGCCAGGCCGTACCCGCCGGAGGGCGGCGGGTCGGCGGTGGGCGCGGCGGCCCGGGGCGGTTCGTTGGCGACCACGATCTCCAGGTCGCTGTCGCCGTACCCCAGGCGGACCGTCACCGGGCAGCCCGGCGCGTGCTTGCCGGCGTTGGTCAGCGCCTCCTGCACCGTACGGTACGCGGTGCGCTCCACCTGGGGAGGCAGGGCACGCGGGGTCCCGGTCGTCCGCCACTCCACGGGCGTGCCGGCCGCCCGCCACTCAGCGATCAGCCGCGCCACGTCCGCCAGCACGGGCTGCGGTGTGGTGGGCGCCTCGGCGGCGTCGCTCTCGCGCAGCACGCCTAGGATCTCGCGCAGCTCCGCGAGGGCCTCGCGGCCGGTCGTGCGGATCAGCCCGGCGGTCTCGGCCGTCCTCGGGTCGCCGGACGAGACCTCCAGCCCACCGGCGTGCAGCACCATGAGGCTGACCCGGTGGGCGACGACGTCGTGCATCTCGCGGGCGATGCGGGTGCGCTCGCTGGTGATGGCCTGCTCGGCCAGCAGATGCCGTTCGCGTTCGAGCCGCACGGCGCGCTCGTGCAGGTTGTCGATGAGCTGGCGCCGGGTGCCCACCCACAGGCCGGCGGTGAGCGGCAGCACCACCATCACGGTGAGCATGAGGACGATGGACGCGGCCGGCACCACCGCGTCGGCGTAGGCCACGCACACGCCGAGGGAGAGCACCGCGGTCCAGGCGGCGAGCACCCGGCGGTCGGTGAACCATGAGGCGTGGGAGTAGAGCGCGACCGGGGCGGCGAAGATGTTGCCGAAGCCGTACAGCAGCACGGCGGCGACGGCGAGCAGGATCTCCGGCCGGGACCGGCGGAACAGGATCGCCGCCGACACCGCGAGGGCGCCGCCGAGGCAGACCGTGGCCGTGATGAGCATCCCCGGCACCCACCCCGCGGCCCGCACCGCGTCGGCGACCGTGTCCAGGGGACCCTGGGGCAGCCCGGCCTGGAAGACCGCCACGACGGGGAACGTGAGAACGGCGAGACCCCAGTCGGCGAACCGGTGGCGCCGGGCCCACGCCCACCGCCCGATCCGGACCGGCCACGCGCCGGACAGCAGGCGGCCGTGCTGCGCTGTCTCGTCGGGCATGCGCCGCAGTCTATGTCGCCCGCCGCCCGGGCATCACCGCAGGCAGGGGCGGTGCGGTGCGGTAGCCGAAAGTCGGTGTCCGCGCCGCGCCGCAGGCCACGGCCGCGCCCGGGACCGGCCGTGGGCCCGCCCGTGCTGCGCGGCCTCCGACGAAAGTCGGGGGCGGGGGACCGCCGGAAGCCGCCGGTCGCCACCGGGGCCCGCCCTTCCGCCGTGCCGGAAATCGGCCGCGCGGCCGAAGCCCCGCCGGCCCGCGCGGACCTAGCGTTCTTCGGTGTACACCCCCGCTGATCAGGAGAGAGACGTGAGCGAGACCGCCGCGCCGGCCGGCGTGCACGACACCGATGTGCCGCCCGCCGTCATCGCGCGAGATCTGACCAAGGTCTACGGGACGGCCGGATCGGCCGTCCGGGCGCTGGACGGGGTGAGCGTGGCGTTCACCCGCGGCGCCTTCACCGCGATCATGGGGCCCTCGGGGTCGGGCAAGTCCACGCTGATGCACTGCCTCGCGGGGCTGGACACCGCCACCTCCGGCACCGTGCACCTGGGCCGCACCGACATCACCCGGCTCAGGGACAAGCAGCTCACGCGGTTGCGCCGGGACCGCGTCGGGTTCGTCTTCCAGTCCTTCAACCTGCTGCCGATGCTGACGGCCGAGCAGAACATCCTGCTGCCGGCGCAGATCGCCGGGCGCGCGGTGGACCGGGAGCGCTTCGACCGCATCGTCGACGTGGTCGGGCTGCGCGAGCGCCTGGACCACCTGCCGTCCAAGCTCTCCGGCGGGCAGCAGCAGCGCGTCGCGGTCGCCCGTGCCCTGCTCGGGGAGCCGGAGGTGGTCTACGCCGACGAGCCCACCGGCAACCTCGACTCGCGGTCGGGCGCCGAGGTGCTGACCTTCCTGCGCGATTCCGCGGCGAGTCTGCGGCAGACCGTCGTGATGGTCACCCACGACCCCGTCGCCGCGGCCTACGCCGACCGCGTCATCTTCCTGCGCGACGGCCGCCTGGTGGACGAGGTGTACGCGCCCACCGCCGAGACCGTGCTCGACCGCCTCGTGAAGCTGGAGTCCTAGACCGCCATGTTCCGAACCACGATGGCCGGCCTGCGCTTCCACCGGGGCCGGCTCGTCACCACCGCACTCGCCATCGCCCTGGGGGTCATGTTCGTCTCGGGCACGCTGGTGTTCAGCGACACCCTCCGGGCCGCATTCAGCGCCCAGGTCATGGGCTCGGCGGACACGCTGGACGCCGTGGCACGGCCCACGGAGGACGGCGCGGACGGCCTGCCGCCCGCCGTGCTCGACGACATCCGGGCGCTGCCCGAGGTGGAGTCCGCCGACGGTGTCGTCCGTGGCGACGCCGCGCTGCTGGACAAGGAGGGCCGGGCGCTCGGCCCCGTCCCGACCGCCGGTGTCTCCGTCGGCGGGGTGGTCCGCCACCGCGCGGACGAGGGGGCGCTGCCCGCCGCCGGCGACGAGGTGGCCCTGGCCACCGTCAGCGCCGACGTCACCGGCTACGGGATCGGGGACACCGTCACCGTGCTCGACGCCGAAGGGGCGCGGCACGAGTTCACGGTCACCGGGCTGGTCGACTTCGGGGCCGACGCGGAGCTGGCCTACCGTGGTGCCGTCGCGTTCACTCATGAGACCGCCGTCGCCATGACCGGCCGCGACGACTACGCCGAGATCGACGTCGTCGGGGTCGCGGGCGCCCCCGACGAGGCCGTGGCCGAGGCGGTCGCCGGCGCCGCCGGTGCGGCCGAGGTCGTGACCGGCCGCGAGCTGGGCGGGGAACTGGCGAGAGCCGCCGGGGCCCCGGCCGACTCGCTGGCCACGGCGCTGATGCTGTTCGCCCTGATCTCGGTGCTCGTGGCGGCGATCGTCATCTACAACACGTTCGCGATCCTCATCGCCCAGCGGCAGCGGGAGCTGGCCCTGCTGCGCTGCGTGGGCGCGTCGCGGGGGCAGGTGTTCCGCAGCGTCCTGCTGGAGGCGCTGGCCGTGGGGCTGGTGGCCTCGGCGGCGGGGGTGCTGGCGGGGATCGCGGTCGGGACCGCCGGTGCGGTGCTGGGCGGCGAGGCGTTCGGAGCGGGCGGCCCGGCGCGGCCGGTCGTGGGTGCGGCACCGGTCATCACCGGCCTGCTGGTGGGCACCGTCGTGACCGTGGTCGCGGCCGTGCCGCCCGCGCGGCAGGCGACGAACGTGCCGCCGTTGTCGGCGCTGCGCGCCAGTGCGGTCGCCGCCGGTCTGGAGAAGGGGATCGGCTGGAAGCGGACCGGTGCGGCAGCCGCGTTCTTCCTGGCCGCCGCGGGCATGCTGGCGGTGGCGCTGCGCGGGCCCAGTGGGCAGCTGGGGCTGGTCCTCGTCACCGTCGCGGGGATGACCTCGTTCGTGGGGGTGGTCATCGCGAGTCCGCTGCTGGTGCGCGCGGTGGCCGCGGCGGCGGGGGTGGTGACGCGCCGCATGGGCGTCACAGGAGCGCTGGCCGCCGACAACGCCCGGCGCAGCCCCAGGCGGGCGGCCACCGCGATGATCGCGCTGACGGTCGGCGCGACGCTCATCACCGGCTACTCGGTGATCGACGCCTCGTTGCGCACCACGCTGGAGGAGCAGTTCGAGCGGGAGTTCCCGGCCGACTACCGGCTGGGCGGCCAGTACGCCGGTGAGGAGCACGCGGGGGTGCCCGCGGACGTCGCGGCGGACCTGAACGCCTCCCCCGTGATCGAACGCGCCATCTCGGTGCGCCGAGCCTATACGGAGCGGCCCGGCGGATCGCTCCCGGTCACCGCCTACGTCGGCGGCCGTCTCGGCACCGACGTCGGTGCCGAGACGGAGGAGGGCGACCTCGCCGATGTGCGGCCCGGCGCCGTCGCGGTGTCCCAGAACGCCGCCGAGGGCGCCGGGGTGGGCGACACCGTCTCCGTCGCGACCGAGACCGGTCCACGTGAGTACGAGATCGCCGCGGTGACCGCGGGGCAGGAGATGTGGGGCGTGACGATGGACCCCGCGGACTTCGCGGCGGCGTTCCCCGATTCCGGCACCGATGCGAGCGTGCTGGTGCGGGCGGCCGGCGACGCGGATCCCGCCGAGGTACGGGACGCCGTGTACGACGCCGTGGCGGAGTACCCGTCGGTCCAGGTCTCCTCGACGGCCGAGAGCCGGCAGCAGATCGACGAGCTCCTGGGCATCGCGTTCCTCACCATCGCGGCCATGCTCGGCCTGGCGATCCTCATCGCCGTCTTCGGTATCGCCAACACCATGGCGCTGTCGGTGCTGGAACGGACCCGGGAGTCGGCGCTGCTGCGCGCCCTGGGCCTGTCCGGCCGCCAGTTGCGCACGATGCTCGGTCTGGAGGCGGTGCTGCTCTGCCTGACCGGCGCGGCGGTGGGCATCGGGCTCGGGGTGTTCTTCGGCTGGGCGGCGGGCGCCGCCACCCTCAGCTCGATGAAGTTCGCCCTGCCGGCCGGGCAGATCGCGGTGTTCATCGCGGTGTCGGTGGCCGCCGGCCTGCTGGCCTCGGCGCTGCCGGCCCGCCGTGCGGCGCGCACCTCCATCAGCGCGACGCTCGCCGGCGCGTGACGGCGGCGCGCCCGGGCGTGGCCGGCCGCCGCCGGCCACGCCCGGGCGCGCGGTTTCAAGGGCGGATCGCCCGGCGCCGCGCGCGGCGCCGGCGGCCGGGGCGGCTACTTGACCGCGCCCATGGAGAGGCCGCGAACGAGCTGCCGCTGGGCGATCCAGCCGACGATGACGATCGGCAGCGACGCCAGCGTCGCGGCGGCCGACAGCCGGGCCAGGAACAGGCCCTCGCTGGTGATGAAGCCGACCATGAACACCGGCACCGTCGCGGCGTGCGCGGCGGTCAGATTCACCGCGAAGAAGAACTCGTTCCAGGAGAAGATCATGCAGATCAGTGCGGTGGCCGCGATGCCGGGGGCCATGATCGGCAGCATCACCGACCACAGGACCCGGGCCAGGCCGGCGCCCTCCATCTGCGCGGCCTCGACCACTCCCTTCGGCACCTCCAGGAAGAACGATCGCAGCATCCACACCGCGATCGGCAGGTTCATGGCGGTGTAGAGGACGACCAGTGTCCAGATGTTGTCCAGCATCGCCACCTGGGCGGCCGCCACGTACAGCGGTACCACCACCGCCACCACCGGCAGCATCTTGGTGGAGATGAAGAAGAACAGCGCGTCGCGGGTGCGCCGGACCGGCCGGACGGACAGCGCGTAGGCGGCCGGTACGCCCAGCGCCAGCACCAGCCCGGTGGAGACGAGCGTGGCGATCGCGGAGTTGCCCAGATAGGGCAGGAAGTCGGCGCCGATGACCGCGCGGAACTGGTCGAGCGTGGGGGCGAACACCGCCCGGGGCGGGACCGTCACGGCGTCGCTCTCCTGTTTGAACGCCGTCATGACCAGCCACAGCGCCGGCGAGACGAACAACAGGCCGATCGCCCATGTGAGCACGGTGAGCGCGGTCCCCCGGGCGTCGCGGCGGCGGCGCGGGGGGTCCGATGGCCGGCGGGGCGCGGACCCGGTGGGGGCGGCCGCGCGTGCGGGGGCTGCGGTGGTCACGAGGTCCCCTCCTGGGCGGACATGAACGAGCGGAAGATGAGGCGCAGCGCCAGAGTGGCCACGATGATCGTGCCGACGACCACCACGACCCCCATCGCGGCGGACTGGCCGATGTCGAAGCCCAGGAAGGCCCGCTGGTAGATGTAGAAGGGCAGGCTCGCGCTGGCCGTCCCCGGGCCGCCCTGGGTCATCATGTAGATGGCGTCGAAGGTGTTGACCACGTAGATCGACCCCAGCAGCACGCCCAGCTCGATGTAGCGGCGCAGGTGCGGCAGCGTGACCGAGACGAACATCTGCCACCGCCCGGCGCCGTCGACCTGGCCGGCCTCGATGACGTCGCGTCCCTGGCTCTGCAGGCCCGCCAGCACGAGCAGCATCATGAACGGGGTCCACTGCCACACCAGGGCGGTCACCACGGACACCACCGGGTACTGCGAGACCCAGTCGACCCCGCCCAGCCCGAACGGGGTCAGCAGGAAGCCGATCAGGCCGAACACCGGGTCGAACATGATGTTCTTCCACAGCAGGGCGGTGGCCACCGGCAGCACCAGGAACGGGGTGATGAGCAGGGTGCGCACGATCCCCCGGCCCAGGAACCGGCGGTCCAGCAGCAGCGCCAGGACGATCCCCAGCCCCATCGCCACCAGCACGCAGGAGGCGGTGATGGCGATGGTGTTGAGGGCCGCGGTGAGGAACTGGGCGTCGGTGAAGACCGCCGCGTAGTTGGCCAGGCCGACGAACGACCGGGAGCCGGGGCGCAGCAGGTTCCACGACTGCACCGAGTAAAAGATGGTGAACAGGAACGGCAGCTGGGTGACGACCAGCATGAACACCAGGGCGGGCAGCAGGGGAGCACGGCGGGACCAGTCGCCGGCGCGTCCGGCCTTCGCCGCGGTGCGCCGTGGCGCCACGGCCGTCGCGCCGCTCATCGGCCCTCCTCCGCGTAGGTGTCGCCGACGCTCTGGGCGTAGCGCTGGCTCTGCTCCAGCGCCTCGTCGACACTGATCCGGCCGGCGATGGCCGCGCTGAGCTGCTGGCTCACCCGGGTGCCCAGATCCTGGAACTCGGGGATGGCGAGGAAGCCGATACCGGTGTAGGGGACCGGGCGCACCGAGGGGTTCTCGGGGTCGGCGTTCTCGATGCCGGCCAGCATGGGCGCGGAGTAGGCCTCCGCGGCCCGCGCGTACTCGTCGATCTCGAAGGTCGACCGCCGGTTGCCGGGAGGGACCCGCTGCCAGCCGTAGGTCTCGCCCACGGTGCGGATGTAGTCCCGGTCGGTCATCCAGGACAGGAACCGCCACGCTTCCTCCTTGTTCTCGGAGGTGGCGGGGATGCCGAGGGACCAGGTGTAGAGCCAGCCTCCGTAGTCGCTCTCGGCGACCGGGGCGGCCACGTAGCCGCTGTCGCCGACGACCCTGCTGGACTCGGGGTCCTCGATGGTGCTGACCATCGCGGTGGAGTCGTAGAACATGGCGGAGCCGCCCTGGCTGTAGTGGTTCAGGCAGTCGCCGAATCCGCTGGTGGCGGCACCGGGCTGGCCGTGCTCGCGGACGAGGCCGACGTAGAACTCGGCCGCCGCACGGAACTCGGGGGACTCCAGCTGGGCGTTCCAGTTCTCGTCGTACCAGCGCCCGCCGAACGTGTTGAGCACGCTGTTGAACGGGCTCAGGACCTCGCCCCATCCGGCGAGCCCGCGCAGGCAGATGCCGGAGATTCCGGCTTCGGGGTCGTCGAGTTCCGCCGCGAGCCGGGCGATCTCCGCCCACGTGGGCCGGTCCGGCATCTCCACACCGGCCTGCTCGAACAGGTCGCGGCGGTAGGCGACGAACGAGGACTCCCCGTAGAACGGGACCGAGTACATGTCGCCCTCGTAGGAGAGGTCGTCGCGGATCGAGGGGATGAAGTCGGCGTCGTCGTAGCCGTCGGTGGCGTCGATGTAGGGCTGGAGGTTCTCCAGCCAGCCGTACTCCGCCCATTGCCGGGTCTCGTAGTTGCTGATCATCACCGCGTCGAACTCGCCGCCGCCCGTGGCGATGGAGGTGGTGATCTTGGCGCGGGCCTCGTTCTCGGGGAGGGCGACGAAATCGACCTCGATGCCGGGGTTCTCGGCGGTGAACCGCGACTGGAGCGAGATGGCGTCCTGCATCTGCGGGTTGGCCACGATGGCGATGACCAGGCGGGTACCGTCACCGGCACCGGACAGGGCGCCCGCACCGGCGCAGCCGGTCAGCAGCAGCGCGGCCGATCCCAGCGCGGCGGCCGGGCGCGTCAGGGTGCGCGTCAGGGTGCGCATCGGGTCGGTCCTCCTCGGGGCGTCATGGGGGTCTCCCTTACCGGAAGGCGTCGCCCGAGGGCACGACCTGGACCTTCACACCCGCGCCGGAGCGCATCAGATCCAGAGCCGCGGGGAAGTCGGCGAGCGGGGCGGCGTGGCTGAGCAGCGGGGCCGTCTCGACCTTCCCGGAACCGATCAGGTCCAGGGCGGCGCCGTAGCTGTCGAGGACGGCCATGGAGCCGACCACCGTGATCTCGTCGTTGTAGATGCGGAACGGGGACAGGTCCACGCGGGCCTCGGCCGCGGCGACCCCGAAGACCAGCAGCCGGCCGCCGCGGCGCAGCGCGCCGAACGCGGCCTCGATGGCCTGCGGGGCGCCGGTGGCGTCGGCGGCGGCGTCGAACCGCTCCCCGTCCAGCGAGGCGACATCGGTGGCGGTCGCGGCCGCCCCGAGCGCGGCGGCGATGCCGAGCCGTTCGGTGTTGCGGTCGACCACGGTCACGTCGGCGCCGCCCCTCTGGAGGAGCTGGAGGAGCAGCAGGCCCATGGTGCCGGCCCCGATGAGCAGGAAGCGCTCGCCGACGGAGACCCCGATGCGCCGCACGCCGTGCACGGCGCAGGAGAGCGGTTCCACGATGGCGGCCTCGCGGAAGGTCATGCCGTCGGGCATCCGGTGGCAGTTGACCGCGGGAGCGGCGACGTACTCGGCGAACGCGCCGTCGACGGTGTCGCCGATGGCGCCCCAGTTGGCGCACAGGTTCCCGCGGCCGGCCCGGCAGAACGCGCAGTGGCCGCAGAAGAGCGAGGGGTCGACGGCGACCCGGTCGCCCACCCGGAGGTCACCGGGGGCGTCGGAGCCGACCGCGACGATCTCGCCGGCGAATTCGTGGCCGGGCACCAGCGGATAGGGGCTGGGCGGGAACTCGCCGTCGGCGATGTGCAGGTCGGTGCCGCAGATACCGCAGGCGCCCACCCGCACCACGACACCGTCGGCTGCGGGCTTGGGGTCAGGGCGCTCCCCGACGCCGATCTTTCCAGGCTGCTCGATGATCGCTGCGCGCACTGCGGCTCCTCACGTCACGGGTCCGGGACCCCGGCACCGCTGACGATCGCTCATATGAGCGGTGGGGGTCACACATGTGATCCAGCTCATTGAAAGCCGGTGGGGAGCGGAATGTCAACGTATGATTGGCAGATGAGCATGATTGGACTCACATGAGCGACCCCGTGCGCGGAGGCCCGGACGGTGCGGCCAGGGCGTCGGTGGGCGCCGAGAAGACCCTGGTCAAGGGCCCCGCGGAGCTGGTGCTCGTCTCGGCGATCGCCCGGCGGTTCTACCTCGACGGGCGGTCCAAGGTGGAGATCGGCGAGGAGTTCGGGCTGAGCCGGTTCCGAGTCGCGCGGGCACTGGAGACCGCGCGGGAGAGCGGCATCGTGCGCATCGACATCCGGCTGCCCGCCCGGCTCGACGCCGAGCTCTCCGATCGGCTGCGCGACGCCTACGGGCTGCGCCGCGCCATCGTGGTATCGGCCCCGGACGATCCCGCGCAGATCCGGCAGCAGCTCGGCGCGGTCGCGGCCGACCTGCTCGCCGAGATCGTCACGGCCGATGACGTCCTCGGCCTGGCCTGGGGACGGACCCTCCAGGTCATGGGGGCGGAGCTGACCCGGCTGGCCCCCTGCACCACCGTGCAGCTCAACGGCGTCCTCTCCGCGCGCTCCGACACCGCCGGCTCGGTCGAGACGGTGCGCCGGGCCGCCCAGCTGTCGGGCGGCCCCGCCTACCCGATCTACGCACCGCTGATCCTCCCCGACGCGGCGACCGCGCGCACCCTGCGCGCCGACCCGGGCATCGCCGCCGCGTTCGCCCACTTCGACCGCCTGACCACGGCCGTCGTCGCCATCGGCGGCTGGGACGAGCGGTCGTCCACCGTCTTCGAGAGCCTCGATCCGGCGGTCCGGGAACACTGCGCCGGCCTGGGGGTGCGCGCGGAGATCTCGGCGCAGCTCTTCGACGCCGACGGAGCCCAGGTGCGCACCGAGCTCGGCGAGCGGGTGCTCAGCGTCAGCGCCGACCAGCTGCGCAGGGTCCCCGAGGTCATCGCCGTCGCCGGGGGAGCCGGCAAGGCGGAGGCGATCGGCGTGGCCCTCAAGACCGGCCTGATCTCCACGCTGGTGACCGACTCCGCCGTCGCGCGGGCGCTGGCGCCCGGCTGATCCCGCCCCCGGGGGGAGGGGTGCGGACGGCGGCGGGGTGTGCTCCAATGCACATGTCGGCACTGGGGCGGTTCATCCGCCTCTGCGGTGGAACCTCCCTCCGGTGCCGAACCGGATCCCCGGGGACCCGGTCGCCGGACCCGGACGTGGCGTGAGCGGACACGGACAACGGATTGGTGGCGGACGGCCATGGGACTTGTCGCCGGCGTGGACTCCTCGACCCAGTCGTGCAAGGTCGTCATTCGGGACGGTGAGACGGGGCGGCTGGTACGCAGCGGGCGGGCCGACCACCCGGACGGGACCGAGACCGATCCGGCGCACTGGTGGGCGGCGCTCCAGAAGGCCCTCCACGAAGCGGGCGGGCTCGACGGGGTCGACGCCATCAGCATCGCCGGCCAGCAGCACGGCATGGTCTGCCTGGACGAGAACGGTGACGTCATCCGGCCGGCACTGCTGTGGAACGACACGCGTTCGGCCCGGGCCGCCGCCGACCTCGTCGCCGAGCTGGGAGCCGGCCACTGGGCCGACGCCGTCGGCCTGGTGCCGGTCGCCTCGTTCACCGTCACCAAGCTGCGCTGGCTCGCCGAGCACGAACCGGAGAACGCCGCGCGCACCGCGGCCGTGTGCCTGCCGCACGACTGGCTGACCTGGAAACTCTCCGGGTCCGCCGACCTCGCCGACCTGGTCACCGACCGGTCCGACGCGTCGGGCACCGGCTACTTCGACGGCCGATCGGACACCTACCGCCGCGACCTGTTCGTCCGCGCCCTCGGGCACGACGCGCTGCTGCCCGAGGTGGCGGCGCCCACGGCCGCCCGGCCCGGGCCCCGCGGCCTCCTGATCGGGCCGGGCGCCGGTGACAACGCCGCGGCGTCACTCGGCCTGGACGCGGGCGGCGACGTGGTGGTCTCGCTGGGCACGTCCGGGACGGTGTTCGCGCGCTCCGAGCACCGCGCCACCGACCCGACCGGGATCGTGGCGGGGTTCTCCGACGCGACCGGAGCGTTCCTGCCCCTGGTCTGCACGCTCAACGCCGCCCGGGTACTCGACGCCGCCGCGCGGATGCTCGGTGTGGGCCTCGACGAGCTCAGCGACCTCGCCCTGGCCGCACGGCCCGGGGCCGACGGGCTCACCCTCGTCCCCTACCTGGAGGGCGAGCGCACCCCCGACCTGCCCGACGCCACCGGGGCGCTGCACGGACTCACCCTGGCCAACTCCACCCGGGAGAACCTGGCCCGCGCCGCGGTCGAGGGCATGCTCAGCGGGCTCGCGGTCGGCCTGGACGCGCTCGCGGCGCAGGGGGTGCGCGCCACGGGCGTGCGGCTGATCGGCGGCGCGGCCCGGTCCGAGGCGGTGCGCCGGATCGCCCCCGCGGTGTTCGGTGTCCCCGTGCTGGTGCCGCCGCCCGCCGAGCGTGTCGCCGACGGAGCCGCCCGGCAGGCCGCCTGGGTGCTGAGCGGGGCGGACACGCCGCCGCAGTGGGCCGACCCGGCCGGGGCCGCGCAGTCCTTCGAGGCGCCGGCCATTCCCGGGCTGCGGGAACGTCACGCCGAGGCCGCCGCGAAGTACCTTCCCGCCCGCCCGGCCTGACGCGCCCGGGCGGAGGGCGGCGCTGGGCGTCCCCGTACCGTGGCCCATGCCGGAGCGCGCGGGGCGCTGACGGTGTCCCGGCTGTGGCGAGTGCACGAATAATGGCGGAACGATGGCTGCTGTAGTGAGTGCACACCGAGCCACAGGTGGAGGGACGGGTCGGAGATGACGAAGAGCGAGGCCGCGCCGGAGCCGCAGGTCATCGATCGCGCGATCGGTGAGACGGGGGGCGAACTGGTCCTGCGCCGGGTGGGCCCGCACCTTGAGATCATCGACAATGGGGTCTTCCTCATGGACACCCGGGACGGCACCTCCGAACGCGAACTGGTGCGGGCCGCCCTGGCGGCCCTGCCGAAGGGGCGAAGCGCCGCGGTGCTGATCGGCGGCCTCGGGGTCGGGTTCTCGGCGCGGGCGGCCCTCGATGACCCCCGCGTCGCGCGGGTGCGGGTCGTGGAGCTGGAGCCCCGGATCGTCGAGTGGCACTCCGGGCCGCTGGCACCGGTGGCCGGGCGCCTGGCGGAGGATCCCCGCTGCGAGATCGTCCGCGCCGACGTCGTCGACTGGCTGGCCGCCACCGATGAGACGTTCGACGCCGTCTGCCTGGACATCGACAACGGCCCCGACTGGATCGTGACCGAGGGCAACGACCGGCTCTACCGGGCGGAGGGCCTCGACCATCTCCTGCGGGTGCTGCGCCCCGGTGGCGCGGTGGCGTTCTGGAGCGCCATGCCCGCGCCGCGGTTCGCGGAACTGCTGGCCCGCCGGTTCGGCCGGGTGCGCACCGTCGAGGTCCCGGTCCGGCGCGGCGAACCCGACGTGGTGTACGTCGCATCCCGCTGACGCGTGGCACCGCCACGCCACCCGGTGCCACGGCAACACGCGGGGCCGTGCCCTCCGGCACGGTCCCCGCGTCTTCGAGGCCCTCGGGAACTCCGGCCGCCGCGGGCCGGACGGTCGTGGGTCAGGCCTGTTCGGCGCTGCCGTCGGCCTGCTGCTTGGCGATCTCCCGCCGGACCTCCTCCATGTCCAGGTCGCGCGCCTGCTTGATCAGGTCCTCCAGGGCCTCCTCGGGCAGCGCGCCCGGCTGCGCGTAGATGACCGTCTTGTCGCGCACCACCATCAGCGTCGGGATCGACTGGATGTCGAAACTGGCGGCGAGCTCCTGCTGAGCCTCCGTGTCGACCTTGGCGAAGGTGAGGTCGGAGTGCCGCTCCGACGCCTTCTCGAAGACCGGGCCGAACATCTTGCACGGACCGCACCACGACGCCCAGAAGTCGATGAGGACGAAGTCGTTCTCGGTGAGCGTGTCGTTGAAGTTGTCCTTGGTCAGTTCGATCGTTGCCACGAAGTCTCCCGGGAGCGGATGGATGCCTTGCCTCTCGTAGAGCGGTCCTGCCCGCAGATTTGTTCCGCAAGCGTCCGGCGGGCGGAGAAAGTGCCGCCGACCACCCGGGAACCCGACAAAACACCTGGTGAATACCGGCTTGGGCGGAAAACCTGATCGCGGCTAACCTCGAAGCTCCGGGTCGGACTGGGGAGGGGCGACCGATGGCAGCAGGACCGTCCTCGACGGGCGGACCCGCGGTACCGGGCGGGGCGGCGGGGCCTGACGGCCGGGAACCCGACTACCGGTTCACACTCGCGAACGAGCGGACGTTCCTGGCCTGGATCCGCACCGCGCTGGCGCTCGTCGCCGGCGCCGCGGCGGTGCTGCACCTCGTGCCGCTGGAGTGGAGCCCGGGCGCCCGGATCACCGTCGGGCTGGCGCTCACCACGCTCGCGGTGATCATCGCCGTCTACGCGCCGCTGCGCTGGCTACGGGTCCAGCGCGCGATGCGCCACGACCGGCCGCTGCCGCTGAGCGCGCTGCCGCTCATCACCACGGTCGGTGTCACCGTGGTCTGCGTGGCCCTGCTGGTCGGGTACTACTGGTCGTGACCCGGCGCGCCGCCACCGGGCGGGACCCCGGCCTGCAGCCCGAGCGCACGCTCCTCTCCTGGCAGCGGACGGTCATCGTCGTCCTCGGCGTCGCGCTGCTCTTCCTGCGCGACCCCTTCGTCAGCACCGCGACGTTCGCCGGCGAGGCCGTACCGCCGAGCCACCGCTTGATCGCGGTGCTCGCCACGACGTTGCCGCTCGCCGTGATCGTGGTGCACGTGCGCCGCCGCTGGCGGCGCGCCCACGGTGGCCGGGCGGACTCCGGCGCGGCCCCGGCGCCGCTCGCGCGGTTCTGGGCGATGGTGCTGCTCAGCGCCAGCGTGGTGGTGCTGGCGGCCGGTGTCGTGGTCACCGCGTTCCGTCCCTAACGGTCCGGCGCGCGCAGGCGGCCGACCCGGCCGAAGGTCCGCCGGAACAGCACTTAGGCTCGGAAGGAAAGATCGGTCTCCGGTGGTCGGCGCATGTCGAGCCGGAGCCGGCGCGTCCGACTTCGCCCGAGGTGCCCTCTGTGGATAAGAAGCGTCTCCCGTTCACGCTGTACCGCGTTCTCGCCTACGTGACGGGCGTCTGGCTGCTGCTGCTCGCGTTCGTCGCGATGCCGATGAAGTACCTGGTCGACCCCGACACGTGGGTGATGCCGGCCATCGCCATCCCGCACGGCTACATCTACATGGTGTACGTGCTCGTGGTGCTGTGGCTGTCGCTGGACCGCCGATGGGCGCCCGGCAAGACCCTCGGCGTCATGATCGCCGGCACCATCCCGTTCCTGGGCTTCTTCATCGAGCACCGGGTCGCCAAGCGCGAGAAGGCGGCGATGGCGGCGGAGTCGGCCGAGGCCCCGGCTCAGTCCGCGCCCACCACCGAGGGCTGAGCCCCGTCCGCACCGCCGGTCGCGCCACCGGACTCCGCCGCGGCGCGCCGGTCGGCGAGTTCCCGCCGCACCAGCGAGACCCAGAACACGATCGCCGCGATGCCGAACACCGCCCACTGCGCGGCGTAGCTCAGGTTGCGGGCGTTCCACGTGATCCCCGTCGGCGGGTCCGGCGGCGGGACGATCCGCAGCCCGGACTCCGCGGCGGCGGACTCCGCCGCGCCGTCGCCACCGGCATCGCCGCCCGGCTCGGCCGCCGCCTGCTCGCCCAGCACCACGTACCCGTCATAGAGCTCGTACGGCCAGGTGTTCACCAGCACGGCGGGGGCGATCCGCTCCGCCTCGCCCTCGGGCACCGACATCGCGCTGTACCCCTCGGTGTTCTCCCCCTGGGGCGGACGCAGCCATCCCGTGACCGTGACCTCCCCTCCGGGCGGCGCCGGCGCCACCCGGTCGGCCCCCACCTGCGCCTTGGGCAACCACCCGCGGTCCACCGCGACGGCGGCGCCGTCCGCGGTGACCAGCGGAGCAACGACGCTGTACCCCTCGTCACCCTCGGGCGACAGCGCTGGAACGACCACCTGCCCATCGGGATCGAACGTCCCGGTGACGCGCACCGCCTCGTTCGCCCGGTCCTGACCCATGTACTCGCCCGGCTCCAGCACCGTCTCCAGCCGCACCGCGGCCGCCAGTTCCTCAACCGGGTTGGTGATCACCTCACGGGAGGGTTCCTGCGCGCGGACGAACTGCCAGTAGCCCAGACCGAAACACCCGAGCATGACGACGATGCCCAGCAGGTGAATGCCGAGCCAGCGGGGTTGCAGAAGCGGGAAGCGCACGCTGTCCAGGCTATGACCGCCTCCCGGCCCGCGGAACGTGACCCCCGGTTGGCGTGGTGAGTGGCGACTTGGTCAGGAGTAGAGGCACAGGTGGCGATTACTTTAAGTAATTCGCCGTGACGGACGGTTGTTTCGGCAGGTGGGTGTGGGTAATCTATGTACCAGCGCGAGAGGAAAACGCGCTTCGTGAGCTTTCAGAGGCCGCGACTCCAGGGGGGAGGAGTCGCTGGCCGTTCCCAAGGCGAGGGCCGTCTCCGTGATTTTGAGGGGGGACACGGAGGCGGCCCTCGCGTTTACCTGTTCGAGGGCGTATAGGCAGCTCAACGTATCTCCTCCCTTCATTGAATCGGCTCGGAGTGGCCTCCTGATCCTTCCCTGATCCTTCGGGCCTCGGTTTTCCGTCCGGACGTCATCATCATGGCGAGTCGCTCGACCGCCTCGCGCTGGATGGTGGGAAGCACGTGGCTGTAGGTGTCGAGGGTGATGGAGATGCTCGAATGCCCGAGCCGCTCGGAGACGATCTTCGGATGCGTCCCGAGGGAGAGAAGCACGGTCGCGTGTGTGTGTCGGAGGTCGTGAAGTCGGATGTCCGGTGGGAGATCGGCCTGTCCGATCCTCGCCAGCTTCTTTCGACAGCGTTTCACCGTGGCCTTGAACGTCCGGCTGAACCGTTCCGGGTGAAGGTGGTCGCCCTCGTGATCGGCGAACACCAGTGCTTCGTCACGCCCGTGCTGGAGTGCGAGCGCAGCGCGCTCCCTCCGGTGCGCCTTGAGTAGGGTCACTGTGTCGTCGTCGAGGTCGATCACCCGGGCCTTGCTCGTCTTGGTCGGCCCTTCATTGAGTGTCTCGCCTCTGCCCTTGGTCTTGACCAGGGTCGCGGACCTCCGAACCGCCATGGTCCGCGCATCGAAGTCGACATCGCGCCACCGCAAGGCGAGCAGTTCGCCGCGCCGGACGCCGGTCATGGCGAGCACGAACCATGCGGCATGGTGGTCGCTGTTCTCCTTCGACCAGCCGAGGAACGTGCGCAACTGGGCGTGGTTCCACGGGCGCATCTCCGGCGCCCGCGCCTCCTTGGTTGTCGGCGGGTCTGCCCGGTCGGCCGGGTTGCGGATTAGTAGGCCATCCCGCACGGCTACGCCGAACGCCTTGTGCAGGATCGTGTGGATCTGCCGGACGGACCGTGCCGACAGTCCTTCCCCGGGGCGGTGGTCCTTCCGGCCACTGCTCTCCAATTCTCGGTAGAAGGCACTGATCCTGGCACCAGTGACCGACGCGAGCGGCAGTGCGCCGAGCGCCGGACGGATGTGCAGCCGGATGTTCTTCTCGTAGCCCGACACGGTCGACGCCCCGAGTCGGAGTCCCTTCGCCCACTCGTCGAGGTAGGCGCCGACCAGCACCTTCGATGGATCGACATAGTCGCCTCGGTCGACCTTCGTCAAAGCCTCGCGCAATGCCTTTTGTGCGGCGGATCGGGTCGTCCATGGCCGGTCGTTCTCGTCCCTGCGGCGGAGCACTCTCTTGGTGGTGCCGTCCGGCAAAGTCGCGACGAAGCGGATGCCGAAGCGCACGGTGCCGTCAGCAAGCGAGTACTCTACGATGTTTCCTTCCCCGGGGCTTCGCCTCTTGGACCTCTTACTGGCCACTCGCGCCCCTTCTGTCCTCAGCCGTGATGTCGTCGAGGTGCTGCGACTCCGGGCGTAGTTCGGGGGGCGTCAGTCCAGCCTTGCGCATCGCGTTCCGGTTGAACCTGATCTCGCGCTCGATCGCCTCGGCGGTGCGTTGCTCCGCTTCGGCAGTCCTGAGGTGTGCCTCCCGTTCAGCGGACGTCGAGGCGGTTTCAGCGGCCTTGCGGGCTCCCTCGGCGCGGCTGTGCGCGCCACTGAGCTGCGCGAAGTAGCGGTCCTGCCAGCGCATGCGGTCGATAGCCTCCGCGCCGGACTGCCACTCGTCGAAGTCGTCGGAAGTGACGAACCAGTTCCCGGAGTCCTTGTCCCGGGTGGGGAAGGGATCATCGCCGGTGAACCACTTTGCCGCCGCCCAGGTGCCAACGGTCTGCCCGGGAAGCACCTCCGTGTGCTCCTCTTGGGCCACCGGGAAGGCGAGAAGCAGCGGAGGAACCCCGAGCGCTCGCGCGAGGACGATCAGTTCGGCGAGCGTCACCGTGGTACGACGACCGCTCTCTAGGTTCGCCAGCACCGACCGCTTGAGGGGCATCCCCAGGTTGGCGCACCGGTCTGCGAGTTCCTGCGCGCTCATGCCCTGGCGCTTTCGGTGTCGGCGGACCTCCTTCGCTACGGCTCCGGCAAGCCGTTCAGACCAGTCATTTTGTGTCATGGGAGCACAATAGCAAGGTGAATTGACATTGAACAACTCATGGATGCAACCTTGGGTCACTTGCTTCATAGAAGCACAAGGTTCGACGATTCTGCTTCCTGGTGACATGGAGGGTGTTCGTGGTCGACAGTGACCTTCGCCGTCAGCTCTTCGCGACGGTGGCCGAGACGGCATCGCTACTTCGTAGCGACGAACGGACCGTTCGCCGCGCGATCGAGGCGGGACACATCCCGGCCGTCAAAGTCAGCAACAAAACGTTGATCCCGGTTGCCGCCTTGCTGCGCCTCGCCGGAGTCGACCTCGACGAGGCGGCATGAGAACGGCGGTGACCAGGGATGCAGCCCTGGTCACCGCCGCGATTCGACTTCCCTTTTCAAGCTCGGCTGAAGCGAGATGCATCCATGCTAGGAACTGACCGCGCCCCCAGCCCAGAACAAGTGGCACAGCGAGCCTCCAGCCTGCTTGGCGCCGCGCTCGCCTACGCGGCTCGCGGGTGGCCAGTGCTCCCCTGCGAACCGGGAGGCAAGGCCCCGGCAGGCGCCCTGGTGCCGCACGGGCTCAAGCAGGCGACGACGGACCCGAAGCGTATTCGGGAGTGGTGGCGCCGCTATCCGGCGGCGAACGTCGCGATCGCTACCGGTGCTCCGGCGGTCGACGTGGTCGACGTCGACAACAAGCCGGACGGTGACGGCTTCGCGGCGTTCGCGCGCCTGGCGCGCGCCGGGGTAATGGTGCGGACGCTTGCGCTCGTGCGCACGCCCTCCGGTGGTTTCCACGCCTACCGGACCGGCACGGACCAACGGTGCGGGCGATTGGCGGCGCACTTCATCGACTTCAAGGCGTCCGGCGGCTACGTACTCGCTCCGCCCTCGACCGTCGGAGGACGCCCGTACGTTCTCGTCGAGGAACGCGCCGAGGGCACCCCGCTCGACTGGCAGCAGGTCAAGCGCATCCTTGAACCGCCTCGACGCCTTCACGTCCCGGCCCGGCGCCTGAGCCGGACCGGCACGGCCGGTCTGGCCGCGTGGGTCGGCGCGCAGTCGGAGGGGAACCGCAACAGCGCTCTGTTCTGGGCTGCCTGCAAGGCTGCCGAGTCCGGTGCTGGGCCTGCCGACTTCGAGGCGCTCGCTCAAGCGGCGCGTGGCGCCGGGCTCGACGAGCACGAGACACGGGCGACGATTCGTTCGGCACAACGGCGTGCGGGGGCGGCCCGTGAATAAGACGACAGAGGCGCTTGCCTACCGCCTTGATGACCTCGACCAGGGCGACACTCTGGGGGGATTGCTCGCCGAATTGCACGCCGCGTTCGTTCGCTATGTCATCTTGCCGACGAATGAAGACGTCGACGCGTTGACGCTGTGGTGTGCGGCAACCCACGCGCAGAGCGTCGCCGACCACGCGCCGCGCCTGGTGATCAAGGCACCGGAGAAACGGTGCGGCAAGTCGCGATGCCTCGACGTTGTCGAGGCGGTCAGCTATCGGCCGATCGTGGCCGTCAACACCACTCCGGCGGCGATCTTCCGGTCGATCGATCCGGAGCAACCGCCAACGCTGATCTTCGATGAGGCGGACACCCTGTTTGGTTCGAAGCACGTTGCCGAGCAGAATGAAGATCTGCGCGGACTGCTCAACGCCGGACACCAACGCGGGCGTCCCGTTCGGCGGGTGGTCGGCCAGAGCGCGAATCTAGAGGTCGCCGAGTTCCCGACGTTCGCCATGGCGGCACTTGCCGGAATCGGGTCCATGCCCGACACGATCGAAGACCGCGCCGTCGTCATCACCATGCGCCGACGTGCCCCCGGTGAGACGGTCGCGAAGTACCGCTACCGCCGTGATCAGGTTCCGCTCTACGAACTGCGCGACCGCCTTACGGCATGCGTGATCAGCCACCTCGGCCAGCTCACCGACGCTGAGCCGAACATGCCCGTCGAGGACCGGGCCGCCGATACCTGGGAGCCACTCATCGCACTCGCGGACGTGGCCGGAGGCCAGTGGCCGGACCGCGCCCGAGCGGCGGCGCTCGCGCTTACCCGCCGGCAGGATGCCGAAGGCGACGAAGGTTCCCCACGCGTGCGTGCGCTCGCCGACTGCCGCGCTGTCTTCGCCGCACACAGCGATCCGCATGCGCTCAAGACTGCGGTGCTCCTCAAAGAGCTGTGTGGACTCGACGACGCTCCGTGGGCGGAGTGGGGAAAGAACGGCCTGACCTCTCGTATGCTCGCCCAGTTGTTGCGCGAGTACGGCATCACGTCGACAACGATCAGGTTTCCCGAAGGCCCGGCGAAGGGCTACCGACGCGCCGACTTCGCCGACGCGTGGACGCGCTACCTGTCCGGCTCCACCGAACCTCCCGGCGTGAGCGCCGTTCCCGCCGTTACACCGTCGTTCGACCAGGTGAACGCGTTACGGGAGCAGAGCGGTAACGGCTTGAGCCGTGACCCCGCAACGAAACGTAACCCGGTGACCAGCCAAAACGAGCATGTTACGGCGGTAACGGATCAGGCTCTGGGGCCGTGCCTGGAATGCGGCGCCTTGATCCCACGCTACGGCCCGCAGGCGATCGGCTCCCGTTGCGCCGAGTGTCGACCGGTCGGCGACCGCCGTGCCCGTGAACAGGAGGAATAGGTAAGTTCGCTCGGTCGACCCCCTTCCCACGCGCGCGTATACCACGTGAATACCATCCGTCAGCCGGAGGGTATTCACGGATCGGTCCAAGCCGCTCTACGCGCGCAAGGCTTGACGCTGGAGTCGCTGGTACCGACGCCAGTTTCGGAACACGGAGACGGTCCAGTACGCGCGGGCCGGAACGGAGCAAGGGCATACGTTGACCCCCGATAACCCTCACTTATCGGGGGTCAGAATCCATCTGTATGGGCCTGCGGCCGTGGTTCCGACCATCCCCCTCGAATGGTCGGAACCACAGCCGTAAGCCGCGCGGCCAACTGGGGAAGATGGCGCCGGGCAGGCGTTGACCGCGCGGCCGTCTCTACTCCCCGGAGTTCACCTGTGCGCGCTTGAGCGCCCGCACCGACAGCCCGGCGGCAAGGGGCGGGTTCCGCAACTGCTGTTCGAGCTTCTCAGCCGTGTCACCGTGCAAGGTCGGTGCGAACAGCGAATCCCGGGTGCGATTGGTCGCCACCCACGCCGCCGGACGGCCGAGATCGTCAACGGAGCGCCACACGTTCCAGTTCGGATACTCGGCGTTCAAGCGGCGCAGGGTCTCAACGTCGTCAGACGGTTCGGGTTCTACGGCCGCGTTCACCGGAGCGCCCCCGTTCCGACCGGCCGGGCCAGACTCCGCAATGCGGCAAGGCCTTGGCGCTGGCGCCGTGCCGTCCACGCTGCGCGCTTGAGCTGCTCGGCGTGCTGGCGACGCTCGGACGCGATCAGGTACGGGCGCACCATCGACGGCGCCGCGTGGCGGGCGCGGTAACGGTGGATAGGGTCTCTCATGTCAGCGCTCCAGGCAGCGTTGGCCACGCCCCCGGACGCCTGGCCGCGTCGCGGGGGTCTTGTGCCCGCAACTCTGCCGCGCTGGCGAGATGCGCGGAGCGGCCTACCTGTAGGCCGATCTGTAGGCCACCATGGGTGCATGTCCCCCACACCGTTCGGCGCGATGATCCGGCGACACCGCGAGGTTCGGGGCTGGTCGCAAGCACGTCTGGCTGAAGTCCTCTGCCAAGCCTCGGGGCGGCCCACCGTCACCCGGCAAGAGGTCTACCGATGGGAAGCCGGACGCCGCGTGCCGCGATTCTGGCTGCCCTTCCTCGCGGAAGTCCTCGACATTCCCCGTGCCACGCTGGAACGCGCGACGGTCGCCAGTGCCACCGCTCCGGACCCGGCCGCGACGCTGGCGGAGCTGATGCCGAAGGCCGATCCGCTCGACCAGCTCTCAGCCGCGACCGGGCGACGCGTCGGGGCGCAAGCGGCCCGTGATCTCGCGGCCCGGGTGCACTCCCTCCGGCTCGCCGACGACGTCTTGGCCGGCCGCGACCTGATCGCACCGGCCCGGCGCGAACTCACGGCCGCACTCCGGCTCTACCGGGACGGCACCCACACGACCGACGTCGGCCGCTCGCTGCTCACGGCAATCGGAGAGCTGGCACAGATCGTCGGGTGGATCGAGTCCGACGCCGGACAGCACGACCAGGCGGAACGGACCTACCGCCTGGGCCTGTCCGCCGCCCGCCAGGCCGACGACTCGACGTTGGCCGCGAACATCGCCGGTTCGCTCGCCTACCAGTGGGCCAACACCGGCCGCGAACGCGAAGCCCTCCCGCTCGCGCTCGCCGCGCTCGCCGAAGCCGGACCGGACGCACACCCCACGACCCGCGCCCTGTTCCACGACCGCGTCGCCTGGGCACACACCCAGACCGGCGACGCCCAGGCCGCCATGCGCGCCCTGGGCGACGCACACGACGTGCTCACGGCCGGCCACCCGGACGAAGCTCCGGAGTGGGCCTACTGGGTCAGCGACGCCGAACTGAACGTCATGGACGCCCGGGTGTACACGGAACTGCACCGCCCCCTGCGCGCGGTGCCCCTGCTCCGGGACGTGCTCACCCGCTACGACGCCGCCCACACCCGTGAACTCGCGCTCTACCTGTCGTGGCTGGTGATCGCCTACGCCGACGCAGGCGAACCGGAAGCCGCCGCAGAGACGGCCGCGCGCATGCTCGCCCTGTCGGCCGACGTGGCCAGCGACCGCACCGCACGCCGAGCGCGCGTCGTGCTCCGCCGCCTCAACGACTTCGCGGACGTGCCCGAGGTGCGAGCGGTGCTTGCCGAGTATGCGGCGTAGGCGTGATCGCTGCCCACATGTCTAGGGCGTCCCCGCTAGGAGCGGGGACGCCCTGATCCTTCCGTGATCCCTCGTGTGATCCTGCCGCTGGTGAACGGCGATGCTCCGGTATGTATCGGCCTGTACCTCGGACCGCCGTTCGCCAGGTCCTGCATGTATCTGGACGATCCCGGATGCGTCCAGATCAGGCGGATACACCGGACACGGAGGCGGCCCTCGCGTTTACCTTTTCATGGGTATCGGCGCTGGTAGATGGCGAGTCGCCTTCACCTCGCGTGGTCGTTCGCTCGCGATTCCGGTGCGGTCCGGCGGCCCCTGTATGCCGGACGCGCACCGGTCGCGGAGTGGACGGGGTCTGCCGGCGGCGGTCGAGGCGGGCTCCTGGTGCGCGTGGCCGTCCGGCCCGGCTTCCCGGGCTTCCGCCGGGGCCCCGCAACGAAACGTAGAGCCGCCGAGCGATGATGAGAAGAGGGTGCGGCGCTGTTTCGGCCGTGGCCGAAAAACGCTGGTCATGCGGGTGGCGGCGCCGACGGTGGTCCAGGGGCGCGCGGCGGCGTGGCGGGAGAGGGTGTACCCCCGATCGCCGAGTTCCCCGTCCGCTGATGTTGACCGAGTTCGGCCAGCGAATTGCCGCATAGTGTGATTCCGGACGAAAGTGGACGAGGCGGGCTGGCTGGTATTGATCACCGTGCGACTGGGATAATGGTGGCGGAATCCCGCGAGCTCGCCTGGCCCGGTCCCGGAACGTGTCCCCACTCCAACGATCTGCTCGTTCGCATGTTCCAGGACACAGCGAAACGGAATGCACGATGCTGCGTATCCACTTTTCTCCCTGGGACTGGGGGAAAGTGCGGATCATTTCTCGACCCGAACCCATGTGGGAGATCGTCCTCAGCCTGTACATGCTGGCCGAAACCTCCGACGAACTCGTCTTCGGGCAGTGGCGACGGCGGACGCTTGCCCAGCTGCCGCCCGACGCCCGGATGCTCCTCGACCTCGTGCCCGCGATGGGCTACTCCCCGGACTTCCTCAGCCCGGTCCTGGGCGGGCACGACGTCGTGGACGGGATCGACGCGGTCCTCGGCACGCCCCGCGGGCGCATCGGTGACGAACTCGGGCTGCGCTTCGGCGACGGCCCCCGGCCCACGTGGACGGAGGGGCTGGTCCGCAAGGAGAGCGCGGCCGTTCGCGGGCTGGGCCACGCGCTCCGTGATTACTACGACATCGCGCTCCGGCCCTACTGGGGCTACATCACCCACATGGCCCAGCAGAGCGCCCAGACCATCGCCGACCGTGACGGGCCGATCGCCTCCATCGCGCGGGCCGTGGCCAAGGGCAACCGGCTCACCACGGCGGAGGTGACCTTCTCGCGCGACCAGGACCTGCACTTGGGCGGGCGAGGGCTGCTGCTCGTCCCGGCCTTCTTCTGTGCCACCAACCCGGTGCCCTTCTACGACCCCTCGCTGCCGCCCGTGGTGATGTATCCGGTCAGCCACGCCCCGATGTCCTTCCTGGCCAGGGCCGCCGAGTCCGGCCGGCCCTCGGGCGACGTGCTGGCCCGGGTGCTCGGGCGGACCCGTGCCGCCGTGCTGCGGACGCTCAGCAGCGCGCACACCACCGGGGAGCTCGCGCGGACCCTCGACATCTCCCTTCCGTCGGCCAGCGAGCACACCTCGCTGCTGCGCGCCGCCGGGCTGGTCGCCAGCGAACGCCGGGGGAACAGTGTCCGGCACCGCCTCACCCCGCTGGGGCTGCAGTTCCTGGATCCGATCCTCTGACGCCCGGACCGGGGTTCCAGGGGGCTTGCGGACGATCCCGCGGCCCGTGTCGCGAGGGCACCATGGTGATGCGGGATCATGGAAGGAGAAACCGCGGTACCGGGCCACCGCGGAGCTGGGATCGCGAGAATTCCTGCTGGATTCTCGGACATCCGGGTACGCTTTTGGCCTGCTGTCCCAGGAGGTCCCACATGGCCGTCGTTCCCCTTCAATACCGGTTTGACGGGCCACGGCGCGCGCCGGTGGTGTTGTTGCTGCCCGCGCTCGGCACGAAGTGGTCGATGTGGGAGCCGCAGATGCCGGAACTGACCCGCACCGCTCGGGTCCTGCGCGTCAACCACCGGGGACACGGCGAGACACCCGCCCCCGAGGGCGCCTACTCCGTCGCGGAACTCGGCGGCGACGTGCTCGACCTGCTGGACCGCTGCGAGGTGGACCGGTGCGCCGTGGTGGGCGCCGGGCTCGGCGGCATGACGGCCACCTGGCTGGCCGCCCGGGAACCCGAACGGGTCGGTCGGCTGGCGCTGCTGTCGTGCGCGGCGCAGCTGCCGCCCGCGGCGCGGTGGCAGCGGCTGGCGGCGCTCGCCCGGTCCGGTGGCACCGTCTCGGTCGTGAGCGAGTTCACCCGCGGATGGTTCACCCCGGGCTTCGCCGACCGGCGGCCGGACATCATCTCCCGGCTGGCCGACGAACTGGAGGAGGTGAGCGGCACCGGGTACGCCGGGTGCTGCGACGCCATCGCCGGCGTCGACCAGCGCGCGCTGCTCGCCCGGGTGCGGGCCCCCACGCTGGTGGTCTCCGCGGTGCACGACCCCGAGACGCCGCCCGGATACGGGCAGCGGATCGCCGCGGGCATCCCGGGCGCCCGGTTCGAGACCGTCGCCGGGGCCGCGCACCTGGTCAACATCGAACGCGCCGACCGGGTGAACGAACTGCTCGTGGAACACCTCGGCATCTGACCCACGTGTGCCGGTGCCGCGCCGGGCACCGGTGCGCGCCGGCGGGTAGCATCGCTGGCGGCGGTGGGGCCCGCCACCGCGCCGGACGCCGGGGCACGCGCCCGGTGCGCGGCGCGGAAACCGCGGTGCGCACCCGCGCCGCCAACGGTCCCTGTCAGTCGAGCCGGGCGATGTCACGTCGCCGTCCCTGACAGGAGCACGCATGTCCCACTCACCGCCGGAACACGCGGTCCCCATCGATTCCGACGTCGACCTGCACGTCGCCGAACAGCGCCGGGAGATCCGCGACGCCCTCTGGGCCGTGCTCGGCGCCGTCTCCGCGGGCGGCGCGCTGGGCGCGGTCGCACGGTACGCGCTGATCCGGGCCGTCCCCGACCCGCCCGGCGGGTTCGCGTGCTCCACGTTCACGGTCAACGTCATCGGCTGCTTCCTCATCGGCGTGCTGATGGTCCTGGTCACCGACGTCTGGACCCGGTACCGCCTGCTGCGGCCGTTCGTGGGGGTGGGGGTCCTCGGCGGATTCACCACCTTCTCCGCCTACGTCGTCGACGCGCAGACGATGCTGGCCGCCGGGAACGCCGGTGCCGCCCTGGGATACCTGGCCGGGACCCTCGCCGGGGCGCTGGCCGCCGTCGGCGCCGGAACCGCGCTGACCGCCGCCGCCGTCGCCCTGCTGCGCAGGTGGCGTGGATCGGAGCCTCCGTGGCGAGTGAACGGGGGGACAGCGCCTCCGTGGCGGAACGGGGAGAGCCGGTCTCCGTGGCGGAACGGGGAGAACCGGCCTCCCGTGAACGGGGACGACGCGTGACGACGCTGCTGCTGGTGGCCCTCGGCGGCGCGCTCGGCGCGCCGTTGCGCTACCTGACGGACCGCGTCGTGCAGGCCCGGCACGATTCCGTCTTCCCGTGGGGCACGTTCGCCGTGAACGCCACGGGCAGCCTGCTGCTCGGCCTGGTGGCCGGCCTCGCGCCTCCGGGTTGGCTGACCGCTCTGCTGGCCACGGGCTTCCTCGGTGCGCTCACCACCTTCTCCACCTTCGGTTACGAGACGGTGCGCCTGGCCCGCGACGGCGCGTGGTTCTTCGCCTACGCCAATGTGCTGGGCAGTGTGAGCGCCGGGCTCGGTGCCGCGTACGTGGGGCTGGCGGTCGCCCAGGCGCTGGCCGGCTGACCGGTCGCGCTGGGGAGGAGTTCTCTCGTGATAGTCGACCATAGCCGAGATGTAGTACATGTGCTATCAATGGTCCTAGAACGTGGATGAAACGAGGAAGCCCTATGACACTGGCGAAAGAGGTGCACACGGTGACCCCGTTCCCGTCACCCCCGGACCCACCCGGGCGCGACACCGTGCTGCGGGTCAGCGGCATGCGCATGCGCTACGGGCAGCGGGACGTCCTGAAGGGCGTCGACTTCATCGCCCGGCGGGGCGAGGTGCTCACCCTGCTCGGCCCCAACGGGGCGGGCAAGACCACGACTATCGAGATCTTGGAGGGCTTCCGGGCGCCCTCCGCCGGTGCGGTCGAGGTGCTGGGTACCGACCCGGCACGCGGCGATGAGCGGTGGCGTTCCCGCCTCGGGATCGTGCTGCAGTCCTGGCGGGACCACGGCAAGTGGCGGGTGCGCGAACTGCTCGCCCACATGGGCCGGTACTACGCGCCCTACTCCACCGCCGAGCGCCGCCGGCCGCGCGACGTCGGTGAACTCATCGAGACGGTCGGCCTCGCCGAGCACGCGGACAAGCGCGTCTCGACCCTGTCCGGCGGCCAGCGCCGCCGCCTGGACGTCGCGATCGGCATCGTCGGTCGGCCCGAGATGCTGTTCCTGGACGAGCCCACCGCCGGGTTCGATCCCCAGGCACGCCGGGACTTCCACGACCTGGTGCACCGCCTCGCCGACGAGGACGACACCACCATCCTGCTCACCACGCACGACCTCGACGAGGCGGAGAAGCTCGCCGACCGCATCCTCATCCTGGCCGGTGGCCGGATCGTCGCCGACGGCAGCGCCGACCAGCTGGCCCGGCAGGTGCGGCAGGACGCCGAGGTGCGCTGGACCCGCGACGGCCAGCGGTTCGTGCACCCGACCCCGGACGCCACCCGCTTCGTCCGGCAGTTGCTCGCGCAGCACGATGACGTCGCAGACCTGGAGGTCCGGCGCCCCAGCCTGGAGGACGTCTACATGGAGATGGTGCGGCGGCACGAGGGCGGACAGGCCGACGCCGCCGCCGAGCGGTTCGAGGAGGCGGCCCGATGAGGACGCTGTACACCGTCCGGCTCGGGCTGGCCCGGGGCTGGATCGAGTTCCGGCAGACGCTGACCAGCTCGCAGGACCTGTGGTCCTACTTGGGCAACAGCGTGGTCTTCATGGCCGTCCTGCTGTTCCTGCGCGGTGATGTCGTCGATGGCACGCCGATCTCGGTGGCCGCCATGTCGATGCCGGGTGTGCTCGGCATGCTCATCGTGTTCGGCGGGGTGCTGTCGATGACGCAGCTGCTCACCACCGAACGGGAGGACGGCACCCTGCTGCGGGCGAAGGCGATGCCGCACGGCATGGGCGGTTACCTGGTCGGCAAGCTGCTGCATGTGTCGCTGGTGACCATCGCCAGCATGGCGATCGTCGTGCTGCCCGGCCTGTTCGTCATCGACGGCCTGATGGAGCGCGGGGTCGCCGGGGCGCCCACGCTGGTCTGGGTGACGCTGCTCGGGCTGCTCGCCA
Organism: Marinactinospora rubrisoli; assembly: GCF_042664915.1. Lineage (NCBI taxonomy): Bacteria > Bacillati > Actinomycetota > Actinomycetes > Streptosporangiales > Nocardiopsidaceae > Marinactinospora > Marinactinospora rubrisoli. Next base: position 205,607 of record NZ_JBHTBH010000001.1, read on the forward strand.
CGCTGCCGTACGGCGCGATCCTCGGGGCGCTCTTCAACAGCCCCCGGGCCGCGGTCGCCATCATCATGCTGCCGCTCATGGCACTGATCGTGATTTCCGGGATCTTCTTCCCGATCACCGTGCTGCCCGAGCCCGTGCAGTGGATCGCCCAGGTGTTCCCGCTGTACTGGCTCGGTCTGGGCCTGCGTTCGGCGTTCCTGCCGGACACGGCGCTGCCGGCCGAGATCGGCGAGTCGTGGCGGCACCTGGAGACCGCAGGCGTCCTGGGCCTGTGGGCGGTGGTGGGACTGGCCGTCGCACCGTTCGTGCTGCGCCGGATGGCGCGCCGGGAGTCCGGGACCAACCTGGAGCGGAGTCGGCAGCGCGCGATGCAACGCGTCGGCTGACCCGCCGTAACGCCCCTGCCGCCGGTCGCGCCCGCACGCGCGGCCCGGCCGGCGGGCCGGAACCTAGGATGGAGCGCCGTGGCGGACACGCGGGACACGGGTACACAGCGGAGGACGAAGGCGGGCGTGGCGGGCGAGACCATATACAACCGCATCGCCGTGCTGCGTACGGAGCGCGGGATCTCCCGTCGGCAGCTGGCCGAGGCGCTCGGTGTGCACTACCAGACCGTCGGCTACCTGGAGCGGGGCGAGTACAGCCCGAGTCTGCACCTCGCGCTGCGGATCGCCGCCTACTTCGAGGTCCCGGTCGAGGTGGTGTTCTCGACGGCCCCGTTCCCCCGGATCGGCAGCACCTAGCCGTTACGTCCTGCCAGCGCGGGGCGCGGGGCGCCGGGCTACGGCCAGATGTCCGGCCCGCCCCATCCGTAGCCGTCGCGGCGGCGGATGTCGGCGAGCTCGTCCTCGGAGAGCACCCGCGGCTCGCCGATCGACCGGGCCCGGATGTACACGCCGCACAGCCATTCCAGCAGCCGGGCGTTCTCCAGGGCCTGCGCCAGGTCGCGGCCGACCGCCACGCCGCCGTGGTTGGCGAGCAGCGCCGCGCGCTTGGCCTTGAGGGCCTTGCACACCTGATCGGACAGCTCCGCCGTTCCGTACGTGGCGTACGGCGCGACCGGGATGGCGCCACCGAGCGCGGCGGCGCGGTGGTGGACGGGCGGGAGTTCGGCGAGCGCCGCCGACACCGCGGCGGTGTTCTCGCCGTGCGCGTGCACCACGGCCCCGGCGTCGGTCGTACGGTAGACGCCCATGTGCAGCGTGGTCTCGGCCGCGGGCTCGCGGCGCCCCTCCAGCAGCCGGCCGTCGAGGGCGAGCACCGGGCAGTCGCCCGGATCCAGCCGGTCGAGGGCGACCCCGGTGGGCGTGAGCACCACGAGATCGCCGGACCGGACGCTCACCGTGCCGGCACCGCCGCCGGCGATGCCGGCCTCGGCCAGCCGACGCGCGGTCAGGCAGACGTCCCTGCGTTCTTGCTCCAGCAGCATGATTCCCCGAACGGTCACCGGGCGGGTCAGGGCTCGGTCAGGTTAGGCTCACCTGTCCACCGTAACCCGGCAGGTCGGGGGCTCGTCCAGTGGGGCGAGGCAGTGGTGCTCCGGCCGGCCCCGCCGCGCGATCACCGTGTGTAGTCGTCGCCGGGTGGCGGTCGTGACTCCGGCCGCCGTTCGGCCGGCCGTCGGCCGAGATTTCCGCAGCTCTTGAGGCTGGTGGCGCTAGATGTCGGAAATGTAAAAGAAATCGGGAAGCTGTTTGTCCTGATTTTTGCCGGGCACATCCGTTGCGTGACGCAACCCTACGTAACGCTGCCCACCCGGCCGTACCTCTCGCCCCCGGGGGCGACGGCGGCCGCGAGCCTGTACGTCGACGGCGCCTGGCGGGCCGCGGGGGCGGGCGGGGTGCGCGAGATCCGCAACCCCTGCGACGCGTCGGTGCTCACCGTGGTGAGCGAAGCCGGCACCGCCGACGCCGCCACGGCCGTCGCCGCCGCCCGCGCCGCGTTCGACGGCACCGACTGGCCGCGCCGCTCCGCGGAGGACCGTGGCGCGATCCTCAACCGGATCGCCGACCTGCTGCAGCGCGACCGCGCCGAGATCGCGCTCATGGAGTCCCTGGACACCGGCAAGACCATCGCGGAGGGCGAGATCGACGTCGACGATGTCACCGCCGTCTTCCGCTACTACGCCGGTCTCGCCGGCAAGGACGCCGGCCGGATCATCGCCGCCCCCGAAGGGGTCTCCAGCCGGGTCGTCTACGAGCCCGTGGGCGTCTGCGCCATGATCACACCCTGGAACTACCCGCTGCTCCAGCTCGCCTGGAAGATGGCACCCGCCATCGCCGCCGGCGCCACCATGGTGATCAAGCCGAGCGAGATCACCCCCGTCACCACCGCCCGACTGGTCGACCTCACCACCGAGGCCGGCGTCCCCCCGGGTGTCGTCAACCTCGTGCTCGGCGCCGGCGGCACCGTCGGGGCGGCCCTGGTGGAGAGCCCCGACGTCGACCTCGTCTCGTTCACCGGCGGCCTGGCCACCGGCCGGCGCATCATGGCGAGCGCCGCCGCCACCGTCAAGAAGGTCGCCCTGGAGCTCGGCGGCAAGAACCCGAACATCGTGTTCGACGACGTCGACCTCGACACGGCGGTCGACTACGCGCTCAGCGCCGCGTTCTTCCACTCCGGCCAGGTCTGCTCGGCCGGCGCCCGGCTCATCGTGCACGAGGCCGTCCACGACGCGTTCACCGCCGAGCTGGCCCGCCGGGCCGACCGGATCCGCATCGGGTGCGGCCAGGAGAAGGGCGTCCAGGCCGGGCCGCTGGTGTCGGCGGAACACCGGGCCAAGGTCGAGGCCGCCGTGGCACGCGGGGTCGAGGAGGGCGCCCGCGTGATCGCCGGAGGCGGCCGGCCCCCAGAGCCGGAGCTGGCGAAGGGCTACTTCTTCCGCCCCACCGTGTTCGTCGACTGTCACCGCGGCATGGACATCGTCCAGCAGGAGGTCTTCGGCCCGGTCGTGACGGTAGAGACGTTCCGCACCGAGGCCGAGGCCATCGCGCTCGGCAACGACACCGAGTACGGCCTGTCCGGCGCGGTGTGGACCGGGGACACCGCGCGCGGCGAGCGGGTCGCCGCGGCCCTGCGGCACGGGACCGTCTGGATCAACGACTACGGGCCCTATTTCCCCGGCGCGGAGTGGGGTGGATTCAAGCGCTCCGGCATCGGCCGTGAGCTCGGCCAGGCCGGGCTGGACGAATACCGCGAGGCAAAGCACATCTACCGCAACCTGGACCCCCGGCCGCAGCGCTGGTTCTCCTGACCCCCACCCCTGGCCGGGCGCGCACCCGCACCACGCTCCGCCTGCCGGGCCCCGGCCGTGCACCCCATGTCCCCCGATGGAACAGACGAGGAGTAGCCGAGTGTCCGCAGCGGAAACCACGTTCGACTACGTGATCGTCGGTGGCGGCACCGCCGGATCGGTGCTGGCCAACCGGCTGACCGAGGACCCCGACAGCACGGTCTGCGTCATCGAGGGCGGCCCCTCCGACGTGGGGCTGGAGCGGGTGCTCCGGCTGCGGGACTGGCTGGACCTGCTCGGCGGCGACCTCGACTACGACTACCCCACGGTCGAGCAGCCCCGGGGCAACTCGCACATCCGGCACTCCCGCGCGCGGGTGCTGGGCGGCTGCTCCTCCCACAACACCCTCATCAGTTTCCGGCCGTTCGCCCAGGACCTCGACGAGTGGGTCGCCGCCGGCGCGACCGGCTGGGACAACGCCACCGTGCAGTCCTACGCGGACCGCATCCGGTGCAACATCGTCCCGGTCGCGCCGAAGGACCGCAACGACCTCGTCCGGGACTGGATCACCGCCTCGGCGAAGGCCACCGGGGTCCCGATCGTCGAGGACTTCAACGCGCTCACCTCGCACGGCGGCGGCTTCCACGACGGTGTCGGGTTCCTGTCCGTCGCCTACGACCCGTACAACGGCCACCGGTCGTCGGCGTCGGTCGCCTACCTGCACCCCATCATCGGCCGGCGCCGGAACCTCGCCCTGCTCACCGAGACGTGGGCCGGGCGGCTGGTGCTCACCGGCGACCGCGTCACCGGAGTCGAGGTGCGCACCCCCTCGGGCGCGCGGCGGACGATCACCGCGGACCGGGAGGTCATCCTGTGCGCGGGCGCGATCGACACCCCACGGCTACTGCTGCTCTCGGGGATCGGCCCGGCGGCCGACCTGCGCGCCGTCGGCGTCGACGTCCGGCACGACCTGCCCGGGGTCGGGGAGCACCTGCTCGACCACCCGGAGTCGATCATCATGTGGGAGACGCACGGGCCCGTCCCGGAGAACACCGTCATGGACTCCGACGCCGCCCTGTTCGTCCGGCGTGACACCGGCGACCCGCGGCCGGACCTGATGTTCCACATCTACCAGATCCCGTTCGCCGACAACACGGCCCGGCTCGGCTATGACGTGCCGGAGCACGCCATCTGCATGACGCCGAACATCCCGCGGTCCCGCTCGCGCGGGAAGCTGTGGCTGACCAGCCCCGACCCGGACGTCAAACCGGCGCTGGACTTCCGCTACTTCACCGACCCCGAGGACTACGACGCGCGGACGATCGTGGACGGGCTGAAGATCGCCCGGGAGATCGCGGCCACCGAGCCGTTCCGGTCCTGGCTCAAGCGTGAGGTCGCCCCCGGCCCGGCGATCACCACCGACGAGGAACTGTCGGAGTACGGCCGGCGGGCCGCGCACACCGTCTACCACCCGGCCGGCACCTGCCGGATGGGCGCCGCCGACGACCCCACCGCGGTGGTCGACCCCGAGCTGCGGGTACGCGGCCTCCGCGGGCTGCGGATCGCGGACGCGTCGATCTTCCCGGCCATGCCCTCAGCCAACCCCATGGTCACGGTGCTCGCCGTCGGCGAGCGCGCCGCCGACCTGGTCCGCGCCGGCGACGGCCCCCGTGCCGGAGAGCGGAACCACTGACGACCGGCCGCCACCCCCTCCGGCGGGGACCCGCCCCCGCGCCGGAGCGGCCAGCACAGGAGAGCGACATGACGTTACCCACCGCCGTCCCGACCCGCCCGCCCACCGACGCGCCGAAGATCGCCGTCCGCGGCCTGTGGAAGATCTTCGGCCGCGGAGCCGACGCCGTCGTCGGCTCGGAGACCGCACTGCTGGACCGCGACGCCATCCGGGAGCGCACCGGCTGCACCGTGGCCGTGCGCGACGTCTCCTTCGACGTGCTCCCCGGCGAGATCTTCGTCGTCATGGGACTGTCCGGCTCCGGCAAGTCCACCCTCGTCCGCTGCGTCACCCGCCTGATCGAGCCGACCGCCGGGCAGGTGCTGCTGGACGGCGCGGACATCGGCGCCGCGGCGCCGCAGGAACTGCGCGAGCTGCGCAGGCACAAGCTCGCCATGGTCTTCCAGCACTTCGGCCTGCTGGCGCACCGCCGGATCCTCGACAACGTCGCCTACGGCCTGGAGGTCCGCGGCATGCCCCGGGCCGAGCGCCACCGGCGGGCCCGGGAGATGATCGAGATGGTGGGCCTCACCGGGTACGAGGACTACCGGCCCGGGCAGCTCAGCGGCGGCATGCAGCAACGGGTCGGCCTGGCCCGCGCCCTCGCCGTGGACCCCGAGGTGCTGCTGTTCGACGAGCCGTTCAGCGCCCTGGATCCGCTCATCCGGCGGGACATGCAGCAGGAGGTGCTGCGGCTGCAGCGCGAACTGCGCAAGACCGCCGTCTTCATCACCCACGACCTGTCGGAGGCCCTGCGGCTCGGCGACCGGATCGCCATCATGCGCGACGGCGAACTGGTGCAGGTCGGGACCGCGGAGGAACTGGTCGGCCGGCCCGCCGACGACTACGTCCGTGACTTCGTCCGCGACGTCGCACGCACCGACGTGCTCACCGCGCGGTGGCTGATGCGGCCGCCCCGTCCGGACGAGCCGCTGGACGGCCCCGTGACGGCGCCCGGCACCGTGGTTCGCGAGATCGTGCCGCTGCTCGCCTCGGGCGGCGCGCCGGTGCGGGTGATGGCCGGCGACCGGCTGCTCGGGGTGGTCGGCGGCACCGACGTGCTGCGGGTCATCGCCGAGGACCAGGCCGAGGAGGCCGGCAAGACGGGCGGCGGGCCGCTCCCGGCCGCCGGGCACGCCGGACCCCCGGGCGCCGAGCGGCCGGTGGAGGCGTGACGTGACCACCGCACAGCCCGACGTCGCGCGTGGCCTGCCCGGCACGGCCGGCACGGTGGCCGGCATCGCGCGCCGCCTCGGCAGGCCGGTGGCGGCGCTCGGCGTTCTCGCGGTCCTCGTCGTCGGCTACGCGGCACTGGGCGGCCGCTTCCCCTTCCCGGACGTCTACGCCGCCCTGCCCACGGGCTACGCGTGGGCCGAACCCGCGGTGCTGTTCGACCGCGGCTACGCCTGGATCGTCGCCAACCGCAACACCAGCCCGCTGTTCCTGTACGGCTTCAACCACCTCTCCGTCGGGTTGGGCTCCGCCGTCATCCTCGTCGACCAGGCGCTCACCCTGCTGTCCTGGCCCGGCGTCACCGTGCTCGGCACCCTCGCCGCGTGGCGGGCGGCCGGCGCACGGGTGGCGCTGCTGGTCCTCGCCGCCTTCGCCGTCTTCGGCCTGACCGGCCTGTGGAACGAGGCGATGACGACGCTGGCGCTGATCACCACCTCGGTGCTGCTGGCGCTGCTCGTCGGCATCCCACTCGGCATCGCCGCCGGCCGCAGCGACCGGGTCGACCGGCTGACACGTCCGGTCCTGGACTTCATGCAGATCATGCCGGCGTTCGCCTACCTGATGCCGATGCTGCTGCTGTTCGGGATCGGCAACCCGGCGGCGGCCGTCGCCACCACCGTCTACGCGATCCCGCCCGCCGTGCGCATCACCGCCATGGCCGTCCGCAACGTGGACGCGGGAGCCGTCGAGGCGACCACCTCGCTGGGGTCCACCCCTTGGCAGTTGCTCACCAAGGTGCGGCTGCCGCTCGCCCGGCGCACCATCCTGCTCGGCGTCAACCAGACGATCATGCTGGCGGTGTCCATGGTGGTCATCGCCTCGGTCATCGGCGCGGGCGGGCTGGGCGACGCCATCTACCAGGCGCTGAACAAGGTCAACGTCGGCCGGGCGTTCGAGGCGGGGATCGCGATCGTGCTCATGGCCATCGCGCTGGACCGCGTCACGGCCGCGGCCGGGAACGGCGGGCCCACGCGGCGGGCCCGATCCGGGCCGGTCATCGCCGTCGGCGCGCTGGCCGCCGTCGGCGCGGTCGCCGGACGGCTCGCGGGGGTGAGCTGGCTGACCGAGTGGCCCGACGCGCTGCGGGTGAGCATCGCCGGTCCGGTCAACGCGCTGAACGAGGGAGTGCAGGCCCTCGCCGGCGACGCGACCGCGGCGCTCGCCGCCATCACACTGGACCTGGTGCTCGACCCGCTGCGCGGCCTGCTCACCGACTCCCCGTGGTGGCTGGTCGTGCTCGCCGCGGCCGCGCTCGGGCAGGTGCTCGGCGGCGTCCGCACCGCGGCGGTGAGCGGAGTGACGGTGCTGCTCACCGGCCTGCTCGGCGTGTGGGAGTACAGCATGGACACGCTCTCCCAGGTCATCGTGGCCGCGCTGGTGACCGTCGCGGCCGGGTTCGTCATCGGCGTCCTGGCGGCGCGCAGCGACCGGCTGGCCGCGCTGCTCCGCCCCGTTCTGGACGCCATGCAGACCCTGCCGCCGTTCGTCTACCTCATCCCGGCGGTGGCGCTGTTCGGGATCGGCCGCATCCCGGCGCTCGCCGCCGCGGTCGTCTACGCGCTGCCGCCCGTCGTGCGGCTGGTGAACGACGGCATCCGCGGCTGCTCCCCGGGCGCCGTGGAGGCCGCGGTGTCCCAGGGCTCCAGCCGCTGGCAGCTGCTGACCAAGGTGCAGCTCCCGCTGGCCCGGTCGTCGCTGCTGCTGGCCGTCAACCAGGGGATCATGATGGTCCTCGCCATGGTGGTCATCGGCGCGCTGGTCGGTGCGGGCGCGCTGGGCTACGGCGTGGTGTTCGGGATGGCGCAGAACCAGCTCGGGCTCGGCATGACGTCCGGCCTCGCCATCGTCTGCCTGGGCCTGTTCCTCGACCGGCTGACCCAGAGCGCCGTCCGGAGGTGAGGAGATGAGACCGATCCCGCAGCCACAGCCGCGCACACCGGCACGGCGCACCCGCCACCGCTCCCGTGGGAGCGTGCTGCTCCGCGCGGCCGTCCTCGGCCTGGCGCTCGTCCTGGCCACGTCCTGCGCGGTGCGCACCACCTCGATCCTGCGCGACCCCGGCACCGTGCGCATCGCGCTGAACTCCTGGGTCGGCTACGAGGCCGACGCGGCCGTCATCGAGTACCTGCTGGAGAACGAGCTCGGTTACCAGGTGCAGCTCGTGCAGATCGACGAGCAGCCGGCGTGGCAGGCCCTGGACCAGGGCGCCGTGGACGTCATCCTGGAGAACTGGGGCCACGAGGACCTGATGGCGACCTACGGTCCGGATGGCAACGGCACGGTCGTGGACGGCGGGCCGACCGGCAACATCGGCCAGATCGGCTGGTACCTGCCGCGCTACCTGGTCGAGGAGTACCCCGGCATCGACACGCCCGAGGGGCTGCGCGAGCACGCCGAGGTGTTCCGCACCCCCGAGAGCGGCGACCAGGGCCAGTTCCTCGCCGGCGCGCCCGGGTTCGTGACCAGCGACCAGGGGCTGATCAACCACTACGACCTGCCGTTCCAGATCGTCTACGCCGGTTCCGAGGCGGCGCAGCTCACCGAGGTGCGCAACCGGTACCAGCGGCGCGCCCCGATCCTCTTCTACTCCCAGGACCCCAGCTGGGTCCAGAACGACCTCGACCTGGTGCGGGTCCGGTTCCCGGAGTGGACGGAGGGCTGCGACGCCGATCCCGAGGACGTCTCCTGCGACTACCCGCGGTACGAGCTGAACAAGATCTTCCGCGCCGGATTCGCCCGGGACGGCGGAGCCGCCCACGAGCTGATCCGGAACTGGACCTGGAGCAACGCCGACCAGAACGCCGTCGCCCAGCTCATCGCGGGCGACCGGCTCGACCCCGAGGAGGCCGCGGCCCGCTGGGTGGCCGAGCACCCCGACGTCTGGCGGCCCTGGATTCCGGCCGGCGCCCGCTGAGAGGAGGGCGGCGCCCGTTCCGGATCTCCGGGTGCCGCCCGGTTTCATAGGTCTCAACGAGGTAACAACAGGGGGACTAGACTCGAAGAGGCCGGGCCCGCCGAGCGGGTCCACGCGGAGGGGCGCGCAGCGGCGCAGGACTCTCGGCGGCCGTCCGGTACTTCGGGTGCACCGCAGGACCGTTCCCAGGAGTCGGCCATGCCCATTGTGGACGCAGGAACCAGGGCGCCGGTCACCGCACGATCGGCGCGCCGTACCGACACCTCGCCCGCTCCTTCGTCGCACAGCGAGCGTGACGCCGAGGTCGCCGCCCTCTTCACCCGGCTGCGCAGCCTGCCGGAGGGCGATTCCGAGCGCGACGAACTGCGCGAACGCGTCGCCGAGCACTACCTGAGTCTGGCCCGCAGCATCGCCTCCCGCTACGCGCACCGCGGCGAACCGCAGGAGGACCTCGAACAGGCCGCGCTGCTCGGGCTCGTGAAGGCCATCAACGGTTTCGACCCCGACCTCGGGCACGACTTCATCGCCTACGCGATGCCCATGATGACGGGCGAGGTCAAACGGCACTTCCGGGACCGCACCTGGGCGGTGCGCGTCCCGCGCCGCCACCAGGAGCGCCGCACCGAACTCAACCAGACCATCCGCCGCCTCACCCAGAGCCTGGGCCGCTCGCCCACGACCCGCGAACTTGCGGCCGAGATGCGGATGTCGGTGGACGACCTGTCGGAACTCATGGAGGCGTCCGCCGCCTACAGCGCGCTGTCCCTGGACTCCCCCGCCGGGGAGGACGAGTCCGCCGGCGGCAACCTCGGCGACACGCTGGGCGGAGTCGACACCGACCTGGAGTCGGTGGTGGACCGTGAGTCGCTCCCTCCGCTGCTGAACTCCCTCCCCGAGCGGGAGCGCCGCATCGTGCTGCTGCGCTTCTTCGGTAACAAGACGCAGAGCCAGATAGCGGAGGAGATCGGCGTCTCGCAGATGCACGTCTCGCGCCTGCTGTCCGCCGCCCTGGCCCGGCTGCGCGAGGGCATGCTCGGCGAGGAGTGACCGCCCGGCGTCACCGCTCGTACCGGATGCGCTGACTCACCCAGTAGATGTTGAATCCGGTCCCCACCAGGGCGGCCCCCAGGACGACCGCCAGCGGCGGCGAGTGCGCCCATGTGACGGCGAGCACCGTCCCGACGAGACACACCAGCGCCCCGAAGACGGCCAGCACCAGCCGGAACCACAGCGCACTCGCCGGCCGCTCGATACTGCCCAGCGGTCCCTTCACCCGGCCCCGCCGCAGACCTTTCCGGTTGCGGGGGACGCGCCGGGGTGGTCGTTCGCTCACTCCTCCATCGTAAAACGCAGCAGAGCGCCGACTCCCGCGCCGTCGTCGGAGGCCGGAAGCACCGTGAGGCCGGCCGCCTCGGCGTGCGCCGCCCGGATCAGCAGCGCGCCGGCCGGCGCGCTCACCACCGCTCCGGGGCCGGTGAGGGCGTCGCGGTCCGCGGCCACCTGCCGCGGATCGTCCAGGGCGGCCCACAGCTCCCGCTCGGTCAGCTGATCGGGCCGAAGCAGCAGCGTGCCGACCTGTCCGGCGCGCAGCGCCGCAAGCGTCGCCTCCAGCCCCTCCGCGGCCCGTCCGGACCGGGACGTCTCCGCGCGGAAGTCCGCCGCGACCGTGTCGCGGAGCAGCGCCGCCGTCTCGCCGAGCCGCCGCTCCACGGCTTCCCGGAGGGCGGCCATGGCGTCGTGGTCGCCCCGGCCGCCGGGCAAGTCGACGAGCAGTTCCCGCGTGCGCTCGCCCAGGTGGCCCCGGAGCTTCTCCAGCGCACGCTCGTCGCCACCGGCGAACACCGCCACCGCTCCCACATCGCTGACCGCGCGCTCCACGTCCTCGGCGACCTGGGCGGCGTTGGTGTCCCAGAGCCGCTCGGCGCGCCGGTGGTACTGGCGCTGCGCCATACCGCCGCGCCGGACCTTCTGGACGTGCAGTGAGCCGCCGCTGAACGACCGCTCGTCCGCCAGGCCGCCGTACCTGCCGTAGGCGGCGATGTCGGCCCCCAGCCGGTCGGCCGCCACCACGACGTAGGGCATCGCGTCCTGGCGGTCCACCACCAGGTCCAGGGGGTCGGGAACCGGCAGCCACGAGGCATGGTTCCGGCGTGGGGGCCGACTGAGCGCGTACGCCGCCACCACGCGGCCGTCGCGGGCGAACAGCGCCTCACCCTGCGGCCCCGGCACCCCGGTCGGTCCTCCCACGGAATCGTCCAGCGCCCGCAGGGTGTCCTCGTCGGCTCCGTGCTCGGCGAGTTCCGCCCGCAGTCCCCGCCAGCGGAGTTCGATCTCCTTCGCGGCGTCCTCCGTCGGGGTGGTGTCCAGGTAGACGGAGGCCATCGGCCCGGAGCCGGTGTACAGCGCATCGAGAAATCTCAGGTCCATGATCTCGGGTCCGCGCCCAGTGGGCGTCCCCGGTTCACCTCCAGCTTGTACGCGCGATGACTCCTTCGGTTCCCCCCTGCTGCCCAGCGAGCCACGTCGCATGCACGCGCCCGACCACGCCGGACGTGCGCCGGTTTTCCGGCCTGGCGGGCGGGTAGGCGCACCGCCGACAGCGACGGCAGCGCGAGAGGGGGAACCATGGAGCGCGGCAGCGCCAAACACGGACCCAAGCTCGACGACCAGATGCAGCGCGAGGTGGAGGGAGCCCTGCACAGCGGCGAGCCCACGCGCGCCCACGAGGAACTGGAGCCGGAGCCGATCGAAGACATGTCGGCGTCGCCGGAGGAGACACCCGACGAGGAGCGGCGGGAGGACGGCCGGTAGACCGCCGCAACGCCGGTGGCCCGCGTCCGTCCCGGACGCGGGCCACCGGCGCGGTTCGGGCCGCCGGATCAGTCCCCGTTCAGTACGCTCGGCAGGGTGCTCTCGTAGGCGGTGCGCAGTTCGGTCAGCGGGATCTCGAAGCCGCCCCCGGCGTGACGGACCCGCAGGGATGTTCCGCCTACCGTGCCGATGCGGGTGGCGGGGACCGCGTGGCGCTCACAGGTCTCGTGGAACTCGGCGTCGTCGGCAGGGCGGACCGCGACGATGGCGCGGGCCGCGGACTCGCTGAAGAGGCCGACGAACGGGTCACCGGAAAGGTCGACCGTGCAGCCGACGCCACCGCGCAGCGCCGACTCGGCCAGGGCCACGGCCAGGCCGCCGTCGGACAGGTCGTGGGCGCTCGCGATCACGCCGAGGGACGCGCCGGCCGACAGGACGCGGGCGAGTGCGGACTCGGCGCGCAGGTCGACCTGAGGTGGCAGGCCGCCCAGGTGGCCGTGGATCACGTCGGCCCACGCGGAGCCGCCGAGTTCCTCCCTGGTCGTGCCGAGCAAATAGAGCCGGGCGTCCGTCGTTTCCGCGGGGAAGGCGCTGGTCAGCCGGTCCCGGACGTCGCCGATCACGCCGAGCACACCGATCACCGGGGTCGGGTTGATCGCCGTGGCGCCGGTCTGGTTGTAGAAACTCACGTTGCCGCCGGTCACCGGGGTGCCCAGCTCGTGGCAGCCGTCGGCCAGGCCGCGGGTGGCCTCCGCGAACTGCCACATGACGCCCGGGTCCTCCGGGGAGCCGAAATTCAGGCAGTTGGTCACCGCGTGCGGGCGCGCTCCGGAGGCGGCGACGTTCCGGTACGCCTCGGCGAGCGCGAGCTGGGTCCCCGCGTAGGGGTCCAGGCGGGTGTAGCGGCCGTTGCCGTCGGTGGCCAGCGCGACGCCGCGGTCGCCGTGGTCGGTGATGCGGATCATCCCGCCGTCGTCAGGGGTGGCCAGCACGGTGTTGCCGAGCACGTACCGGTCGTACTGGCTGGTGACCCAGCTCGGGTCGGCGATGCCGGGGGCGGCGAGGACCTGGAGCAGTTGCGTGCGCAGCTCCGCGTCGTCCGCCGGGCGCGGCAGCCGGTCCGGGGTGTCGGCCTGCAGGGCGTCCTGGTCGCTCGGGCGGGCGATCGGGCGCTCGTAGACCGGCCCCTCGTCCGACGCCGTGCGCGGCGGCATGTCCACCACGGTCTCGCCGTGCCAGGTCATGACCAGGCGGCCACCGCGCTCGGCCTCTTCCGGCGTCACGTCGGTCACCTCACCGATCACGGTGGCCACGACGTCCCATTTCGCGCACACGTCCATGAACGCCGCGAGCTTGTCCGGCGACACGATCGCCATCATCCGCTCCTGCGACTCGCTCATGAGGATCTCCTCCGGCGTGAGCCGCGAGTCGCGCAGCGGGACCCGGTCGAGTTCGATGCGCATGCCACCGGTACCGCCGGCCGCCAGTTCGGTGGTCGCGCAGGAGACACCGGCGGCGCCGAGGTCCTGGATGCCCACGACCAGGTCCGCGGCGAACAGCTCCAGGCTGCACTCGATGAGCAGCTTCTCCAGGAACGGGTCGCCCACCTGGACACTCGGCCGCTTGGCGTGGCTCTCCTCGTCGAACGTGGCGCTGGCGAGGACCGAGGCACCGCCGATGCCGTCGGGGCCGGTGGTGGCGCCGAACAGCACCACCTTGTTCCCCGGGCCCGGTGCCTGGGCCAGCTTGATGTCCTCGTGCCGGAGCACGCCCACGCACAGTGCGTTGACCAGGGGGTTGCCGACGTAGCCGGGGTCGAAGCCCAGTTCACCGCCGATGTTGGGCAGCCCCAGGCAGTTGCCGTAGAAGGAGATGCCCGAGACGACCCCCGGCAGCACCCGGCGGGTGTCGGGGGCGTCCAGCGGGCCGAACCGCAGCGCGTCCATCACCGCGACCGGGCGCGCGCCCATGGTGAGGATGTCGCGCACGATGCCGCCGACCCCGGTGGCCGCCCCCTGGTGCGGTTCGACGTAGGACGGATGGTTGTGCGACTCGATCTTGAACGTGACCGCGTAGCCGTCGCCGACGTCCACGACCCCCGCGTTCTCGCCCATGCCGACCAGCAGCGCGTCATTGCGCGGAGCCTTCTCCGCGAACTGCCGCAGGTGCACCTTGGAGCTCTTGTAGGAGCAGTGCTCGCTCCACATGACCGAGTAGATGGCCAGCTCGGCGGAGGTCGGCCGGCGGCCGAGGATCTCGCGGACGCGCGCGTACTCGTCGTCCTTCATGCCCAGCTCGGCGTAGGGCTGGGCGGCCTCCGGCGAACCGGCGGCCTTGGCGACGGTGTCGAGTGCTGCTTCGGGCATGGGATTTCCGTTCGGGATGCGGGCGTGACGAGCGAAAACGGGAAACGGGGCGGCGGTCAGGCCGGGGCGCCGGCGTGCGCCAGGATGAGGCCGGCCGTGGAGTCCTCGGTGTACGGCTGGGCGCTGCCCTGCACGATCACCGAGCCGTCGGTCAGCGCGGAGTCGGTGAGCGGGACGTCCTCGGGGTCGGTGGCCCCCTGCGGCAGCATCCGCCCCCACCCCGCGTCCAGCAGGTGGTTGTACACGGCCTCGACCGCCTGTTCCCCCTCGGCGGAGTCGCTGGTCAGGGCCACCGGCCGGTAGCACTCGCTGACGTCGCACTGCTGGCCGAGGTCGGTGTACTCGACCCCGTCCGGGGCGTCGCCGAGCACCGAGAGGTCCGGCGCGGGCTCCGCCTGTGCGGCCGGTTCCTGGCCGGAGGGCTGCGCCCCCCAGCCGTTGACGAGGCCGACGGCCATGGTGGAGACCAGCCCGACCGTGACCAAGCCGACCAGGATGAGCATGGCCCTTCTGGAACGCAGCAGCGCCATCATCGGGAAACGCCCTCCCCGGGTGGTGCGGTCGAGGTCTCCATGGTCAGCCGGCGGTGGCCGTCGCCCCCACGGGGCCTTCGGCCAGGTGCGCCAGCAGCGAGGTGAAGAAGCCGAGGCCGTCGACGGAGGGGCCGGTCAGCGCCTCCACGGCGTGCTCGGGGTGCGGCATGAGGCCGACCACGTTGCCATGCTCGTTGGTGATGCCGGCGATGTCGCGCTGCGCGCCGTTGGGGGCGCTGTCCGCGTAGCGCATGACGACGCGCCCCTCGGCCTCCAGCCGGTCCAGCGTGGCGGGGTCGGCGACGTAGCTGCCCTCGCCGCTCTTCAGCGGGATCAGGATCTCCTGGCCGACGTGGTATCCGCCGGTCCACGCGGTCGCGGTGGACTCCACCCGGAGGAGCTGGTCGCGGCAGATGAAGTGCCGCGAGGAGTTGCGGGTCAGCGCCCCTGGCAGCAGGTGACTCTCGCAGAGGATCTGGAAGCCGTTGCAGATGCCCAGCACCGGCAGCCGGCCGGAACGGGCGGCCGGCACGATCTCGCTCATGATCGGCGCGAACCGCGCGATGGCCCCGCACCGCAGGTAGTCGCCGTAGGAGAAGCCGCCCGGCAGCACGACCGCGTCCACGCCCTGGAGGTCGGCGTCGCCGTGCCACAGGGAGACCGGGATCGCGCCGGCGATCCGCAGCGCACGCGCCGCGTCCCGGTCGTCGAGGGAGCCGGGGAAGGTGACGACGCCCACACGGGCAGCCATGGGCACTCTCCGTTGCGTGTCGCGGTAAGGAGTGGACGGCGCGAGGCGTGTTCGTCAGGACGCCCCCGCCGTTCACGAGCGTACCCGCTGACCTCGCTCCCCGGTGCGACGAGGCGCCGACCCGGCCCGCGACCGGCCGTTCTCCGGCGCCGTTCGGCTAGCCGACGCCGGCCGGCCGCGGCGGGCGCCGGTACGCGGGACGCGGCGCGCAGTCCAGCCGCTTGCGCAGGCGGACCACCGGCCCGAGGCCGTCATGGCCGATCGTCACCTGGTCGACGAACGCCCGCATAAGAAGAATGCCCCTGCCGGATTCCGCTTCCAGATCCGGCAGGGGCACCTGCGCTACTTCGAACCGTGGCCCGGTGTGCGCGATCTCCATCTCGCAGTACCGGGCTTGCACCCGTGTGACGACACGGTAGTCGGCGGCGGCGTGCCCGTGGTCGATGACGTTCGCGCACGCCTCGGAGCCCGCGAGCAGGAGGTCGCCGCGGCACTCGGCGCAGACCGAGCTGGTGCGGAGCGCCTCTTCCATGACGTCGCGCATGACGGCGACGCTGTACGCCTTCCGGGGTAGTGCGATCGCGAATCTCACGTCCATCGGCTCCCCCTGACCGGCCCGCACAACACCAGAGCGTTCCCGCGCCGTCGGCGGTGAAACGGCGGCCGTGCGGCGGCGGGGCTACTCGACGCGCAGTTCGAAGTCCTCGATGACGGGGTTCGCCAGCAGGGTCTCGGCGAGCCGGCGGACGTCGGCGAGCTTGGCGTCGTCCACCTCGCCGTCCACCTGCACCTCGAACCGCTTGCCCTGGCGGACCTGGGCGATGCCCTCGAAGCCGAGGCGGCCGCAGGCCCCGACGATGGCCTGCCCCTGGGGGTCCAGGATCTCCGGCTTGAGCATGACGTCCACGACGACGCGGGCCACGGGGTCCTCCACAGATATGCCGCACTTCACTTCTACCGACGGGCGGCTCCACCTACGCTGGTAGGAGAGAGCACGAAGAAGCGTACGGCACCCGTGCAGGGCCGCGAGGCGTGCGCCGAAAGACCCCGCTTATACCCGATCCGACGCCATCAGTGGGCGATTCTCGGGGTCTCGTGATGTTCGTCACTCATGTGTCTGTCAACATGCAAGGGCTCTCCAAGCGTCTACCAAGGTGGTAGCGAACCACGGTCGTCCCTAGGGGGAAACTTGACGACCATCGAACTCGAACGCGGGCCCGCAGCCCCGGACACCGTTGAGGAGCTCGATTTCGAGACGGCGGTCACGCCGTTCGCCGAGCAGCTCTATCCGGTCGCGCTGCGAATGACCCGCAACTCCGCGGACGCCGAGGACCTGGTGCAGGAGACCTTCGCCAAGGCGTTCGCCAACTTCCACCAGTTCCGCGCCGGCACCAACCTGCGTGCCTGGCTGTATCGCATCCTCACCAACACTTTCATCAACGGTTACCGCAAGAAGCAGCGCGAGCCGCGCCAGGAGACCACCGACGAGATCAAGGACTGGCAGCTCGCCGCGGCCGACACGCACGCCTCCAGCGGATCCCGCTCCGCCGAGGCCGAGGTGCTCGACAACCTTCCCGACTCCGCGATCCGGCACGCGCTGGCCCGGCTGCCCGCCGACTTCCGGCTCGTGGTCTACCTGATCGACATCGAGGGCTTCTCCTACAAGGAGGTCGCCACTCGCATGGACACCCCGCTGGGCACCGTGATGTCCCGGCTGCACCGGGCCCGCCGCCAGCTGCGCGGCGAACTCGCCGACTACGCCCGCGAGCGGGGTCTCCAACCGGCCTGACCCGGCCGACGGCGCCCGGGTCGTTCGCCGGGCGACCCTCCGTGACGAAACCACCCGAAACGGTCGCCCGTTCCGCCGTCCACTCGTTGACGTGCCGGGCTGACCAGGCAACACGGTCAACTACTCTCCGTAATCGCACATGACCACCGGTCGCGCGCCGCGCGGCCGGCGCCGCGCCGACCCGGGGCCGCATAGCGGTGGCCCCAGGGGTCGGCTTTTCTTTGTTGGACGACCGTGTTTTTGCTAGGAAGCCCTGGTAGTTGGTGGTTTCGCGGTTCTACGGGATCATGAGGCGGTCAGCGAAAAGGTGTCGTTGGGGCTTGCGTCCTCGGTGGTGACTTCTGTCACGATGACGGTAGGGCCGCCCGCACATGCCCGTTACCCCGGGTGAGCGGGTGGAGAGCCGGCCGACCAGCGGTACCCCGCACATCGGCCCTGAGACCCGAGGAGCGACAGGTGTCCATCACCACCGCGCAAGAGGAACCGGAGCTCGTTCAGCTCCTGACTCCCGACGGGGAGTTCAGAGAGCACCCCGACTACCCGCTCGACCTCACGGCCGAACAGAAGCGCGGTCTCTACCGCGACATGGTGCTCGTCCGCCGCTTCGACTCCGAGGCCGTCGCACTGCAGCGTCACGGCGAGCTGGGGCTGTGGGCCTCCCTGCTCGGCCAGGAGGCGGCCCAGATCGGCTCCGGCCGGGCGCTGGACGCCGACGACATGGCCTTCCCGTCCTACCGCGAGCACGGCGTGGCATGGTGCCGCGAGGTGCCGACCAGGAGCCTGCTGGCGCTCTTCCGCGGCGTCACCAACGGCGGCTGGTCGCCGGACGAGCACGGCTTCCACCTCTACACGATCGTGATCGGCACCCAGGCGCTGCACGCCACCGGGTACGCCATGGGCGTGCAGCGCGACGGCGCGGTGGGCGACGGTGGCAGCGCCGTCATCTGCTACTTCGGCGACGGCGCCACCAGCCAGGGCGACACCAACGAGGCGTTCAACTTCGCCGCCGTCAACAACGCGCCGGTCGTCTTCTTCTGCCAGAACAACCAGTGGGCCATCTCCGAGTCCAACGAGCGCCAGACACGGGTCCCGCTGTACCGCCGCGCCTCCGGCTTCGGGTTCCCCGGGGTGCGCGTCGACGGCAACGACGTGTTCGCCTCGCTCGCGGTCACCCGGTCCGCGCTGCAGCACGCCCGCGAAGGCCAGGGGCCGACGCTCATCGAGGCGTTCACCTACCGGATGGGCGCCCACACCACCACCGACGACCCCACCCGGTACCGGGTGGGGGCCGAACTGGAGGAGTGGAAGCTCAAAGACCCCATCAGCCGGTTGCGCACGCACCTGACCGCCACCGGCGCCGCGGACGAGGACTTCTTCGCCGCCGTGGACGCCGAGGCCGAGCGCCTCGGCGAGCGGGTCCGCCAGGAGTGCCGCTCGCTGCCCGACCCGCAGCCCACGGACATCTTCCACGAGGTCTACGCCGAACCGCACGGCCACATCGAGCGGCAGCGGGCGGAGTTCGCCGACTACCTCGCGTCCTTCGAGGGCGCCGGTGCGGAAGGGGGCCGGTGACCATGGGAGCCGCTGCCACGAAACTCACCATCGGCAAGGCCATCAACGAGGGGCTGCGCCGCGCCATGGAGACGGACCCCAAGGTCCTCATCATGGGCGAGGACGTCGGCCGGCTCGGCGGCGTCTTCCGGGTCACCGACGGCCTGCACAAGGACTTCGGCGGCGACCGGGTCATCGACACCCCGCTGGCCGAGTCCGGCATCGTCGGCACCGCGATCGGTCTCGCGCTGCGCGGTTACCGCCCGGTGTGCGAGATCCAGTTCGACGGATTCTTCTTCCCGGCGGCCAACCAGACCTTCACCCAGCTCGCCAAGATGCACCAGCGCTCCGGCGGCCGCATCCGGCTGCCCGTCGTGCTGCGCATCCCCTACGGCGGGGGCATCGGCGCGGTGGAGCACCACAGCGAGTCCCCGGAGGCGTACTTCGCGCACACCGCGGGCCTGCGCGTCATCACGGTGTCCAACCCGCGGGACGCGTACTGGATGATCCAGCAGGCCGTCCGGTGCGACGACCCGGTGGTCTTCTTCGAGCCGAAGCGCCGCTACCACGAGCGGACCGAGACCGACCTGTCCGGCACGCTCGACTCGGTCACCGGCATGGGCGCCGCTCACGTGGCGCGCCCGGGAACCGACGTCACCCTGCTCGCCTACGGGCCCATGGTGAAGACCGCGCTGCAGGCCGCCGAGGCCGACAGCGAGCGCTCCATCGAGGTGATCGACCTCCGCTCGCTCTCGCCGGTGGACTACGACACCGTCTTCGCGTCCGTACGCCGCACCGGACGGGCCGTGATCGCGCACGAGGCGCCGGTCACTCTCGGCCTCGGGGCCGAGATCGCCGCGCGGATCACCGAGTCCTGCTTCTACCACCTGGAGGCCCCGGTCATCCGGGTCGGCGGGTTCGACACGCCGTATCCGCCCTCCCGGCTGGAGGAGCACTACCTCCCGGACCTCGACCGGGTCCTCGACGGCGTCGACCGCGCCTTCGACTTCTGACGAGAGCCAGGTGACGTGAGGGAATGACCCAGCAAGGCGTGCAGCAGTTCCGGCTGCCCGACGTCGGTGAGGGCCTCGTCGAGGCCGAGATCCTCTCCTGGAACGTCCGGCCCGGCGACGAGATCACCGTCAACCAGATCATCTGCGAGATCGAGACCGTCAAGGCGGTCGTGGAACTGCCCAGCCCGTTCGCGGGCACGGTGCGTGACGTCCTCGTGGACGCCGGCACCACGGTGGAGGTGGGCACTCCGATCATCAGTGTGGACACCGGCGGTGGCGAGCCCGGGCAGCCGGCCGAGGAGGAGCCGCAGGACGAGGCGCGCGAGCCCGTGCTGGTCGGCTACGGCGCGAAGGCCGGCGCCACCCGCCGCCGTCCGCGCCGCCGTCCCGGCGCCCCGCCGAACGGCGCTTCCGCGCCGCGCCCGGGTGCGCCCGAAAGGCCCGCCGCGGTGCCGCCGCCCCAGCCGCCGGTGGCCCCACCGCCGCGGCCCGCGCCCGGCGCCCGGGCCGGCGGACCGCCGGTCCCGGCCAAGCCGCCGGTGCGCAAACTCGCCAAGGAACTGGGCGTGGACCTGCGCAGCGTCACGCCCACCGGGCCCGGCGGGACCGTCACCCGGGAGGACGTGCAGCGGGAGCACAGTGTCGCGGCGGCGGAGCCGTCGGCCGCGGCGGCTCCCGAAGCGGCGCCGACCCGGCCGGCCGCACAGGCGGATCGCGAGGAGCGGGTGCCGATTCGCGGGGTGCGCAAGCACACCGCGGCGGCCATGGTGAACAGCGCCTTCACGGCGCCGCACGTCACCGAGTTCCTCCAGGTCGACGTCACGAAGACCATGAAGGCGGTGCGGCGGCTGCGGGAACGGCCGGAGTTCGCCGGGCTGCGGGTCTCTCCGCTGCTCCTGGTGGCGCGGGCGCTGCTCACCGCGGTCCGCCGCCATCCGGAGCTCAACGCCACGTGGGACGAGGACGCCCAGGAGATCGTGGTGAAGCGCTACGTGAACCTCGGCATCGCGGCGGCCACCGACCGCGGGCTGGTCGTCCCGAACATCAAGGACGCCGACCGCCTGCCGCTGCCCGACCTGGCGCGCGAGCTCCAGGAGCTGGCCGAGACCGCGCGGGCCGGCCGCACCACGCCGGCCGCGATGTCCGGCGGGACCATCACGATCACCAACGTGGGGGTCTTCGGCGTGGACAGCGGGACGCCGATCCTGAACCCGGGCGAGGCGGCGATCCTGGCCGTCGGCCAGATCCGCGACATGCCGTGGGTGCACAAGGGCCGGCTCAAGGTGCGCAAGGTGACCACGCTGGGGCTGTCGTTCGACCACCGCCTGGTCGACGGCGAACTCGGCTCGAAGGCGCTGCGCGACATCGGAACCTGGCTCACCGACCCGGAGGCGACCGCCCTGGCCTGGGGGTAGCGTCCGGCAGTCCGAGGGCCCCGGCGATGGATGTCGCCGGGGCCCTCGTCACGTTGTTCGCGGGCCGGCGGCCGATCCCGGCTCCGGCCGGTACGGTGCGCGCCGAACCGCCCTCAGGCCACCGAGAGGCCGGCGTGATGCCGTCCGCGCTGCGCGACGCGGCGGCGCGGGAAGGGGCGGAGCAGGGCGGCGGCGCCGGCGGGGTCGCAGGCGGGGTGGGTGATGAGGCCGCCGCCCAGGACGTCGCTCCAGATGAACTTTCCGTCGCGGCACCAGACGTTGATGCCGCGGCGCACCGAGATGACGGCGAGGTCGGCGGTGCCGGCCTGGTACATCGGCCGGGACGTCGCGGCGGTGGCGAGTTCGTTCCACAAGGCGGCGATCGCCCGGTCGGCCCGGAAGGCATGCCGGGGTGGGCGCCTCACGCGCGAGGCCTCCGCCAACTTCACCCGGAATGCTCTTGGGTTGTTCAGCCGCGGATGGCTCAAGGACGTCTCCTCATGTGGCTCGGGGGGCGCGGCCGTGCGCGGACGAAAGGCTTCCGTACCGCGGCAGCTGCCGCTACGGCCCGATCGCGGGCCTTATCCTGCGCTGACCCCCGCGGGGGCGGGTGCCAGGGCCGCTGCCAGGGCAGGCGGCGACCTGCGATCTCTCCACCAAGATGAGAGGGGGCGCGAGGCTTTGTTACCTCGCGGTTATGCTTGCGAATCCGGATAGTAGCAGGAATTCCCGCCGGTAGGGCGCTCCGGGGAAATGTTGTGCACGTCACGTGTGGTGGGTAGGCGCGCCTCGGTTCCCCGGGGAGTGTTTTCGCTGTTCACAGCATTATCCACAACCTGTGGACAAGTGGCCGCTCGCGGAGGGTGAGCGGGTCTGCGCGCAGATCCCCCGTCGTGGGGGCTGTTCGCCGCCCGCCGGATGTGGTGTGTCACATCCCTCATGTAGTGACAAGCGGGGGTTCGCCCGCTATTCATCCCATGTGGGGATTATCGGCGGTTAGCATAGATACAACATGCATCCCACGTCTTCCGCCACAGACCGCACCTACCACTTCACCAAGGACGCCATCCTCAGTCGGCGGTACGCCGGCGGCGAACTCATCAGCGAAGGGGACATCGCCGCGGACGTCGGCGTCTCCCGCACCCCGGTCCGCGAGGCGCTGCTCCGGCTGCAGGCCGAGGGGCTCGTCCGGCTGTACCCCAAGCGCGGCGCGCTCGTCGTCCCCGTCTCCCAGCAGGAGGTTGACGACGTCATCGAGACCCGCCGGCTGGTCGAGGGGTTCACAGCCGAGCGCGCGGCGGCGGCACCGGCCGAGCGCCGCCGCGAACTCGTCGCCCGGCTCGACGCGCTGCTGGAGCGCATGGCCGAGCTGGTGCCCACCGACCGCCGCGGTGTCGTCCTCGCCGACCGCGAGTTCCACCGGACGATCGTCTCCGCCGCCGGGAACGAGATCCTGACCGCCCTGTACGAGTCGCTGCGCGACCGGCAGCTGCGCATGATGGAGGAGGGCAGCCGCACCGTGGAGCGCATGCGGCGCAACATCGAGGACCACGGCGTGATCCGCGCGGCCATCGAGTCCGGTGACGGCGAGCGTGCCCGGGCGGCCGTGCACGCCCACATCGACGCCGCCGCCGAGCTGCTGGGAGCCCGCCGATGAGGCTGCCGGCCGGGCGCCGTTCCGCGAACGGCGCCCAGAGAAGAACACCCGCGCGCCGCCGCACGGCCGGCACCGCCGCCTCCCGCGCCGCGGCCGAGCCGGCGGAGGCCGGCGCACCGGCCGCGCCCGTCACCCACCGGCCCGCCGCCGAACCGCCGGGCGGGGCACGCGCGTGGCTGGTGTGGGGCACCGCGGTCGCCGTCTACTTCGCGGCCATGTTCCACCGCAACGGGATGAGCGCCGCGGCCCTCATGGCCCAGGAGCGGTTCGACACCGGCGCCACCCTGCTGTCGATGCTGCCGGTGCTGCAATTGGCCGTCTACGTCGCCTGCCAGATCCCCGGAGGGGTGCTGGCCGACCGGCTCGGACCGCGCGGCTCACTGCTGATCGGGCTGGCGGCCATGGTGGGCGGCACCGCCCTGTTCGCGGTGGCGCCCACGATCCAGGCGGCGATCGCCGGCCGGATCCTCATCGGGTTCGGTGACGCCCTCGTCTTCCTCAACGTGATCCGGCTCGGCGCCCTGTGGTTTCCGCGCCGGGAGTACGCGGTGGTCAGCGCGCTCACCGGTCTGGTCGGCGGGCTGGGGCAGGTGGCCAGCGTCGCGCCGCTCTCGGCGCTGCTGCGCAACCTCGGCTGGACGCCGGCCTTCCTGGCCGCCAGCGGGGTCACCTCGGCGCTGCTGGTCCTCGTCCTGATCCTGGTGCGGGACCGCCCGGCGGGATTCCCGGCCCCCGGGCGTGCCGAGCGCATCTCGGTGCGTGCCAGCCTCGCCGAGGCGTTGCGGGCACGCGGCCCCCGTGTCGGCATGGCGCACCACGCCGCCGCGATGACGTCCTACACCATGCTCGCGGTGCTCTGGGGGTACCCGCTACTGGAGCAGGGGCTCGGGCTCGACCCCGGCACCGCGGGGGCGCTGTTCACCGGGGCGGCGCTCGCCCCCATGGCGCTGGTGCCCTTCCTCGCCCGCCTCACCGGGGCGCGGCCCGGGCTGCGCCGGCCGCTCGCGCTCACGCTGACCTGGACCGTCAGCCTTGGCTGGCTCGCCGTGGTCGCCTGGCCGGGCGGACTCCCGCCGCTGTGGGCCACCGGAACCGTCATCGTGCTGAGCGCGGCCGGCTCGGTGATCGCGCCGTCGCTCTCCTTCGACTACGCGCGCGACGGCATGCCCGCACAGCGCACCGGCGTGGCCGCCGCACTGGTCAACATGTGCGGGTTCGCGACCGTGGTCGTGGCCACGATCGCCGCGGGTGCGCTCCTGGACGCCCAGGACGGGCCCACCGGAGGCGAGGCGTTCCAGGTGGCCTTCACGCCGATGGCGGCCATGCTGCTGGCCGCGACGGCGGTGCTCACCGCGCTGCTGTGGCGCTACCCCCGGGCGGGCACCGGGCGGCCCTGAACGGCGGGCCGCCCGGGGAGCCCGGTCAGGGGCGGTGCCGGTCGCCGGGCAGCCGCTCCTCCGTCTCGCGGCCACTGCGCAGCGTCATGAGGATCAGCGTCAGCACGACGACGGCGATGCCCGCCAGCATGAGGATGACCCCGATGGCCCCGAGATCGATCCCCTGGACATCGGCCGTGATGCCGAACCTGAGCACGGCACCCACCACGACCAGGAATATGCCGAGCCCGATGCCCATCGATTACCTCCATGACACGACGTCGCGATCAGGGTGAAGCCAGCGTGCGGAATGCTCCTAGCTTCTACCCCGTTCCCGTGCGTGCATTACCGGATCTCGACGCCGACTTGACGAACCGGCGCTAGCGGGACGGCCGAAACCGTCCCGCCCGCGCCGGTGGGCCGGTCCGGGCACCGGCGGAGCATCGCTCCTGCTCGGCAGGGTGGGCGGAGAGGGGCGCCCCGGTCGCGGCCGGTGGCCGGAGGCGGATCAGAAGGCGGACTCGGGCAGCTCCATGAGGTCCAGCGTGACCCGCTGTGCCACGACGCGCTCGGCGGACAGCCGCGGCAGCACCTGGTCGGCGAAGAACCGCGCCGCGGCCACCTTGCCGGTGTAGAAGTCGCGGTCCGCCTCACTCGCGCCGTCGAGGCGGTTCAGCGCCACCTCGGCCTGACGCAACAGCAGCCACGCCAGCACCAGGTCCCCCAGCGCCAGCAGCAGCCGCGTGGTGTTGAGGCCGACCTTGTACAGCTCGCGCACCTCCTCGGCCGAGCGCAGCGCGTCGCCGACCATGGCGTCCACGATGGCCTTGACGTCCGCGGCGGCGTCGGCGAGGGCGGCCCGCTCCGACTTCAGCCGGCCGTTGCCGGCGTCGCTGGCCGCGAACGCCTGGATCTCGGCCATCAGCCGGCCGAGCGCCTGCCCGTTGTTCTTCACGATCTTGCGGAAGAACAGGTCCTGCGCCTGGATGGCCGTGGTGCCCTCGTAGAGGGTGTCGATCTTGGCGTCCCGAATGTACTGCTCGATCGGGTAGTCCTGCAGATAGCCGGAGCCGCCGAGGGTCTGCAGGGACTCCGCCAGCAGCGCGTAGGAGCGCTCCGAGCCGAAACCCTTGACCAGCGGCAGCAGCAGGTCGTTCAGCGCCGCCGGATCCGAGGCGTCCTCGCCCGCGTGCTCGGCGATGCGCACCGCGTCCTGCTGGGTGGCCGTGTAGATGACGAGCGCCCGCAGCCCCTCGGCGTAGGCCTTCTGCGTCATCAGGCTGCGCCGGACGTCGGGGTGGTGCGTGATGGTGACCCGGGGGGCGGTCTTGTCCGTCTGGCGGGTGAGGTCGGCGCCCTGCACGCGCTCCTTGGCGTAGGCGAGGGCGTTGAGGTAGCCGGTGGACAGGGTGGCGATGGCCTTGGTGCCGACCATCATCCGCGCGTACTCGATGACGAGGAACATCTGCCGGATGCCGTCGTGCCGGTCGCCGACCAGGTAGCCGACGGCCGGGTGCTTCGCCCCGAACGTGAGCTCGCAGGTGGTGGACGCCTTCAGGCCCATCTTGTGCTCGACGTTGGTCACGTAGACGCCGTTGCGCTCGCCCGGCGACCCGTCCTCGTTGACCAGGAACTTGGGGACGAGGAACAGCGAGAGCCCCTTCGTGCCCGGGCCGGCCCCCTCGGGGCGGGCCAGCACCAGGTGGAAGATGTTCTCGGTCATGTCCTGCTCGGCCGCGGTGATGAACCGCTTGACGCCCTCGATGTGCCAGGTGCCGTCCTCCTGCTGGACGGCTCTGGTGCGCCCGGCTCCGACGTCGGATCCGGCATCGGGCTCGGTGAGCACCATGGTGCCGCCCCAGCCGCGCTCGATCGCCTGCTCGGCGAACCAGCGCTGCCACGCGTTGCCCTCGTGCCAGAGGATGTTGGCGAACCCCGGCCCGCCGGCGTACATGTGCACGGCGGGGTTGGAGCCGAGGATGAGTTCGGAGGCGGCCCAGACCAGGGAGCGCGGCGCGCCGACGCCGCCGAGTTCGCGGGGCAGGTCCAGCTGGTACCAGCCGGCGTCCATGTACGCGTGGTAGGAGCGCTTCAGGCTCTCGGGAATCGTGACCGTGTTCGTCTGCGGGTCGAAGACGGGCGGGTTACGGTCGGCGTCCTCGAACGACTCGGCGAGGACGCCGGTGGCGAGCCGCTCGACCTCTTCGAGAATGGTGCGGGCCGTGTCCTCGTCCAGCTCCTCGAACGGGCCGGTACCCAGCACGTCCTGGCGCTTGAAGACTTCAAACAGATTGAATTCGAGGTCACGGAGGTTGCTCTTGTAGTGCGTCATGGCGCGCTCCGCTGTGTCCTGGCCGCAGTGTGTGCACACGCGATCTACTGGCTGGTAACAAATTCAGGTTACTACCCAGTAGGGGCAAGCGCCAGTGCGATGTGCGGTGTGCTCAGGTGCCGATCGCCATCACCCGCGCGATGGCGTCCAGCAGCGCGCCCACCTCGGGCAGCGGCCCCTCGCCCAGCTCGAACCGGCGCCCGTCACGGGTCCAGCGGGCCAGCCGGGTGCGCCGCACGGTACGCGGTCCCCGGACGGCGCTGTCGGCCTCCAGCAGGAAGAACTCCGGGTCGGACGGACCGAGGAACGGATCCGAGGTGCGGGTCCCGCAGACCAGGTAGGCCTCGCCCGTGCGCAGCGGCTGCGGTAGCACCACCACGCCCGCCTCCATCGAACCCCGCTCGGCGTACAGGGCGGACAGCCCGGTCGGCGGCAGCCGGTCCGCCTCGGGAAGGCTCGCCCCGGCCCGCAGCCATGCGCCGCGCAGCCCGTCGGCGAGTTGGCCGTCCCGCGCGAGCGTGATGAAACGGTGGTCCAGGTGGAAGGTGATCGCCCGCAGGACCACGTGGGTGAACTCGTCGTGATGCCGACGGGGCACGTCCTCAATTCGGCCCAGCCCCCGCCCGACCCGCATTCGTCCGCCTCCCCATGCCGCCGCACGCACCGTCGAGTGAGATTGTCACAGAATCGCGACCCGTCAGAATGGGCGGCGGCGCGCACTCCATCCGTAACGTGACCTTTTCGTGCC
Source organism: Marinactinospora rubrisoli (assembly GCF_042664915.1). Classification (NCBI taxonomy): domain Bacteria; kingdom Bacillati; phylum Actinomycetota; class Actinomycetes; order Streptosporangiales; family Nocardiopsidaceae; genus Marinactinospora; species Marinactinospora rubrisoli. The sequence goes on from NZ_JBHTBH010000001.1 coordinate 233,060, forward strand.
CGACGCCGCGCGGCCACCGGTGCGTCACCCCCGCCGAAGGCGGTGGGAACACCGCCCCCGGCACCGCCCCCGGCACCGGCCGGCCGCGTCGCCGCCGAGGCCACGACGGCGGCCGGGCGCGGAGACGGCGCGAGCCGCGCCGGGAACGGGAGGTTCGTTGATCGCCGCGATTGATTGTACGAAAGTCCTGAATTGCCAGAGAAATCGATAGCAGGTCGAACGTGGCCGCAAAGGACAACAAAACGGGTCCCTTTGCGTTTCGTGACGGTCCGTCCGGGGTCGATCTAATGATCCGGAAGCAACTTGTATCGTTTCGTCGGAAAGAGCGGACGACTGCGGGCGGAGGCGGGTCCATGGGCGAGCGGAGACTGACGGTGCTCTTCCTCCCGGAGAGCGCCTACGGTCCCACGAGCAACTGCGTGGGCATCGGTGACGTGCTGCGCGACCGTGGGCACCGGGTCGTGTTCGCCTCCGAGCGCGCGTGGGCCGGACGGCTCGCCGGCCACGGCTTCGAAGAGATCCTCATCGACATCGAGTCGACGCCGGGCGACGACCGCGACGGGAAGTCCCAGCTCTTCTGGCAGGACTACGTCGACACCCTCACGCCGGAGTTCCGCCGGAGCACCTACCAGCAGCTCGAAACGGTGATCGCCCGGATGTGGGCGACGCTGATCGACGGCGTCAAGCGGGCCGAACCCCAGCTCCGGCGGGCCATCGCGGAACTGCGTCCGGACGTCGTCGTCGAGGACAACGTGGTGCTCTTCCCCGCGTTGGCCACCGCCGGCGTGCCCTTCGTCCGGATCGCGTCCTGCAACCCCCTGGAGGTGCCGGGGACCGACGTCCCGCCCATCTTCTCGGGCTACCCGTCCAACGACCGCAGCCAGTGGGGCAGATTCCGGGCCGAGTTCGAGCGCACGCACCGCCGCCTGTGGGAGGACTTCAACGCGTGGGTGCAGCGCCAGGGCGCCGACCCGCTGCCCGACCTGCGGTTCATGCCCGAGGCGGACGTCAACCTCTACCTCTATCCCGAGGTCGCCGACTACGTGGACCGGCGGGAGATGAACCCCAACTGGATCCGGCTGGAGTCGTCGGTCCGCCGCACCGACGAGCCGTTCGAGCTGCCGGAGAAGATCGCGCAGGGCGAGGGGTCGCTGATCTACTTCAGCCTCGGCACCCTGGGGTCCGGGGACGTCCGGCTCATGCAGCGCCTGATCGACATGCTGGAACACACCGTCCACCGGTACATCGTCGCGCTCGGCCCCCGGCACGCGGAGCTGCGGCTGCCCCCGAACGTGTGGGGCGCGGAGTTCGTCCCGCAGACCAGCATCCTGCCGATCGTGGACCTCGTGATCACGCACGGCGGCAACAACACCGTCACGGAGGCGTTCCACTTCGGCAAGCCGATGGTCGTGCTCCCGCTGTTCTGGGACCAGTACGACAACGCCCAGCGCGTGCAGGAGCTGGGCTTCGGCGCGCGGCTCGACCCGCACCGGGTCACCTTCCGCGAGCTGCACGAGGCCGTCGAGCGGCTGCTCGGCAACGCCTGGATGCGGCAGCGGCTCCGGGAGATCGGGGCGGAGATCCGCGCACAGGACGGACTCCGCCGCGCCGCGGACGAGATCGAGCGCGCCGGTGTCACGCACGCGGCGCGGACCACGGTGTGATCCGGCGCGGCGGGCCGGGCGGGGGCGATCACCGCCCCGGCACCGTCAGGCGGGCCGGATCGGCCGGAACCGCGCCTCCGGGTCGGCGTCCAGATAGGGGGGCGATTCCGCCCACAGCGCCAGGCTCGCGCCGTCCCGGCGGATGACCGCGGTATAGCGGAACCCGTCGGCGGGGTCGCTCGCCACGACGTCCCCGCCGCCGTCGGGGAACCGGCGCAGCGAGCTCTCCCAGCCGCGTGCTCGCCAGGCGGTGTGCAGCGCCTCCAAGGCGGCTCCCGCCGCTCCGGAGCCCACCCGGCAGACGTAGGTGGCCGAGGCCGTGAAGGCGATCTCGTCCGGCCTCCCCATGGCGGCCGCATCGGCCTGCGCCGCGTCCGCCACCATGAACTCCAACGGCTCCGGCAGCAGCTCGCCGAGAGCGGCGCCGCGCTCCATGGCCTGCCGCGCCGCCGCGGCCTTGTCCCTGGTCTCCATCCAGCGCTCCTTGTCCTGTGGGTCGGCTCTATCCTCGCGGCGGCCCCGACCGCCCGGGCGGCCGCCGCGCCCCGTGCCGCACCCTTGGGTGCTGCGGTCCTGCGGTGGGCGTCCTCCTGGAGGTGGAGCGGCGGCCGACCCTGCCGCCGAACCAGTCACCGAGCCGTGCCGCCGGACCACCGGCGGTCCAGGCCGGGGGCGCCGTCACGCGGTCGAGGAGGCCGAGGGTGATGTAGACCGTGTTGAGGAAGGCCAGACTGCCCTCCGTGCCGTAGCCGAGATGACCGACGCCCCCGGTCGCGACCCGTCGGGCGCGGAACGAGGGATGGGCCGGATTCGGGCCGTGCACCAGGGCGGGCGTGTGGACGACCGGGTCGACCGGCGACGCCGCCGCGAGCACCCTGGCCGGGTCGAACCGGAGGTCGGCGACACTGCGGACGTGTCGCCCGAGCCCGGGACTTCCGGCCACCAGGATCGTGTCGACGGCGTCCGTCAGGTCGGCCGCGGCGGCGGCGTGGCCGACCACCACCGAGCCGTAGCTGTACCCGATGAGGGTGGTGTCGCCGCGGTCCGGCACCCGGTTGGCGGCCCGCAGCCCCTTCAGGAAACGGGTCAGGGCGGGATGGCCGTCCCGCGCGTAGCTCGCCGACATCGCATCCGGGACCAGGCGGTCGGGCGACTTGTAGCCGAGCCAGTAGACGGTCGCGGTGTTGCCGGGTTCGGTCTGCGCGTCCGCGCGGATCCGCAGCCGCCGGAGGAAGTCGAGGGCGAGCCGCAGGTACTTCACGTCCCGGGTGTTGCTCGCCGTGCCCGGGACGAAGACGGTGGTGTTGACGGCGTGGTCCGGGTCGCCGAAGGAGATCGCGACCCGCGTGTCGGTCCCGCCGACCGTGCTCGGCGGCCGGTAGTACAGCAGGAGCGCGCCGTCCAGGTCGATCTCCGTGCGCAGCCGGATCGCGTCGGTGTCGCCGGTGCGGTCGATGTAGTCGTCCAGCACCGCGCGGTTGGCCCGGTCACGGACCACGGACGGCAGGCCGTCGAGCCCGCCGATCTCGCCCGCGCGGTGCGCCAGGAAGTCCGCCCGCGTCCGCTCGTCGAGCCCGAACCACCAGCTGCGGATCCGCTCCGGAGATCCTTCGGGCGGCACGGCTTCCAACAGGGCTCCCGGGGGCTCGCAACGATGCGGGGATCCGGCGTCCGCCGACGCCGGCACCATCATGCCAGGGCGACCAGGAATCGGGTGATCGACCGCTTACCGGACATCCGGCGGGCGCACTACCATCGTCGCGGTTATCACCGGCGGTGGTGGGAGGGCGCACATGGCGGACACGGACGACGATGCGCTGCGGGCGGCCCTGGCCGCGGCCCGGGAACTGCCCACCGAGGCGGAACGCCAGGCGGCCCGCGACCGCGCGGTCCGCGCGTACGCCCGCAAGGGGGTGGTGCGGCTCGGCGCGCTCTTCGGTCTCTTCGGGATCCCGTTCGTACTCGCTCTCATCGAGTCCGTGGGGCTGCTGCCGCAGCCGTTCACCACCCAGCCGCTGGCGGTCGTGGGCGCGGTCGGGGCGACGCTGGGCGGCGTCTACGCGTGGGCGTACGGGGCGAAGCAGTTCTTCCGGATCAAGGACCGCATCACCGATCGCCGGGCCGGACACCCCCGGTCCACCCACCCGGCCCCGGCCGGGAGCCCGGACCGCCGCCCGGCGGCACAGGAGGCACCGCGCGCCGCCACCACGGGTGCGCAAGCCCGCTCCGCCACGGCGGCACCGCCCGCCGCCGCGCGGCCCGCACCGGCCGCGGCGGACGGCCCGCCCCAGGGGATCGCCGCCGCCCTCACGCGGCGCACGGCGAAGGGCGGGGGAACGACCGCCCCGGCGCGGGCCTCCGAGTCGACCGCCCCGGCCAGGCACGAGCCGGGCCGCCGCACCGCGGGTCCGGAACAGCGGGGGCGGGGCACTTCTCGCTGAAAGACCGTTCCGGGCCCCGCCGGGCTCGCGCGGACCCGGACCAGGGGCCCTCGGCGGTCCTAGACCCCCTGTGGTGACAGGCCGGGCGGGCCGATCTGGGACTCTGGGCGATCCTGGGTCATCGTGGTCATGGTGCCGCGCCAGGCCCGGGTGCACGGGAGCTGGGCTCGCTGAAGCGATGGCGAGTGATGTTCGGCAGGGACGTTGCCAGCGGGATTCTGGCTGCCATCGGTCTCACACGAGGCGGAACTCGTCCGATCGAAAGATCCGCCACACGTCGGTCGCCGGCCCGCCGCCGGGGGTGACCGGCCCGAGGCGCTCCGCGCGTTCGCAAGCGGCCTTCACACCATGCTCGAAGTCGGTGAATCGGGTGCCTTTCCGCTTCGTGCGAGTCCACTGCCCCTTGTCCCAGTTCGGCGCGGCCTTCTGAAGGAGCCGCCGCGCGTCGCCAGGGGTGTGACAACCACGTACGTCCTCGGAAAAGTGCAGGAGGAGCCAGACTTCGAAGCTGGGTTGTGAGACGGCGGTGTTGATGATCTGTCGCTCCGTGGATGCCTTTCGAGCGACCGTGGAAGCGTCGGAGACGTCGCGGTTGTCGCTATCGAAAACCGCCCATATGTGGGTATAGTCACCGCTTCCGCGGGTGATCGCCTCGCGCACGATTCCCATGGCGTCCCGTTTCGAAGCCTTACGCACATCGACGATCTGGCCGCGCCGACGTAACCCCGTGAGGTATTCCACCTCCGTTTCACCTTCGCACACCAAGAGCATGGCCGGTTTTGGAGTGCGTGGCGGTGGCCGCCTGAACCGCGTTTCTCGTCGGGGAGTCACTCCACCTGATTCCTGTCCCGGATCGCGAGCGCGACGGCGAAGAGGTCGTCATCGATATGTGGGACAGCACCATAGCGCCCGGCGAGATAACGCCGCATCCGGTTCTCGTCCTCGTCCGGTCGGTAGCTGGACAGCGGAAAGAGTTCCGTGCAACCGGATTCGTCTTTCTGGACCAGCCATATCTCCTCACGGCGGAGAACCTCCGTGCCTCGGATGTGCCCCAGAAGTGCGGTGTCGTGGCTGGTGAACACGAGCTGGGCATGCCTGGGGTTCGCTTCGGGGTCGCGGAAGGATTCGATCAGCCGGGCCGTCAAAAACGGGCTCAGGCTGCCGTCGAGCTCGTCGATGGCGAGGAGCCAACCGTGCTTCAGAGCCTGAAGGGCGCGCAGGCCGATGTCGAGCAGCGCGAGAGTTCCATGGGACTGGTCGTCCAGTGTCAGTGGATGTTCGGTCTCCACACCGCGGTGGTGGAAGATCAACTCGCCGCGTTCTCGTTTCCGCAGTAACGAGTCCTCGGGTGTGCGTTCGCTACGACGAAATTCCAGGTGGCTGATGCCGGTATCGGCGGCACTCAGCAGTTCGGTGAGTCGGCTCAGTAGTTCGTCATTGAATTTCGATGACGTTGAGAGGCGGAACCGCAGGTCGGCCGTGTCCAGGGAACGTTTCATTGCAAATCGATCACTGAACCACCCGTAGACCGACCGGATGGCCTCGTTCTTGACCCGTGACCGTGCCGCGACCGAGAGGAGGAGGACATTCTGGGCTATGTCGATGACGGAGGCCATGTCGATCAGATCGCGGGCGGTTTCGGAGCTGTAATCATCCCCGTCACGTTCGAACACTATCTCTCTGTCATTCGATCGATAGAGGTAGAGCCATTCCGAGATCACGCGGGTGTCGTCGACACTGAAACCATAGGTATAACGGTGCTCTGCGATCCTCAGGTCGACGATGTAGGTGGACGGCCGAGCGAGGTGGATCGGGTCCAACGCGAAGGGACGGCGTCGGATGCGCGAGTCGGGCTCGCTCTCGCGGAACGACCAGCGGATCATTCGGGCCATGAAGCTCAGGGCGTCCAGCACGTTGGACTTGCCCGATGCGTTCGGGCCGAAGACGCCGGTGACGGGGAGGGGGGTCCCTTCCGCGCAGGGCTCGCCCTCTTCCCATGCGTCGGATGCCGGGTCCGTCAACAACAGTTGTTGCTCATCACGGAGTGACCGATGGTTCGCCACACGGAAACTCAGTAGCACAGCCCCTACTTTCCGGATCGGCATCGCAAACCGCTACAAACCACTCACGCTTGTACTCGAATGACACCGTACGGCATCGAAGTGGCCGTCGGTTGCTTCTTTCTGTTGATTCGCCGTCACGGAGCGTATGAATATCCGAGGTGAGAAGCCTGGAAAGCGTGACATATGACCCCGAAGAGGCGGCAGGTTCCATGCGGGTCCCGAATGCTCCGTTGACGCATCGAGGGCGACGGTGCATAGACATGCCAGCGGGGTCCGGCGCGCACCTGCGCGCTGGACCCCGCCGGGGGCACACATCAGGACGCCGGTACCGCCTCCGGCTCCTTCGGTCCGACGGACAGGGCGTCCTTGGACTCGTCCAGGTCCACCAGCACGGTGTCGCCCTCCCGCAGTTCACCGGCGAGGAGCTCGCGGGCCAGCGGGTCGCCGATGGACGCCTGCACCAGACGGCGCAGCGGACGCGCGCCGTAGACCGGGTCGTAGCCGGTCAGAGCCAGCCACTCCCGGGCCGCCGGGGTCACCTCCAAGTGGAGCCGGCGGTCGGTGAGGCGGCGGGCCAGGCGGTCGATCTGGAGGTCGACGATCCTGGTCAGCTCGCTGGTGGACAGCGCGTCGAACACGATCACGTCGTCCAGCCGGTTGAGGAACTCGGGCTTGAACGTGGCCCGCACCGTCTGCATCACCTTCTCGCGGCGGGTCGCCTCGTCCAGCGCCGGGTCCACCAGGTACTGCGACCCGAGGTTCGAGGTGAGGATCAGGATCGTGTTTCGGAAGTCCACGTGCCGGCCCTGGCCGTCGGTCAGCCGGCCGTCGTCGAGGACCTGCAGGAGGGTGTCGAACACCTCGATGTGCGCCTTCTCGACCTCGTCCAGCAGCACCACCGTGTACGGCCGGCGGCGCACCGCCTCGGTGAGCTGGCCGCCCTCCTCGTAGCCGACGTACCCGGGCGGCGCGCCGACCAGCCGGGACACCGAATGCTTCTCGGAGTACTCGCTCATGTCGATCCGGACGATCGCCCGCTCGTCGTCGAACAGGAACTCCGCCAGCGCCTTGGCCAGCTCGGTCTTGCCGACGCCCGTGGGGCCGAGGAAGAGGAACGAACCGGTGGGCCGGTCCGGGTCCGAGATGCCGGCGCGGGCGCGGCGCACCGCGTCGGCCACCGCCCGCACGGCGCGGTCCTGCCCGATCAGCCGCCGGCCGATCTCCTCCTCCATGCGCAGCAGCTTGCTGGTCTCGCCCTCCATGAGCCGACCCACCGGGATACCGGTCCAGGAGGACACGACGTCGGCGACGTCGTCCGCGCCGACCTCCTCCTTGACCATGGTGGACTCCCGCCCGCGCTCGGCCTCCTCCTCGGCCGAGGACGCCTCCTCCAGCTGCTTCTCCAACTGCGGGATGTCGCCGTACATCAGCCGGGACGCCGCCTCGAAGTCGCCGTCGCGCTGCGCGCGCTCGGCCTGCCGGCGCAGCTCGTCCAGCCGTTCCTTCAGGTCGCCGACCCGGTTCAGCCCGGCCTTCTCCTGTTCCCAGCGCGCCACCAGGGCGTTCAACTGCTCCTGCTTGTCGGCGAGGTCGGCACGCAGCCGGTCCAGACGCTGCCGGCTGGCGGGGTCGGACTCCTTCCCCAGCGCCATCTCCTCCATCTTCAGCCGGTCGACGGCGCGCTGCAGCTCGTCGATCTCGACCGGCCGGGAGTCGATCTCCATGCGCAGCCGGGACGCGGCCTCGTCGATCAGGTCGATGGCCTTGTCCGGCAGGAACCGTGCCGTGATGTAGCGGTCGGACAGCGTCGCCGCCGCGACCAGCGCGGAGTCGGCGATCTGCACCTTGTGGTGCGCCTCGTACCGTCCCTTCAGCCCACGCAGGATCGCGATCGTGTCGGCCGCGGACGGCTCGCCGACGAAGACCTGCTGGAACCGGCGCTCCAGGGCCGGGTCCTTCTCGATGCGCTCGCGGTACTCGTCCAGCGTGGTGGCGCCGACCATGCGCAGTTCGCCGCGGGCCAGCATCGGCTTGAGCATGTTGCCCGCGTCCATCGCGCCCTCGGCCGCGCCCGCACCCACCACGGTGTGCAGCTCGTCGATGAACGTGATGATCTGGCCGGCGCTCTCCTTGATCTCGTTGAGCACCGCCTTGAGGCGTTCCTCGAACTCGCCGCGGTACTTCGCGCCGGCCACCATGGCCGGCAGGTCCAGCGAAATGAGCCGCTTGTCGCGCAGCGACTCCGGGACGTCGCCCGCCACGATCCGCTGCGCCAGCCCTTCGACCACCGCGGTCTTGCCGACCCCCGGCTCGCCGATGAGCACCGGGTTGTTCTTGGTGCGCCGGGACAGCACCTGGATCACGCGGCGGATCTCGGAGTCGCGCCCGATCACGGGGTCGAGCGCCCCGGCGCGGGCCTGACCGGTCAGGTCGACGCCGTACTTCTCCAGCGCCTGGTAGGTCTCCTCGGGGTTCTCGGAGGTGACCCGGCCGTGCCCGCGGACGCGCTCGAACGCCTCCAGCAGGGCCTCGGGGGTGGCGCCGGCGTCTCGCAGCAGCCGGGCGGCCTCGCCGCCGTCGGTGGCCAGCCCCACCAGCAGGTGCTCGGTGGAGACGTACTCGTCCTCCAGCTGCTTGGCGCGCTGCGCCGCGGTGTTCATCGCCATGATGAGCTGGCGGGAGCTCGACGGCGCGCTGACCGTGGAGCCCGCGGCCTTCGGCAGACCGGCGATGGCCTGTTCCACCGCCCGGTCCAGCTCGTCGGGGTTGGCCCCGACCTCCTTCAGCAATGGGCGGATGATCCCCTCGCCCTGGTTCACCAGCGCGGCGAGCAGGTGAACCGGCTCCACCTGCGGGCTGCCGTCCGAGGTCGCGCGGCGGATCGCCACCGACAGCGCTTCCTGGCTCTTCTTGGTGAGTTTGTAGTCCATGACTGGCCGCCCCCTCTACACGTGCGTTCCTCGGCTGTCGGCGGTGCGGGCCACGGCTCCGGCGGGACCGGGCCGGGCGCACCCGTCGCTACTGCTCCGGTGGCGGAACCGGGTGGTTGAAGATCGTGACCCGCGTCCGCCGCACCGGCAGCAGATCCCCGCCGCCCGACTGCGCGGCGGTGCGCCGGGAGACCGCGGCGCGCGCGGCGTCCAGCTCGTTGGCCAGGTGGAACAGGTGCTCGCGGAGTTCGGCCACCTCGCGCTGCAGCTCCAGGATCCGCTTGATGCCGGCGAGGTTGATGCCCTCCTCCTGGCTGAGCCGCTGCACCTCCCGCAGCATCTGGATGTCGCGCATGGAGTACCGCCGGCCCCGGCCGGACGCCCGTCCCGGCGACACGAGGCCGAGCCGGTCGTACTGGCGCAGGGTCTGCGGGTGCAGTCCTGAGAGCTCGGCCGCCACAGAGATGACATAGACCGGCGTCTCGTCGCCGAAGCCCGGATTGCCCATCATGGTCACACCCCCTTGGCCCGCGCTTCGAGGTCGCGGCGCGGATTCTGGTCGGCCGTCGCTGCCCGGAAACTCTCCAGGGCCTCACGCGCCGCGCTGCTGAGGTTCTGCGGCACCGCAACCTCCACGGTGACCAGCAGGTCCCCGGTCGTGCCGTCCCGCCGCGGGGAGCCCTTGCCCCGCACCCGGAACGTACGCCCGTTGGGCGTGCCCGGGGGGATCTTCACGGTGACCGGGAAGCCGTTCAGGGTCGGCACCCGCACATCGGCGCCGAGCACCGCCTCGGGGAAGGTCACCGGGACGGTGATGGTCAGGTTCTCGCCGGACTTGCCGAACAGGGGGTGCGGCTGCACGTGTACCACCACATAGAGGTCGCCGGCCGGTCCGCCACGCTCGCCCGGCGCGCCCTTGCCCTTGATGCGGATGCGCTGGCCGTCGCTGACACCCGCCGGGATACGGGCCTGGATCGTGTGCGTGCTCTTGCCGCGTCCGCTGCCGTGGCAGGTGGGGCACGGGTCGTCGACGACCAGCCCCCGCCCACGGCACTCCGGGCACGGCTCGGACAGCGAGAAGCCGCCCAGGTTCTTGTTCTCGTGGCCGGTGCCGGTGCACCGCGGGCACACCCGCGGGGCGGTGCCGGCCTTGGCGCCGGTGCCGCTGCACGTCGGGCACGCGGCCTCGCTGCTCAGCTGGAACGACCGGGTGACCCCGTTGGCCGCCTCGGTGAACGTCAGCTTGGTCTCGGTCTCGACGTCGGCGCCGCGCCGCGCCCTGGTCGTGGTGCGGCCCCGGCCGCCGAAGAGCCCGCCGAACAGGTCGCTGAGCCGCTCCCCGCCCGGCGCGCCGCCCTGGCCGCCGAACAGGTCGCCGAGGTTGAAGTCGCCCGCCGCGGTGCCGCCGCCCGGGCGGTAGGAGCCGCCGAACAGCGAGCGAGCTTCGTCGTACTCCTTGCGGCGCTTGTCGTCGGACAGCACGTTGTACGCCTCGGAGATCTCCTTGAACCGGTCCTCGGCGGCGCTGTCACCCCGGTTGGCGTCGGGGTGGTACTTGCGGGCGAGCTTGCGGTAGGACTGCTTGATCTCGTCCTTGGTGGCCGTCTTTGAGACTCCGAGGACCTTGTAGTAGTCCTTCTCCAGGTAGTCCTTGGTGCTCATCGACGCTTGCCTTCTCCCGCTCTCGCCTCAAGGGTCTGCTGATGTGGCCGGGACGCTCCGGCGGCGGACCGCGGTGCCGCGCACCACCCCGGCGGGGCAGGGCGCGGCACCGGTGTCCGCGGTCTCGCCGTCGGAGACCGTCCTTCCCTACGTGCGCGGCTCGTCCCCGTCGGCCGGCCGCTCCCGTGTCGCGTTCTCCGCCGCGGCGTCCTCCGCCGCCGCGGGCTCCCCGGCCACGGGTCCGTCCGCCGGGACCTCGGCCTCGACGCTCTCGGCCTCGGCGGTGCCGGTCTCGGCCTCCTCGTCCGAGGGGCCGGCGACCACGACCCGGGCCGGCCGCAGCACCCGGTCGCCGACGAGGTACCCCGGCTGGAACACCTCGATGACGGTGGGGACGGTCACGCCCGGGGTCGGCACCAGGGTCAGCGCCTCGTGCACGTTCGGGTCGAACTCGTCGCCCTTCTCCGCGTACTTCTTCAGCCCGAGCTTGCCGACCAGGGCTTCCAGTGACTCTCCCACGGACTTGAAGCCGCCGGTGAGCTCGTCGTGCTCCCGGGCGCGGCCGATGTCGTCCAGGATCGGCAGCAGTTCGCCGACCACCTGGGCGACCGCCTGCTCCCGCACGGCGACGCGGTCGCGCTCGACCCGCCGGCGGTAGTTGGCGTACTCGGCCTGGACCCGCTTGAGGTCGTGCACCCGCTCCTCAAGCTCGGCACGCAGTGCCTCCAGCTCCTTCCGGTCCGCCACGCCACCGGCGGACTCGTCCGCCCGCGGCTCCCGGGGCGGCGCCGACTCCCCGGCCGGCGCCTGCTCCGCGGCGCCCTCGGCGGCCGCCGCCCCCTCAGGGGTGCGCAGTTCGCCCGTGTCGGGGTCGATCCGCCGCTTGTCGCGGATCACCGGTCCCTGGTGCTCGCGGCCGTTGTCGTTCTCCGGCAGCGCCATTCGCTGCGCCTCCTATCGCGTCGTGACTCAGGCGTTGCCGTCGCGCTTGCCGTTGTCCTCGTCGACGATCTCGGCGTCGACGACGTCGTCCGCGCCGGACTGGGCGCCCGCGCCGGCCTGCGCACCCGCCTGCGCCCCGGCGGCGTCGCCGCCCGCCTGCTGGCTCTGGCCGTAGATGGCGGAGCCGATCTTCTGGCTGGCCAGGGCGACCTTCTCGCTCGCGGAGCGGATGGCGTCGATGTCGGAGCCCTCCAGCGCCTTCTTCAGCTCGCCGACGGCGCTCTCGGTCTCGGTCCGGACGTCCGCCGGGATCTTGTCCTCGTTGTCCTTGATGACCTTCTCGGTCTGGTAGACGAGCGACTCGGCGTTGTTGCGGACCTCGGCCTCCTCGCGGCGCTTGCGGTCGTCCTCGGCGTACTGCTCGGCCTCGCGCACCATCCGGTCGATGTCGTCCTTGGGCAGCGACGAGCCACCGGAGATGGTGACCGACTGCTCCTTGCCGGTGCCGAGGTCCTTCGCGGTGACGTTCACGATGCCGTTGGCGTCGATGTCGAAGGTGACCTCGATCTGCGGCACACCGCGCGGCGCCGGCGGCAGGCCGGTCAGGTCGAAGACGCCGAGCTTCTTGTTGTACTGCGCGATCTCGCGCTCACCCTGGTAGACCTGGATCTGCACCGAGGGCTGGTTGTCGTCGGCGGTGGTGAAGATCTCCGACCGCTTGGTCGGGATCGTGGTGTTGCGCTCGATGAGCTTGGTGAACACCCCGCCCTTGGTCTCGATGCCCAGGGACAGCGGGGTGACGTCCAGCAGCAGGACGTCCTTGACCTCGCCCTTGAGCACGCCCGCCTGCAGGGTGGCGCCGACCGCCACGACCTCGTCGGGGTTGACGCCCTTGTTGGGGTCCTTGCCGCCGGTGAGCTCGCGCACCAGGTCGACCACGGCGGGCATCCGGGTGGAGCCGCCGACCAGCACCACGTGGTCGATCTTGTCCACGGTGATGCCGGCGTCCTTGATGACCTGGTGGAACGGCGCCTTGGTCCGCTCCAGGAGGTCGGAGGTCAGCCGCTGGAACTCCGCGCGGGTGAGCTTCTCGTCCAGGTGCAGCGGGCCCTCGGCCGAGGCCGTGATGTAGGGCAGGTTGATCGCGCTCTCGCTGGAGCTGGACAGCTCGATCTTGGCCTTCTCGGCCGCCTCGCGGAGCCGCTGCAGCGCCATCTTGTCCTTGGACAGATCCACGCCGTTGCTGTTCTTGAACCGCTCGACCAGCCAGTTCACGATCGCCTGGTCCCAGTCGTCGCCGCCGAGGTGGTTGTCGCCGTGGGTGGCCTTCACCTCGACCACGCCGTCGCCGACTTCGAGCAGCGAGACGTCGAAGGTACCGCCACCGAGGTCGAAGACGAGGATGGTGGCCTCGTCCTCCTTCTCCAGGTGGTAGGCGAGCGCGGCCGACGTCGGCTCGTTGATGATGCGCAGGACGTTGAGGCCGGCGATGGTGCCGGCTTCCTTCGTCGCCTGACGCTGGGCGTCGCTGAAGTAGGCGGGAACCGTGATGACGGCGTCGGTGACCTCTTCGCCCAGGTACGCCTCGGCGTCCCTCTTCAGCTTCTGCAGCACGAAGGCGCTGATCTGCTGCGAGTTGAAGGTCTTGCCGTCGATCTCCGTGGTCCAGTCGGTGCCGATGTGCCGCTTGACCGACCGGATGGTCCGGTCGACGTTGGTGACCGCCTGACGCTTGGCCACCTCGCCGACGAGTACTTCACCGTTCTTCGCGAAGGCCACGACGGACGGGGTGGTCCGGGCGCCTTCGGCGTTGGCGATGACCGTGGGCTCGCCGCCCTCCAGGACCGCGACGACCGAGTTCGTCGTTCCCAGGTCGATGCCGACCGCACGTGCCATGAGTACGTCCTCCGTCAAAGTTGAGTCTTACGGGCGCAGTATTGCTCCGTGGATTCGCCACTGTCAAATCACTTGAGTCGTGTCGACTCAATGTTTCGCACGCACCTGGTCAACGTGGCGGCCGGTGCGGATGTTCCCGGGCGGGCGGATCTCCAAGCCGGATCCGGGGTGGAACCGGGGGTGGGGTCGGGGAGGTCTCGGGGTCGTGCCCCGAGTGCGCGGCGACCTGTCCGGATGTGCCGGCCGGGATCCGGGCTCACTAACGTAGGAGGTGTCCGGCCGGAACGCCGTCGGGCCGCGCCCGTCGGATGCGGGCCGGACGGCGGTCGGCCGCACGTTCCTACTCGCTAGTAACATGTGTGGGGTCCGGTGTGCGGCGCACCGGGGAAGCAGACCACTGCAGGACCCGCAGAATGGGAGGCCGCGGCTCGTGAGCGCTCTGAAACTGGGCCTGGTGCTCGTCACCCTGGCTGTGTCGGTCGCGGCGACAGCCATGTTCGTGCTGGGCGTGGTCCGCATGGTGCGGATCGTCCGCCTCGGCCGGCCCGCCCCCGACCGCCTGGGGCCGTTCTGGCCCCGGCTGCGGAACATGCTCGTGGAGACGGTCGGGCACACCAAGATGCTCACCTGGACCGTGGTGGGCGTGGCGCACTGGTGGGTGGCGTTCGGCTTCCTGCTGCTGGTGCCGACCCTGGTGCAGGCGTACGGGCAGTTGTTCGACCCCGCCTTCGTGCTGCCGGTCATCGGGCACTTCGCGCCGTTCGAGTTCGTCACCGAACTGTTCTCGCTGGCCACCGTGATCGGCATCCTCGTGCTCGTCGCCATCCGGCAGATCAACCATCCGCGCCGGCTCGGCCGCCGGTCGCGGTTCGAGGGCTCGAACTTCCCGCGCGCCTACTTCGTCGAAGCCGTGATCATCGCGATCCCGCTGCTGATCCTCGGCCTGCGCGGCATGGAGGGCGTGCTCCAGGGCGTCGGCTCCTACAACGCGCACTTCGCGATCAGCTACCCGCTCGTGCTGGCGTTCTCCGGCCTGTCCACGGCGGCGGTGCAGAACTGGATCTTCGCCCTGGCGACCCTGAAGATCCTCATCTCGATGGCCTGGTTCGCGGTCGTGGCCCGCAACCTCACCATGGGCGTGGCCTGGCACCGCTTCGCCGCGTTCTTCAACATCTACTTCAAACGCGACCCGGAGGGCGGCCCCGCGCTCGGCCCGGCGCGGCAGATGCTCGACCGGGAGGGCAAGCCGCTCGACTTCGAGGAGGCCGACCCCGACGAGGACCCCTTCGGCGCCGGCAAGATCGAGGACTTCACCTGGAAGGGCCTGCTCGACTTCACCACCTGCACCGAGTGCGGCCGGTGCCAGTCGCAGTGCCCGGCGTGGCACACCGGCAAGCCGCTCTCCCCCAAGAAGGTCATCATGGACCTGCGGGACCACGCCTACGCCGCGGCGCCGTACCTGATGATGGACGAGAAGGAACGCGAGAACGTCCCGGAGGACGTGCTCTCCCTGCTGGAGCGCCCCCTCGTGGGCACCGAGGAGGAGAACGGCGTCATCCACCCCGACGTCCTGTGGTCCTGCACCAACTGCGGCGCCTGCGTGGAACAGTGCCCGGTCGACATCGAGCACGTGGACCACATCCTCGACATGCGCCGCTACCAGGTGATGATCGAGTCGAGCTTCCCCTCCGAGGCCAGCACCCTGCTGAAGAACCTGGAGAACAAGGGCAACCCGTGGGGGATGAGCGAGACCAAGCGCCTGGACTGGGTCGAGGAACTGGCCGCCCTCGACGACCCCATCGAGGTGCCGGTGGTCGAGGACAAGCTCCCCGAGGGCACCGAGTACCTGTTCTGGGTCGGCTGCGCCGGCGCGCTGGAGGACCGCGCCAAGAAGACCACGAAGGCCATCGCCGAACTCCTGCACATCGCCGGCGTGAAGTTCGCCGTACTCGGCGGCATGGAGGCGTGCACGGGGGACCCGGCGCGGCGCCTGGGCATGGAGTTCATCTTCCAGATGCTCGCGCAGCAGAACGTGGAGACGCTCAACGAGGCCGGCGTCACCCGTATCGTGGCGAGCTGCCCGCACTGCTTCAACACGCTGGGCCGGGAATACCCACAGCTCGGCGGAGACTATGAGGTGGTGCACCACAGCCAGCTCCTCGCCAAGCTGGTCGAGGAGGGCCGCCTCACCCCGGTGCGGCCGATCGAGGAGAAGATCACCTACCACGACCCGTGCTTCCTCGGGCGCCACAACAAGGTCTACACCCCGCCGCGCGACATCATGGCGCAGGTCCCGGGTGTGCAGACCGTGGAGATGCACCGCCACAAGGAGCGCGGCTTCTGCTGCGGCGCCGGCGGCGCGCGGATGTGGATGGAGGAGCGCATCGGCAAGCGGATCAACACCGAGCGCGTCGACGAGGCGCTGGGCACCGACCCCGACACCGTGTCGACCGCCTGCCCGTTCTGCCAGGTCATGCTGGGCGACGCCATCAACGAGAAGAAGGCAAAGGGCGAGGCCCGGGAGACGCTGGAGGTCGTCGACGTCTCCCAGCTCCTGCTCCGCTCGGTGAAGGACGGCGGCCCCGGCACCCCCGCGAGCGGCGCACCGGAGAAGGAGAGCGTCTGATCGCCGCCGGTACGTGACACACCGAGGGGCCGCGCCGCACGGGCGCGGCCCCTCGGCAGGTGGGTGCCTGGGGCCGCGGAGTGGGGGAGATGGCTCCGCGGACCCAGGCTTCGGGGTGGGGCTACTGGTAGCTGATGTCGGACTCGGAGTACAGGCAGTGCGTGCCGTCGGGGCCGTCGCCGATCTCGTCCGGCTCGCCGTCGGTGACACCCTCGTAGCGCTGGCACGGGGTGATGTCACGATCGTCGTCGCCGATGATGGTGACGCCGGAGAAACGGGCGGTGTCGCCGTAGTTGGAGTTGATGCCGACCAGGCGGTTGCCGGGCGCGATCGCCGTGACGTTCTCCAGAACGACGTGCCGCTCGTGCTGGGTCGAGCAGTTGCCGCAGGACCGGTACAGCGTGCCGAAGTCCTCCACCTCGAAGTCCTGGATGATCACCGTGCCGGGTCCGTTGTGCTGGAAGACCTTGTCGTCGGCGTTGCGGGCGCCGCCGCCGACGATGGTCATGGTCACCGACGAGGAGTCGCCGCGGGAGGTGGCGGCGTCCTCGCCGACGTCCTCCCACCAGACGTTGCGCAGGGTGCAGGTGCCCTCGCAGTGCACACCGTCGGCGGCGGGGGAGCCGATGATGACGTTGGACAGCGTCGCGCCGTCCGCCAGCCGGAAGATCGGGTCCTGACCCTCGTCCTGGCCGTCGCCGCCCAGGTCTCCGGTCCCGTAATAGCGGGCGTTGCCGCCGTCGAGGGAGTCCTCGACGGGGATCGTCTCGTCGGTGGGGCGCTCGTCGGTCGGGGTGGGCCATTCGGCCATCGGGGCCGGGGCGCTCGCGGCGTCGGTCACGGTCATGTCGGGAGCCGCCTGGCGCGCGGCCTTCGGGGCGTCGGCGTAGGCGGTGCCCGCCGTGAGGCCGCTGACGGCGAGTGCGGCCGTCGCGACGAGGCCGAGAAGGGTGTGTCCCGTTCTCCTGCTCATGTGTCTGCTCCTTCGGCTTCCGGCCGGGGGCCGGTTCACCAGCGGGGAAGGGTAAGCGCTTTCCCGACCAGCGCGGGTGCGGGTCGACCGCGAACCGGGGGCCGGTCCCGCGAGGCCGGGTATCGGGCTGTGGTCGATTATGCGACTCGGCGGGACTCGGCGGGAGTGAGTGACGTGAGTCACCTGCTTTTATGGCGCCTTGTTCGCTCTGGGCGAAAAATCGGCGGCTCTGGTGCCGAGGTGGTGCGAGGAGGCGCCCATGGGAGGGCTCCCGGTGGTCAGCGGTTGCTCGCGCTGTGTCATGGCGGCTACGTACAGTGATAGGTTTCGGTTCGTCGGAATCCGTGACCGGAATCGACGCACACGGTGGGGAGGGCGCTACCCGGCGGGGACTCTGGTGTCCCGCGGGTGGCGTCAGGGAGGTGCGCCGGCATCGCCGGGCACGTCCGGCGGGGGTGGCGCGGCCGTCTCAGCGCCGCGTGGTGCGGCGCCGACGGCGGCGCTGCTTCCCCCGGGCCCGTGCGGCGGCGCGGGACTCGGCTTCGGGCTCCCGGGCGACCCCGAGAGCCCGGTCGATCTCCTCGACGGTGAGCCGTCCCTCCGCGGTGGCGACCACGGTGAGGAGATCGGAATAGAGCTCGATCTCGGCGAGCGCCACGTGATCATGAAGGCGAGTATCGAGGTTGGAGTTCACCGGCACCCACCTCCATCGAAAAGTCCAGTGCGAAGGCGGCGTTGCACCGCCTCTCGGATTCGCGCGGCCCACCGGCCGTTCCTCGGACCAGGCTACGAGGCGGTAGCCCGGCGCCGCATGACCCAGAGGGACCATTCTTGAGTCATCCGCCGATGTAGTTCTGTGGCGGCATCCATTCACGGCATTCCGGGTGCCGAACGGACTAGGGCCACCCGAATCGCGGGCGCCGCTTTCCCGCGCCATGCGGCGAAACCGGGCGGCGCGATCCGGCCCGCCACCTGCGGCGGAGCGCGGTCAGCGGTGCGCGGAAGCGCGCATCGGGGGGTGTGCGGAAAGGAACGCCGCGCGGTGGAAAACCGCGGGGCGCGATCCGGCCGGGTGCCACCGATGGTGACCACTCCGCCGCCGGACGGCACCATGCGTTCCCGCTCCGGGAATCCGCGCGCACCGCGTGGCGGCTCTCGGCGACATTGGCCGCCGTCCGGGCGTGCGTTTCCGGGAAGCACGCCATTTCGGCGCGTCCACTGTCCCCGTCGATCGGGTGGCCCTAACGCCACCGAACGTCACGGTGCCACTGTGCGTATCGGGCGTATTTCTCCGGCGTGGCGGCGAACAGCGCACGGTCCTCGTCGGTGAGTTCCCGGACGACCCGGCCGGGCACGCCCGCCCACAGGGTCCCCGACGGCACGGTCTTCCCCGGCGGGACGAGGGCACCGGCGGCGACCAGTGATCCCGCTCCGACGCGGGCGCCGCCGAGCACGATGGCGCCGATCCCGATGAGCGCGCCCTCCTCGATGACCGCGCCGTGCACCATGGCCTTGTGCCCCAGGCTGACCCGGTCGGCCAGCACGACGGGCTCCCCGGGGTCGGAGTGCAGTCCGCACTGGTCCTGGACGTTGCACCGATCGCCGACGGTGATGTCCTCGGTGTCCGCGCGCAGCACCGACCCGTACCAGACGCTGCTGTCGGCGCCGATGCGCACCCGGCCGACCAGCACCGCGCCCGGGGCGATCCAGGCGTCGGGATGGACGTCGGGGCTCCCGAAGTCGGCGTCTCCCACCATCGGACCGCTCATGCGCAGGGCCTCCCAGCCGGTGTTCGTGGGCGTAACAGAACGGCGTACGGGCCCCGCACGCCGTAGATCGCGCATACCTTAGTCAGGGGCGCTCCTGCGGCCGACACGCGGGGCGGCCGGCGAACCATCCACACGTGCTATTGAGGGTGGAAAGTCGACCCACTACCGTGGACCCGCCCAGAGTGGCCACATCCTCACGCTTCGCACGCACTCTTCCCCCTGCCACGCGTTGCCCGTCGTTATCCCAAAAATGTGGAATGAACGACACCCATGCGTTCTCGGGTCGTTATGGGAATGATAGGCAGGGGGCTGGGGCACCCTCCCAACTCGCAGCCGACCTGGTTAGTAGGACATGAACGAGCACAGCACAGAGATACTGCCGAACCTGCTTCGCGAAGACGCCTTCCCCACTGTGCGTAAGGGAGGCTACGACAAGCGTCAGGTCGACGACTTCATCGTGCGTAACCACAACCAGACCCGCGACCTTCAGGAGCGTCTCGCTCGGGCACACGACGAGCTGGAGCAGAAGCGCCGCGAACTGGCCGAGGCACTGCAGAAGGCCGCGGTCAAGCCGGAACACGAGCAGATCAGCGAACGCATGGCCGAAATCCTGCGCATCGCCGAGGAGGAGGCCAAGGACAAGCGGGCCAAGGTCGAGGAGGAGGTGGAGCGTATCCGGAACGAAGCCAAGGGCGAGGCGAAGAAGAAGATCAAGGACGCCGAGGCGCACGCCGAACGCGTGCTCGCCAGTGCCCGGGACCAGGCGCAGGAACTCGTCACGTCCGCCAGGCAGGAGTCGGAGCAGTTGCGCTCGCAGGCGCAGCAGGACTCCGAGCGTGTGGTCACGCAGGCCGAGGCGCGGGCGAAGAAGATCAACGACACCGCCGACCGCCGCCTCGCGACGCTGACCGCGACGCACGGCGAGGCCGTGCGGCGACTCACCGACATGCACGGCACCCTGGCCGAGCTGCTCAAGGCGGAGAAGGCCGCCGGGCCGCTGGAGGCGGGTCTGCAGCGGGACGACAAGGCGGCCACCGCGCCCGCTGCCGAGGCAAAGCCCGCCGCGAAGGAGGCCCAGCCGGCGCAGCAGCGCGCGGTTCCGGCTCAGCCCGCGCAGCAGGCGGCACCGCCGCAGCAGGCCGCCAAGCCCGCGCAGCCCGTCAAGCCGGCCCAGCCCGCGCAGCCGGCCAAGCCGGTGGCCCAGCCCGGGACGCAGGAGGCCGCCCGCCCCGCGCCGCAGCAGCAGCCGCGGCCGGCGACGGGGCCGCAGCCGTCACAGAGCGGTGCGCAGCAGCCGCGCCCGAACACCGGGCCGCAGCCGTCGCAGGGCAAGCCGCCGCAGCAAGAGGAGCAGGCGGCGGACGACGCCACCGTCCGCCTGGACCCGGCCGACGTGCAGCAGCCGAAGGCCGCGCCGGAGGGGCCCGTCTCGCAGCCGGTCCGGAACATGCCCGGCCGCCCGCAGGGCTTCCGCTACTCCGGCCCGCCGCCCGAGGGCGCCGCGCCGCAGCGGCCGGGGAACGACCCGGGGATCACCGCGATGTACCACCGTCAGGGGGAGCCGTCGGCGCAGCCGCCGGCGGCCCCGGGAACGGACACCGACGAGGGGATCCGCGTCATCCGTCCGTGACACGGGCGTGCCAACCGATCCGAAACAGGTCGCAGCCCCGGGACGGCACCGTCCCGGGGCCGACGTCGTTCCGGGGGCCGATACGCTCAGCGCGGCACCGAGTCGCGGGCGCCGGAGGCGGTCGCGGTTTCCGGGCGCCGGCCACCGTACGGCCTGCTCACGTATGCCCTGCAATGCAGGCCAACGTCGGTCTTACAGAGGCCTGTCGGCTACCATGCCGAAAGCCATGATTATCCGTGCGGCAATCCGTTCTGACCTCGGGGCCATCCTGCGCCTCCTCCGCGATCTCGGCGACTCGACGCCGACGCAGAGCGGCACCGTGCGCATGTCCTCGGCCGCCGTCCGGGCGTGGACCCGCATCGAGACCGACCCGCAGCGCACGGTGCTGGTGGCCGAGCGCCGGGGCCAGATCATCGGCACCCTCGACCTGATCGTGGTCGCCAACCTCACGCACGACGCCCAGCCGTGGGCCATCGTCGACAACGTGGTGGTCGACGCCGCCTGCCGCCGCCGCGG
This sequence comes from Marinactinospora rubrisoli, assembly GCF_042664915.1. Taxonomy (NCBI): domain Bacteria; kingdom Bacillati; phylum Actinomycetota; class Actinomycetes; order Streptosporangiales; family Nocardiopsidaceae; genus Marinactinospora; species Marinactinospora rubrisoli. Next base: position 254,172 of record NZ_JBHTBH010000001.1, read on the forward strand.
CATCGGGCGTGCGCTGGTGGAGGACGCGCTGAACCGCGCCGGGGAGGCCGGCTGCTACAAGGTCGAGCTGCTGTCGCATGAGAGCCGGACCGGCGCGCACGCCTTCTACCGGGCGATGGGCTTCGAGAACTCCGCCGAGGGCTTCCGGCGCTACATCTGAGCGGGCCCGCCCGTGCGGGCCGCCGGGAACGCCGCCATGGGTGCTCCCGGCCGCTGGTGTCTTCTGGTCGCGCTCGCCGTCTCGCTTCTCTTCGCCGCCGGCACGGGGAGGGCTTCGCCAGTGGTGCCGACGGCTTCGAGCGCTCGGTGGCTCGCCGCTTGTGTGTGTGGGGATCAGCCGTTGCCGGCGCGCAGTGGGACCGGACGCAGGAAGAGCACGACCACGAACCCGACCGCGGCGATGGGGATGCCTGCCAGGAAGACCGTGTGCATGGCGTCGCTGAACGCGGTGACGACGAGGTCGCGTGCCGCCGGCGGCAGCGCCTGGATCGCCTCGGGAGAGCCGGCGGCCGCGGCGGCTCCCGCACCGCCGGCCCCGGCGAGCGGCGCGAGTTCGGCGGTCAGCCGGTTGGCCATGATCGCGCCGAACGCGGCCACGCCCACGGCGCCTCCCAGGTTGCGGAAGAACGACACCGCCGACGTCGCGGCGGCGAGGTCGGCCCGCGGCAGCGCGTTCTGGGTCGCCAGGATGAGGATCTGCATGGACAGCCCGAGGCCGAGCCCGATGAGCGTGACTCCCAGGGCCACCAGGACCAGGCTGGAGTCCAGCTCCACCAGGGTGAGCGTGCCGTACCCGGCCAGGATCAGCAGCGTGCCGACGACGGGGTAGACCTTCCACCGGCCGGTGCGGCTGACCAGTCTTCCCGAGGAGATCGACGCCGCGAGCAGCCCCAGCACCATGGGCAGCGTCATGAGCCCGGAGGCGGAGGGGCTCATCCCCTTGACGATCTGCAGGTACTGCGGGAAGTAGATCATCACGCCGAACATCGCCATACCGATGGCCAGCGAGGCGAGCGAGGCGAGCACGAACGTCCCGTCGCGGAACAGCCGCGGCGGGATGATCGGGTCGTGCGCCCGGCGCTCCGCCAGGACGGCCAGCGCCAGCATCACCAGCGCCGCCGCACCGAGCAGGTAGCTCGGGACCGAGTTCCAGGCGAACTCCTTGCCGCCGAGGCTGAGCAGCAGCATCACCGCGCTGGCGGCGCCGACGATGAAGGTGGCGCCCCACCAGTCGATCCGGGTGTCGCCGCGCTCCTGGGGCGACAGCCGCAGCAGCGCCTGGATCACCACGAACGCCACCGCCGCCACCGGGACCGTGATGAAGAAGCACCACCGCCAGCCCAGCGCGCTGTCCACCAGGAAGCCGCCGAGCAGCGGGCCGGCCACCGTGGAGACGCCGAACACCGCGCCCATGTACCCGGAGTAGCGGCCGCGCTCGCGCGGCGGGACGACGTCGCCGAGGATGATCTGCGGCAGTGTGGCGAGCCCGCCGGCGCCGATGCCCTGGACGAAGCGGGCGGCGATCAGCCACGTCATGTCCTGGGCGAACCCGGCGGCCACCGAGGACCCGATGAACACCACGAGTGAGATCTGGAACAGCAGTTTGCGGCCGTAGATGTCGGACAGCTTGCCCCAGAGCGGCGTGGACGCGGTCATCGTGAGCAGCGTTGCGCTGGCCACCCACGAGAGCTGGTCCTGGCCGCCCAGTTCGCCGACGATCGTCGGCAGGGCGGTGCCGACGATCGAGTTGCTGAGCATCGAGGTCAGCATGGCCAGCATGAGGCCGATCAGGACCTCGATGATCTGCCGTTCCGTGTACCGCGGCGCCGGGTCGTCCCCCGCGGCGTGCGGTCCGCCGCCGTCTCCCGCTCGCCGCGCCGCTCGTTCTCCGAGCTCTGTCACCGAACCCCCATCAACGTGTTCCGGGCATGACCGACCCCGCCGGACGAGCGGGGAGGAATGTGGGTACAACCCACGGTACCGGTATAAGTAAACACTGTTGACTTGTCAAGTCGGGGTGTTATTGTGCACAGAATCCGCAGCGTCCCCCGACCCGCGGAAAACGTGGCACGTGGGACCGCAGCGCAGGCCAGAGACGAGGGACCGTGAGATGAACCGGCCGGACGTCGCCGAGGAGTGCGTCGAGCGGACGCGGGTGCGCGATCGGGCTGCCACGCGCCAACGCATCCTCGACAGCGCCCACGAACTGTTCACCACCGAGGGCTACGACCGGGTGTCCTCGCGGATGATCGCGGCACACGCCGGCGTCAACGTGGCGCTGATCAACCGGTACTTCGGCGCGAAGCGCGGGCTGCTGGCCGAGGTGATCGCCGCGGAGGCGGTGTTCCCCCGGATGTTCGAGGGCGACCCGGCGACGCTGCCGCGCCGGCTCGCCGAGCATCTGGCCGACCGGATCCTCGGCGAGCCGAGTCCGCTGCACCGCGCCCTGGAGGCGTCGGCCGCCGACCCCGATCTGCAGGCCGTCTACCAGGAGCGGCTGCGGGAGGCGATCGTCGAACCCATGGCCCGTTTCCTCGGCGGGCCGGACGCCCGGGCGCGCGCGTCGATCGCGGCCGGCGTGGTGATAGGTGTGGGCATGCTGCGGCGGATGGAGGGGGCCACGGCGCTGCGCGAGTACGATCGCGCGGCTCTGGTCGCCCGCCTGGAGCGGCTCTTCGTCGGCTGCCTCATCGAGTGAGACGGTCGCCGCGGTCCAGGAATGGGCCAGCGAACCGCAATTCCGGATTGCCGTTCCACGCCGTCCCGCCGGCCGGTCTTGACCGTGCGCTGGTGAACTCGGGGTGCGGTCGTCATGCGGACGTCGCCGAACGGCAATGTTTCGCTGAAGACATGCGGTGCACCGGGCGTTACCGAGATAACGCGATGTGCTGTGTTCTCCTGGCAACGTTGCCGGTCGGCGCCGTCCCGGCGCGGCCGGTGGACGTTCGAGGGGGGATCAGCCATGCGCGTTCTGTCGAACTCCGGTCACCGAGGGCATGCGGTGCGGCCGGGGCAACGCGGCCGCACCGCGCTGACGGCGGTGGCCGCCTTCACGGCGCTCGGCCTGCTGCCGGCGCCGGCCGTGGCGGCCGAGGAGGCGGGTGAGCGGCGCCGGCCGCCGGCCGCGGTGGTCGCGGTCCGCCACGCCGTCAGCCAGGTCGGCAAGCCCTACCGGTACGGCGGCACCGGCCCCGAGGCGTTCGACTGCTCCGGCCTGGTGCAGTGGGCTTACGGGAAGGTCGGGGTGCGGACCGGCCGGACCACCTACGATCAGTTCCGGCACGGGAAAGTGGTGCCGCGCAGCAAGCTGAGACGCGGGGACCTGCTGTTCTTCTACAGCGGGCCGAGCCATGTGGGGCTGTACGTGGGACGCGACCAGAAGGGGCGCGAACGCATGGTGCACGCCGGCCGGACCGGGAATCGGGTGCAGGTGGTCGATATGGCCGACTACTTCGACCGGCACTTCGTCGGTGCGCGGCGGATCATCGGGCGGAACCGGCCCGTGGCGGAGCCCCAAGGCTGATGGCGCGCGCCCGCACCGGTGTCGGGAACGACACGGGACCGTCCCCGGCGTGCAGCGTCCGGTCGCCGCCCGCGGGCGGCGCGGCGTCGGCGAACAGCGCGTACCGGGTGCGGGGGGCGGCCTGGACGGCCACGACCCCGCCCTCTTCCGCCGCCAGCGCGCACCGGCCCGCCTGCCCGACGGTCTGACGGTGGCCGGACGCGTAGACGACGGTCACCGGCCCGTACCCCGCCTGCTCCGGAGCGGCGGCGGCCACGGCTCCGGCGATGGCGGCGGACATCGTGGCGAGGTTGGTGGGGCGGATCGGCACGGTTCTCATCCTCATTCACAGAGTCGCGATGTCACTCACTGTATATATTCGCGACTCTGTGTCACCGTGCCGAAGGGTGTGCGGCGTGTCGTGCGAAACGTCGCCGTCGGGTGCTGAAACGTCCGTCCGCACCGCGGATCGGACGACGGTTCCGCCGTCGGTGCCGATGGTCGGATCCGGCCACCGGCCGACCTCGGCCGCCGCCCGGCGCCGGGCGGCCCAACCTGGGCGAACGCACCCCACGGCGAAACGCCGCTGCCTATCGTGGATGGGTGCTCACTCATGACGCGCTGTTACGCATCGGTACCCGCACTACCCCGATGGCCCTGGCACGGGCTCGGCACGTCCAGGATCTCCTCCTGAAGGCCGCCCCCGAGATCACCACCGAGATCGTGGGGATCCCGGCCCCGGACGAGCACCGGAGCCGAGCCCCGGCCGCCCGCGGCGCCCGGGCGGTCCTCGGCGAGATCGACCGCCGGCTCCTGGGCGGGCAGGTCGACCTCGCCGTCCTCAACATGGCGGACATCCCCGGAGACGTCCCCTTACCCGCCGGCGTCACCTTCGGGGCCTACCTGCCCCGCGAAGACGTCCGCGACGTCCTCGTCTTCCGCTCCGGCTCACCCCTGCGCACCCTCGCTGACGCACCCCCGGGGACCGTCATCGGCACCTCGTCCGTCCGGCGCACCGCGCAGCTGCTCCGGCACCGCCCGGATCTGCGGGTCCGCCGGGTCCGCGGCGGCCCCGACCCCGCCGACCGGCTCTCCCTGCTGGACGAGGATTCCGGCTACGAAGCGCTCGTGCTTCCCCGCACCGCTCTGGAGCACGGGAGCATGGCCGGCCGCCGGGCCGAGCTCCTTGTCCTCGACGTGATGTGCCCGCCCGTCGGCGCCGGGGTGACCGGCGTACAGTGCCGGGTCCGCGACACCGGCATCGCCGACCTGCTGTACGGCATCGACGACAGCACCACGCGCACGCACATCGCCGCCGAACGCACCCTCCTGCACGGGCTCCGCGGACACGGCGGCAGCCCGATCGCGGGGCACTGCCGCACGCTGCCCGACGGCCGGCTGTCGCTGCGGGGCATGGTGTTCACCCGCGACGGCCGGCACGTCATCGAGGTGTGTGAACGGGACGATCCCGACCGGCCGACCCGGCTCGGCACCCGCGTCTCGGCGGCGCTCCTGCGCAGGGGAGCGCGCGCCGTCATCGACGGCGTGCCGCGCTGACCCGCCCCGGCCGGTGCCTGCGGCGGGCGGGCACCGGCCGGGGCCTCCGCGCGCCGGGCCCCGCTATCCTGAGCGCGTAACGCCCCCTGCCGGGAAGGAGAACGCCGTGCCCATCTGCCACGCGGTTGCGCACGTGCTGCTTCTCGGCACCGACCTCGACACGCTGCTCCCCCTGGGCGGCCCGGTCGTCGGCCCGGTCACCCTGCTGGCCATGGTGGCGGTCGGCGCGGCCCTCGCCTGGGTGACCGTGCGCGGCGGCCGCTCCAGGCCGTGCGCCGACAGCGACGTGCGGACCCGCTGCGGTGCCATGCTGCGCCGGTCGGAGCGAGGGGCGTTGCTCGCGTTCCGTGACCCCGACGCCCCCGGTCGGCCGCGACCGCGCGCACCCGGTGCCGCCCCGGCGGCCGGATGCTGATTCCGGCGGAGGCGCCGTCCGCGCCACCGCGCGGCCTGCCGGCCGCGTTCCGCCGGAGGTTCCCCGCGCGTGCCGCGGGGTGCCGCCTCGCCATCGGGTGCTGACCGCGCCGTGCGTCCACGGCCGCCTTCTGGCGGCACGACCCCGGCCCACCTTCCGCGCCGGCCCGCCGCTCAGGTGTCCGTTCTTCCCCCACCAGTCGAGGGCTTCGAGGTCCAGATGTACAGTTTCCCGCCGATCGCGGCCGCGATCGGTCTCGCCCATACCGTCGTCACCGGTCTCACCGGGTACTTCGAGCCGATGTTCGGGGCCTCGGCCGCGGCCGTCGCCGTCATCGCGCTCACCGCTCTCGTGCGGCTGGCCGTGCTGCCGCTGAACTACGCCCAGGTACGCGGCGAGAAGGCGCGTGCCCGCATCATGCCGCGGCTGCTGAAGGTCCGCGAGACGCACGGTGACGATCCACAGCGGATGACCACCGAGATGCAGAAGATCTACACGGAGGAGGGGGTCTCTCCGCTGGCCGGTTGCCTGCCGATGCTCGCCCAGATGCCGGTGTTCGTCGCGCTGTACGGGCTCTTCATCACCCCCGAGATCGGCGGGGAGCCCAACTCGCTGCTGACCCGCACGCTCGGCGGGGTTCCGCTGGGCTCGGCCCTGCCGGAGGCCTTCGCCGCCGGTGGCCCCGGGCCGGTGGTCTTCGCGGTCCTGCTGGCGGTGGTCGCCGTGGTGGCGTGGGCGTCCCGGCAGTGGCTGACCCTGCCGCAGCTCCGGCAGAACGCCGTCGCGGGGCAGCCTCAGATGCCGGGCCTCGGCGCGATGAGCTACCTGCCGTTCATCACCGTGGCGATCGCGGCGTTCGTGCCGCTGGCCGCCGGCCTGTACCTGGCCGCGACGACGGCGTGGACGGTCGCCGAGCGCATCGTGCTGCGCAACGTCATCCCGGACTGACCGGACCGGGCGGGGCGCGCGGCGCGGTCACCGCGGCGCCCGCCCCGCCGTCACCGGCGGGCTCCGCCCCGGCTTCTGCGGATTCGGCGGTCCGTCAGTCGGTCCAGAGAGCCACCTGGATGACGTGCACGTCCGTGGCGGTCGCGATGATGAGGGCGGTTCCGTAGTCGCCCCAGTCGGTTCCGAGGGGGCCCCGGTCGAAGCGTGCGGCAAAGGTGGGGAACCCCTTGGCGCTGAGCGTGGTGGCCGCCGCCCACCGGGCGCCGCCCACGAGCTCGCCGACACACCGTTGCCAGGGGCGGGTCAGCGTCTGTTCCCAGGACGGCGCGATGTCGTCCCGGCGGACCCACACGCTGCTGCGGCGGAACAGCAGCCACTCGTCCAGCCACGTCGACAAGGCGTCGTCCACCGTGCCCCACGCCGAAGGCGGGAAAGTGACGGGCGCGCTCCGCTCGGGTGGTCCCAGCTCCAGCTCCTGGGTGCCGTCGAGAGGGAAGGCGCCGGGCGGCGCGCGGAATGCGGTGCCGAGCATGCGTTCGGCCAGCCCGGTCGGCGGGGCCTCCACCGGCCGGTCCCGGCGTTCATGGAGGAAGACGATCCGGTAGTGCCCCTGCTCCCATCGGATCTGCAGCGCCTGGGCATAGGTGTGGCCGAGTAACCTCCGGAGAGCGGCGCCGCGCGCGGATATCGGGGCGGACCAGAACGCCGCCAGCTGCTCCGGCCAGTACACGTCGGCCCCCGGCTGAGCGGACGGGACCTCGATGCGCACTGGACTTCTTCCATCGACCGGCGGAGTCGCCGGGCGGGACGCTGGGCGCCACCGGCCCGGTCGCGCCATTCTAGAGCGGCAGGTTGACGCATGCGAGCCGCGCGCCCGCCTGCCCCGCGATGCCCGGGAGGGTGTGGGTGTGCTCGCCGTGGACGACGATCGACCGCGCCTCGCCCGGGCGCACCCGCCAGGGCACCGTGGTCTCGCCGGCGGCGGTGCCGGACTCGTCGCTGGTCAGGTCCAGCCACATCTCGTTCGCCGGGTTGGCGTACAGCGGGTCGCCGGACGGCTGCACCGGGTCGACGAGGTTCTGGTACCGCGGCCCGGCGTCGGCCGGGCTCGCGCCGCACGCCCCGGTGGCCAGATGGGCGCTGTACGCGCGGCTGGGCAGCAGCCCGTTGAAGGAGACCCAGAACTCGGTCTGGGCATGGTCCGGGTGGATGCCCAGCGTGTCCGCCGCGGTGGGTTCCGGGACCACGCCGACCGCGACGTGCGAGCCCGCGGGGACCGCGGGGTCGTAGGTCACGGCGACGACACCGTCGGCGAACGGGCGGAAGTGGTCATGGACGACGACGGGCTGCGGGAACGCGGCGTGGGCGGTGGCGGCGTCGCCCACGACGAGCGCCGGCGCGACGGCCAGCGCGGCGAACGCGGCGGATACGGTGCGGTGCTTCGGCACGACGGGTCCCCCTGTCGATCGGCGGCAGACGCGTATTGTGTCCACTTCGTCACCTTACGTGTCCGGAGCCGATTAATCGACGATGTCGTAGCCGTGCGCCGGCCTCATGTCGCGGTGGGGCGGGTCGGCGGGCGAGGCGGGCCCGAACGGCCGCAGCCCGGTGGCCGCACGGCGTGGGAGGCCGGGCGAGGGCCCCGGGATCGGACGGGGGCACGCGGAACGCCGACGGCGTGCCCCCGCCTCCCGCCGCGCGGGCGGGAACGGTGGCACGCCGTCGGCCGGACTTCGATTCGATCGGAGGGGGTGCGGTGGGGCGCCGGGCGACGGGGGACGCCGGCGACTCGGTCACGGCCTCCGGTCAGCCGGCCTGCTTCTTGGCCTCCAGCGCCTCCATCGCGATGACCGCGGCGGGCACCGTGCGGTGCACCGGCACCTGGCGGTGCAGGCCGACCAGCCGCACCACCTTGGTGACGCGTTCGTTCGGCGCGGCGAGCGCCAGGCTACCGCCCCGCTCCTTCACGGCGCGGTAGCTGTTGATGACGGCGTTCAGCCCGCTGGAGTCCATGAAGTCCAGTCGGGAGAAATCGAGGATCAGCCACGGACCGTGTGCGTCGATGGCGGACAGGACATGCTCTTGGAGGTCGCCAGCGGTCGCGATGTCGAGTTCACCTTCGACCTGCACGATCACACTGTGGTTCTCGACCCGGGTGCTCAGCCCAAGCCTGTGCACGTTTACTCCTCCCAGCCCCACGTCAGTTTGAGGGGTCCCCTTGTAACCATAGGGCAACGGCGCAATCCGGTGCGGCCACCCCGAGGGCCGACACCCGCGCGCACGGCGGAGGACGGCCGGAGGATGAACACGCCACTCGGCGGGTCGATCGGACCCGCCGCCGCTCCGCCTGTTCCCGTAAGGCTCTGAGCACACACGGTATTAGCGGATCGCGCGGACGGGAATGGAGATGGCAGAGAAATTTTCCCGTAGCGTCCGCCAATTGCGGCAGTTGCGTGATGTGGCGGTGCATACCGCCCGGGTAAATGGGATGAATATTAACGTTCCGGACAATTGACCTCGGGGGTGTCGGCCACCCGCCGGACCGCCCGTCGTCACCGAGCGGAGTCGTCGGTGAAGGCGGCGAGCAGCCGTTCGGCGCCCAGGGTCGCGGTCAGCTCCCCGGAACGCACGCGCGCCTCCAGCTCCGCCGAGCGTTCCCGCACCCCGGGATGCCGGTGCAGCCGGTCCAGCAGCTGTTCGCGCACCTGCGCCCACATCCAGTCGACCTGCTGGGCGGCGCGCTTCTCGGCGAGCTCGCCGGTGCGGCGCAGTGCGCTCTGGTGGTCCAGCACCGCGGCCCACACCTCGTCCAGGCCGGTGCCCTCCAGCCCGCTGCAGGTGAGCACGGGCGGCGTCCAGGCCGGACCGGGCGGTCGCAGCAGCCGGAGCGCCCGGGACAGTTCGCGGGCGGCCGCCCGAGCCTCGCGCACGTGCGGGCCGTCGGCCTTGTTGACGGCAACGATGTCGACCAGCTCCAGCAGGCCCTTCTTGATGCCCTGGAGCTGGTCGCCGGTACGGGCGAGGGCCAGGGCGAGGAAGCAGTCGACCATGTTGGCGACCGTGACCTCGGACTGGCCCACACCGACGGTCTCGACCAGCACCACGTCGAAGCCGGCCGCCTCCATGAGCAGCATGGTCTCCCGCGTGGCACGGGCCACCCCGCCGAGCGTGCCGGAGGTGGGCGACGGCCGGACGAACGCGTTCGGGTCGGTGGCGAGCCGGGCCATGCGGGTCTTGTCGCCCAGGATGCTGCCCCCGGTACGGGTGGAGGAGGGGTCGACGGCGAGGACCGCCACCCGGTGCCCCTGCGCGGTGAGCCGGCTGCCGAGCGCGTCGACGAAGGTCGACTTGCCCACCCCCGGCACCCCCGTGATACCGACCCGGTGCGCGGTGCCGGTGTGCGGCAGTAGCCGGACCAGCAGCCGCTGGGCGAGTTCGGCGTGGTCCGGCCGCCGCGACTCCACCAGCGTGATGGCGCGCGCCAGCGTGGGCCGGTGTCCGGCCAGCACACCCTCGGCGTACGCGTCGATGTCGACGCTGCGGCTCATCGGGGCACCTCCGCGGCGCGCGGTCTCACGATCCGTGCCCGAGCCGCTCGGTGAGCCGGTCGAGCAGGCCGAGGGCCGCATCGGCGATGACCGTGCCCGGCGGGAAGATGGCGGCCGCTCCGGCCGCGCGCAGCGCCTCGTGGTCGGCGGGCGGAATGACGCCGCCGACGACGATCATGATGTCCTCGCGCCCGAGCGCCGCCAGCTCGTCGCGCAGGGCCGGCACCAGGGTGAGGTGCCCGGCGGCGAGCGATGACACCCCGACGATGTGGACATCGGCCTCCACCGCCTGCCGCGCCACCTCGGCGGGCGTCTGGAAGAGCGGGCCCACGTCGACGTCGAAACCGAGGTCGGCGAACGCGGTGGCGATGACCTTCTGCCCGCGGTCGTGCCCGTCCTGCCCCATCTTGGCCACCAGAATGCGCGGGCGGCGCCCCTCGTCCTCCTCGAACCGGGCCACGCGCTCGGCGACCGAGTCCAGCCGCGGGTCGTTCTCGGCGGCGGTGCCGACCTCGTCGCGGTACACACCGGAGATGGTACGGACCTGACCGGAGTGCCGCCCGAACACCTTCTCCATGGCGTCGGAGATCTCGCCCACCGTGGCGTGCGCCCGGGCGGCGTCGACCGCCGCCGCGAGCAGGTTGTTCTCCAGGGTCAGGCCGTGCGGGGTGCCGGCGGCGGCGCGGGTCAGCCGCTCCAGCGCCGCGTGGACGGCGGCATCGTCGCGCTCGGCCCGCAACCGGCGCAGCTTCTCCAGCTGCTCGGCGCGGACCCGGGTGTTGTCGACCTTGAGCACGTCGATGTCGTCGCGGTCGGTGGTGCGGTACCGGTTGACGCCGATGACGGGCTGGCGGCCGGAGTCGATGCGGGCCTGGGTGCGCGCCGCGGCCTCCTCGATGCGCAGCTTCGGGATGCCGGCGTCGATGGCCCGCGCCATGCCACCGGCCTCCTCGACCTCGCGGATGTGCGTCCAGGCCCGGGCGGCCAGCTCGGCGGTGAGGTGCTCGACGTAGGCGCTGCCGCCCCACGGGTCGATGACGCGGGTAATGCCGGACTCCTGCTGGAGCACGAGCTGGGTGTTGCGTGCGATCCGGGCCGAGAAGTCGGTGGGCAGCGCCAGGGCCTCGTCCAGCGCGTTGGTGTGCAGCGACTGGGTGTGCCCTTGGGTGGCCGCCATGGCTTCGACGCAGGTGCGCACCACATTGGTGAAGACGTCCTGCGCGGTGAGCGACCAGCCGGAGGTCTGCGAGTGGGTGCGCAGGGAGAGCGACTTGGGGTCGTGCGGGCCGAACTCCCGGACCAGCCGCGCCCACAGCAGCCGGGCGGCGCGCAGCTTGGCGACCTCCATGAAGAAGTTCATGCCGATGGCCCAGAAGAACGAGAGCCGCGGTGCGAAGGAGTCGACCTGCAGCCCGGCGTCGCGGCCGGCCCGGATGTACTCCACGCCGTCGGCGAGGGTGTAGCCGAGCTCCAGGTCGGCGGTGGCCCCGGCCTCCTGCATGTGGTAGCCGGAGATGGAGATGGAGTTGAACCGCGGCATCCGCTGGGAGGTGTAGGCGAACACGTCGGAGATGATCCGCATCGAGGGCTGCGGCGGATAGATGTAGGTGTTGCGGACCATGAACTCCTTGAGGATGTCGTTCTGGATGGTCCCCGACAAGGCCTCCGGCGACACCCCCTGCTCCTCCGCGGCCACGATGTAGAGCGCCATCACCGGGAGCACCGCGCCGTTCATGGTCATCGACACGCTCATCCGGTCCAGCGGGATGCCGTCGAACAACTGACGCATGTCGAGGATGGAGTCGATGGCGACCCCGGCCATGCCGACGTCTCCCGCCACGCGCGGGTGGTCGGAGTCGTACCCGCGGTGGGTGGCGAGGTCGAACGCCACCGACAGGCCCTTCTGGCCGGCCGCGAGATTGCGGCGGTAGAACGCGTTGGACTCCTGGGCCGTGGAGAATCCGGCGTACTGGCGGATGGTCCACGGCTGGTTGACGTACATGGTGGGGTAGGGGCCGCGCAGGTACGGCGCGATGCCGGGGTAGCCGCCGACGAACGAGAGCCCGTCGCGGTCGGCCCGGGTGTAGAGCGGCCGGACGCTGATGCCCTCGGGGGTCTCCCACACCAGGGAAACGGGCCCCTTGCCCGTGGCGGCGGACACCGCTTCGCGCCAGGCCGCCCCCTGCCCGGCGGGCGCGACCGGGGTGCCGGGCTCGACCCGGCTGAAGTCCGGGACGGCCTCGGAGGCCGGAAGGGTGGTCATGCTGCCCTACCTTCGTGAGTACGCAGGGACCGGAGCATCAGGCCGCCACCTCCAGGAAGTCGGCGAGTCCTGTCAACAGGCTAAGCACATCACCGCCGGCGGTGACGGCTCCGTCCACCGCCTGTGCACGACCCGCGTCCGGCCGGCCGGCGATCAGCACCCGCTCGGCCCCGGCGCCGCGCAGCGCCTCCGCCGTCGCGGCCGCGTGCTCGGCGTAGACCGCGTCGCTGGAACAGATGCAGGCGACCCGCGCGCCGCTGTCCGAGAACGCCGCGGCGGCGGCCGTCGGGCCGTCCAGGGCGCCGGCCTCCACCGGTTCCAGCCCCCCGGCCCGGAACAGGTTCGCCGCGAACGTGGCCCGCGCGGTGTGGTCGGCGACCGGCCCGAGGGTCGCGAGGAACACGCGCGGCCGTTCGCCGGTGGCCGCCAGGTGGGCGTCCGAACGGTCCCGCAGCGCCTCGTACTCCTCCGCGTAACGGTGCCGGGGCAGCGCCGGGGCCGCCGCGGGCACGTCCGGTGCGGGCTCGCGCCGGACGGCGGGTTCGGCGAGGTCCGGGAACTCGCTGACACCGGTGAGCGGGGTACGGCGGTGCGCCAGGTCGGCGCGCCGCCGCTGCCACATCTCGCGCAGGTCCTCGGCGACGAGCCCCGAGGAGAGCGCGGCGGCCGCGCCGCCAGCGGCCTCCAGCCGCTGGAGGTACGCCCAGCCCTTCGCGTACAACTCGGCGGTGAGGCGCTCGACGTAGAACGACCCGCCCGCCGGGTCGGCGACCCGCGCCACGTGCGCCTCCTCCAGCAGCAGCGTCTGGGTGTTGCGGGCGATCCGGCGAGCGAAGTCGTCGGGCAGTCCGAGGGCGTCGTCGAACGGGCGGACCGTGACGGCGTCCGCCCCGGCCACCCCGGCGGCGAACGCGGCGAGGGTGGTCCGCAGCATGTTCACGTAGGGGTCGCGGCGCGTCATCATGGCAGCCGACGTCACGGCGTGCAGGCGCATGGCGCGGTGCCGCTCCGGCAGGCCGCACACCTCGGTGACGCGGTGCCACATCGCGCGCGCCGCCCGCAGTTTGGCGATGGTGAGGAACTGGTCGGCGGTCGCCGCGAAACGGAACTCCAGGCGGGCGGCGGCGTCGGCGAGCGGCAGGCCGGCGGCGGTGAGGGCCCGCAGGTACTCGACCCCGGTGGCCACGGCGGCGCCCAGCTCCTGGGCCTCCGAGCCGCCGGCGTCGTGGTAGGGGGTGGCGTCCGCCGTCATGAGGAGCAGCTCGGGGCGGCCGGCCGCGCGGTCGGCCGCGAACGCCGCCGCGTCCCGCACATCGGCCCGCTCGCCGGTGCGCGCCGCCGTGCCGATCGGGTCGATGCCGAGGCCGCTGCGCACCGCGCTCGGCGGTACGCCGCGCTCGGCGTGCGCGGCGAGCAGCGCGTCCGCGGCGGCGGCGTACGCGCCACCCGCTTCCAGGGTGACCGGGGCGAAGTCGAGATGGACGTCGGCCAGGACGTCGGGGACGGCGTCCGGGGGCACCCCGGCCGGGCCGGCCACCAGCCACAGTGACGTGACCCCGTTCTCCAGGTCGGCGAGCACCGCCCGGCGGGTCACCGCCGGATCCGGGTGTGCGTGCCGCTGCCGCACGTCCCAGCCGTGCGCGACGGCCCCCTCGGGACGCCCGCCCCGGGTGAACGGCGGCAGTCCGGGGTAGCCGGAGTCGAGGTCGTCGCCGGGAACGTAGAGCGGCCGGACCGTGATGCCGTCGTAGGTCGTGTGGGCCAGCCGGAGCTCCGGGGCCGCCTCATCGGGTCCGATCTCCGCCCCGCTCCGGCGCAAGACCTTGGCCACCAGCCGCCGCCACTGTTCCGGATCGGGCTCCGGGAAACCCTCGGCGAAGTCCGGCGGCGCGTCGGTCGGGGGTCGGTTATCCGGCATGCTCATATTTCGAGATCGTAGAGAAGTCTGCTCGAAACCGGCAGTAGCCGGGCGGCGCTCCCCCGGGGCCGGGGCGGCCCCGAGGGAAGCGGCCGGGGTGCGGGCGGGCCACCTGGCATCGCCAGGACGAGGGAGGCCGGGCACCTGCCGGGGGGTGGATTCCCGTGACACGCGCGGTCGGTCGGCGATCGAGACGGCGGGGGCGTCCCGGCCGATCCTGTCGCGTGGGCGGGAGCCGAGTCCGGCAGCGACCGTGTCCGCCTCCTCGCGGGAGCGCGCCGCCAGGTCGGGGCTCTTCGGGGAGGGAGTGCCGCCGCTTTGCGCGCTCTCCCGACCAATTTGGTGGAGATGTGGGGTTCGTTCCCACCCGGCTCAGCGCGGGGTGGCCGTGCCCGACGGCGCGGCCGGGCGGTGCGCCGTCGGGTGGTCCTCCGCAGGTGGGAAGACGAAACGCTGCCGATCCTGGACGACCAGCGCGTAGCCGTCGTCCGTCACGGCCTCGACGTATCCGGTGAACGCGTCGGCGAGGAGGTCCTTGCTGGCCGCCTCCAGCACGACCTGCACGTCGTCGTTGTCGTCGGCGCCACGGGAGTCCCCGTACACGTATCCGGCCAGCGCGAACGTGGGCGAGATCGCCCGCTCGGCACCGTCGTCGAACTGCCAGCGGATCTCCCCGGCCGCCAGGTCCAGGCCGATCATCGTCGTCTCGCCGCTGCTCTGCGGGACGAGCAGGGTGCCGGTGGTGCGGTCGAACACCGTGCCGGTCACCGGCGTGGCGCCGAAGGCGCGGTCCACCGGGTTCGCGCCGGGTTCGCGCAGCGACCACAGGACCTCGCCGGTGCGCAGGTCGTGCAGCGACAGCCGGGACCTGGCCTCGGGCACCCCCCAGCGGATGAGAACGGTCGGGCGGCCGTCGTCCGGCTCCGTGCCGCCGGATTCTCCGGACCCGGCGTCCGCACTCGCTCCGCCGGACGGTTCCGCCGGATCGGGACCGCCGGACCCGCGTCCCTCGGAGCCGGGCGCGGTGCCGGGGAGATCATAGAAGCCCACCAGCCGGGGGAGCGGCTGGGGGAGCGCGCGCCCCGGCGCGATCTCGGGATCGTCGGCGGACGCGCGCCACAGCAGGTCGCCGTCCGCTCCGAGATCCCGCGCCTGCAGCCGGCCGGTGCCGTCGTCCAGGAACAGCACGTCGCCACGTGCGGCCACGGGGACGCCCGTACGCTCGGTATCGCCGGATCCGTCGCCGTCGCTCCCGGCGTCCTCGCCCGTCGGCTCCTCGAAGGCGAACGTCCAGGCCGGGTCGCCGTCGGTGTCCCGCACCGCGAACTCGCCGTAGGGGGCGTCGGCGCTCCATCCGGAGGGACGGCGCACCACCCAGCCGTCCAGGTAGCCGTCGCGCGGATCGGACCCCGACCACACCGTCTCCCCGTCCGCGTCCACCACCGTGGTCGTGGTGCGGTCGCCCTCGCCGGAGGTCACCGCGAACACATCGGCTCCGCCACGGTCGGTGCGGAAGCTCTCGACCCGCTCACCGCTCTCCCACAGCGCGGCGCCGTCGGCGGCGCGCTGCAGCAGGTGCCGTTCCTCGCTGTTGGAGCTGATGAGGAAGGCGTCGCCGACCGACTGGATCCGCACGCCCATCGGGTCGTCGAGGATGTCGGGCCCGTCGCCGCCGGCTCCGTGCAGTACCCGCACCGGCTCGGCACCGAGCCCGGGCGGGACCGGGCCGGAGAACGCGGTGGGGACCGGACGCGGCGACGCGGGCGCGGGCTCCGATGGCGCGCCTCCCGTGCACGCCGCGACGGCCAGCAGCAGCACGAGACCCCCGCTGCGCACCAACGGGGTCCGCCAGCCGCGCATCGGCGGTCACTCCCTAGGACGACGACATGTAGCCGAATCCTAGAACGCCCGGCCGCCGGGCGACACGCCCCGTGGCCGGTCGCTCACCGGCGTGTTGATCCGCGGGTCCGGGCGCGGGTGTTGCGGGCCGACGGCCCAGAATCGAGGCGGCCCGCCTAGGGTCGGAACCATGACTATTCACGACACCGAGCTGCGCACCCTCGAAGGGGAGCCCACCGCGCTCCCTGCCGACCGGCTGCTGCTCATCGTCAACACCGCCTCCAAGTGCGGCCTCACCCCGCAATACGCCGGCCTGGAGCGGCTGCACGAACGCTATGCCGGGCGCGGCTTCTCCGTGGTCGGCGTGCCCTGTGACCAGTTCATGGGGCAGGAGCCCGGATCGGCCGCCGAGATCCGGGAGTTCTGCTCGCTCACCTACGGCGTGACGTTCCCGATGCTGGCCAAGACCGAGGTCAACGGGCCGGGCCGCCACCCCCTCTACGCCGAACTGACCCGGCACCCGGACACGGAGGGGGAGGCCGGCGACGTGCAGTGGAACTTCGAGAAGTTCCTCGTCGCCGCGGACGGCACGGTGCTGGCCCGGTTCCGGCCCTCCGTCGAACCCGAGGACGCCCGGATCATCGAGGCGATCGAGGCGAACCTGCCCGCCTGAGCCGCCGCGGACGCCGGGGTGCCCGACCCGGCCCCGGCGTCACGCCTCGCCCGGCGGCACCTCGACCGTGGTGCTCCCCGTGGCCTCGCACAGCGCCGCGCCGCCGGTGACCTCGGCCAGCCACGCCTCGAAGGCGGGCACGTCGTCCTCGGCGAGGGCCACGTCGAGCCGGACGTCGGCGCCGTACTCCACCGCGAGCACGTGGTGCCGCGAGCCGCGCAGGTCACTTTCCAGCCGGCCGGCGAGCAGGTAGTCGGCCAGCACGGCCACCACCGGGAGCGTGCGCCGGTCCACGACCCCCACGGCGTCGAGCGCCGCCGACACCGTGCCGCCGTAGGCCCGGACCAGGCCACCGGCGCCCAGCTTGACGCCGCCGAAGTAGCGGGTGACCACCGCGACCGTGTCGGTGATCCCGCGGTGGCGCAGCACCTCCAGCATCGGCAGGCCGGCCGTCCCGGACGGTTCACCATCGTCGCTGGACCGTTGCGTCCGCGCGTCCGGGCCGATCACGTACGCCGTGCAGTTGTGGGTGGCGTTCCAGTGCAGCCGCCGCCGTTCGGCGATGAAGGCGCGCGCCTCCGCCTCGTCGGCGACCCGGGCCAGTGCGCAGCGGAACCGCGACCGCCTGACCTCGGTCTCGAACTCGCCGTCGCGTCTGATGGTCCTCATGGCCGTTCCGATCGTACGCGCCCGCGTCCGGCGGTCCGGCGGCCATGGCCGCCCGGAGAACGCGACGGGCGCCCGCGCACCTGGGGGAGGTGCGGGGGCGCCCGTCCGGGAACCCGATCGGCACGGCCGGCGCGGGGCCCGCCGGCTCAGCCGGCCGGGGTGGGCTCCTTGCCGGCGTCGGCCCGCGCCGCGGGCGTGCCGTCCGCGGCGGCCGGCGCCGGCTCGTCGGCGGAGACGGTGCCGGTGCTCTCGTCCTCTCCGCGGTCGGGGCGCATCAGTGCGTCCATGTCGATGAGGTTCGGGTTGTCCAGGACCTCGCGGAGGCGGTCCCGGTCCAGGTCGTTGTTCCAGCGGGCGATGACCAGGCTGCCGACGCCGTTGCCGATCAGGTTGGTGAGCGCGCGGGCCTCGGACATGAACCGATCGATGCCGACGATGAGCGCGATGCCGGCCAGCGGGATGACGCTGTCGAAGGCGGCCAGGGAGGCGGCGAGCGTGACCAGCCCGGCGCCGCTGACGCCGGCCGCGCCCTTGCTGGAGAGCAGCATGAAGAGCAGCAGGCCGATCTGCGTCCACACCGAGATCTCGGACCCGGTGGCCTGGGCGATGAAGATGGCGCCCATGGTCATGTAGATCGCGGTGCCGTCCAGGTTGAAGGAGTACCCGGTCGGGATGGTCAGGCCGACCACCGACTTCTTGGCGCCCGCGGCCTCCAGCTTGACCATCATGCGCGGCAGGACGGACTCACTGGAGGAGGTGCCCAGCACGATCAGCAGCTCGTCGCGGATCAGCCGGATGAACTTGAACAGGTTGAAGCCGGTGAACCGGGCGATGAGGCCCAGGAAGACGACGATGAACAGCACGCAGGTCGTGTAGAAGCTGAGCATGAAGTAGGCGAGACTGCCCAGGATCTGGCCGCCGTACTCGCCGATGGTGTACGCCATGCCGCCGAACGCGCCGATGGGCGCGGCGTACATCACGATCTTGATGACGCCGAACATGACGTGCGCGCAGGTGTCCAGCGCGCGGATGGCGCCCTTGGCACGGCCGCCGAGCATGGTGAGCGCGCAGGCCACCAGGATCGCCAGCACCAGGACCTGGATCAGCTGGCCGTCCACGAACGCGGAGAAGAACGAGTCCGGCACCAGGTGGAGGATGAAGCCCGAAATGCCCTCGCCGCCGGTCTGCGACGCCTCGTCCAGGGTGTCGGCGGCGTCGGCCTCGTCGAAGCTCAGGTTCAGGCCCACACCGGGACGCAGGATGTTGACGGTGATGAGGCCGACCGTCAGCGCCAGCAGCGTGGTGGCGATGAAGTAGGTCAGCGTCTTGAGCGCCAGCCCGCCGGCCTTCGCGAGGTCGCCGAGGTTGGCGATGCCCACCACGACGGTGCAGAAGATGGTCGGCGCGATGACGACCTTGACGAGCTTGATGAACAGGTCCGCGAGCCACTTCATGCCCGACGCCTGCGCCGGGAAGGCCACACCCACGATGATGCCGAGCGCGATGGCGACCAGCACCCAGAAGTAGAGCTGGTGGTAGAAGCGCTTGCGGGGGCCGCTCGTGGCGTCCTGCTTCGGGGGATCGGCCGGGGAACCGCCGTCGCCGGGCCGGACCGCTCGTCCAAAGGCGGGCACGGGGCACCTCCATTCACTGCGTTCGATGTGCGGGGCGTCACGTGATGCTCCTCACCGACCCCCGTAACAGGCAAGCCACGGGGTCGAAACTTCAGATTCATCTGACATTTCGCGCCGGTGTGTAGCCGGACATCACCATGGGTGATGTGTGGGGAGATGCGGAGAAATGGGGCTTTGCTGGGCCGGTGGCCCGCCGCCGCCCGGAGCGCCCCGGCGCGGCCGACATAGGCTGACCACGTGCCCGGACATCCCGTCGTCACCCGCCGTGCGGCCCTGATCGGCGCCATCGCGGCGCTGGCCGGCTGCTCGGCGCCGGACGGCGCGTCCGGGCCGGCCCGGCTGGTCCTGGCCACCGGGCCGCCCGGCGCGGTCTTCCGCGAGATCGGGGCGGCGCTCGCCGAACTCCTCGACCGGCGGCTCCCCCGGACCCGGGTCACGGCGCTGCCCAGCAGCGCCTCCACCGAGAACCTGCGGCTGCTGCGCGAGCGACGCGCGCACATCGGGTTCTCCAGCCTGGACGCCGCGGTGGGCGAGAGCGGCGAGCCCCCGGCGGGTCTGTCCGCGCTGGGCCGGGTGTACGACAGCCACCTGCACCTGGTGGTGGCCGCGGACTCCCCGATCGACTCCTTCGCCGACCTCGCCGGGCGCCGGGTGTCGTTCGGCGCGAAGGAGTCGGGAACCGAGTTCACGGTGCGCCGCCTGGCCGAGCTGACCGGACTCGATGTGCGGGCCGTCCACATGGACCAGGCCGCCTCGGCCGACGCGCTGACCGCCGGCGAGATCGACGCGCTGTTCTCGCTGACCGGCATCCCCACACCCGCGGTGTCCCGGCTCGCCGAGCGCAGCCAGATCCGGTTCGTGCCGCTGCGCGAGGAGGCGAACCGGCTGGCCGACGCCTATCCGAGCACCTACATCCCGGCCACCATCCCCGCCACCGCCTACCCCGGCGTCGCAGCGTGCGACACGGTGGCGATCCCCAACCTGCTGGTGGCACGCGACGACCTGGCGGAGGAGGTGGCCTACGTCGTCGCCAAGACGGTGTTCACCGAGTCCGCCGCGATCGCCGCCGACCGCCCGGAGGCGGCGCACATCAACGTCCGCACCGGCATCGCCACCGGACCGGTGCCCCTTCACCCGGGTGCGGTGCGCTGGTTCCGCGAACAGAAGGCGTGAGCCCGCGGGGCGCAGGGCGCCAGTAGGGTCGGGTCATGGCGACCCCCGATTTCATCGTCGAACTGCGCAAGCTCGTCGGCCACGGGCCGCTCTGGCTGATGGGGGTGACCGGCGTCGTCGTGGACGAGGCCGGGCGGATCCTGCTGCACCGCAGGGCCGACAACGGCGAGTGGTCGACCCCCGGCGGCATCCTGGAGCCCGGCGAGCAGCCCGCGACGGCGCTGGTCCGCGAGATCCTGGAGGAGACCGGTGTGCACGCCGAGCCGCTATGGGTCTCCAGCGTGGTGACCGAACCGCCGTTCAGCTACGCGAACGGCGACCAGGTGCAGTACCTGGACATCGCCTTCCGCTGCCGCCCGGTCGGCGGCGAGCCCCGCGCCGACGGCGACGAGTCGCTGGAGGTCCGGTGGTTCCCGATCGACGGGATGCCGCCGCTGCCGCGGCACATCCACGCCAGGGTCCAGCGCGCACTGGCGAGTGACGGCGGGGCGTGGTTCGTGGGGCGGTGACCGCCGCAGGTGGCATTGGGTTCGGATCGCTGCGGAGCAGTGACGAGGTACGCGCGGGACTGCAGGTCGCGCATCACCTGATGTATGAACCGCACAGATCGGTCAGGTAGCGCAGTCCTAGCTCGCCATCGGCCAACCCCGCACTCCGGTCACTCCGATTCCACTTCCATCGGCGCCGCCGGCAGCCGGACCGTGACATCCAGCCCGTACCCGTCCCCATGCGGCCGCGGCAGCCCCGGCTGCAACGCCAGTTCCCCGCCGGCCGCCTGTACCAGTTCCGCGCAGATGGCGAGCCCGAGGCCGGTGCCCACCACGTTCTGGTGCTTCGGCGCCCGCCAGAAGCGGCGCAGTGCGTTCTGCCGCTCTTCCGGGTCCAGGCCGACGCCGTCGTCGCTGACGTGGATGGCGACCCGGTCCCCCTGGCGGGCGCGTAGCACGACGCGTTCGCCGCCGGACAGTCTGATGGCGTTGCTCATCAGTTCGTCGAGGATGCTGCCCAGTCCGCCCGGTGGTTCCAGCAGCCGTAGGCCAGCGGGGACGTGTGTCTCCAGGTGGAGTCCGCGCTCCGCCGCCAGGGTCCGCCACCGTTCCAGCCGGGTCTCCAGCACCAGGTCCAGGTCCACCGGCTCGGCCTTGCTGAAGCTCTCCAGGCGGGTGGCGGCGAGGAGGGCGTTGAGCATGCGGTTCATCGCCTTCGCCTCCTCCACCGCGTCGTCGTAGGCGGCCCGCGCTTCCGGTTCGGTGAGGTAGGGGGACAGGTTCTCGACCGCGAGGCGGAGGCTGGCCAGCGGGTTGCGCAGCTGGTGGGAGGCGTCCGACACGAACGCGCGCTGGCGGTGCAGGGAACGCTCCACCACGTCCACCATCGCGTTGAACGACGCGGCCAGCCGGCGCAGCTCCGGCGGGCCGCCGGCCGAGTCCGCTCGTACGGTGAGGTCGCCCTCGGCGATGGCGGCCGTGGCCTCGTCCAGGGTCCGGACCGGGCGGAGCACCCACCGCGACACCGGCCAGGCGACCGCGGCGAGTCCGGTCAGCGGGACCAGCTCCAGCAGCGCCAGCGCGCCCCAGTTCTGCAGGATGGCGGAGCGCAGTTCGTCCGTGGGCGACACCAGCACCACGGCGCCCACCACCTCGCTGTCCCGGCCCACCGGCTCGGCGAGGATCAGTGGGCGGTCGTCCCACGGCCACACGGCGGTCGGCGGTTCGGGACGGTACCCCGCGAGCGCCTGGGCGAGCACCGGGCGGGTGCCCAGAGCGGCGAGCGCCTCGGTGACCCGGCCGCCCGAGCTGGAGCTGATCACCACCTCGCTGGACGGATCGAGCAGCGCGACCGGAATCCCGTACAACTCCTCGTAGCGTTCCAGCTCCATGCGCAGCGCCTGCGTGCGGCCGGTCGCGAGCGCGGAGTCGGCGAGTGAGGCGAACCGGCCGACATCGTTGAGCCGGTCGACGTACATCTCTTCCGTGCGCTGCTGGGCCACCAGCGTCGCCAGTGGTACCCCCAGCGCTCCCACCAGCAGGAAGGCCAGCGGCAGCAGCACGACGAGCAGTCTGCGCAGCACGACTCAGCCCGAGTCCGCCCCGGCGGTCAGCCGGTAGCCGACGCCGCGTGCCGTCTGGATGCGCACGCGCTCCCCGAGTTTGCCGCGCAGCGCCGCGATGTGGGTGTCCAGCGTCCGGGACGACGACTCCCAGGCCGCCCCCCACACCTGGTCGAGGATCGCCTCCCGGCTGACCACCGTGGGGGCGCGCGCCGCCAGCAGGGCGAGCAGGTCGAACTCCTTGCGGGTGAGCGACAGTGGCGCGGAGTCCAGCACCGCCTCGCGCGCCCGCACGTCCACCGAGAGGGGGCCGACCGTGAGCGGCGGCTCGGGTCGGCCGGCCGCCGAGCGCGCGGCCCGGGTCCGGCGGAGCACGGCGTCGATCCGCGCCAGCAGCTCGGCGATCCCGAACGGCTTCACCACGTAGTCGTCGGCCCCGGAGCGGAGCCCGCGCACCCGCTCGCGCTCCTCGGCCCGCGCGGTGACGGCGATGATCGCGGTCTCCGGGCGCTCGCGGAGCCGGCGGAGCAGGTCGATGCCGTCGGCGTCCGGCAGCCCGAGGTCGAGCAGCACGACGTCCGCCGCCGGCGCGCGCAGCGCGGCCGCGGCGGTGGACACCCGGGTGACGTCGTAGGCGGCGTTGCGCAGCGCGGTGACCAGCCCCCGTGCGACGCGGTCGTCGTCCTCGACCACGAGAATGCGCATCGCCTGACATCGTAGAACGACTCCCGGCCGCCCCCGCCGAGCCGGGTCCGCAGCGAACGGGTCAGCCGCCGTCCGGCCAGCCGTGCAGGCCGAAGCCGACCCCGGCCAGCGCGCCCGCGACTCCGGTCGCGCAGTAGTCGACGAGGTCGGACGGAAGGGCGGCCAGCGGGAACCATTCGACCGCGTCGTGCTTGTGCGGCTCGGCGTTGTACGGCTCGCCCGCCCATTCCCGCGCGACGAAGAAGAAGCCGACCCGGCCCTCCGCGCTGCGGTGGTGGCACACGTGCCCGAACCGCAGCGCCGCCGGGTCGATCCGCACGCCGACCTCCTCCCGCGCCTCCCGTGCCGCCGCCAGGACGCTTTCGCCCGCCTCCAGGTGGCCGGCCGGCGGCTGCCACTGGCCGTCGGCGAAACCGGTGTGCGCCCGGCGCAGCAGGAGCAGTGCGTCGTCGCGGAGCAGCAGGACGTGCACGTCCACCAGGGCCTTGTAGCGGGCCGTCGGAACCTCCGTCATGGCCGTCGAGTCTGCCGTGCCACCGCCGCCCACGCCACCGCCGAGACCTGACAGGTGCCCGTTAGATGCGGGACGGGCCGACGGCGTTCCGTCGGTTTTCCCACACCACGAGCGGCTTGCGACAGCGCTTTCCCCGCCGTCAGGGTGGTGCCCACCTCGGCGCCGGATGAGCGGCGCCGGGGCGGCACGGACCACGGTGGACGGCCGTGGCGGGACGGAAGGGGCGAAGCGCGGCATGCGAGCACGGGAGCGTCTGCTGGGCGCGGTGGCGGTCGGATCGTGTCTGGTCCTGGCGGGATGCGGTTCGGAGGGGGAGTCGGAGGAGTCGCCCGACGCCGCCGCCAGCGCGGAACCGGCGGCCGGTGGCTGGGAGGACGGCTTCCCCGAGGACGTCGAGGTGATCATCGAGCTGGACCAGCCGGCGGGTGCGCCGCAGCGGGAGGCCACCGACGCCTTCTTCCAGACCTACGCGGCGCTGTACCAGTCGGCGTACGGCGGCGGCGAGGACCGCGCGTTCATCGACACCTGGCTGCAGGACGACAGTCCGTCGGTGGAGTCGCTCAACCTGTTGCTCGACGAGTGGGCGGAGGCCGGGGCCGCCCCGGCCGGCAGCATCCGGCTCTACGACGGCCTGGTCGGCGCCTACTCCGCGGATCTGGTGCAGATCGACTTCTGTGTGGACCAGCGCTACCTGAAGCTCAAGGACCTGGAGAGCGGCGACGTCTCCGATCTGCCGAACTCGCCGGCGTCCGGCATCGCGACCGCGAACGCCATGTACGAGCTGAACGACGCCGGGGAGTGGGAGGCCGTGGCCTTCGGCTTCAGCGACGTGGGCGATGTCCCGACGAACGAGTGCGTGGCCGAGGACGGCGGCGGGGAGGAGCCCGAGGGCGAGGACTCCGGCGGCGACGGCGCCGCGGAGGACCAGGCCGACGCCTGACGCGGACCCGGCCGGCCCGCCGCCAGGACGCTCGGCCGTGCCGCACCTCCTGGTCCCAGAGGTGCCGCGGCCGGCTGTGCGGCCGCCGGTACTGCTCGGCGATGTCGTCCGGGTCGAAGGCCGTGCCCGGCGTGACGACCCCGCCCACGGCGACGGAGGCCGCGCGCCCGCCGGTCCGTACCATTCACCACGTTGACCGCCCATCCGTCCAGGTGCGTCCGCGCGGTCAGGTCGCCGGGAGCGCCGGGCCGGATCACCGCGGCGTTGTACACCACGACGTCCGGGATCCCGAGCTCGGCACCGGCCGCGGTCGCGGTGACGACCTGTACCCCCCAGAGCCGCGACGTCAGCGGCCACGCTCCCCACGCTCCGCTCGCTCCGGGCGAGGAGGGCGATCGGCACGCCCTCCCGCGCGAACCGGCGGGCGACGGAGCGGCCGATGCCCGGACCCGCTCCGATGACCAACGCTCGCGGCATGGCCGACTCCTCAAGTTCCCGCTCGATGGCGTCGAGGACAACGGGACGCTACGGCTTGACACGGGTGTGAAGGTCAAGCGCGGTGGGGGGAGGCCGGATGCGCGTCGGGGATCTGGCGGGTGAGACCGCGTGAGTCGGCGTCTGCTCCGTTACCGCGAGCATCGGGGCCCGCCGCGGTCGGCACGGCATGCCACGGCCAGCGTGAGCACACCGAAGCGGACGCCGAGACGGTGCGCCGCATCCGCTCCCTGCTCGCCGGGGTCGGCCGACGTCGGTGATCGCGCGGCTGCTGGATCAGCCTCCATGAGGAGCGCGCCCGGATGGCGCGGGAGGTCACGCGGCTGCAGGGGCCGCAGGACGCGCTCGACGACCTCCTCGCCGCGTCGCGCGCCGACCGCGCGGAGGGAGCGTGGATCCGCGTCGAAGGCGGTGACGGGCGGCGAAGGGGCCGCGGGCTCACGCCGACCGTGCCGGCCGGCCGGGCGAGCACCCGCCGGACCGGCCGGGATCGCGAAGCGTCAGTTCCAGAGGCGGCGCATCGTCCAGTTGTTCGTGGCCGTGTCGAGGCTGATGTCGGCGATGTTGGCCTGGCCGTGGTCGGACTCCGCCGCCACCCGGACCAGACGGACGTCGGTGCCGTTGCGGGCGCCGAACTCGGGGGTGTGCGGGGCGCTGTCCCAGGTGCCGATGATCCGGCGGACGCGATACATGTGGCCGCGCCAGGCGAAGAGCGCGGGGTGGCCGCCGGTGGTCGACCTGACGTCGATCCGTTCGTTGTAGAGACTCACAGGCCGGAATTATAGTCGAACATACGTTCGATGGCCAGCGTCGTTCACCGAGTCGGCCGTGCCGCCAGCCTAGGACGCGACCGCGGCGCCCTCTCGGCGTGTCGCTGAAGTCCGTCCGCTCCCGCCGCCGTGACCTGCGCTGACGCGGCCGATTACGCGAATCCTGCCGGGCGCGGCGTGTCGCGGGCGAGAGCCGGCGCGGCGTCCACCTCATTGCGAACACGGCGGCACGGGCCACGTCGGCCATCGGCCGGTGGCCGGTCCGGGTCGCGGTTGATGAGCAGGTGCCCGACGCCGTACGCGGCGGCTGTGGCTCGGCCGCGAGGACCGCCGGCACCGCCCCCTCGTCGTCGAACGGCGCGTCGATCAGCGGCGGCAGCTCCACGGGGCCGCCCCGGCCGGTCTCCTTGATCGCGGTGCGGATCTGATGCACCGGACGGTCGGTGGGCACCGTGAGCATCGGCCGGTGCGCGAGCGCGCCGATCTCCCGGCCGCCGCGCCGGACATCAGCCGGCCGGTGGATCCGCCAGGAGCACGCCACGATCGGCGGCGACGTCGAATCCCAGCACCGGACGGCAGTGGTCGCCTTCCGGGTCCATCAGTACCGGTCTGCCGAGCCGACGGCCGATGTCCCGCAGGAACCGGCAGAAGAGGTCGAGCCGGTCCGGTCCCTGAAGCTCCCGCAGATCCACGTCGAAGTCGATCTCCTCCGCCGCCTGGAAACGGAAGATCGCCAGGACGTCCGGCGACGGCCGGACCCGCAATTCGGCGCACTCGGCGTGGGCCGGGCGGGCGAACACCGCGTCCGCCCGGGGGACCGGCGGCACCGTCGCGCCCTCGGAGTACCGGCACTTCCAGGGGCGCTCCCCGACGAGATCGAGGAGGATCTGCAAGTCCGCCACCGAGGTGCGCGGGACCCGCGGATTCGGCAGCGGGCCCATGAGCCCGGGATCGACGTCATGCGCGACGTCGGTCCACAGCGGATCGGCCACCTCGCCATGGTGCCCGGTGGCCCGGCCCGAGACCACCCGTGGCGCAGGCCACGCCCGGCACCGACCGGGTGGTATGTCCGTTCCATTACGCTGAGGGAGATGTGTGGACCGGCGGCGCCGGAGCGGACCGGCACCGCCCGGAGCCGGACCGACGACCACCGCACGAGGGAGTACCGCATGGCTGACGAGACCGACCGGCGAGCCGCCTCCGCTTCGGACCTCGACTCCCTCTCGGTCCCCGACCGCCTGCTGACCGTCGCCACCCGGCTGTTCGCCGAGCGCGGGTTCGAGCGCACGTCGGTGCAGGAGCTCGTGGACGCGGCCGGGGTGACCAAGGGCGCGATGTACCACTACTTCAGCTCCAAGGAGGACCTGCTCTTCGCCGTCTACCAGCGGGTCCTCGCGATGCAGACGCGCCGCCTGGAGGGTTTCGCGACGGCCGAGGGGCCACTCCCCGAGCGGCTGCACGCCGCGGCGGCCGACGTCGTCCACACCACTGTGGACAACCTCGACGACACGGTGATCTTCTTCCGTTCGCTGCACATGCTCTCGGAGGAACGGAGCGGCGCCGTGCGCAGGCAGCGCCGCGAGTACCACGAGCGCTTTCGCGACATGATCCGGACCGGCCAGCGGCAGGGGGACTTCCGCACCGACATCCCCGCCGACCTGGTGGTGAACCACTTCTTCGGTGCCGTGCACCACCTGGGCATGTGGTACCGCCCCGACGGCGAACTGTCGGGGGCGGCCATCGGCGGCTACTACGCCGACCTGCTGCTGGCCGGCCTCCGGCCCGAGTCGCGGCCGGGCGGGAGCTGATCGGCGGGCCGGCCGCGGCCTGACTTCTCGGGCGGAGCATGCGCGCAGGGACGTCCGTCGTGCCCTGTTCGGCATGGTATTTCCCCGGACTTTGCCCCTTTTTTCGGAACTGTTGACGTCCCACCGCCCTCCCGGACGTTGCCGTACCCCCTCCCGTGCGCGATTTCTGGAAGGTGACAGCGTCCGGAAGCGGGGGAGCCGATTCATGACCGACACGGTGCGCCGAAGGCCCGGCACACTCGACCCGGAGCCGCCCGCCGCCCTAGGGCCCGAGGCGGAGACCCTGCTCGGGGCGGCGGTCGCCGGTCTGGTCCTCGCCGCGAGCCCGCTCCTGGTCGCGCCCGGCGGCGTTTCGCCCCCCGGCTTCGGCGACATGGGGCCGCTCCTCTTCGGCGCCGCCGCCGAGCAGCGGGTGCTGCCGCTGCTCGCCTTCCTCGCCGGTGCCGTCGGGACGCTCCTGGCGGACCACCGGGTCCGGCGTGGTGAGCGCGCCGTCGCCGTGTGGCTCGGCTCCCTGCGGCCCCTGGCGGTGCTCGCCGTCCTCGGCGCCCTGCACGGGCTGCTGCACCCGGGCGACGTGCTGTTCCCGCTCGTCGTGATCGCGGTGGTGGTGCTGTTCCCCGTGGCCTGGCTGCCCGGCTGGATCGTGCTGCTGGCCGGCGTGCTCGGCACCGTGCTCGGCGTCACGGTGATGGGCGGGCACTGGGTGATTCCGGGGATGCTGCTGCTCGGCATGGCCGCCGTCCGCCACCCGCCCGCCGCCTGGCCGCCGCGCGATGCGCGGGACCTGTGGGCGGTGCTGCTGATCGGATCCGGAGGCGCGACCGGCATGCTGCTCGGCTATGGGGTACATCCCGGCGGCCCCTACCAGACGCAGATCCAGAGCCTCACCGGCCTGCTCACCGCCGCCGCAGGCGCCGCGGCGGTGCTGCTGGTGCTGCGGCTGCCGCTGGTCGGCGCGGCGCTCGCGTGGGTGCTGCGCCCCCTCGGGCGGATGCCGGTGACCTGCTACCTGACCGCGACGCCCGCGGTGGCCCTGCTGGGCCGGTCCGTGGTGCCGCCGGACGCGGGCCCGCACCCGGTGGTCACCGTCGCGGTCACCGTCCTCGTCGCGCAGTTGTGCTGGGGCCGGTGGTGGCTGGCGCGGCACGAGGAGGGGCCGGTCGAGGGGTACTGCCGGCGGCTGACCGACCGGAGGACGGTCCGCACCGGTGCGGTGCGGCCGCGGACCGCGGGCGCGGCCGACGGCGGCGACTGGTCCCTTCGGCCGGCCGTGCACCCCACGGCGCGGTCGCGGAAAACCCGTTGCCTGTGACCGGCTGCGCGGGGTTCACTGTCGAGGCGGACCACGGTCCGTCCCGTTTCCCTGCCAAGAGAGGTGGCCTATGGCCCGGCGTGCTCCGAGCGTACTTCGCGTCTTCGTCGAAGGGCCGGATCTCTGACCAGCACGGACCGGTCCTCCACGGAGACGGCGGGGAGCGCTCACGCGTTCGGCTCACCCGCCTCTCACGCAAGGAGCACCCTACGTGTCCCGACGCGATTCCCGTTCCCGCGCCCATCGGCGCCCGGAATCGTTCCGCTGCCTCAACTGCCGGCTGGACGTGCCGCTGACCGCTCTCGGAACGGCGCACCGTAACCACTGCCCGAACTGCCTGTGGAGCCGGCATGTCGACGAGCGGGTCCCCGGTGACCGCGCTTCGGAGTGCGCGGCACGGATGGAACCCGTCTCGATCGCCGTCCGCAGTGACGGCGAGTGGTCGATCGTCCACCGGTGCACCGGATGCGGCGCGCTGAACGTCAACCGGATCGCCGGCGACGACAATCCGCTGCCGTTGCTCCGGCTGGCCGTTCGGCCGCTGGCCAATCCGCCGTTCCCGCTGGAACGGCTCGCCGCCTGGTAGCGGCGCCGGGTGGTGCTCCGGGCTCCGGCCCGTGGGCACCACCCCGCGCGTCCGGCCGGAAGGCCGGACGGGGCCCGCCGGACCTCGCCGCCCCCGCCGTGCTCAATCGCGCCGCAGGAACTCCACCAGCCCGGCCGTGACCCCGTCGGCGGCGCGGTCCCGCCACGCCTCGTCGGTGAGACGTTCCGCGTCGTCCGGGTCGCCCATGTTGCCGACCTCCAGGAACACCTTGGGGACCGTCGACTTGTTCAGACCGCCCAGGTCCGTGCGGACGTCGATGCCGTCGTCGCCCGCGTAGCCGGCCGGCGGCTGGCCGGCGTGCTCCGCGAAGTGGTCGCGGACCGCCTCGGCGAGCCGCATCGACGGTTCCACGATCTCCTCGGTGTAGCCGGGCACCTCGCCGGGCGCGATGACGTGGAAGCCGCGGTGCCCTGCGGGCGCGCCGTCGGCGTGCAGGGAGATGGCGGCATCCGCCTCGGCGTCGTTGCCGATCTCGGCGCGCTCGTCGACGCACGGCCCCACACCGGAGTCGTCGGTGCGGGTGAGGACCACCCGGGCCCCCTCGGTCTCCAGCCGGTCCTGAACACGCCGCGCCAGGTCCCAGGTGAACGCGTGCTCCGGGTAGCCGTCGGCCGTCTCGGCCCCCACGGTGTCGCAGGCCTTGCTCCCGGGTCCGGCGGGGACCTGGCGGTTGATCTCTTCGGACGCGTCGGCGTTCCCCCCGTTGTGGCCGGGATCGACGACGACCGTCAGCCCGGCGAGCGGCCCGGTGGGCGGCGCGTCGTCGGCCTGGGGGGACCGGGCGTCGTCACCGGGCGCGTCCGGTCCGGGGAGCGGCAGCGTGGCCGTGGCGCCCGGGACGGGGACGCCACCGAGGGAACCGGCGCATCCGGTGGCCAGCAGCACGACCGTCGCCATGGCGAACAGGCCGGCGCTCCGGGGGCGCCCCGGGCGGTCGGGGTCGTGGCCGCGCGTCATGTGGATGGCTCCCCCAAATAGGTCGGCCGGCGGAGGGACGGGTCGCCCCACAACCTACGGCACGCGCGCCGGTCATGACATTGCGGCAGGTGGGCCTGGTGCGGCGCGTGATGCCGGAAAGACCCGGAACTTCGGCGGTGTGGGGAAAGCCGCGGAATGCCGGAAGCGGTGAGTGGGAACAACCTGAGGCGGAGACGCGTCATATCTCAAAACGCGGCCCCCGTCCCATCGACACATGCCGAGGTGAAGAGAATGCGCAAGTCCAACCGCGTGGCCGCCGGCGCCGCGGCCTGGAAGGTCGTGCAGGACAGCAGCAAGCCCGGTCGGCCCGGTATCTGGGAGCGCGCGGCCGCGGTCCCCCGGCTGCTCGGCGCGCGTCTGCGCGGGCGTTACACGCAACTGTCGGCGTCCAAGGTCGCGCTGTTCGCCCTGGCGGCCGTCTACATCCTTTCGCCGATCGACCTCGTCCCCGAGTTCTTCGCCCCGATCCTCGGTCTCGCCGACGACGTCGGAGTCGCGGTCTGGCTCGCCGCCAGCCTGCTGACGGAGACCGAACGGTTCATGGAGTGGGAGGCGCGGGGGCCCGAGTACGTCCAGGGGAACGTGGTCTCCTGAGCGGAGCCGTCCCGGCCGGCGAAGTCCGGGGCGGACGACGGCGGACCGGGGCTGCTCGCCCCGGTCCGCCGCGCTGCTCCGGCGCGGTCGGACGGGTCCGCCGGCAGGGGACTCGCGATCGGGAACGGGATTCCGATGGCGCCGCCGACGGTCCGCCGCGGCTGTGCCACGGCTCCGGCCGCATCAGGGTGGTGGCCAGGACCGGGTCCGCGGCCCCACAGGGGGTGTTCCGCGGACGGAACCGGCGGGGATGATCCGGTGCCTCGGCGCTGGGAACGGCGCTGTCGGCGGCGGTCACGACTCCGGTCCGCGTGCTGGTCCTGTTCGTCTGCCTTGTCGTTGTCCGGCCCTCTCCCTCCGGACACCGGTACAAGCGCTGTCTTCGGCTCTGCCGGGCGAACCCCGGGCGGATCGTCGCCGACGACCCTGCCATCCCAGGGCGGGCAGGCGGTCCCCCCTGTCCTTTCCCCCCGGATACGGCACGAGCCTGGAGGGTTACTCCGCGCGCTGGTTGGGGATGCCGGCGAGCAGCGCGCGAACTTCGGTCTCCCGGTAGCGGCGGTGGCCACCCAGCGTCCGGATCGAGGTCAGCTTGCCCGCCTTCGCCCAGCGCGTGACGGTCTTGGGGTCCACGCGGAACATGGTGGCAACCTCGGCAGGGGTCAACAGGGGCTCCGCCTCGGGCGTGCGAGTTGACATGTGTACGGCCTCTCCTCCTGGATCTGTGTACCGATCCTGAGCCTTATCCTGGCACTTGGCCCGGATGTCCAATATTGCCCTCTAGGTCTATATTGGCATCACCCGAGGTGATTACGCGACCACTTAACGCGACTTTGTTGGATGGGGCATCTCAAAGTCGCCAATGCGGTGCGTCACGCTGAGTGATTCTAGCGACACGTTTAGTGGCATGTGGCGTATTCGGTCAAAACTTCGTTCTCCGGCCCTGTTTTTCGCGATCCGGCGGGCCGAAAGTGCTAGGGCACTGGGGGGCCGAAACGGGACCGGTGGGTCTGGCGAGGGGTGCTACGAGTACGTTTACCAGCTCTTTCGTGCATCCGACCACCCTGGGTGGCCGCGTCGTGGCTCACAGTCGGCGACCCTCGTCTGCCGGCGGAAACGGCGTAGTGGTGCGGGTTTCCGGTTACTGAGCGTGCGCTTGGCGCCGTGTGGCCTGTGCGGCGGCGAGAGTCATATCGGGTGGTATGCCCAATTTTGGCAATGTTGACGCCAAGTGCGTCACTCGTCCTGCGGTATCCCACGTGTACCCGATAGGGATTAAGAATCACGTCAACAGAAACCTGGTACACCAGGTTGCGCGCGGTGTGGCGTACGGCGGAACGTGACGGGTTCTCGCGTTCCCTCGCGGGTCGGCACAGGTCAGCGGTCCGGGCCGGGTGCGCTGCGAGATCGGTCACGCGGCCGGGCCGCCCGGTCGCACCGCGTCAGTTCGCGTGTTCGAGCGCCTGCACCGCGCGCCAACGCCGGGTCAAGCGGTGGTACATCGCCATCGCCAGTCCCTCCTGGCCGTTCTCCAGGCTGGTGACCGCCGCGGCGACCTCGGCGACCGACTCGTCCGCGCGTAGTCCGGCGTCATCGAGAAGGTGCACCAGGCCGCCGTAGTCCAGTTCGAGCAGCCCGCGCGGGTGGGCGACCGCGGACAGCCAGTCCTCCAGCTGCTCGGCCGCGGTCAGCAGCACGCCCTCGCCCACGGTTCCGCGGAGCACGGCGATCGCGCGGGCCAGCCGCCGGCGGGACTCCGCGACCTCGGCGACGTACAGCATCGCCCGGGTCGCCGCGTGCGGACCGGATTCGCCCCACTTACCGGCGGGAAGCGCCGGTCCGGTGGCCGTCCCCCACTGCGACGGGCCGGAGTCGTCGCGCGCCGCCGTCTGCCCCGGGGCCGCGTCGAGCACCAGGCAGCGCTCCGTCGGTGCGAAGGGGACGAACCAGCTCAGCGGGACGGTCCACGTGCTGGTGAGGATCCGGGTGCGCACCGGCTCGCCGCGCTCCTGCCAGCGCTCGAAACCGGACTCCGCGGCCCGAGCGACCGTCTCGGGGACGAACGCCGCGCTGAGATGGGCGGGCGTGGCGGTCCGGAACTCCCGGAAGGCCAGCCAGGAGCGCAGCCGGGTCTGCCACGGACAGATGTAGAGATCCCGGCCCATCCGGCGCACGTAGGCGTCTCCGCTCTCGTGCTCGGGGACCACGATCGGCGGTGTGGCGACGATCCGCCGGAGGCTCTCGGCGTGCTCCACGGCCACGGACTCCACCCGTCGCGGCCGGTCGGGGGAGTCCGCGTACGCCCGCCAGTAAGCCTGGTCCCGGCTCGAAAATGCGGCAATGGGCTGGTAGACGCGGAGATAGGCGGTGTAGGGCAGCACGCTCGCATCGTGGCACATATCGTGGCCGGTGGCACTCCACCGGTTGAACATGCGGCGGGTGGGAATGCTGCCTGGGGACGGACCGGGCCCACCGCGGTATGCGTCGCGGGCGCCCGCCGGTCCGTCGGCGTCCCGCCCCAGCGCGGCGGGCGCGGGCATACGGGGGTGTCAGGCTGCGGCGACGCGCCGACGAGGGCGCGCCGGAGCGGCACGTCCGCTTATCAGCGGGCGGCGTAGGCAGGTTGGTTCCAAACCGGGTACGGTTGTATCCGTACGTAAGCTGGCGCCTGTCGTCAGTGCGGTGACGGCCGTCAGCCCGGCATTGCGGTTTTGCTAGTGATCTGGGGTTTGGGAAAACCCAAATCGTTGAGGGGGTCGAGCCAATGGGGCGCGGCCGAGCCAAGGCCAAGCAGCAGAGGGTCGCCCGGCGGTTGAAGTACAAAGCCGGTGGTACCGACCTTGACCGGCTGCGGGCAGAGCTGGGTGTCGCTGAGGACAACGAGTCGTCCGAGGAGCCTGCGGGCGCGTCGGACGGCGCGTACGAAGACCCTTACGACGACCTGGTCGACCGTTATGCGGACTTTGCCGACAAGTACGCGGGCGGTAACGACGCCATGGGGGACACGGGGGACGACTCCGAGCGATCGGACCGTCTTCGCTAGCTTGTGGGGTTGAGCCGTCGGCGGCAGGGGGCATCCGCCTAACCGGGTCCGCGGACAACAGGCAGACATGGCCGGTGCGATCCACCCAGAGGGATCGGGCCGGCCCGTCTGTGTCCGCACCATGTCCGGTGTACCCGCCGTGCCGCTCACGGCGGGACGCGCGCCGGGGCGGCCGGGCAGATCAGGCATGGTCACCCGTGACACGCACCTCTCCGGTCCCCGATGTGACCGATCCCATGATCCACGCCGGCAGGCCGCGCTCAGTGAGCAGCGCCAGCGCGCGCTCCACCGAGTCCGGGGCGACGACCGCCACCATGCCCACCCCCATGTTGAAGGTGCCCTCCAGGTCGGCGCGGGACAGCTTCCCGTACTCGGCGAGGAAGCCGAACACCGGCGGCGGGGTCCAGGTCGAGCGCTCCAGGACGGCGTCCACGCTCTTCGGGAGCGACCGCGCCAGGTTGGCGGCCAGCCCGCCCCCGGTGATGTGGGCGAAAGCGTGCACCTCCACCTCGGCGGCCAGCGTCAGGCAGTCCTTGGCGTACACCCGGGTGGGGGTCAGCAGCACCTCGCCGAGCGGTCCGCCCAGTTCCGGTACCTCGCTCCGGAGGTCCAGCCCCGCACGGTCGACCACGTGCCGGATCAGTGAGTACCCGTTGGAGTGCGGTCCGGAGGAGGCCAGCCCGATGACGACGTCGCCCGGGCGGACCCGGTCCGGGCCGAGGATGGCGTCGGCCTCGACGATCCCCGTCCCGGCGCCGGCCAGGTCGTACTCGTCGGGGCGCATGGCTCCGGGGTGCTCCGCGGTCTCGCCGCCGATGAGGGCACAGCCCGCCTGCCGGCAGCCCTCGGCGATGCCGCCGACGATCTCGGCCACCCGCTCCGGGACGACCGAGCCGCAGGCGATGTAGTCGGTCATGAAGAGCGGCTCGGCCCCGCTCACGACGAGGTCGTCGACCACCATGCCCACCAGGTCGATGCCGATGGTGTCGTGCCGGTCGAGAGCCTGGGCGAGCATCACCTTGGTGCCCACCCCATCGGTCGAGGTGGCGAGCACGGGCGCGCGGTACTTGGCGGTGTCCAGCCGGAACAGCCCGGCGAAGCCGCTGGCGTCGGTCATGAGCTCGGGACGGCGGGTGCGCGCCACATGCTGCTTCATCAGGTCGACCGCACGCTCGCCGGCGGCGATGTCGACTCCGGCGGCGGCGTAGGCCGGTGTGGTGTTGGCACCCTCTGCCACGGAAAGAACCTCTCAAGCGGATCGTCGGCGCCACCGCGACCGAGACCGGTCGGCGGGGCGGGCCGCGGGACGCGCGGTCCGGCGGTGTGGGAAACGGTACGTGGGCGGGCCGTCAGCGCCGGGTCGCGGCGAGAGTGTCGCGCGGCGTCCCGCAGGGCTTCTCCAGCAGGTACTTGCCGCGGGAGTCCTCGTCGACGTCGATGGGGTAGACACCGTCGAAGCAGGCTCTGCACAGCCGGTTCTTGGGCACCTCGGTGGCGGCGACGAGTTCGTCCAGGCTGATGAAGCCCAGCGAGTCGGCGCCGATGGAGGCGCGGATCTCCTCGTTGGAGAGGTTGCCCGCGATGAGCTCCGCCCGGCTGGCGAAGTCGATGCCGTAGTAGCACGGCCACATGACCGGCGGGCTGGAGATGCGCACGTGCACCTCGGCGGCGCCCGCCTCGCGCAGCATCCGCACCAGCGCCCGCTGGGTGTTGCCGCGCACGATCGAGTCGTCGACGACGACCAGGCGCTTGCCCGCGATCACGTCGCGCAGCGGGTTCAGCTTGAGCCGGATGCCGAGCTGGCGCAGCGTCTGGCTGGGCTGGATGAAGGTCCGCCCGACGTAGGAGTTCTTGACCAGCCCCTGGGCGAACGGGATGCCGCTGCCCTCGGCGTACCCCACCGCCGCGGGGGTGCCGGACTCGGGGACGGGGATGACGATGTCGGCCTCGGCGGGGTGCTGGCGGGCGAGCCGGCGGCCGACCTCCACCCGGGTGCTGTTGACGTTGCGGCCGGCGATGGTGGTGTCGGGCCGGGCCAGGTACACGTACTCGAACAGGCAGCCCTTGGGCGCCGCCGCCGCGAACCGGCGGGTGCGCACACCGCGCTCGTCGATGGTGATCAGCTCGCCGGGCTCCACCTCGCGCACCACGGTGGCGCCCACGGTGTCCAGGGCGGCCGTCTCGCTGGCGACCACCCAGCCGTTGTCCAGGCGCCCCAGGACGAGCGGGCGGATGCCCTGCGGATCGCGGGCGGCGTAGAGGGTGCGCTCGTCCATGAAGACCAGTGAGAAGGCGCCGCGGACCTGGGGCAGCAGCCGGACGGCGGCCTCCTCGACGCTCTGGTCGGGGTCGGAGGCGAGCAGGCTGGTGAGGACCTCGGTGTCGGTGGTCGCGGTCAGCCGGCCGGGAGGCAGCATCGCGGCGAGTTCCGGGGTGTTGACCAGGTTGCCGTTGTGGCCGAGGGCGAGGCCGCCCTCGCGGGAGGAGTAGAACGTCGGCTGGGCGTTCTCCCACACGGGGGACCCGGTGGTGGAGTAGCGGCAGTGGCCGATGGCCAGGTGCCCCTTGAGGGAGTCCAGGGTCGCCTCGTTGAAGACCTGGGGGACCAGTCCCATGTCCTTGTAGACGACGATGCGTTCGCCGTCGCTGAGAGCGATACCGGCGGACTCCTGCCCCCGGTGCTGCAGGGCGTAGAGACCGAAGTAGGTGAGCTTGCTGACTTCTTCGCCGGGAGCCCAGACCCCGAACACTCCACAGGCGTCCTGCGGTCCGCGTTCGAGTGGATCGATGTCCATGCTGAGCCGGCCGTCGGGATGCGACACGCTCCCCAGCTTAGTGGCTGATCACCTGCGGCGTGTCAAGCGGGGCTCACCTCGCCTTGACCTGGCCCGGCTCCTCGCCAGAGCGGGAGCAGTGGGGCCAGATCGGCGCGCACCCCGCTGGCGGCGACCGAGCGCCCGGCCACCGCGTCCTCCCAGGTGCGGTCGCCGAGCGCGAGCGCCAGCCAGGTGAGCGGGTCGGTCTCGACCACGCCGGGCGGCGTCCCCCGGGTGTGCCGGGGGCCCTCCAGGCACTGCACGGCTCCGAACGGCGGGACGCGCACCTCCAGGCTGTGCCCGGGCGCGCGCCGGGCGAGCTCGTCCAGGGTGCCCCGCACCGCGGCGCGTACCGCGGCGCGCTCCGGGGAGAGGCCGCGGCGGGCGGCCTCCAGTACCGCCCCGGCGCAGGCGGTCAGCACCTGCACGGGCCGGTCGGGGCCGTTGTAGGCGGGTTCGCCGAGTGCGGCGAGCTGGTCGTCGAGAACGGTCCGGAGGGCGGCGTGCCGGCGCTGGGCCGCGGTCGGTTTCGGGGGCACGGATTCGAGATTAGGCCCGCACGCGGAGTCGCCGCCGCCGGACCGATTCGGCGCGCCGCGTCACGATCCCGAAACGATCGGCGAGCGGTGTCATGCCGGCGTTCCGAGCGGGCAGCGGGAGAACGGAGCCCCGGGCGGCCCGGCGGCCCCGGACCCGCGGCGGAGGGGCCGGGACGGCTCGCCCTGTCCGGGCGGAAAGGCGGAGGTGGCGGTGGGATTTCCGGCCCACGACGGGAGCGACGAATCGTGTGTTCTACTGTGATTTGTGTCCTGTTCATGTGCTCGGCGCCCCCACGGGCGACGGCAGGTGGCCGGTCGGCCGCTCCTTCCGGGCTGTCGCCCGTGGAATGGGGCGGTTAGGATGATTGCTCCACGACCTCGGCTTTTGCCAGTGGTCAAGGCATTGCGAGTGATCCCAAGTGAACAAGGAGTGACGCGCCCCCGCCCGAAGCAACGGGGGTGCCGTGAGGGTGCGCCCGGAGAGGGGCGCGGCCTCAGTGTCGGTTTTGCCGGGTTTACCCGGTTGGTGCCAATAGCATCCTCACGAACGAACACCGCACTTCGGGAGAGAGATGTGCGCCTGCGCCTGACTCCGCGTGATGACAGCTACTACGAGATGTTCGCGGACTCCGCGAACAACCTGGTCATAGCCGCCCGCCTGCTGGTCGAGCTGATCAGCGAAGGCGCCGATCGTGATGCCATCACCGAGAAGATGCGGGCCTGCGAGCACGCGGGCGACGAGCGCACCCACGCCATCATGCGGCGGCTCAACGAGAGTTTCGTGACGCCGTTCGACCGCGAGGACATCTACCGGCTGGCCTCGTGTCTGGACGACGTCATGGACTCCATGGAGGCGGCCGTCGACCTCATCGGCCTCTACCAGCTGGAGCGGCTGCCCAAGGGCATCATCGACCAGGTCGAGGTGCTGGAACGGGCCGCCGAGCTGACCGCCGAGGCCATGCCACGGCTGCGCTCGATGAAGGACCTCACCAGCTACTGGATCGAGATCAACCAGCTGGAGAACCAGGCCGACCAGCTCTACCGGCGGTTGCTCGCCCACCTGTTCAGCGGTGAGTACGACGCGCTCACCGTGCTCAAGCTCAAGGACGTGATCGAGGAACTGGAGACGGCCGCGGACGCGTTCGAGCACGTCGCCAACACCGTCGAGAGCATCGCGGTCAAGGAATCCTGACCGGACCCCCCACCGGAACCCCAGTCGATTGCCCCCCGAAACCGCAGCGCTGGCCACGGTCGTCGCCCTGGCACTGCTGTTCGCGTACACCAACGGCTTCCACGACGCGGCCAACTCCATCGCCACCGCCATCACGACCCGTGCGCTCGCGCCACGGGTCGCGGTCGTGATGGCGGCGGTCATGAACCTGGTCGGCGCCTTCCTCGGCGAGGGCGTGGCCCGCACCATCGGCGCGAACATCATCACCCCGCTTCCCGGCGGCCATGGGCTCGTGGTGCTGTCGGCCGCCCTGGTCGGCGCGATCGTGTGGAACATGTTCACCTGGTACCGCGGCATCCCGGCCTCGGCGTCGCAAGCGCTGGTCGGCGGGATGGTCGGGGCGGCCCTGGCCTCGGCGAGCTCCGTCGACTGGTCCGGCGTCGTGCGCGACTTCGTGGTGCCCATGGCGCTGTCCCCCCTCGCCGGCGGACTGCTCGGCTACCTGCTGATGCTCGCGATCCTCTGGACCTTCCGCAGGGCCAGCCCCAGCCGGGTGGGGCGCAAGTTCCGGATCGCGCAGAGCGTCTCGGCGGCGGCCATGGCGCTCGGAAACGGCCTCCAGGACGCGCAGAAGACCATGGGGGTGGTCGTGCTCGCACTGGTGACCACGGGCTACCAGAGCGGATACGAGGTGCCCCACTGGGTGGTGCTCGCGGCGGCCGTGGCGATGTCCCTGGGCACCGCCACCGGGGGGTGGCGCATCATGCGCACGCTCGGCCGCCGGGTCATCCACCTTGACCCGGCACGCGGGTTCGCCGCCGAGGCGACGGTGTCGGTGGTCACCTACGCCACGTCATTCATCTGGCAGGTCCCCATCTCCAGCACGCACACCATCACGGCCGCCATCATCGGCGTCGGGGCCACCCGTCGGCTGTCCGCGGTGCGCTGGGGCGTGGCCGGGGACATCGTGTCCATCTGGCTGCTCACCGTGCCCGGCAGCGCCGCGGTCGCGGCCGCGGTGTACCTGCTGTACCAGGCGTTCCCGCTGACACAGGCGGTGCTGGGGCCCTGACCGCACACGCTCCGGGAAACGGAGCGGGCGGTGCGCTGCCGCGCACCGCCCGCCGCGAAAAGGTCGCCCGCCGGACCGCACCGGGCCGGGCGGACGGTCGCGTCAGCCGAACCGGCCGGTGATGTAGTTCTCGGTCTCCTTCTTGTCGGGCTTGGTGAAGATCTTGTTCGTCTCGCCCATCTCGATCAGCCGGCCCGGCTTGCCGGTGCCGGCCAGGTTGAAGAACGCCGTCACGTCGCTGACCCGGGCCGCCTGCTGCATGTTGTGCGTCACGATGACGATCGTGTAGTTCTCCTTGAGCTGGGCGATGAGGTCCTCGATCGCCAGCGTGGAGATGGGGTCCAGCGCCGAGCAGGGCTCGTCCATCAGCAGCACGGCGGGCTCCACCGCGATGGCGCGCGCGATGCACAGCCGCTGTTGCTGGCCGCCGGACAGGCCGGCGCCGGGGCGGTTCAGCCGATCCTTGACCTCGTCCCACAGGTTGGCGCCGCGCAGCGACCGCTCCACGATCTCGTCGGCCTTCGCCTTGGGCATCCGCTGGTTGTTCAGCCGTGCTCCGGCGATCACGTTGTCGTAGATCGACATCGTGGGGAACGGGTTGGGACGCTGGAACACCATGCCGATCTCGCGGCGGACCGCCACGGGGTCCACCTCGGCGGCGTAGATGTCCTGGTCGTCGAGCATGACCTTGCCCTGGACACGGGCGCCGGGGGTGACCTCGTGCATGCGGTTCAGCGTGCGGAGGAAGGTCGACTTGCCGCAGCCGGAGGAGCCGATGAACGCGGTCACCGACCGGGGCTCGATGGTCATCGAAACGTCCTCCACGGCGAGGAAGTCGCCGTAGTAGACGTGCAGTCCGGAGACGTCGATGCGTTTGGACACGGTGGGTACCTCTGGATTTCGGGAAAGCGTGCGGTGAGCGGGACCGGGGTCAGCGTCCCAGCTTCGGGGCGAAGAACCGCGAGACCAGGCGGGCGAGCAGGAACAGCAGCATCACGACGAGGATGAGCGTGAGCGCCGCGGCCCAGGCCCGCTCGTAGTTGATGGCGCCGCCCATCCGGACCTGCGAGTAGATGAAGACCGGCAGGCTCATCATCTGGCCGTCGAACAGGTTCCAGTTGATGGCGACCGCGGAGGAGCCCGCCGTGAGGATGAGCGGAGCGGTCTCGCCGATCACGCGGGCCAGCGCCAGCATGACGCCCGTGGTGATCCCCGCGATCGCGGTCGGCAGCACGACCTTGACGATGGTCAGCCACTTGGGCACGCCGAGCGCGTAGGACGCCTCCCGCAGTTCGTTGGGCACCAGGCGGAGCATCTCCTCGCAGGAGCGCACCACGACCGGGATCATCAGGACGGACAGCGAGATCGCGCCGGCGGCGCCGTTGGTGTTGCCGGGGCCGAACAGCAGCATCCACAGCGCCACGACGAACAGGCCGGCGACGATGGACGGGATGCCCGTCATGACGTCGACGAAGAAGGTGATCGCCTGCTTGAGCCGCCCTCGGCCGTATTCGACGAGGTAGATGGCGGTCATCAGCCCGATGGGGATCGAGATGAGCGCCGCGAACCCGGTGATGGAGATCGTTCCGACGATCGCGTGGTACACGCCGCCGGCGTCCATGCTCGGGGTCACGCCGTTCATCGACACCGAGAGGAAGTACCCGTCGAGCCGCTGCAGGCCGTTGACCAGCACGGTCCACAGCAGGGAGATCAGCGGCACCATGGCCAGGCCGAAACAGGTGTACACGACCGCGGTGACCAGCCGGTCGGTGGCCCGGCGGCCGTTCTCGACGATCGCCGAGGCGACGGTGATCAGCACCGCGTAGGCGACCGTGGTGCACACGGCCAGCAGCGGCAGGCTGAAGGCGCCCGCGACGGTCAGGGCGCCGGCCGCGCCGGCCGCCAGCACGGCGAGCAGCACCGGCGGGACCCAGCGGGGCAGCGTCCCGCCGAACAGCCCGGCGTTGCGGAGGTGGGCGCCGGTGGGCGCCGGGGAGGCTTCGGTACCGGTGGCCATTTACGAGAACTCCTTGCGACGCGCGACGACGAACCGCGCGACCATGTTGACGACCAGGGTGATCGCGAAGAGCACCAGACCGGCCGCGATCAGCGCCGACACCCCGTAGCCGGTCGCCTCGGGGTACTGCAGCGCGATGTGCGCCGCGATCGTCTGGTTGCCGCTCTGCAGCAGGGCCCAGGAGATCACCAGGGACGGGGAGAGGATCATCGCGACCGCCATGGTCTCGCCCAGCGCGCGGCCGAGACCGAGCATGGCGCCGCCGATGATGCCGGGCCGCCCGAACGGCAGCACGGCCATCCGGATCATCTCCCAGCGGGTCGCGCCCAGCGCGAGGGCGGCCTCCCGGTGCGCCTGCGGCACCTGCTGGAAGACGTCCCGGGTCATCGCGGTGATGATCGGCAGGATCATCACCGCCAGCACCAGCCCGACGGTGAGCATGGTGCGGCCCGTCGTCGACACCGGCCCGGCGAACAGCGGGACGACGCCGAGGTACCGCTCCAGGAGCTGGTAGAAGGGCCCGAGCTGGCCCACCAGCCAGCCGATGCCCCACAGGCCGTAGACGACGCTGGGGATGGCCGCCAGCAGGTCGACCACGTACCCCAGGACCGCGGCGATGCGACGCGGCGCGTAGTAGACGATGAACAGCGCGATCCCGATGGCCACCGGTGTGGCGATCAGCAGGGCGATGGCCGCGGCCAGAACGG
Source organism: Marinactinospora rubrisoli (assembly GCF_042664915.1). Classification (NCBI taxonomy): domain Bacteria; kingdom Bacillati; phylum Actinomycetota; class Actinomycetes; order Streptosporangiales; family Nocardiopsidaceae; genus Marinactinospora; species Marinactinospora rubrisoli. The sequence continues at coordinate 296,452 of NZ_JBHTBH010000001.1, forward strand.
TTCCGAAGGCCAGCGCGGCCACACCGAACGCCGGCTCCTCCCGGACGTTGGCGGCCCATTCGCTCGTGGTGAAGAAGTTGGCGGTGTTCGCGCTCAGCGAGTCGAAGGACTGGCCGATGAGGAAGGCCGCGACACCCGCCAGGATCGCCAGGATCAGGACGCCTGATCCGCGCGCGGTGTTGGCGAAGACGACGTCGCCCATCCGGCGTTTGCCCGTGGGGATCCGGGCCGCCGTAGACGAGTCTGAGGTGGTCATGTGGGACTCCGGTCGAGATGGTTCACTGCTGCGCTCCCGGGCGGAGCGCTCTTCCGCGGTCGCGCTGACAGTCGATGACGGGGTCGGTTACATTCTGTGCTCTTCTGGGTACCGGCCCGTGTGCGCCGGGCCGTCGGGTACCGTATCCGAGCCCGTGGCGCCCGGGCGGGCCGCCCCCCGTCCGGTGCGCCGCCGTGAGGGGACGGCCGGTGACGGGAGACCCCGCGAAACGCCCCGAGGGGTAGGACCGTCCCCTTCCGGGATCGGTCCTACCCCTGCGTGGAACCGCCGGGCACCTGATCAGGCGCCGGCCGAGATCTGGTCGATGGTGCCCTGAAGCTGCTCGCGAAGCTCGGCCGAGATCGGGGCGGAGCCCGCCTCGTCCGCCGCGGCCTGCTGGCCGTCCTCGCTGATCAGGTAGCCGAGGAAGCTCTTGACCAGGTCGGCCTCGGCCTGGTCCTCGTAGCTCATGCAGGCCACCTCATAGCTGACGAGCACGATCGGGTACGCGCTGGAGTCATCGGTGGCGTAGTTCAGCTCGATGGCGTGGTCGTCGTCGTTGCCGGGAGCCGGCTCGGCGGTGTCGACGATCGCGGCCGCGGCCTCGGGGCTGTACTCGACGAACTCCTCGCCCACGCCGACCGCCGCGGTGCCGAGCTCACCGGCGTGCGAGGCGTCGACGTAGCCGATGGTGCCCTGGCCGCCCTCGACGGCGGAGACGACACCGGAGGAGCCCTGCGCGGCCTCCACGGGCTCGACCGGCCAGTCGCCGCTCGGCTCGTGCGGCCAGGCGTCGCCGGCGGCCTCGGCCAGGTAGGTGGTGAAGTTCTCGGTGGTGCCGGACTCGTCCGAACGGTTCACCGGGACGATGTCGGTCTCGGGGAGCTCGACGTCGGGGTTGTCGGCCGCGATGGCCTCGTCGTTCCAGGTGGTGATCTCACCGTTGAAGATGCCGGCGATCACTTCCGGGCTGAGGTTCAGCGACTCGACGCCGTCGAGGTTGAAGATGACGGCGATCGGGCTGATGTAGGTGGGGATGTTGATCGCGTTGGACCCGGTGCAGCGTTCGGTGGCCTGCTCCAGCTCCTCACCGGCGACCGCGCTGTCGGAGCCGGCGAAGGCCACCGCGCCGTCGAGGAACTGCGAGACGCCCGCGCCCGAGCCGACCGCGTCGTAGTTGACCGTGGTGCCTTCGCAGGCGCCGGTGTAGGCGGCCACCCACGCGTTCATGGCGTTCTCCTGCGAGCTGGCGCCGGCGCCGGCGAGCGTGCCGCCCCCGTCCACGCAGTTCACGTCCGTGGCGGCCGAAGCGCCACTCTCGCTCGGGTCCACGGCCTGGTCGCTGCCGCAGGCGGAAAGCGCCAGGGCGCCGGCAAGTGCCACTCCCGCGAACTGGCCATACCTAGAGAGCTTCACAGCCCTGGGGTCCTTCCTTTGGACTCTTACACCTTTGGGCGGGTCCGTTGCGTCCCCTGCCGAATGCGAAGGTAGGGAGGGCAGGTGACCAGCCGGACCAGCGAGAGTGAACGCAAGGTGAACGACATGCCGAGAGTCCCGGAATAACCGGCGGATGGCGGGCGGCGAACAGGTGAACCAGGTCTCATATGCGCAAAATGTCGGCTATGAACAGGTCTGATCGCGCACCAGGTGTGATCGGTCACGCTGCGTGCGGGGCGCGGCCTGCGGACCTGCGACGATGCCGCGCGGCCCGCGCGGATCAGCCCGCCGGGGCGTACATCACATCGGCGTCCCACAGGGTGAAACCGATCGACTCATAGAGCCGCACCGCCGCCCGGTTCGCCTCGTCCACGTACAGCAGCACCCACGGCAGTCCGCGGTCGCGCAGGTGGCGGACGCCCACCAGGGTGAGCGCGCGGCCCAGGCCGGAACCCTGCCAGTCCGGGTCCACCCCCACCACGTAGACCTCGCCCACCGGTTCGGTGTCGCTCAGCCCCGCGCCGTCGGCGTGCACCTTCGTCCAGTGGAAGCCGACCAGCGACCCGTCGGCGTCCTCGGCCACGAAGAACCCGGCCGGATCGAACCAGTCCTCCGCCACGCGCTGCCGGAGGTCCGCCAGGGTGACCCCGCCCTGCTCGGGGTGGCTCGCGAACGCGCGCGCATTCACCCGCAGCCACCGTTCCTCGTCCGCTCCCACCACGAACGTGCGGATCGTCAGCCGGTCCCCGGCGTCGCCCCGCAGCACCGGCTGCGGGAGCTGAACCGGCGCTCCCGAGGAGTCCCGCAGCGGCATCCGCATCTTGTACAGCCCGCGCACCTGCGCCCATCCGGCCGCCCGGGCCAGCGCCTGCGCGCCGGCCAGCCGGCCGTGCGCCCACACCCGCGTTCCGTGCGGCCCGGAGTCCTCGGTCAGCGAGCGCAGCAGCCGCGCGCCGTACCCGCGGCGGCGGTGGCCGGGCGCCACGACCAGTTCGGCGGAGCCGGGCCCGGCGGCCGGGTCCCCCCGCTCGGCGAAGGCGAATCCGGCGAGCGCGTCCGGCGCGGACCCGGGGCCCTCGTAGAGCAGGTGGAAGCGGACGCCGTCCGCCACGGAGCCGTGCCGCACCCGGAGCAGCGTCTGCTCGGACAGCGGATCGACGCCGTCCGAGGCCCGCGCCGCCGCCGCGAGCGAGAGGACCCCCTCGATCTCGCCGGCCGTCAGGCTCCCGGTGATGCGCACGTGGCTCATGGACCGAGTCTAGGACCCGGGTGTCCGCCCGCCGTGACCGGTGGCCGCGTCAGGAGCGGCGGCGGCGTCCCCGGTAGGGGCCGTCACCGGCCCGCACCCGCCGGGCGGGAGCGAGCGGCGCCGACAGCAGCAGGAGCAACAGCAGGAAGAGCAGCAGCGCACTGGGGGCGATGCCGCCGCGCCGTTCCTCCTCGGCGGCGGCGGGAGTTCCGGTGGGGTCGCCCGGCGTGACCATGGGGAGTTCGGCGAGCCCTTCCCCCGGGTCGACCTCCGGCAGGTCCGGGGCGCCCGTGGGCAGCTCCGACAGGTCGGCGCCGGGCGTGCCCGGGACGGTGGTGTCGACCTCTCCGCGCGGCGCGGAGGCGGCTCCGCCCGGCCGCACCGGGGACTCGGGCGGCGTGCGGGCGGCCTCCTCCGAAGAGGTGGACGTCGGCGTGGCGGTGTCGTCACCGGTACCGGCGCCGCCGTCGTCGGTGGGCTCGCCGGTGGGCGCGGGCTCGCGAGTCGGTTCGGAGGTCGGAGTGGGCGTCCCGGACGGTGGCGGATCGGAGGTCGGCGTCGGTTCCGGGGTGGGGGTGGGGGACTCCTGGCTCGGCGGGTCCGTGGGCGTGGGGTCGGGCGTCGGCGAGGGGGTGGGGTCAGGGCTCGGCTCGGGCTCGACCGTGACGACGAGCGGCTCCGGTTCCAGCTCCTCGGTGGGCTCGGCGCAGGCACCGTCCTCGCCCAGAGCGCCGTAGACCACCCAGCCGGTGAACTCCAGCTCGCCCGGCTCCTCGGCCGTGCCGGTCACCTCCACCCGCGCCGGGGCGTCCGCGGTCACCTCGGCCGGCGTCATGGGCACCGTGTCGAACCCGGGCGCGCCGCGGAGCTCTCCGGTGGCGCAGACGGGCTGGTCGTCCGGGGCCGTGACGGTGAGCGTCACGGTGAGCTCGTCGCCGGGCCGCACCGTCTCCGTCTCGGTGCTCAGGACCGCGGCCGGGGCGTCAGCGGCGGCGGCCACCGGAGCCAGGGCGACCAGCGCGGTGCCGGTGAAGGCCACACCCAGTGGCAGGACCGGTAGTACCGGGAATCCCAGCGGTCGGCCACTCGCGCCGCTCGCCATGGCGCAGTCCTCCTCAGCGGCAGTCTCGGGCGCTCCGTTCGCGATGACGGAGGGTGCGTCTGCTTCGTGGGGTCGGCCGGACGTCGGGAGCGCGCATCGGGGAGCCGCGGCGCGCCGCCGTCGGCGCGGCACGGCCGCCGTGCGAGTGGCGGCCGTGCGATGCCGATGCTGCAGTATCCTAGGCGCTCCGCTCCGTGAACACGAGGCCCCGGCGAGCGAAATCGCGACGACGGCCGCCGGTCCCGGCCGTGACACGGCGGTGACGGCGGTGGCACCGTGCCGCCGTCCGCGGCCGAACTCCCGCGCGGCTCGCTAGCGGCTCGGGACCGCGCGCTTCGCCTGAGCGGGCTGCTCACCGGCCGCCGGGCGGGCCGCCTCCTCGCTGGCCGCCTTGGACGCGGGGTCGGGGACGAACCGGTAACCGACGTTGCGCACCGTGCCGATGAGCGACTCGTACTCGGCGCCGAGCTTGGCGCGCAGCCGGCGCACGTGCACGTCGATGGTCCGCGTGCCGCCGAAGTAGTCGTACCCCCAGACCTCCTGGAGCAACTGGGCCCGGGTGAACACCCGCCCGGGGTGCTGCGCCAGGAACTTCAGCAGCTCGAACTCCTTGAAGGTGAGGTCCAGGATCCGGCCGCGCAGCCGTGCGATGTAGGTGGCCTCGTCGATGGTGAGGTCACCGCGACGGATCTCGTCGGGATCGTCGCCGGAGCTCTCGGCCTGGCCGATGGCCAGCCGCAGCCGCGCCTCGACCTCGGCCGGGCCGGCGGTGGTGAGCACGAAGTCGGTGACCTGCCAGTCCGAGGTGAGGGCCGCGACCCCGCCCTCGGTCAGGATCGGGATGAGCGGGCAGTCCAGGCCGGTGGTGCTGAGCAGCCGGCAGAAGTTGCGTACGGCGGCGAGGTCGGAACGCGCGTCCACCAGCACGGCGTCCACGGCCGCCCCGCCGCGGTCGCCACCGGACGTGAGCAGCGCGCTGGCCTCGGCGGGCGCGACGCGCACCGAGTGCAGCAGCAGACCGAGCGCGGGTAGGACCTGGTCGGACGGTTCGTTGGAGTTCGTCAGTAACAGCAGGTGGCTCATGCGTCTCTTCCCGTCACCCCGCGGTAGCGGCTGAAGCGGTCGGTTCGGAAGCGCCGTTGCCCCCGGTGAGAATCATCTGAATTAGCCTCCGAGAAATCCAAGGATAATCAATCGATGGTGAGCGGAACCATTCGGTACTGGGCTGCGGCCAAAGAAGCCGCAGGAGTGGCGGAAGAGACCTACACGGCGGCGAGTCTCGCCGAGGCGCTGGACGGCGTCCGGGAGCGGCACCGCGGCAACGAGCGGCTGCTGGCGGTGCTGCGCCGGTCGTCGTTCCTGGTCGACGAGCGTCCGGTCGGCAGACGGGCGCACGCGGAGGTGCCTCTCAGCGAGGGCGGCAGCATCGAGGTGCTGCCGCCCTTCGCCGGGGGCTGACCGGGCCCACGGGGCGGCCCGCAACGCCGCGCCGGGGCAGGAATCGGACGCGGCCCGGCGGAATCACGACGAAAAGAAAAGGGAGCGGTGGACGCAGTGTCCGGAACACCGGTGCACAGGATCGTGATGCTCGGGAAACCCGGCTGCCATCTCTGCGACGAGGCGCTCGGCGTCATCGAACGGGTGGCCGGCGACGTCGGCGTGTCCTACGAGGTGCGCGACATCACCACGGCCGCCCCGGAGGAACAGGAGGAGTACTGGGACAAGATCCCGGTCACGTTCGTCGACGGCGAGCGGCACGACTTCTGGCGCGTCAGTGAGCGGCGGCTGCGGGCGGCGCTGGCGTGACCCGGGGCGGAGGGCCCGCTCCGTGATGGCAGGAACGGGCGGTGTTCGCGCGGGTGAGCGGGCTGTTCACCGGACGCGGCCCCCACTTTGTGCGCGCATTCACAAGGGCGTAACCTTAGGGCCAAAATCCATGCGGCCGTGGCCGGCGAACCGGCGGTCCACTCCTGGCGGAGCGGACCGGCGCCCGCCCACCCGCACTGCCGACCGCTGCCCAGGAGCGCACGCCTGTGACCCGCCGTACCCCACGGCCCCGGGAGAGGGGAATCCCCGAGGCGACAGTCGCGAGGCTCCCGGTGTACCTGCGCGCGCTCCAGTCCCTCACTGAACGGGGAACGCTGACCGTCTCCTCCGGGGAACTCGCCTCCATCGCCGGGGTCAACTCCGCGAAGCTGCGCAAGGACCTGTCACATCTCGGGTCGTATGGGACGCGTGGTGTCGGGTACGACGTCGAGTACCTGATCTACCAGATCTCCCGTGAGCTTGGTCTCACCCAGGACTGGTCGGTGGCCATCGTGGGCGCCGGCAACCTGGGGCGGGCCCTGGCGAACTACGGGGGTTTCGGCACCCGCGGGTTCCGCATCGCGGCGCTCTTCGACGCCGATCCGGCGGTGGTGGGCGACGAGGTCGCGGGGCTCTCGGTGCGGCATATTGACACCCTGGAGGACGTTGTCTCGGTGGAGAAGGTCTCCATCGGCGTCATCGCCACTCCGGCCGCCGCCGCGCAAGGGGTGTGCGACCGCTTCGTGAGCGCCGGAGTCACCAGTGTGCTCAACTTCGCGCCGGTGGTGCTGAGTGTGCCGGACGGTGTGGATGTGCGTAAGGTCGATCTGTCGATCGAGCTCCAGATTCTGGCCTTCCACGAGCAGCGGAAGGCCGACGGCCACGAGGGGCCGGGGTGGATCGGAGCGTTGGAGGCGTGAGATGACCACCAGTCGGCACCGCGACCGCACGGGTCCTCCTCCCGTCGTACCAGGCGTCGCAGTGACGCGTGCTTTGGAGTGCAGATGAGTGTCCTCGCCGTTGGGCTGAGCCACCGCAGCTCGCCCGTGGCGCTATTGGAACGCGTCGCGCTGAGCGGCGAGGCGCGCCGTAAGGCCATGTCCGAGATGGCCGGGGCCGACGCGGTCAACGAGGTGATGATGGTCGCCACGTGCAACCGCGTCGAGATCTACGCCGACGTCGAGAAGTTCCACCCCGGTCTGGCGGCCATCTCCGAACTGCTCTCCTGGCACACCGGCGTGGCGCTGGCCGACCTCACCCGGCACCTGTACGTGCACTACGAGGAGCGCGCGGTCCAGCACCTGTTCTCCGTGGCATGCGGGCTGGACTCCATGGTCGTCGGCGAGGGCCAGATCCTCGGGCAGGTGCGCGCCGCCGTGAAGGAGGCGCAGGGGAACGGCACGCTCGGCCGGGTGCTCAACGACCTCGGCCAGCGCGCCCTGCGCGTCGGCAAGCGGGCGCACACCGAGACGCACCTCGACCACGCGGGCGCCGACATGGTCAGCCTCGGCCTGCTCGTCGCCGGCCGCCACCTTCCGGCCGCCTCCGGCCGTTCCGCCGCCCCCGCCGACCCCCGCTGCCCGCACGCCCCCGCCGGGCCGACCGGCGCCGACGAGGTCGCCGCGGCCCTCCCGCACCCCGAAACGCTCGCCGGTCAGCGCGTGCTGGTGCTCGGCGCCGGGTCCATGAGCGCGCTGTCGGCCAACACGGTCGCCCGGCAGGGCGCCAGCTCCGTCGTGGTCGCCAACCGCACCTTCGAGCGCGCCGCGCGGCTGGCCGAGTGCCTCACCGAGGCCTACGAGCCGCTGCGCAGCCGCGCCGTGGCCTTCGAACACGCGGCCGGCGAGCTGGCCGAGGCCGACCTCGTCATCTCCTGTACCGGGGCGCAGGGCCTCGTGCTGACCAGGGACGACGTGGCCGCTGCGGCCGAACGCCGCGGTGGGCGGCCGCTCGTGCTGCTCGACCTCGCGCTGCCCCGGGACGTCGACCCCGCCGTCCGTGACCTCCCAGGCGTCGCGCTGGTCGACATCGAGGACCTGCGGCAGGCCAGCGCCGAGGGCGCGGGCGAGGCCGCCGGCACCACCGCCGACATCGCCGCCGTCCGCGAGATCGTGACGGAGGAGGTCGCCGAGTACCAGGCCGTGCGCCGCGCCGAACTCGTCGCCCCGACCGTGGTCGCGCTGCGCAGCAAGGCGCAGACCGTGGTCGACACCGAGCTGTCCCGGCTGCACGGGCGGCTGCCCGGCCTCGACGACCGGGCGCGCGGCGAGATCGACCACGCCGTGCGGCGGGTCGTCGACAAGCTGCTGCACCAGCCGACCGTCCGGGTGAAGCAGCTCGCCTCCGCGCCCAACGGCGGCACCTACGAGGCCGCGCTGCGCGAGCTGTTCGACCTCGATCCGCACAAGCCGGACGCGGTCACCCGGGTCGACCCCGCGTCCGCCGAGGAGGGCTGACCATGAGCTCCGCGACCGCCCGTCTCGGAACGCGGCGCAGCAACATGGCCACGACGCAGTCGCGCGCGGTGGCCGACCTCATCACCGCGCGCACCGGGGTCCCGATCGAACTCGTGCCCATCACCAGCTTCGGCGACGTCACGCGCGCCCACCTCACCCAGCTGGGCGGTACCGGGGTGTTCGTCAGCGCCCTGCGTGACGAACTCGCCGCGGGGCGGATCGAGTTCGCCGTGCATTCCCTCAAGGACCTGCCGACCGCGCCCGCCGAGGGCCTCGCCCTCGCGGCGGTCCCCGAGCGCGATGACCCGCGCGACGCGCTGTGCGCCCGCGACGGCCTGAAATTCGCCGACCTCCCGGCCGGCGCCCGGATCGGCACCGGATCGCCACGCCGGGCCGCGCAGCTCGCCGTGCTCCGCCGCGACCTCGTGTTCGTGCCCATCCGTGGTAACGCCGAGACCCGCCTGGCCAAGGTGTCCGCGGGCGAGGTGGACGCCGTGGTGCTCGCCTACGCGGGTCTCGGCCGGATCGGCCGGCTCGACGACGTCACCGACGTGTTCGAGCCCGAGCAGGTGCTGCCGGCGCCCGGTCAGGGGGCGCTCGCCGTGGAGTGCCGTGCCGCCGACGCCGACGGCCCGCTGCGGTACCTCGCGGCCGTCGACCACGCCGAGACCCGGATCTCCGTCACCGCCGAGCGCACGGTCCTGGCCGAGCTGGAGGCCGGCTGCGCCGCGCCGGTCGGGGCGCACGCCGAGTGCCACGACGGCCGGCTGCGGCTGCGCGCCGCGGTCGTGGCCGTCGACGGCAGCGAATCCGTGCGCGGCGAGCGCGCCGTGGACCTGCCCGAGCCACCGGGCGCGGCCGTCGAGGCGGCCGCGGAGCTGGGGCGTGCGCTCGCCCGGGAAATGATCGCACGGGGGGCCGACCGCATCGTGGCCGCCGCCGCGCGGGCCTGAGAGCGACCGCCGGCGCCCGTCCCGCGCCGAACAAGGGGACGCCGGCAGGAAGAGGAGCGAGAGTACGTGAACCCGCAGAGTGAGAACCGCGAGCCGCGGCCTGACACCCCGACCGCGCGCGCCGGTCACGTGACCCTGCTGGGGGCCGGACCGGGCGACGCGGAGCTTCTGACGCTGCGGGGCGCCGCGCTGCTCGCCAAGGCCGACGTGGTCTTCACCGTCCGCGAGCCCGGACCGGAACTCGCCAAGCACCGCGCCGGGCTGCTGCGGCACTGCCGGCCCGGCGTCACGGTGGTCGACCCCGCCGAGTGCGGCGAGGACGTCGACACCGTGGTGCTCGCCTACGCCCGCGACGGCAACCGCGTGGTGCGGATGTACAGCGGCGACCCGCTGCTGGGCTGCCGCGGCGCGCACCTGGCCGACGCCTGCCGCGCGGCCGGTGTCGAGTTCGAGATCGTCCCCGGCCTGTCGTCGATCTCCGCGGTCCCCGCCTACGCCGGGGTGCCGCTGCTGCCCCCGGGGATCGGCGAGCTGCGCGTGGTCAACGCCCGGGACCCCGAGCCCGACTGGGACCGGCTCGCCGAGGGCGACGCGACGCTGGCCGTCATGTTCCCCGACCTCGCCGGTGAGGGAGACCCGCGGCACGGCTTCGACCGGGTCTGCAAGTCGCTGATCGCCGGTGGCCGGCCGGACGACACGCCCGTCGCGGTCACCCGCATGGGCAGCACCACCGAGCAGACGACGGTCGTCTCCACGCTGGCCCGGCTCACCGCGGACCTCAAGGCCGCCGACGCCAAGGGCAACAACGTCACCACTCCGGCGCTGCTCATCGTCGGTGAGGGGGTGCGCGAGCAGCCGCGGCTCTCCTGGTTCGAGACCCGGCCGCTGTTCGGCTGGCGGGTGCTGGTGCCGCGCACCAAGGAGCAGGCCGCCAGCCTCTCGGAACAACTGCGCGGGTACGGCGCGGTGCCCGAGGAGGTGCCGACCATCTCGGTGGAGCCGCCGCGCACGCCGCAGCAGATGGAACGCGCGGTGCGCGGCCTCGTCACCGGCCGCTACCAGTGGGTGGCGTTCACGTCGGTGAACGCGGTCAAGGCCATCCGCGAGCGGTTCGAGGAGTACGGGCTGGACGCCCGCGCGTTCGCCGGGGTGAAGGTCGCCGCCGTGGGCGAGCAGACCGCCGCCGCGCTGCGCGAGTTCGGGATCCAGCCGGATCTCACCCCGCCGGTCGAGCGGCAGTCCGGCGCCGGGCTGGTCGAGGTCTGGCCGCCCTACGACGCGGAACTGGACCCGATCGAGCGCGTGCTGCTGCCGCGCGCCGACATCGCCACCGAGACGCTCGCCGCCGGGCTGGCCGACCTGGGGTGGGAGGTGGACGACGTCACGGCCTACCGCACCGTGCGGGCCGCGCCGCCGCCGGCCCCCATTCGCGAGGCCATCAAGGGCGGCGGCTTCGACGCCGTGCTCTTCACGTCCTCGTCCACGGTCCGCAACCTCGTCGGGATCGCCGGCAAGCCGCACAACACCACTGTGATCGCGGTGATCGGGCCGGAGACCGCCAAGACCGCCGAGGAGTTCGGGCTGCGCGTCGACGTCGTCGCCCCGAAAACCTCGGTTTCCGCCCTCGCGGCGGCGCTTTCGGAGTACGGTGCCGCTCAGCGGGCCGCCGCCATCGAGGCGGGCAAGCCCGTCCTGCGGCCGAGCCAGAAGCGCCGCGGTCGGCGCCGCAAGACCCTCTGACCGGTCGCCGCGGCGGATGGACCGGCGACGGACACGGGCACTGCCGCAGCACCGGGACGAGCGCCCGTGAACGCCGACGGCGATCGCGGGTACGGAACCAGGAGCAGGAGGAGGGCGCGCGCCCTCGTCAGAACCCGACCGGCGGACCCGGCCGGAGCACACCGCACCCCGGTGCGGCGACCGGACCGGGACGCCGCGCCGATTCGCCGCACCGATCCGGTCCGGCCGCCGCACACGGCCGGGCCGTCCGAGCAGGGAGTGAACCCGCCATGACCGCGCGATTCCCCGTGGCCCGCCCGCGCCGGCTGCGTCGCACGCCGGCTCTGCGACGGCTGGTGGCCGAGACCCGGGTCCGTCCGGAGGATCTCATCCTGCCGATGTTCGTCAAGGAGGGCATCGACGCCCCCCGGCCGGTCGCCTCCATGCCCGGCGTGGTGCAGCACACCCGCGAGAGCCTGCGCAAGGCGGCGCACGAGGCGGCCGAGGTGGGCGTCGGCGCGCTGATGCTGTTCGGCATCCCGGAGTTCAAGGACGAGCGGGGCTCCGCGGCCGACGACCCGGCCGGTATCGTGCAGCAGGCGCTGCGGGACCTGAGCGGCGACCTCGGTGACGACATCGTCCTCATGGCCGACCTGTGCCTGGACGAGTTCACCTCGCACGGGCACTGCGGCCTGCTCACGCCCAGCGGCACGGTCGACAACGACGCCACCCTGGAGCGTTACGCGTCCATCGCCGTGGCCCAGGCCGCGGCCGGTGTCCACGTGGTCGCGCCCAGCGGGATGATGGACGGCCAGGTGGCGGCGATCCGCGCCGGGCTGGACGAGGCCGGCTACACCGAGATCCCGATCCTCGCCTACGCCGCGAAGTACGCCTCCGCCTTCTACGGGCCGTTCCGGGACGCCGCCGAGGGAGCGCCGAAGTTCGGCGACCGGACCGGCTACCAGCAGGACCCGGCGAACGTGCGGGAGGCGCTGCGCGAGGTGGAGCTCGACATCTCCGAGGGCGCCGACATGATCATGGTGAAACCCGGGCTGGCCTATCTCGACGTGGTCGCCAAGGTCGCCGAGATGGTCCGGGTGCCGGTGTCGGCCTACCAGGTCAGCGGCGAGTACGCCATGGTCGAGGCGGCGGCGCGTAACGGCTGGCTGGACCGGGAGCGCGCGATCCTGGAGACCCTCACCTCCTTCCGCCGGGCAGGGGCCCAGCAGATCCTCACCTACTGGGCCGCCGAGGCCGCACGGCTGCTGCGGTAGCCGGGAAGAGCGCTTCCCGGTCGGGCCTCGGGCCGAAGGTCGGGACGGGCGCGGACCACAGACCGACCGCTGACCACCGATCCCGACTGGAGGGCGACCATGGCCGACGTGCTGAGCAGGCGGAAACGCCGCCGGCAGGCTCCCAGCGGCATGCTCGACGCCGCGCTGGACTACGCCGCGCTGGGCTGGCCGGTCTGCCGGGGCGCCCGGCCGGACCGGTACGGTCCCCGGGCGTGCCTGTGCGACCGGCTGGGCTGTCCGGCCCCCGGAGCACATCCGTTGTCGGCCGCGTGGGGGCTGGAGGCCACGACCGACCCCGACACCGTGGCGCGCTGGTGGACGGCCAGCCCCGAGGCGAACATCATCCTGCCCACCGGCCGGGTGTTCGACGTGTTCGACGTACCGGCCGGCGCGGGCGTCATGGCCCTGGCGCGCATGGGGCGGTCGGGCGTCTCGGCGGGCCCGGTCGCCGTGCTCGACGCGGAGCGCTACCTGTTCTTCGTGGCCACCCGCGGCGCACCGGAGGACGAGGACGAGTGGTGGTCCTGCCGCCTGGACTGCGTCCCCGAGACCATCGACGAGACCCCGGGGCTGCGCTGGCACTGCCGGGACAGCTACGTCCTCGCGCCGCCGTCCCTGCTGCCGTCCGGCAACCAGGCGGCATGGATCCGCGGGCCCAGAGACGGCGCACGCACGGTCGGCCTCCCGGACCCCATCGTGGTGCTCGACATCCTCGCCGACGCCTGCGAGGAGTTCGCGCCGCGGGCCCGCTAGTGTTCCGGGTCGCGGGGCCGGCCCGGCCGTTCCTCGCCGGAGAGGGAGTCCAAGCCGCCGTCGATATAGCGGTCGCGCCATGTGCGCACCGTCCGCGGCCGGATACCCGGTCCCCGGGCGGCCCGCGCATCGGATCCGCCATCGCGGCAGCGCGGGACGATTCGCGCGCACCGCGCCATGAACCGCGCCGATATCCGTCGTCGGGCGATCCGCTCACGTGCGCAACGGTCGTTGTCACTGATCATCAATGGCCGTCTCACGAGGCCGGGCTGTGCCATGCGGGCATCGCGTCCTGATCACCGTCGAATCAACGACTCAGGACACTGGATCGCTGATCGGTGTTCGCCGAACCGGCTGTGGGCATGGTGAAGGGCGCCGACGATCGGTGCGTGACGATGAGCCGGTACGCCGTTCGCACCGCGCCGCACGTCCGTCCGGACGACCGCGTCCCGCCTTCGCCCGGCCGATCCGCGCGCTCAGCGCCGTGTCCCGGCACGGCCGGCTGAACGGTGCCCCCGTCAAGCGGTCGCCGAACGCTCGTGATCGCCGCCGACATGCCCCCGTCCACGATCCAGGCCGCCTCCCGCCTGGCGGCGACGAGTACCGCCCCACGCCGGAGTGCGGGGCCGACCACCGGGAGCACTACTTCGTCGAGGAGCCGACGTTCGCCGGACGCCCATCAGGCCGGCCCCAGCGGCCGGTCGCTGACGACGATCCCGTCCTCGTCGCCGTACAGCCAGGCGCCCGGAGTGAACACCGTGTTCCCGAAGACCACCGGCACATCCCGCACGCCCGCGCCGGTCTTGGCGGACTTGCGCGGGTTGGACCCCAGCGCCTTGACACCGAGGTCGAGACCGGCCAGCGCGGCGACGTCGCGGACCGCGCCGTGGATCACCACGCCCGCCCACCCGTTCCGGACCGCCGCCGCGGCGATCAGGTCGCCCATCAGCGCCGTGCGCAGCGAGCCGCCGCCGTCCACCACCAGCACCCGGCCGTCGCCCGGGGTGTTGAGCACCTCCTTCACCAGCGCGTTGTCCTCATGGCAGCGGATCGTCGCGATCGGCCCGTGGAACCGGGAACGCCCGCCGTACCGCCGGAACTGGGTCTCGCAACTGGTCAGCGCGTCGCCGTGGGCGTCGACGAGATCGGCGGTGGCGAAACCCCGCTCCGCGGCCGCTCGGATCTCTTCCCGCTCTGCCGCCGCTCGGGCCGATCCCCGCTCCGCGGCCGCTCGGATCTCTTCCCGCTCTGCCGCCGCTCGGATCTCTTCCCGCTCCGCGGCCGCTCGGATCTCTTCCCGCTCCGCGGCCGCTCGGGCCGGACCTTCGTGCTCCTCCTGCATGGCTCCTCCGTGACCGGGGCCGCTCTGTGGTGTGCGGACCCAACCTAGCCACCGGCCGCGGGCACGCCCGGGCCGGGCACCGGGTCGCCGGCGCGGCTGCCAGACTGGTCGCGTGGGTACTCATCAGATTTCGCAGCAGCTGTTCGAGCGTGCCGGCGCCGTCGTGCCCGGCGGGGTGAACTCTCCGGTCCGGGCGTTCGGCGCGGTGGGAGGGACGCCGCCGTTCATGGTGTCCGGCAAGGGGGCCTACCTCACCGACGTCGACGGCAACGGCTACGTCGACCTCGTCTGCTCGTGGGGACCGCTGATCCTCGGGCACGCGCACCCCGCCGTGGTCGAGGCGCTGGCCGAGGCCGCCGGCGCGGGCACCTCCTACGGCGCGCCCACCCCCGGGGAGGTGGAGCTGGCCGAGGAGATCGTGGCCCGCACCCCCGTGCGAAAGGTCCGGCTGGTCAATTCCGGAACGGAGGCGACCATGTCGGCGATCCGGCTGGCCCGCGGCGCGACCGGCCGCGGCAAGGTGGTGAAGTTCGCCGGAAACTACCACGGGCACGTCGACGCGCTGCTGGCCGCCGCCGGGTCCGGCGTGGCGACGTTCGGCCTCCCCGACTCGCCCGGCGTCACCGGCGCCAGCGCCGCCGACACCATCGTGCTGCCGTACAACGACATCGCCGCCGTCGAGCGGGTGTTCGCGGAGGCCGGGGCGGAGATCGCCTGCGTCATCGCCGAGGCGTGCCCGGCGAACATGGGCGTGGTGCCCCCCAAGAACGACTTCAACGCCCGGCTGCGCGAGATCACCGCCCGGCACGGCGCGCTGCTGGTGCTGGACGAGGTGCTGACCGGGTTCCGGGTCAGCCCGTCCGGCTGGTTCGGGCTTGAGGGAGTGGAGCCCGACCTCATGACCTTCGGCAAGGTGATGGGCGGCGGGCTGCCGGCGGCGGCGTTCGGCGGCCGGGCCGACCTCATGGACCAGCTCGCCCCGGCCGGGCCCGTCTACCAGGCCGGCACGCTCTCGGGCAATCCGCTGGCCACCGCGGCGGGGCTGGCCACCTTGCGCAACGCGACCCCCGAGGTCTACGCGCACATCGACCGCGCCGCCGGGCTGGTCGCCGACGCGGTCGCCGCCGAGCTGACCGCCGCGGGCGTCCCGCACCGGGTGCAGCGCGGTGGCAGCCTGTTCACGGTGTTCTTCACCGACGCCGAGGTGACCGACTTCGACGGCGCCCGCGCGCAGAACACCGCCCGGTTCGCGGCGTTCTTCCACGCCATGCTGGACCAGGGCGTGTACCTCCCGGCGGCGGCGTTCGAGGCGTGGTTCTTCTCGGCGGCCCATGACGACGCGGCACTGGACCGGGTGATCTCCGCGCTGCCGCGCGCGGCGCGTGCCGCCGCCGCAGTGGATTGACGGCGGCACGGGCGGTCAGGGGGGGGGGCGGACCCGGGTCCGCCCCCCCTGACCGCCGCGCAGAAGAGCTGTACGGTGGTCTGGGATTCGATTAAGCGGATCTTTAGACTCGTGCCATGTTGGATCTCGACCGGCTCCGGGCACTGAACGCGGTCGCCGAGTACGGATCGGTGAGCGCCGCCGCCGACGTTCTCGGGATCACCACCTCCGCCGTCTCCCAGCAGATCGCCAAGCTGGAACGGGAGACCGCCTCCCGGCTCCTGGAACGCAGCGGCCGGGGCGTCCGGCTGACCGACGCCGCCCACCTGCTGGTGCGGCACGCCGAGCGCATCCTCGCCCTGGTCGCCGAGGCCGAGGCCGATCTGGAGGCGCAGCGCGGCAGCGTCGTCGGGCGGCTCCGCGTCGCGGCGTTCCCCACGGCCGCGCGCGGCATCATGCCCCGGGTGCTCGGCGACGTCGCCGAGCGGCACCCGCAGCTGACCACCCGGCTCTTCGAGGCCGATCCCAAGGTCGCGCTGCCGCAGGTGCAGCGCGGGGAGTTCGACCTCGCCATCGTGCACGACTGGCAGGGCTCGCCACTGCCGATCCCCGACGGCCTGGAGAAGGCTCCGTTGCTGGACGACCCGGCCGAGGTCGTGCTGCCGGCGGGGCACCCGCTGGCCGGCTCGTCCTCCGTGGAGCTGACCACCCTGGCCGAGGAGTCGTGGATCTGCGCGCCGCCCGGCGACATCTGCCAGGTCTGGCTGACCCAGCGGCTGCGGCAGAGCGGGGTCGAGCCCAGGATCGAGCACGATGTCGCGGAGTACCCCACCCAGCTCGCCATGGTCGCCGCCGGACTCGGCATCGCCATCCTGCCCCGGCTCGGCCGCGGCATCCTGCCGCCCGCCGTGGTGACCGTCCCGGTCCGGCCGGTGCTCGTCCGCCATCTCTACGTGGTGTGGCGCGCCGAGGCCGCGCGGCGGCCGGCCGTCCAGGCGGTGGTGGCGGCGATGCGCACGGCGGTCGCTAACGTTGAAGAGCCGCAGATGGCGAGCCCGCCGTCGGCGGAGTCCGCCATCGACAGCGCGAAGTGAACCGAAGGGAAACGGTCCCGCACGATGTCCACGACCACCGTCGTCCACCTGCTCCGGCATGGCGAAGTGCACAATCCCCAGGGGATCCTGTACGGGAGGCTGCCCGACTTCCACCTGAGTGAGCGAGGGCATGAGATGGCCGAGCGGGCCGCCGTCTGGCTCTCCGGGCGCGACGTCGCCGCGCTGTACTCCTCGCCGCTGGAGCGGGCCCAGGAGACCGCCGAACCGGTCGCCGAGCGGTTCGGGCTGTCGATCCGGCTGGACGACCGGCTGACCGAGGCGGGCAACAGCTTCCAGGGCACCGCGTTCTCGGCACGCTCGATCCGCAACCCGCGGATCTGGCACCGGCTGTACAACCCGTTCCAGCCGTCGTGGGGTGAGCCGTACACCGCGATCGTGGCCCGCATGGTCGACGTCATCAAGCTCGTCCGCAAGGAGGCGTGGGGCCGCGAGGCCGTCTGCGTCAGCCACCAGCTGCCCATCTGGATGGCGCGCCGCGCGGCCGAGGGCCAGCGGCTCTGGCACCGCCCGGACCGCCGGCGCTGCAACCTGGCGAGCGTCACCACGCTGACCTTCGAGGACCACCGGCTGGTCAGCGTCGGCTACAGCGAGCCCGCCGCCGAGCTGTACCCCGCCGGCCCCGTGATGCCCGGGGCGTGACCGTGGACCGGCGCCCCGTGCCCACACCGGCGCCGGTCGATTGTCCGAGGCGGTAGGCTAGCTCCTTGGGTGCCGCGTCTCCTGGCGCGCGTATCCCCGGTGTCGCGCCGCGTCCCGTCCGGTGACGCGCCGCCGCACTCCTCGACGGTCACCCGCGTCCGCAGCACGCGTGTGCCGTCGTTTCTCCTTTGCTCGTCGAGAGGTGATCCCATGGGTTCCGTCATCAAGAAGCGCCGCAAGCGGATGGCGAAGAAGAAGCACCGCAAGCTGCTCAAGAAGACCCGCATCGCGCGCCGCAACAAGAAGTAGCGACGCGGGTCCGCCTCTCCGCGGAGCATCACGGCCGGTCCGTGGTCGACGCGGAGAATCACTTCTTCTCCCCCGCCCCACCTCCGATCCGCCTTAGGGAGGCGTGTCCAATGGGCCGCAAGGGCAGCACGGGCCGGGTCATACTCGTCACGGGAGTGTCCCGCCAGCTCGGCGCGCGGGTGCTGACCGCGCTGCAGGCCGCCCCCGGCGTCGAGCGAGTGATCGGGGTCGACTCCGCCGTCCCCCGATCCGGGCTGGGCGGCGCCCGGTTCGTGCGCGCCGATCCGCGCGACGCCGGCGTCGCCGAGGTGATCGAGGAGTCCGGCGCCGACACGGTGCTGCACATGGGTCTGGTGGCGTCGCCGCCGAACGCCGACCTGCCGGAGGCCATGCGGGAGAACCACGTCCTCGGCGCCATGCAGGTGCTGGCGGGCTGCCAGCGCTCCGCCACGGTCCGGCGCCTGGTCGTCCGCTCCACGGCCGCGGTCTACGGCGAGCGGCCGTACGACCCGGAACCGTGCACGGAGGACGCGCCGGATCCGATGCCGCGGTTCCGCCGGGCCGGGTTCGCCAGGGACGCCGCCGAGGTGGAGCGGCACGTGCGCGGCCTGGAACGGCGGCGGCCCGACCTCTCCGTCGCCGTGCTGCGGTTCGCCAACCTCATCGGGCCGTCGGTGCGGACCCCGCTGACCAGCTACTTCGGTCTGAAGATCGTGCCCACCGTGATGGGGTACGACCCCAGGATGCAGTTCATCCACGAGGACGACGGTGTCGAGGTCGTCCGGCGCATGGCCCTCGATCGGGGTGTTCGCGGTGTCTTCAACGTAGCCGCACCCGGCGCGATGCCGCTCTCCCAGTGCCTGCGCCGCGCCGGACGCCCGGAGATGCCGGTCCCGGCGCGCGGCCTGAGCCTGGTGGGCAGCCTCGCCCGGCGCGCCAAGCTCGACTACTCGCCGCACCAGCTGCGGGCGCTCTGCTACGGCCGCGTGCTCGATGTCGAGAAGCTGCGGCGCGCACTGGACTGGTCGCCGGTCTACACCTCGCAGGAGGCGTTCGACGCCTTCGTCGCCGAGAGCCGCTACACCACCGCCGTGCCGGCGCGCATCTTCGGCAGGGTCACCCACCGCGTCCGGGCGGCGGTCGGCCGCTGACCGGGGTCCCGCCCGAACCAGCGGTGCCGGAGCAGGCACCGCCTCCTTCCACGCCCGCGGACACCGCGGAGCCGTCGGGCGCCGCCGCGCCCGACCGGGTGGCCGACGCTCTGGACTTCTTCCGGCGCCGGCTGGAGGGCGGAAGCCAGGCGGACGAGTTCGGGTTCGATCCCGAGCTCACCGACCACGCCCTGCTGCCCCTCATGCGGCTCTTCTACGACCACTGGTTCCAGATCGAGCTGCGCGGGCTCGACAACGTCCCCGCTACCGGCCGGGCGCTGCTGGTGGCCAACCACTCCGGGGTGCTGCCCTTCGACGCCCTCATGCTCCAGGTGGCCCTGCGCGACCACCACCCGGCCGGCCGGCGGCTGCGCATGCTGGTCGCCGATCTGGTCCTCGACGTCCCGCTGCTCTCCGGCCTGGCCCGGCGGGCCGGGCACACCCTCGCGGCACCGGCCGACGCCGAGCGGCTGCTCCGCAACGAGGAACTGGTGGGCGTGTTCCCGGAGGGTTTCAAGGGCATCGGCAAGCCGTTCGCCGAGCGGTACCGCCTGCAGCGGTTCGGGCGGGGCGGCTACGTCGCCACCGCGCTGCGCACCCGCGCGCCCATCGTGCCGTGCTCGATCGTGGGCGCCGAGGAGATCTACCCCAAGGTGGGCGATCTGCCGGCCCTCGCGCGGCTGCTCCGGCTGCCCTACTTTCCGGTCACGCCGGCCTTCCCGCTGCTCGGCCCGCTCGGTCTCGTCCCCCTGCCGACCAGGTGGATCATCGAGTTCGGCGTCCCGCTGCCGACCGCCCACCTCGCGGACGAGGCCGCCGACGACCCGGCGGCCATCGAGGCCATCAGCGGCGAGGTGCGCGGCACCATCCAGAGCACCCTCGACCGCTTGGTCGTGGAACGCGGCGACCCGTTCCGCCGGTAGTCCGGTCAGGCCGGGCCCGCCGCCGCCCGGGACCGTGCGGCGGTGGGGAGCCGCAGCAGGACGATGCCGTACCCGACGACCCAGACCACCCACATCAGCCAGCCGGTGAGACCGAGCAGCCCGAGGGGGCCGCCGTGCTCGACGACCAGCGGAGCGAGGGTGGCCGAGGCGAACAGCAGCAGGGCGGACAGCAGCCCGAGGCCGCCGTGCCACGGCCGGAGCAGACCCGCGCGCAGCCCGCCGGCCGACAGACCGAGCAGCGCCAGCGCCAGGAAGGTGCCGTTGAGGGTGAACAGCGTGTCGTGCAGCGCCCAGAGCACCGGGGCCGCCATGGCCTCCTGCGTCAGGGCGAGCCGGACGGCCGCGACCGCCGCGAAGGTGGTGTTCTGCAGCAGCAGGCCCGCGAAGCCGACCAAGGACCACGCTTCGCCCCGGTCGCGTTCGGAGGGGCGCAGCGCGCCGACCGCGGCGGCGCCGAACACGGTGGCGAGCACCCAGGCGGCTGGGGTGAGCGCGGACCCGAGACCGACGATGCCGCCGTGGGAGCCGAAGAAGGCGGCAGCCTCGGCCGGATCCGCGCCCGTGTGCGGCAGTCCGGCCGGGACCATCAGCACGTTGGCGAGGACGATCGCGGTGGCGAATCCGATGGCCGCGACGCCGCCGGTTCTGGAGAACCGCACAGCGGCCACGTCTCGTTGGTTGAGGCAAGTCATATTCAATATAACTAGCATAAAATGAAAAGGGGGAGCAGGTGACCACCGAGTCCGGCCGGCGCCGCTACGACTCAATGCGCCGGGGAGAGCAGGCGCGGCGAACCCGCGCGGAGATCGCGCACGCCGCCCGCCGGCTGTTCGTCTCCCGCGGCTGGGCCGCGACGACCGTGCGCGACGTGGCACGCGAGGCGGGGGTCTCGGTGCCGACTGTCTACGCGGCGTACCGCAACAAGGCGGGGCTGGCACGGGCGCTGGCCGACGCGGCGGACCTCTCCGCCGACGCGCCGCGGATGCTCGCGGAGCTGGAGGCCCCGGGCGCGGACCCGGCGCGGCAGCTCGCGGCGATGGCCGGGTACGACCGGCGGCTGTTCGAACGCGCCGGCGACGTCATCCTGCTGCTGCGCGAGGCGGGGCGGACCGAGCCCGAACTCGCGACCGCCTACCCGGACGGCCGCGCGCGCGGCGACGAGACCCGGCGCCGGGTGTTCGCGTCATGGCCGGCCGGAGTGCTGCGGGAGGACCTGGACGCGGCCACCGCCGTCGACGTCTACGCCGCGTTGTGCAACGTCGACGTCTACACCACCCTCACCGTCGAGCGCGGGTGGCCCGCCGACCGGGTCGAGCGGTGGTGGAGCGCCGCGCTGGTCCGGGAACTGCTGGCCTGACGTCCGCTCCGCCTCCGGCGGCACCCACCGGGGGTGGGCCCGGGCGCGGCCGCGCACCGGATCAGTGACGGCGCCGCCGGGCCATGCCCACCGCGACGCCGCCCATCAGCGCGCCCAGCAGGGCGGCCGGAACCCCCACCCGCAGCGCTCTGCGGTGGCGGCGGAACTCGTGCACCGGCCAGCCGTGCGTCTCGGCGTACGCCTGCAGGTCGTCG
This sequence comes from Marinactinospora rubrisoli, assembly GCF_042664915.1. Lineage (NCBI taxonomy): Bacteria > Bacillati > Actinomycetota > Actinomycetes > Streptosporangiales > Nocardiopsidaceae > Marinactinospora > Marinactinospora rubrisoli. The sequence goes on from NZ_JBHTBH010000001.1 coordinate 317,934, forward strand.
TCGGGGTTGACCGCGTTGGGGTGGCCGACGATCGACAACAGCGGGAGGTCGTTGTAGGAGTCGCTGTAGGCGGTGCACGCCGACAGGTTCAGCCCCTCGCGCTCGGCGAGCGCGCGCACCGCCTCGGCCTTCGCCGGACCGTGCAGCAGGTCGCCGACGAGCCGGCCGGTGTAGACGCCCTCGACCGACTCGGCCACGGTGCCCAGCGCGCCGCTCAGGCCCAGACGGCGCCGGATGATGTCGGCGAGCTCCACCGGGGTCGCGGTGACCAGCCAGACGCGCTGGCCCGCCGTCAGATGCCGGTTCACCAGCGTCCGGGCGCCCTCCCAGATGCGGTCGGCCATCGTCTCGTCGTAGATCTCCTCGCACAACGCGATGAGTTCGGAGACGTTGTGCCCGGCGACGAACGCGAGCGCCGACTCCCGCGCCGCGTTGATGTGGTCGGGCTGCTCGCTGCCGGTCACCCGGAAGACCAGCTGCGCCCACGCGAACCGCGCCAGGTCGCGCGTGGTGAACAGGTCCCGGGCCGCGAGGCCGCGGGCGAAGTGGTAGATCGACGCGCCGCGCATGAGGGTGTTGTCGACGTCGAAGAAGGCGGCGGACGCCCCCGGCGCCGCAGCCGAATCGGTACGCCGCTCGGCGACGGCCGCGGCCGCCTCTCCGGTGAGCGCGGCGCGGCCGTCGTCGCGACGTTGGAGATGGCCCCGCATGGTCCCGAGCCTACGTCCCCGCCACGACACCGAATGCGCGCCGGATCAGCGGCACGATGGCTCGTGAGGTAACTCACACCAAGATCGCGCATCGTGCCACGTGCAGCGAGATCGCCGGAGGGCGAGGTCCCCAATTAGCGGCCGGATGCGCGTTCTGGGGCGAAAGTACAGCATCATTAGCGGGATGGTGGAGGTAGGACTGGCATTCGTCGTCGCGTTGGTGGCCTGGAGCGCCACCGCGGCGTTGACCGCGCGCTATTACCGCCACCCGCGGCTCCACATGGCGGCGTGGGTGGCGTCCGGCATCGGTGTCGCGATCGCGCTGAGCGCCGCCTTCCCCGGCGCGCTGCTCGACTTCTCCGGCGTCACCTTCCGGATCTTCCAGATCGGCGTCGGGCTCTTCGGCCCGCTGCTCGTCGGCTGGGGCGCCGTGGAGTACGTGATGCGTGCGCCGCGGGCACGGTTCGGCGCGCGGCTGGTCGCCACCACCCTGTCGATCGTCCCGCTCGTCGTGCTGAGTCTGGACCGGCTGCGCGGCCGGTACGACAACGGCTACCCGCCCGCCGGCGACCATTACGACGTCATCCCCATGACGCTGCTGGCCATCGTGCACATCGCCGTGGTGGTCGCACTCGTCGCCTGCGCGGTGGTGGCCGCCCGCCGGATGGGCGAGCGTCCGCGGCTGTCCCGGCACGAGCTGGTGGTGCTGGGGCTGCTCGCCGCTGCGGCGCTGCTGCTGATCCTGGTCAGCAGGTTCGGGCTCGGGATCCTGGGCCAGCTCGTGATGGTCGGCGCACTGGCCTGCCTGTGGGTGGCGGCGTCGCGGGCCGCCGACCCGCCGCGCGAACGACGCTCCCGGCGCCGTGGCGGGCGCCGTGCCGGGGGACCCGATGCCGACCAGGACGAGGACGACCGGGCCTGGGACGACGACTACGACGACCGCCATGACCCGGAGGAGGATGACGTGCGGCGCAAGCGCCGGAAGGCCGATTCGGGCCGTTCCGACTACGACGACTACGAGGACCAGGACGGTTACGACGACTACGGCCCGGGCGGCGGAGTCTCGGCGAAGCCGTCGCGGCTGTGCGGCATCATCACCATCTACACGCTGGCCGAGGGCCACGCCGACGCGTTCGACGACTGCGCCGACGAGGTGGTGGAAGAGGTCAGCCGGCATGAGCCGGATACCCTGCTGTTCGCCTGCCACACGGTCCCCAGCGCGCCGTCCCAGCGGATCGTCTACGCCATGTACCGTGATCAGCTCGCTTACGAGGAGCACCAGCAGCAGCCGCACGTGATCGCGTTCGCCCGCCGCCGTGCCCCGCACGTCGTGGCGACCAACGTGATCGAGCTGTCGCTGTCCGGGGCCTCGGCCACGGAGAACCTGGCCATGATGCTGATGCCGCGCTGAGCTCCGGCCCCGGCACGGGGCGACTGTTCACCGGCCGCTCTCTCAGAGTTCGCTGAGAAACCTGCCCGAAAAACGGGTAAAGCGCGGGTTTGAAGTACGCTTCCTAGGTGTTTCGGGCCTCGTCGCCAGGTCGGCCCAGTGGCGGTGCCGCCGCGGCCCGCAAGGTACCCCTGCCGAGAGAGCCGGCAGTGTCAACGGGAGTGTGCTGGAACCCCCCATGCGAAAATTTCTGGTTTTCCTGATCTTGCTGCTGGTCCTCGTGGTCGCCGCGGATCGCGGCCTGCACTACGCGCTGGAGCGGGAGATCGCCAACCAGGCGGCGCAGCAGTACGAGATGACCACGGAGCCCGAGGTCACGATCGGCGGCTTCCCGTTCCTCAACCAGGTCGCGGCCGGCAGCTACAGCGAGGTCCACATCGTCACCGGCGCCCTCACGGTGAACGAGGTCCAGCTGGAGCGGGTGGACGCGACGTTGCGCGACGTCCGGGCGCCCATCGGTGAGCTGCTCACCACCCCCTCGATCACCGCGGGCTCCGTGGAGGCCACGGTGATGCTCCCGTACAGCGAGCTGCAGAAACGGCTTCCGGAGGGCATCGTCATCGAGACCGACAACGGCGCGCCGCGCATCGCCGGCGACCTCGCCGTCAGCGGCTTCAGCGTGCCGGTGCAGAGCGATCTGGAGGTCGCCGTCGACGGCGACACCGTGACCGTGACTCCCACCAACGTGCAGGTCGGCGAGTCCCAGATCGACATCAGCGCGGTGGTGACGGACCGGCTCTCCGTGGCTCTCCAGCTGCCGCAGCTGCCCTTCGACGTCCGCGTCACGGAGGTCGAGGCGCTGCCGAACGGCGTGCAGCTCACCGGCGAGGGCACCGACGTCCCGCTCGCGGGCGTGGCGCCGTAAGCCTCCCGTGGCGGTGAACGGGGAGGGCGATCTCCCGTGGCGGTGAACGGGGAGGGTGGTCTCCCGTGGCGGAACGGGCGGTGGGCCTCCCGTGGCGGGTGAACGGGAAGGGCGGCGTCCGTGACGACGGACCGGGATGAGGGGATGGTGTCGCCGTGGCTCCGGAACAGATGGCCGGTGGCGCCGCGGCGGCCGTCGTGCTGTTGCTCGGCACCGTTCTCGCCCTCGCGCTGCGCCGCAGCTCCGGCCGGTTCCGCGCGGCGCGGGGACCCGGCGCGGTGAGCGGCCCGGTGGAGGGCACCGGGCCGGAGGCTCCACGGCTGACGGCCGAGGAGGTCGGCGCGGAACTGGGGGAGCGCGCCACCCTGGTGCAGTTCTCGTCCGCGTTCTGCCAGCCCTGCCGGGCCACCCGGCGCGTCCTCGCCGAGGTCGGCGCGATGGTGGAGGGCGTGGCGCATGTCGAGATCGACACCGAGTCGAATCTCGACCTCGTCCGCCGGCTGAACATTCTGCGCACGCCCACCGTTCTCGTCCTGGACTCTCACGGTGTGGTCAGCACCCGCGCCAGTGGGCAGCCCCGCCGGGCCGACGTCATCGCGGCACTGGGCCGGGCCATCGGGTAGCGGCCAAGGGCGTTCCCCACTCATCCGATCGAGATGATCGATCTTGTGAAGCAGCGCACCCGTGACATCGCGTACGCCAGCCCGTAACATCATCAGCGTGACCTTCCTGACAGACGCGCTCCTCACGAAGCGCCGCGCGGTCGATTTCTGCCGCGTGACCACCGCGCGCTGTCGCTCCCGCGGCTAGCGCGGACCCGCGGCTCCGGCCGGTACCGGAGCGGGGTGACCGCCAGCGTTCCCGTCGCCGTCCCCCACGTTCCGCCCACGCAGCCGGGAAGCACACCATGAAGGTCGACCCCAGAGGGCAGCGCTTCGCCGCTGCCATCACCACCGTCGTACTCGTCGCCGTCCTCGTGAGCGCGAGTGCGTGGCTGCTCGCCGTGCAGACGGCGGTGTTCGCGGTCGGGGCGGTCGCCGGCGTGCGCTACTCGCCCTATGGCCTGCTGTACGCGCGGTTCGTGCGTCCGCGACTGGCGCCGCCCCGTGAGCTGGAGGACGCCGCTCCGCCGCGGTTCGCGCAGGCCGTCGGGCTGGTGTTCGGCCTCGTGGGGCTGATCGGTTACCTCTTCGTGGGCGCTTGGCTGGGCATCGCCGCCACCGCCGCCGCGCTGCTCGCCGCCTTCCTCAACGCGGCCTTCGGGTTCTGCCTCGGATGCGAGATGTACCTCGGCATCCGCCGGGTGCTCCCGTCCAGCCGGGCCGCCTGACCGCCGACTCCCGGCGTCGCGGCAGGCCGCGGCGCCACCGGGCCATCACAGCACCGCACAACCGCACAGGCACATCGAATCAAGGAGGTTCCCCATGAGCCGCTCCGACGTCCTCGTGGACGCCGACTGGGTGGAGGCTCACCTGGACGACGCGAACGTGGTCCTGGTCGAGGTGGACGAGGACACCTCGGCCTACGACAAGGGCCACATCCGCAACGCCGTCAAGATCGACTGGAAGAAGGACCTCCAGGACCCGGTCCGGCGCGACTTCATCGACAAGGAGGGCTTCGAGAAGCTGCTCTCCGAGCGCGGCATCGCCAACGACCACACCGTCGTCCTGTACGGCGGCAACAACAACTGGTTCGCGGCCTACGCCTACTGGTACTTCAAGCTGTACGGCCACCAGGACGTGAAGCTCCTGGACGGTGGCCGCAAGAAGTGGGAGCTGGACTCCCGCGAGCTGGTGGAGGCCGTGCCCGAGCGCGCGGCGACCCAGTACACCGCGAAGGACCAGGACACCGCGATCCGTGCCTTCCGGGACGAGGTCGTGGCGGCCATCGGCACGAAGGACCTCGTGGACGTGCGCTCGCCCGACGAGTTCGTCGGCAAGCTGCTCGCCCCGGCGCACCTGCCGCAGGAGACCTCGCAGCGGCCCGGCCACATCCCGACCGCGCGCAACATCCCGTGGGCCAAGACCGCCAACGAGGACGGCACCTTCAAGAGCGAGGAGGAGCTGCGCGAGCTGTACACCGAGGCCGGGGTCGACCTGGAGAAGGACATCATCGCCTACTGCCGGATCGGGGAGCGCTCGTCGCACACCTGGTTCGCGCTGCACGAGCTGCTCGGCCTGCCCAACGTCAAGAACTACGACGGTTCGTGGACCGAGTACGGCTCGCTGGTGGGCGTGCCCGTCGAGCTGGGGGAGGCCAAGTGAGCAACGACGGTTGCGGCGCGCCGGTCGGCGGCGTGGCGCTGGCGGACGTGCAGGCCGGTGACCAGGCGGTCATCCAGGGCGTGGTGACCCGGGACGGCGCGCCGCTCAGCGGCGCCTACGCCCGGCTGCTGAACGCCTCGGGCGACTTCGTCGGCGAGGTCGCCACCGGATCGGAGGGCACCTTCCGGTTCTTCGCGGCCGACGGCCGGTGGACGGTGCGGGTGCTCGCCTCGAAGGGGTACACCGGGGAGTTCCCGGTGACCGCGGAGACCGGCAAGGTGGTCGATCTGCGGGTGAGCGCCTAGCCAGCGGCGCGTGCGTACAGCGACGCCGGCGGCTGCGGGGGATCGGCTCCCGTGGGCCGTCGGCGTTCTGCTACTCGTACGAGGCTATTCGCCGCCGATGTGGTCGAGCCAGGCGCCGTCCGAGACGAGCCACCGCGGCACAATGGAGAGACGACACGGCGCGTCGGTGCGGAACACGTCGTCGCCGAACACCCGGGCGGCTGCACGGTAGGTGCCGCCGTCCAGCCGCAGTTCCAGGATGCTCGGTTTCTCCAGTGACGGGTCGATGATCCAGTAGGACGGCACCCCGAATTCCGCGTATTCGGCGCGCTTGGCGAAGCGGTCCCGATCGCGGCATTCCGGGGAAAGGACCTCGACGGCCAGCAGCGGCGGACGCGTGAGGTAGGGGTGTTCACCCGCGTCCGCGCGGATCACGGCGAGGTCGGGGATGCGGTGATGGTCGCGGTCGCCCTTGAGGTTCATGCCCAAGCCCTGCAGGATCATGAAACCGGCGCGCACCAGAGCGGGACCGAGGTGGATCGCGAGCCGTCCCTCGACGAGGGTGTGGACGTAGACAGGGGCCGGCGACACGTCAAGCCGCCCGTCGACCAGCTCGTAGCGGTTCCCGTCGTCCGGCATCCGCTCCAGGTCGTCCACGGTCAGCGGCCGGTACCAGGGCGCTGTCTCGCGCATGCTCATGACCGTCATCATGCCGTGTCGCCCCCGGCCCCCACCGCCGCGACCAGCGCTACCCCACCATTTCCGGCAAAGCCGTGACAAGGCGGCTACGTCCTGACAGCATGCTCGTACTTCTGAAGTTCCGTCATTCCCGGCTCCCCAGCGCTTCGGGATTCCAGCCAGCCGAGATCTCAGGGCGAACGCCGGTCCGGTCCATCGCCCGATGACCGGGCGGGAGGTGCGGTGGCCGACACGTCCTCGGGTGCCCCGAAAGACGCTGACGAGGCGCATCTCGGTCACCTCGGGTGGCGGCACGCGACCCCGGTCGCCGATCCCGGGCCGGCGCCGCGGCGGCCCACGCCGCCCGAACAGCAGCGGCTGAGCCCGGACTGGACCGCGGCGCAGCGGCGGATGGAAGCCGACCTCAACCGCCCGCTCCTCGTGACGCTGGCGGTGCTGGCCGCGATCGCCGCACTGCTGCTCACCTGCGGCGCGGCGGCCCTGCTGCCCGGAGTGCTCACGCTCGCCGGATGCCTGGCGTGCGCGGTGGTCGCGCTGCCGGCCCTGGTCGCGCTCGTGCAGAGCGGGCAGGCGGTCCGGGAACGCGTGGCCGAGGAGCGGCGCCGCCTGGAGAACGAGCGGGCCGAGCGCGCCGAGCGGCTGCGTCAGCGGCAGGAGGAGCACGCCCGGCGGTACGCCGATTGGCAGGAGCGCAGGCGCGCGTACGAGGATCAGCCCCGGTGGTACGGGGTCGAGGTGCCCGACGGGGTGGGCACCGTGGTGGTGGGCGGCGGCACCGATGCCGGATGGTCGGCGCTGCTGACCACGGTCGGCGCGGCGCGGCTGCGCGGGGGCGCCGACCTCACGGTGCTCGACCTGTCCGGCCGAGCGGTCGGCGGCGAGCTCGTCGCCCTGGCCCGGCGGTGCGGTGTGCTGCCCCGGCTGTGGGTGCTGCCCGCCGACCTGCCCCGCGTGAACCTCGGCGGCAACCTCGACGCCCGGCGCCGGGCCGCCGTGTTCGCCGCCGTCGTGCACGCCCTGGACCCCCGGGCCGACCGCGCGGCCGACGGTGCGCTGCTGCACGGCCTGCTGGACGCGCTCGGCCCGGAGCCGGTCCCCGCCGCCGGGCTGGTCGCCGCCCTGCGGGCGGTCGCGGTCCCTGAGACCGGGACGACGGAGCGGGCCGCGCGGGCGCTCGGCGCGGAGTCGGCGGCGCGGGTGCGCGCCCGGTTCGGCACCGGCGGCGACGTGGCGGAGCGGGCCTGGCGGCTGCAGCGGCACCTCACGGCGTTCGAGGGGCTGGGCGCCCGCTCGGCGGACGAGCCGTACGCCCAGATCAAGATCATCGCGACGGACCGGTCGTCCGGCGGCCGCGCCGGACGCGCCTACGGCAGCTACGCGGCGGCCGCCCTTCGGGAACTGCTGGAGATGCGCGCCGAAAGCGGCGCGGCGCCGCGGCCCTGGGCGCACACGATCGCCGTCTGCGGCGCCGGTGCGCTGCCGCCCGCCGAACTCGACCGCCTCGCCGCGGCCGCGGCGGACACCGGCACCGGACTCGTCCTGCTGTTCCGCGGTGTGGACGCCGACGTGCGGGAGCGCATGGGCCGCCCCGGCTGCCTGCCGGTGCTGCTGCGTCAGCCCGACGAGGAGTCCGCGCGCCGCGCGGCCGGTCTCGCGGGAGGTGGCCGGGTCGCGGTGCACCCGCTCACCGACGCCGTCGCCGGAGCGCTGGACGGCGAGATCGCCGACAGCTACGTCCCCGATCCGGCGACCGCTCCCACGACCGGGCTGCCCACGCGGCACGCGGCCCGGTCGATCCGCGCGTCCGACCTCGCCCGGCACGCGGGAGCGGCCACCGGGTACGGCCGGGCGACCCTGCGGGCGGCCGGCCTCGCCGCCGCGCCGTCCGCCGCCTCGCGGGCCGTACGGCTCGACGCCGACGGCCTGCGGAGCCTGCCGGACACCGCCATGGTCCTCGGCGGAGCGGACGGCCCGGTGCTGGCCGACGCCAACCCGGGTTTGCTGGCGCTGCCCGCCGCGACGCTGCACCCGGCCGGGGATCCGGCCGCGGCACGGGCGCCCGAGCCCGCCGGACCGCCCGAGCCGCGGGCCGGAGCGGGCGCCGCGAACGTCGGCCCGCCGCCGGAACGCCTGGACTGGCGGCGCCGCGACGGTGCATGACGGCTCCGTTTCCCGGCGGTTTCCGGTGGTGCCGCAGGTCCGTTGAGGAGGCCGGGGGCAATAGGCTATGGGGAAATCGCCGGGCCTGTCCGGTGGGTGCCGTCCACGGCGGGCGGCGGCCGCACGCGCCGCTCGCGCCCCCGACCTCCGCGGGCCGGCACCGCTCACCCGAGACCGGGAGGCGCCGCGGTGGGACGCGTGCCCACCGGAGAGGCCCGGCCTGCTACTTCCCAGCGAATTGTGGAGATCATGAGCGAACTTCCCCTGCGTGCCCAGTTGGCCGCCGCACTGGGTAAGGGCGCGGCCTCGTTGTCCCGGGCCACCGGACGCGGCGACGGCTCGGTCATCGGCGGCCGCGTCGCGCTCAAGGTCGAGCCGGAACTGCTCGCCAAACTCGCGCGCGGCCGCCGCCTGACCCTGGTCAGCGCGACGAACGGCAAGACCACCACCACCCGGCTCATCGCCGCGGCGCTGCGCGAACTCGGCGAGATCGCCACCAACGAGCACGGCGCCAACATGCCCACCGGCCACATCACCGCGCTGTCCAACAGCCCCGACGCGCGCAACGGCGTGCTGGAGGTGGACGAGAAGTACCTGCCGCAGGTGCTGCGCGAGACCAACGCCGCCGTCGTGGTGCTGATGAACCTGAGCCGCGACCAGATGGACCGCGCCTCCGAGATCAACCTGCTCGCGAAGAAGTGGCGCGAGGCGCTGCAGAAGAGCGAGACGCACGTCATCGCCAACGCCGACGACCCGCTGGTCGCGTGGGCGGGCCTCGGCGCGCGGTACGCCACCTGGGTGTCGGCCGGGCAGCGCTGGAAGGAGGACTCCTGGTGCTGTCCCGAGTGCGGCGGTCACCTCAAGCGCGACCCCGACCCGCACTGGGAGTGCCCGGAGTGCGGCCTGCGCCGCCCGGAGGGGACCTGGGCCGTGGACAACGCCACCGACGCCGTCGTCGACCCCAACGGCCAGCGCCTGCCGCTGCAGCTCAACCTGCCCGGTGACGCCAACCGGGCCAACGCCGCCATCGCGCTCGCCACCGCCGCGGCCTACGGCATCCACCCCAAGCAGTCGGTCCCGCGGCTCCGCGAGATCCACTCGGTCGCCGGGCGCTACACGTCCGTGGTGACCAACGGCGTGGAGGTCCGGCTGCTGCTGGCCAAGAACCCCGCCGGGTGGCTGGAGTCGTTCGCGGTGCTCGACCCGCCGCGGGTGCCGGTCATCCTCTCGGTCAACGCCCAGATCCCGGATGGCAAGGACACTTCCTGGCTGTGGGACGTCGACTACACCGTGCTCCGGGACCGCCGGGTGTTCGTCATGGGAGAGCGCCGCACCGACCTCGCGCTGCGGCTGGAGACCGACGAGGTCCCCTTCCAGATCGCCGACAGCGTGGAGCAGGTCGTCGCCGGGCTCAGGTCCGAGCAGCCCGACCTCACCAAGGTCGACGTCATCGCCAACTACACCGCCTTTCAGCAGATCCGCACGGCCTACGGCCGCGTCCAGTAGGAGGGGACGACCACCATGAGCGACACGAGCAGCAGGCTGCGGATCGTCTGGATCTACCCCGACCTCCTCAGCACCTACGGCGACCGCGGCAACGTGCTCATCCTGCGCCGCCGCGCCGAACTGCGCGGCATCGGCACCGAGATCGTCCACGTGCACTCCAGCGACCCGGTGCCGGCCGAGGGCGACATCTACCTGCTCGGCGGCGGCGAGGACCGCCCGCAGATCCTCGCGGCCGAACGGCTGCGCGCCGACGGCGGCCTCCGCCGCGCCGCCGAGCGCGGCGCCGCCGTGTTCGCCGTCTGCGCCGGCTACCAGATCATCGGCGAGAGCTACGGCGACGACGCCGACAACCCGCTGCCGGGCGTCGGCATCCTCGACATCCGCAGCGGGCGCGGCGAGACCCGCGCCGTGGGGGAGATCGTCGCCGACGTCGACCCGAACCTCGGCGTCGGGCGCATCACCGGCTTCGAGAACCACCAGGGCCGTACCGCGATCGGCCCCAGCGCCGTGCCGCTGTCCCGCACCGTGAAGGGGATCGGCAACGACGGCCAGACGGAGGGCGCCTACCAGGGGCAGATCCTCGGCACCTACCTGCACGGCCCGGCGCTGCCGCGCAACCCCGAACTGGCCGACCTGCTGCTGCGCTGGCGGGTGGGCGCCATCCCGCCGCTGCCGCCGTCGTGGGGCGAGCGGCTGCACGAGGAGCGCCTCGCGGCGGTGCTCTGACCGCGCGCCGGCCCGGAAACCAGGCGGGCGAGACCCGATCACGACGGCGGGGCCACCGGTCGACGGACCGGTGGCCCCGCCGTCGCGTCGGCGCAGTGTCCGGCGCGCCCTCCCCGGACTCAGCGGAACAGGCCGTACACCAGCACTCCCATGGCGAGCAGCACCACGGCGAGCGCGCCGCCGAAGAACAGCCGCTGACTGGTCCAGTCGCCCCGGGTGATCTCGCGTTCGGACCGGGTGGAGAGCAGGAACGGGCCCTGCTCCGGGCGGCGCATCGCCAGGGTCTCGCCCTCGGCGGTCACCCGGCCGAACGCGAACAGCCGCTGGCCCGGACGCACCACCCACTCCCGGTAGGTGTAGCCCGTGGTCCCACTGCCGTCGGTGAGAATCTCGCGGGCCAGATGCAGCGCCTGCGCCTTGGCACCGTTGGGAGCGCCGCGCCGCGCCGGCTCGTACCGCTCGTGGCTGCGCACCGGACGGTCCACGTCCGCGCCGTCCGGGTGGAACGTGACCCGGCCGGTGTCATCGCGCAGCAGCAGCGGCTCGAACGAGGTGTTGCTCTCCACCGTTTCGGAACGGTTGCGCGTGCGGTGATTGCCCTTGCTGTCACGGACCCGCTGCCGATAGTGCCGCACCACCTCGGTGCGGTACCAGACGCACGCCTCATCTGAGAACGGCGCGGTCAGCCGCCCCGCCGGTCCGGGTTCGGCGGTTCCGGTCACCTCGGCGAGCAGTCCGCCGGTGCGCGCCGTCGAATCCGCGAGCTGGGCCGCGGTCAGCGTGGGGGTGTCCAGCAGCGCCAGCCGGCGGGTGCGGGCCTGCCAGCCCGGGAAGGCCAGTGCCACGGCGATCACCGTCAGGACCAGCGCCGTGACGATGGGATGCTCGGTCACGAACTCCATGGGGCCTCCTCACAGGCCGGGGGAACGCTTGGGACGCCCGTCCGCCCGGTCTCCGCACTTGCGAGGGCAGGGACGGGGCCGGCGGCCGCTGGCGGAGCGCCCACCGAGTACTGGGATGCGGCGCGCCCCGAGGAGGTTCCCGGCTCTGGTCATGCCAGCAGCGCCGCCAGCACGACCAGCAGCAGAGCCACCCCGGCGAGGGCGGGCGCCAGGGCCAGGCGCCAGACCTGGGTGGACCACTCCCGCCGCGTCAGCTCCTGCCGCGACCGGGTGGACAGCAGGAAGGCTCCCCGCGCCGGCTTCCGCATCGCCAGCGCAGGCCCCTCGAAGGTGGCTTGGCCTAGAGCCGGCAGCGGCTGTCCCGGAGGGACCAGCCACTCCTGAAAGGTGTAGCCGCCAGCGGTCGGCAGCGTCCCCGGGGGCAGCCACGCCGCCATGTCGGCGCGGACGGGGGCTCCTGGTCCAGTGCCGGCCCGGTAGCTGAGTTCCGGGGCGTCCACGTCCATGCCGTCCAGGTGGAACACCACCGGCCCGGAGGCGTCGCGCAGCACGATGGGACGCGGGGAGCGCCGCTGCGCGGCCATCTCGGTGCGTCGCGCGGCGGGGGAACCGTCTCCCGCCGAGGTGCGGACGTTCCGCAGCACCTGCACGCGGTACCACACGCACGGGCGTCCGGAGAACGGTGCGGTCAAGGGGGCGCCGAATCCTTCGGCCCGGCCGATATGTGCGGCGGCCACGACGCCCGACCGATGGACGGCGGTGGCGAGCTGCGCGGAGGTCAGCGCGGGGAGGCTCAGCAGCGCGTGCCTGCGAGTGCGTGCCTGCCAGCCCACGTACCCCAGAAGGGCGGCGATCGCCGTCAAGAGCCCGGAGACGATCACCGCCACGAGTACACCCACCATCGCGGCACCTTCCCACGGTGCGCCGGCCTGACGTGCCGACGTCGTATGTCCGGGAAGGACGCGCGGTCGCGGGGCGCGGTTGCGCGATGGCCGCAGGCGGCCACGCGCCGCCCGCACCGACGGGGTCAGCGCGGCCGGCGGCGGAGGTCGATCTGCACGTTGGCCCCGGTGTCGGGGCTGACGATGACCTCCTGCGCGGCGGCGATCCCGTCGGCGAGGAGATCGGCGTCGATGGGGATGGTCCGCTTCACCAGGCCCAGCGCGATCGGGCCGAGTTCATGGTGGCGCGCCGACGAGCCGACGAAGCCCACCTGGCGGCCGGCCAGCTCCACCGCCGCGCCGCGCGCGGGCAGCCGCTCCACGGTGCCGTCGAGGTGCAGCAGCACCAGGCGGCGGGGCGGACGGCCCAGGTTGTGGACGCGGGCGACCGTCTCCTGGCCCGGGTAGCAGCCCTTCTCCAGGTGCACGGCCGGCCCGATCCATCCCATCTCGTGCGGGATCGCACGGTGGTCGGTGTCGAGGCCGAGGCGGGGCCGGTGCGCGGCGATCCGCCGCGCCTCGTAGGCCCACAGGCCGGCCGGCCGGACCCCGGCGTCGGTCAGCCGGTCGGCGACGCGCACCAGCGCGTCGGCCGGGAGGAACAGGTCGATCTCATCGTCGGTGCGGCGTACCGGTACGCCGGTGAGGTCGTCGCTCACCGCGGACAGCGCGGCCTCCCGATCGGGGCCGGCCACGGTGAGCACGGCGCGCTCCGCGGTGAGGTCGGCGACCTCCACCCGGAGCAGGAAGCGCATCGACTCCAGGTAACGGGCCAGCTCGGACGCGCCGCCCGGCTCGACGTGCGCCCATACCGCCTCGCCGTCCTCGACGAGCGACAGGTGGTGCTGGACGTGCCCGTTGGTGTCCATGAGCAGCGCCTCGGTGGCCGACCCGGGCGCGAGCCCCTCCAGGTACTGGCTGGTGAGGCTGTGCAGCCAGCCCAGCCGGTCGGGGCCGGACACCCGCACCACGCCGCGGTCGCTCCGGTCGACCCACGCGGCCGCCAGGTCCAGCGCCCGTTGCTCCTGGGCGGGCTCCCCGTAGTGGGCGGCGATGTCGGCGTCCGGCGGCTCGGCGGCGACGGCGCCGGGACGCTGTAGCAGCGGCGAAGTCATACCACCGAGCCTACGCGCTGACCCCGGCTCTTCCGCCGCGGAGGCCGCGCCTGTCGTTCACTCGCCACGGAGCGCCTGCCCGCCACCCGCCGTCACCGCCGGGGTCCCGCAGGAACGGCACGCGCCGAACACCGTGAGGTGCCGGACGTCCGCCTCGAACCCCAGGTCGGACCGCAGCGCGGCGACCAGCCCCGCCGCGACGTCCAGTGGCACGTCGGAGACCTCTCCGCACCCGCGGCACACGACGTGCAGGTGGTCGGCCTCCTCGGCCAGGTGGTAGGCCGGGGAGCCCTGTCCCAGGTGGGTGTGGGTGACCAGGCCGATGCGTTCCAGCAGGTCGAGGGTGCGGTACACCGTGGACAGGTTCACCTCGGAGGCGGTCCGCCGCACGCGGGCGCAAATGGCGTCGGGCGTGGCGTGCTCCAGTTCGCCCACGGCCTCCAGCACGAGCTGCCGCTGGGGGGTCACGCGGTAGCCGCGGGACCGCAGCTCCTCCCGCCAGGTTCGCACCATGTCCCGAGTGTATGGGGCTGGTGGAGAGCCGAGCGGCCGGACGAACCCGCCGGAAAAAAACATTTGCCGTGCCCGCGCGGGCGGACGTAACGTCGGAGGCACGCGAGAAAGGAGGTGGTCCGACAGTGCACAGCATGAGGACTAGCGAGGTGTCCGCCCGCTAGGGCGATACCGACAGGTTCGCCCCGGCGAATCCACTGTGGACACCCAGACCCCCGAGCGGCCGGCCTGGTCCAGCCGGCCCCGTCGTGCCCCGCACGGCGGAAGTCACGCTCGGGGGTCCGTCCATGCCCGGGACCGCCCGGGTTCCCGCCGCCGCGCCGGGCTCAGCGGACCCGCTTGAGCTGCGCCGACATGTAGGGCTGCAGGTCGTGGCCGTCGGCGGCGAGATCCCACGCGTAGCCGAGCGTCTCCCGGTTCTCCCCGAACAGCCCGTACAGCCGGTGCCCGGCCGCGACACCCCTGCCGGTCTCCGTCCGCAGCACCGCGTCGGTGGACAGCTCCACCCTGCTGGCGAAGATGTTGCCGAGGTACACCTCGGTGAACCCCTCCGGGTGCGAGATCAGCACCTCCACGTGCACGGTGCCGGCGCCCTCTGGGGCCGCCGCCTCCGCCGCGCCCTCCTCGGCGCGCGGCCGCACCCGCCAGTACCCGGACTCGGAGGTGACGAAGTCACCGACCGAACCGTCCTCCCGGACCCGCCAGACCCGGCTGCGGTAGGTCAGGTACGGTCCGCCGTCGTGCTCGAACTCCACCTCCTGGCCGAACTGGAACTCGGGCAGACCCGGGTACCCGGCGACGCCGACCCCCTCCCAGCGTCCGAGCAGGAACGACAGTCTCTCCAGATCGGGATGCACCTCTTGCCGCATAGTCCTTGAGAATAGGGCCTGAGCGCGGACGTCCGGTCCGTCCCGCGGTGCCCGGCGTCCGGTGGCCCGGCCGCCGGCAGGTCGCTGAGCTGCCCGTTCCGGTGGCCGCCGCCAGAGTTCGCCGGGGTGCCGCCCGCGGACATCCGGTGTTCGCGGATCCGTCGACCGCGCCGGGTATCACTGTGCGCACCCAAGCGGACGGCGGCGGCCGGGGAGCGACGCATGACGGATCTCACCGCGGAACCTGGTAAAGAGGATCCAAACTCCGCGCCAACGGACGATCATGGATAGCCGATGGCGTACGACGACGGAAAAGAGGCGGCCTTCATGCTGGTGTTCGGGATAGCCCTCCTTCTCGGCGCGGCGATCCTGACACCGTTGGCCGTCGTCGCGATGCGGCGGTGGCTGCGGCAGCGGGCGATCGCGGAGATCCGGCCGCGGGCGGTGGCCACCTGCGCCGGCCAGCCGCTCACCGTCACCGGGGTCGCCGCCCCGGGCCCCGAGGGCGCCATCGAGTCGCGGCTGGCCGGCGCGGACTGCGTCTGGCACGGCCACGAGGTGCTGCGGCACTACTGGCAGTGGCGCAACCGCGAGGACACCGGGGAGCGCGAGCGGGTGCGCGGCTGCGACTCGATCGCCGACCACGGCTCCGCCGAGCCGTTCGGCGTCGTGCCGGCCGCCGTCCCGGCCGCGCGGGACGGGCTCCCGGTGCTCGTCGACCCGCGGGACGCCCAGATCGAGGATGCCGACATGTGCCTGCAGCGGGTGGTCGGCCGGCCGCAGCGCGGGGTGCCCGCCCCCGCCGACGACCTGCTCGCGCGGGTGAAGGGGCGTATCTCCGGTATCTTCCGCGGCGAGACCATCGAGTTCGAGTACCGCGAGTGGGTGATCCGGCCCGGCGACCCGGTGCTCGTCGAGGGCCACGTGGAGCTGCGGGACGGCCATCCGGTGCTCACCGCGCCGCCCGGCGGCCGGCTGCGGATCCGGCACATGGCCCCGGACGCGGCGCAGGAGCCGCCCCGCGCGACCGACGCGCTGCTGCTCAGCGGCGGCGCGGTCGCGACCGCCTGCGTCGGCCTGCTGCTCACGCTCGCGGGCGCCTGACGGCGGCGCTTCGCGGCCCGGCGTCCCCGGCTACGCTGGCCCCATGAATCGCGCGTTGGTGATCAAGGCGACGGCGGGGCACGATGACCCGGAGCGCTGCAACCAGGCGTTCACGGTCGCGGCGGCGGCCGTCGCGAGCGGCGTGCCCGTCTCGCTGTGGCTCACGGGTGAGGCGACCTGGTTCGCGGTTCCCGGCCGCGCCGCGGACTTCGCGCTGCCGCACGCGGCGCCGCTACCCGATCTGCTGGCCGCGGTGCTCGCCGCCGGGCGGATCACGGTCTGCACCCAGTGCGCGGCCCGCCGCGAGCTCACCGAGGCCGACCTGATCGACGGCATCCGCATCGCCGGGGCGCCGTCCTTCGTCGAGGAGATCACCCGGGAGGGCGCCCAGGCGCTCGTGTACTGAGGCCGGACACCCGGGCCGCGGCCGTCCGTCCGTCTTCCGTGCGCCGTCAGACCTCCAGCAGGACGGTGAACGGCCCCTCGTTGGTCAGCGCCACCGACATCTGCGCCCCGAAGACCCCCGTCTCGACGTGCGCGCCCAGGTCACGCAGCGCCTTGACCACGGCGTCCACCAGGGGCTCGGCCACCGGGCCGGGGGCGGCGGCCTGCCAGGTCGGCCGGCGCCCCTTGCGGGCGTCGCCGTACAGCGTGAACTGGCTCACCACCAGCAGCGGGGCCCCGATGTCGGAGCAGGAGCGCTCGTCTTCGAGCATTCGCACCGTCCAGAGCTTGCCGGCCAGTCGGCGGGCCGTCTCCTCGGTGTCCTCGTGCGTCACCCCGACCAGCGCCAGCAGGCCCGGCCCGTCGATGGCGCCCACCACCTCGCCGTCCACGGTGACCGAGGCGTGACTCACTCGCTGTACGACCGCTCGCATTCTCGCGTCCGACCTCTCGTCCAATGTTGCGGTTCGGTACCTCTGGTCGCGCTCGCCGGTTCGCTTCCCTCCGCCGCCGGCTCCGGACGGGCTTCGCCATGGGGGTGCCGACGGCTCCGGACGCTCACCGGCTCGCCGCTGGGTGTTTCTGGTCGCGCTCGCCGGTTCGCTTCCCTCCGCCGCCGGCTCCGGACGGGCTTCGCCACGGGGGTGCCGACGGCTCCGGACGCTCACCGGCTCGCCGCTGGGTGTTTCTGGTCGCGCTCGCCGGTTCGCTTCCCTCCGCCGCCGGCACCGGACGGGCTCCGCCACGGGGGTGCCGACGGCTCCGGACGCTCACCGGCTCGCCGCTGGGTGTTTCTGGTCGCGCTCGCCGGTTCGCTTCCCTCCGCCGCCGGCACCGGACGGGCTCCGCCGAGTGGGGTGCCGACGGCTCCGGACGCTCACCGGCTCGCCGCTCCGGCGTCATCCCAGGGTACGGAACTGCCGAGTGTTGGAGATGACGCCCGACAGCGTCAGGGTGAACGTCCGGATCGAGTCGGCGAAGTCGTCCAGCCGCCACTCGTCCGGTCCGTGGTACCAGGGCAGATCGTCCCCGTCGAGTTCGGCCGATCCCGCCGTGGCGAGGATCTGCGCCCAGCGCTCCACCGTGTCGAAGATGATCGCGTAGGGCAGGTAGCGCGAGAACAGCGGCACCCGCTGGCTCTCCGGCACGTCGTCGGCATCCGCCCGGTGCAGGTAGGCGCGGAAGCCGAGGGTGTGCGCGAACACCGCGCTGCCCAGGCGGGTCTTGGCGGGCATGTACTGCGCGCCCACGGTCACCGCCGCTCCGGCGATGACCACCGCGAGCCCGGTGAACGCCGCGTGCGTGTACATCGCGAGCAGCACGGTGAGCAGCACGCCCAGCGCGGTCAGCACGATGCCCATGACGGTCCACTGATTGCGTTCGACGTTGGGCCGCCGGGCGAACCATCGCATGCGGACCATGTCGCGGTACAGCTCCTCGCGCACGTCGTCCAGCCGGGTCGCGAAGGTGTCGCCGAGTTCGGACAGCCGCACCTCGTCCCGGTTGTGGAAGAGCGCCTCCAGCAGCAGCCGCTCGTACCGCCGCGGCTCGTCGTCGCGGGGCGGCGGCTGGCGGACCAGCCGCCAGTCGACCGAGGTGAAGGACTCGTGCGGCAGCTCCTCGATGACGAGATGCCCCTTGACCGCCAGGTCCACCACGGTGGCGGTGATGTCCACGACGTCGGCCTGTTCGTCGATGAGGGTGCCGATCTGCCCGGGATGCACGCCGTTCGGCGGGTGGAAGCGGAGCACGCCGTCCTCGGTCCCGGCGATCGGGGCGTGGTCGCCCAGCGCCGCCTCGGTGCGCAGGGCGCGCTCGTCGCGGCCCCGTACCCGGATCAGGACGATCAGCCCGCCGATGAGGACCACGAGCAGCAGCCCGAAGACGCC
This sequence comes from Marinactinospora rubrisoli, assembly GCF_042664915.1. NCBI lineage: Bacteria > Bacillati > Actinomycetota > Actinomycetes > Streptosporangiales > Nocardiopsidaceae > Marinactinospora > Marinactinospora rubrisoli. Next base: position 336,375 of record NZ_JBHTBH010000001.1, read on the forward strand.
GGAGGTCGCCGGTGTGATCGAGAACGCCGAGGACAGCGACCAGGTGCGCTCCAGGAGCGGGTCCCCCGGCGCGGTGTCCGGCGGGTAGCCGACCACGATGCTCAGCGTCTGGCCCACCTCAAGGTCGGCCTGCAGGAACCGGGCGACCAGCGCCTGGTGGCCGCCCATGTCCGAGGAGGTGCAGTAGATGGAGCTGCGCGGCTCACCGGCGGCGCACGACAGCGCCAGGGGCGGCAGTGGGGCGTCGACCTCGACCGTGGTGGAGGCCACCGGGGCGCTGTAACCGCCGACCGCGACCCATTCCAGTTCCAGCTGCCTGCCGATCCGGCTGGTCGTCCCGCTCACCTCGTAACTCAGGATCACCGTCTCCGCGCCGGCCGGCTCCATGGTGACGTCGAGCGTGTCGGCGCCGGCGGCGGTGCGCACCTCCACCGGATCGCCGTCCCCGTCCCGCGCCGTCACGCCGGTGACCTCGTACAGCCGGTCGTGGTCGGTGTCGTAGGGCTGGCGGGTCACGAAGGTGCGGGTGAACTCCTCGGGCACACCCCCGCTGAAGGTGAGGACCTCCGTGGCGCGTACCGTCCCGTTCGGGTCCAGGACGAGGGAGATGTGGTTGCTGTTCGCGTCCTCGTCACCGGTGGACGGCACGCTGGCGTGGGTCTCCGGCTCCGCCGCCCCGTCGCCGCCGACCCCTTGGTGCGCCACGTGCGCGGCGGCCGCACCGGGTAGCGCGGCGAGCAGGCTGAGACCGGCCGTGACGACCACGGCCGAGCGCGCGAAACGAACCCCCCACATGGCGTGAGAGCTTATCTGTTCGATGAGTACGGCCTGATTACGGATCGGCGCTCGAAAGCCTGCTGTAACCGCATACCCGTCATAATCGAAAAGTTGACCCGTTTACGGGGAAGTTCAGAATGTGTCATGACGGGGGAGGTGAGGCGACCCCATGGCGGAACGGGGTGGCGTCACGCGTGCGACCGGGCGGGGGCCTGGTCAAACGTTCTATGAATTGCCGGGGTACGCCCGCCAACCGCGACAGCGGCTGGGCGTCGGGGTGCTTTCCGTCCTCGCCACCGGACTGGCGGCGGTGGGTTTTGCCGGATTCGTGAGCATCTCCGCGGTTCTCGACGACGGGGATCATCGGGCGGACGGGGCCGGAGCGGACGGGGTGCGGCCGGCCCAGGCGGGTCTGCGGGAGCCGGCCGAGGGGGACGATGTGCCCTCCGAGCCCCCGAGGACGGAGGGGGACGTCCTGGGCGACAACCCGCTGTACCAGAGCGGCGAAATGGCGCGGGTGGACTGCCCGGCGCCGCGGCTGGACGCCTACGACGACGCTTCCATGGAGGCGTTCCTGCACAAGATCACCGACTGCCTCGACCAGGGCTGGCGGGAGCAGTTCGGCGACACCGGCATGGCGTTCGAGGCGCCCAACCGGATCTACTGGTACGCCTCGGGGCAGAGCCCCTGCGGCAGGTACCCCGTCGAGGGCACCGCCGCGTTCTACTGCCGCGCCAACAAGGGCCTCTACCTCGGCGTGGACGACATCGTCGCCAGCTCGGCCGACTCCGGCGAGCCGGAGACCTACACGTTCCTGCTCAGCCACGAGTACGCGCACCACGTGCAGGGCGAGGCCGGAATCCTCGACTACTACCACGCGGCGCGCGGCACGGCCGGCGACGCCGAGGAGCGGGCGGCCTGGACGCGGCGCAGTGAACTCCAGGCCAACTGCCTGGGCGGCGCGTTCGTCGGGGCGATCGCGGACAGCTTCCCCATCGGCGGGGACGAACATGCGAATATCCTCGAAGACGCCGAACGCCGGAGCGACTACGACGCCGAGCAGCGAACCCACGGATCTCCGGCCAATGGCCGAATGTGGACGGAGCACGGCATGGACCGCCGGGACCCCGCGGCGTGCAACACCTGGCAGGCGCGGGAACACCTGGTGGAGTGACGGCCGTCCGGAGGCTGACCGAGGGGGATCTGGCGGGGAGCGGTGGGATCGGGCTACGGCGAATGCGAGCGGCGGGGCGGACTGCGCCCCGCGTCCCGCCGCGCGCGCCGCGGCCCCGGCGCGCTCTACTGGGCGATCGGGGCGGCCGCGCTCGCGCTGGCCGTCCTGGTCTGGAGCGTTCGTGCGGCCGACGAGGAGGAGTCCGGGGTCTCCGGGGTCGCCGCGCACTCCACCAGCGCGCCGGACCCGACCGCGTCCGGCGCCGACGCCGACGAGGCGCCGGTCCGTCCCTCAGGCGAGCACGCGCTGCTCGCCAACCCCCTCTACGAGACCGGGCGGCTCGCGCCGCTGCCGTGCCCGGCGCCCGAGCTGACGGCGAGCGACCCGGCGTCCATGGAGCGCTTCCTCAGCACCGTCGCCGACTGCCTGGACGAGGCGTGGCAGACCCAGTTCGACCGGGCCGGGATCCCCTTCGACCCGCCCAACCGGGTGTTCTGGTCCGAACCGGGCAGTAGCCCCTGCCGCGACTACCCGTCGACGGCCGGCGCCTTCTACTGCCGGGCCAGCAAGAGCATCTACATCGGCACCAGTGACGTGGTCGACAAGTGGAACGGCGCCGAGGACAGCGTCGTCTACGCCTCGCTGCTCGCCCATGAGTACGCGCACCACGTTCAGGGGGAGTCCGGCCTGCTGGACTACTACCACGACCAGCGCCGCCGCGAGCCGGACGTCCCCGCGCAGAACGCCTGGACCCGCCGGAGCGAGCTCCAGGCCAACTGCCTGGCCGGGGCGTTCCTCGGCGCGGTCGCCGTCAGCTACCCCGTCACCGAGTCCGACCGCCGGACCGTGCGGGAGGACGCGGCCGCCACCGCCGACCGCGAGGACAGCACCGACGCCGAGCGCACCCACGGCTCGGCGGCCAACAGCGTGCTGTGGATCGAGCACGGCATGGAGCGGCAGGACCCGGGGGCGTGCAACACGTGGGGCGCCGACGCCGAGCTCGTGCAGTGACCCGCGCGGCCGATCGCCGGGCTTTCGCCGCGGTTCCAAACCGGGGTTACGGTTCCGTACCGATGCGTCACCCTGGGTGTTCCGTCCGGCGGTGGCGGGGAGATCCCCCCACATGCCGGACGAGCGCCTTGTCGAGTTGCGGATCCACGGGGTGAACGGTGGGGCGGCGGACGAACTGCTCGACGTCGAGACGTGCGCCCGCGTCTCGGGCGATGATCTCGCCGGGTTCTTCCGCTGGCGCACCCAGCGGCACACCGAGACCGTGCCGGGCGTACCGCGCGAGGTCTTCGCGTGGGGAAACCTGACATCGGGCCAGTCGTCCCGGGCCCTGTGGCTGCTCCTGCTCCCGTTCATGCTGGTGAACGTCGCCTTCTGGATGCGGCCGCGACGCCCGACCGAGCCGGTCACGCGCGGGCAGCGGATCGCCGACCACTCCTACGGCATGCTGGTCCGGCTGCTCGCGCTGAGCCTCACCGCGCTGCTGACCATGGCGGCGGCCGGAATCGGCATGGACCTGATCGGCTGGCAGTGCGCGGGCTACGGCGCCGCCTGCGCCGAACTCCGGCCCTGGCTGGGTTTCCTGTCCGCTCCGGACGCGCCGCTGTCCACACCGGGCCGCGCCATCGCCATCGGCGCGCTGCTGCCGCTCGCCGTGGTGGCCATCCTGTGGCGGCTGTCCCGGCGCACCGGCATCGAGTACGTCGTCACCGCCAAGTCCGACGCCCGGCGCGGGGCGACCGCGCCGCTCAGCGATCCGGCCTTCTGGCGCAACGGCGTCGTCATGGGGCGGCTGCGCTCGGTCCACGTGGCCATCGCCGTCTCGGTGGTCACCGCGCTGCTGCTGCTCCCCCCGCTGCTGCGCGACCGTGACACCGGCGCCCCGCTTCCCGGCGCCGTGCTCGCCGGACTGCTCGCGCTCGTGGTGGTGCTCGGTGTCGTCGGCGCGCTGGTCCCCGACGAGAACCCGCACCGGAACGTGCGCACCGCGCACGTCTGCCGTGTGCTGCGCGATGCCGCGCTGCTGCTGTTCGTCCTCACCCTCGGCTACGCGCTGTGGCCGCGGCCCGGCTGGATCCCCACCGGGTCGCTGCCCGGGTACGCGGTCGGGCTCAACGCGCTGTTCGCCGTCCAGTGCGGGCTGGCCCTGCTGCTGGTGGCGGTGGCCGTGGTGCAGTACCGCGGCGGCCACGCCCACGCCGGCACCGCGATGGGCGGCATGGCGGGCCCGGCCACGGCGGCCATCGGCGTGCTGCTGGGCGGGGTGTTCTCGGCCGCCATCGTCTACCAGGTCGCGGGCCTGCTGGGCGGGTGCTACTACCCGGGCGCGGAGCGCGCCGGCTGTCTCAACCTGGACCCGCCGAGCGCCTACGCCTGGCTGCAGCTGGCGTTCACCCTGGAGGCCGCCATCGCCCTCGTCGGCGCCGGCGCGCTCTGGGTGGCGGCGCAGCACCGCAGCCGGGCCGCGGTTCCCCAGGTCGCCGCGGAGTACGACGCCGCCCCTGACGCGCGCCGGACCCGGGAGATCGCCAAGGCCCGCGCGCTCGGCTCCATGACCGAGTACCTGCCGGCCTTCCTCACGCTGCTGCTGCTCCCGGCGCTGGCGCTGGTGGCCCTGGTGCTGTACTCGCTGATGACCGACGGCGTGGCCGCCGCGGACGTCGGCGCCTCCGGCGTCGGGATCAGCCTGACGGTGATGACCGGGGCACCCACCACCTGGATGCAGAACGCCGTCTCGGTGATGGTGACGGTCGGCTCCTGGCTCGGCGGCACCCTGCTGGTGGTGCTCGTCTGGCTGGGCCGCAACGCCTATCGCAACCAGCCGACCCGCAAGGCGGTCGGGGTGCTGTGGGACGTCGGCACGTTCTGGCCGCGGGCGGCGCACCCGCTGGCTCCGCCCTGCTACGCCGAGCGCGCGGTGCCGCAACTGGCCGCGCGGGTCGGGGCGCTCACCGGGCACGGCCATGGCGTGGTGCTGTCCGGGCACTCCCAGGGCTCGGTGCTGGCGGCGGCGACCGTGTGGCAGCTGCCGAACCGATGCCGCGAACGCGTGGTGCTGCTCACCCACGGTTCACCGCTGTACCGGCTGTACGCACGGTACTTTCCCGCCTACTTCGGGACCGCCGCGCTCAGCGAGCTGCGGCGGCGGGTGACCGGCTGGTGCAACCTGTGGCGGGCCACCGACGCCATCGGCGGCCCTGTGCACCTGCCCAGCGGGACGGTGGCCCGCGCCGAGCCACTGCCCGACCCCCGGTACTACGACCACCAGGAGGGCGAGGCGCTCTACCCCGAGATCATGGGGCACAGCAGTTACACCGCCGACCCGGCCTACGCCGCGGCCGTCGCGGCGGCCACGGCGCAGCTCACCGCGGCGCTGGAGGAGGCGGCCGCCCGGGAGCGCACCGCCGAGGCGGCCGGCGGCGTGCCGCCGCAGGCGGATCCGGACGCGGATGGCATGGAACGCGACGCCCGGACCTGACCGGCCGGCGGACTACCAGGGGCCGTACGGGCCGTCGCCGGGCCGCCCGATGCCGCGCACGGCCGGGCGCACGTCCAGCAGGAAGATCAGCGCGGCGATGAGCGACAGGATGGTGAAGAACGCGAAGTACCCGAAGACCGCGCCCAGCGAGAGCACCGCGCCGACGCCGAGGATGCCCACCCACAGGCCCTTGGTCTGCTTGTCCATGGCCGGGAACGCCTGCGCGGGGGTGCGCGCGGCTTCCACGAGGGCGTACAGCGTCGTCACGAAGATCGCCAGGTAGATGGCTTTCCACAGCAGGGAGAAGAACGACAGGGCGACCACGACACGCACCGAACCTTTTACCTAGACGACCGGGCGGCGAACTGCGTACCGCCCCTGTGGACAAGAACGCGGCACCGCCGCGAATCGTGCCCGCCGCACGGCGCCGTCACACCTGTCGCGCCCGGTCCCACATCCGCACGGCGTGCGGAAAGGGGTTCTCTGGTCGCGCTCGCCGTCTCGTTTTCCTTCGCCGTGGACGCGGGTGGCCTTCGGCGGGGGGCGTCGACGGCTACGGGCACTCGGCGGCTCGCCGCTCTGTGCTTCTGGTCGCGCTCGCCGTCTCGTTTTCCTTCTCGTTTTCCTTCGCCGTCGATGCGGGGGCCTTCGGCGGGGGGCGTCGACGGCTACGGGCACTCGGCGGCTCGCCGCTCTGTGCTTCTGGTCGCGCTCGCCCCCTCGCTTTCCTTCGCCGTCGATGCGGGAGCCTTCGGCGGGGGGCGTCGACGGCTACGGGCACTCGGCGGCTCGCCGCTTTTATATCGGCAGGTGCCACAAAGCCAGTGTGGTGGTCATCAGCATGACCGCCGACACCAGGATCGTGGCGGTGAAGGGCCGGGACAGCTCCGCCACCGGGTTGAGCAGACGGGACACCCGGGTCACCACGTCGGGCTGGTCGACGTCGGCGGCGGCCGCGGCGAGGGCGCCCGCCGGCACCGGGGCGGACCCGGCGGTGCCGAACCGCAGCAGCGCCATGGCCAACTCGCGCGCCGAGCGTGCGCGGCTGGCCTGGTCGTCGGCGCACATCTCGATGAGCAGTGCCACCGCCCGGTAGCTGGTCTCGATGACTCCCAGGCGGGGGAACGCCCGCTTCAGGGAGGAGAAGGGGAGCAGCACGAGGTCGTGCCGCTGGCGCAGGTGGGCGTGCTCGTGGGCGAGGACCGCCGAGAGCTCGTGCCGGTCCAGCACCTGCAGCGCCCCCGCGCTGATGACGATCTGTGAGCGCAGCACACCCGGGAGGCAGTACGCGGCTGCGGCGGGGTGGTCGAGCACCCGCGCCCCGGGCACGTCCGGGTCGTCGCGGGCGACCAAGCGGAGCAGCTCGCGGTGCCGCCGGCGGGTCCGCAGCACGTGGAGGAAGGAGGTCGCCAGACCCCACAGCAGCAGGGAGAAGAGCATGACCGCGCCGACGATGGCGGCCACGCGGGTCGCGCCGAGCGGGGCGTCGCCCAGCGCCGAGAGGTAGAAGCCGTGCGCCAGCGCGTCATCGACCAGTGAGAGCAGGCCGCCGAACACGCCCTCGCCGTAGGGGGCGAGGCCGAACGCCAGCAGCGCGCCGATGGTGGAGATGCCCCACGCCAGGCCGAGCGCCTGCCAGGCGATGACGGCGACGTGCGGTCCCCGGATGGGCCAGTAGGCGCGACGCAGCCGTGCCGCCGCGAAAAGACAGCACACGGAGATCGTGGCGAGCAGTGCGGCACTGACCATACGGCTACGTCCTTGGCTGGTCGATTTCCGCGAGTGCGCGGCGAAGCGCTTCAGCCTCCATTCCGCTCATCGAACGGACGAAGGCGGCCAGCGCGGCGTCGCGGTCGCCCGTCTGGCCCAGCGCGTCGAACATCAGCTCGGAGACGTACTTCTCCCGGCTGGCGGCCGGGCGGTAACGCCACGCGCGGCCCTCACGGGTGCGGACCACGACCCCCTTCTTGGCTAGCCGGTCGAGAACCGTCATGACGGTCGTGTGCGCGAGATCGCGCTCGGCGAGCGCCTTTCCCACCTCACGAACCGTTAACGGCTCGACTCGTTCCCACAGTACATCCATCACCGCGCGTTCCAGATCCCCGAGCCGATTCATACCGGCTAGTCTACTTGCGGTAGTACTACACGGCGTCGCACCCCCGCCCGATGTCGCGCGGACTCGCCGGGCCCGGCCGTCCGGCCCCGCGCTGCGCCCGTGACCTCCCCGGGCGGTCGTCGCCCGTTCCACGGACCGCGGTGCGCGGCCGGTGCCGGCGCGGCGGTGGAGACGGGAGTGACGTCATGGGGATTCGGCTCGTGCTGGGGGACATCACCGAGCAGCACGTCGACGCGATCGTGAACGCGGCGAACTCCTCGCTGCTCGGCGGTGGCGGGGTGGACGGCGCGATCCACCGCCGCGGAGGCCCGGAGATCCTCGCCGAGTGCCGGGCGCTGCGCGCCGCGCGGTACGGGCGGGGGCTGCCCACCGGCCAGGCCGTGGCCACCACCGCCGGCCGGCTTCCGGCGCGCTGGGTGATCCACACCGTGGGGCCGGTGTACAGCGCCGCGCAGGACCGGCGGGACCTGCTCGCGTCCTGCTACCGGGAGTCGCTGCGGGTGGCCGATGAGCTGGGCGCGCGCTCTGTCGCGTTCCCGGCGGTGTCGACCGGGATCTACCGCTGGCCGGTGGACGACGCCGCGCGTGTCGCTGTCCGTACTGTCCGAGGTGTGGCGACTACAGTAAGTGACATCTGTTTTGTCCTGTTCAGTGAGGCGGTGTACGCGGCGTTCGCCCGTGCCGTCGCCGAGCCCCGGCCCGGGGAGCGGCCCTGATCCTGGAGGACCTGGGGTGTTCACGTCGTTTACCCGCCGGACCACCGCGGCCGCGCTCGCCTCACTCACCGTGGCGGTCGCGGCGGCGCTCGCCGCGCTGCGGACCGAGGACGGTGAGACCGGGACGGCCGACCCGGGGCAGGACGGCCGGCCGGTCGGTGCCGCGTCCGCCATGCTCGGCGCCGAGCGGCCGGGCGTCCTGCCCCGCCCGGGCGAGGTGGCCGTGTGCCGCCGGCCCGGCCGGGAGGAGATCATCCGCGTCCCCGACCCCGGCGCTCCCGAGGGCGGGCGGCCCATCTGGGTGCGGCGGCCGCCCGGGCCGGACAGCGCCGACCTGCCGGTCCTGTATCTGCTGCACGGCTCGACCGGCACCCACGAGTCGATCACCTCGGCCGGTGCCGGCCCGCTGCTCGACCGCGAGATGTGCCGAACCGGCGTGGAGTTCGTGGTCGCCGCACCCTACGGCCAGGAGGTCGGCGGCAGCGACACCGAGTGGGGCGACGCCGCCGACGGCGACTTCCGGATCGAGACGTTCGTCATCGAGAAGGCCGTGCGCGCCGTCGAAGGCGACCATCCCCGCCCCCGGCACCTGCGGGCGATCGGCGGGTTCTCCATGGGCGGCTACGGGGCGGCGGCGCTGTCGCTGCGCCACCCCGACCTGTACCGGCAGGCGATCAGCTGGGCCGGTTACTTCCGGGTGGACGATCCCAGCGGCACGTTCGGCGACGATCCGGATTCCCACGCGCCCGACCGGCTGCTCGACGACCCCGCCGTCCGCGACATCCGGTTCCTGCTGATCGAGGGCACCGAGGACCACACCCCGCTGCAGGTGGGCAGCATCCACGGTGAGGCCAAGCGGTTCGCCGCCCTGCTCGCCGAGCGCGACATGGCCGTCCAGACCCACTTCCCGCCCGGCGGCCACACCTACGACGTGTGGACGCCCACCTTCCCGGAGGCCGTCGACTTCCTGGTGGCCGGGTGGCGGCAGCCGGTGGCGGGCGTCGACCAGCGCTGATCCGACCGGTCGGCGGGCGCGCTCCGCGGCGCGCCCGCCCGCACCCCGTACCCGCGCCCGGAACCCAACTCCCACCCCGGTTCCCGCCCGTCCGTGGACCCCTGTCCATGATGGGAACAGCACGCTCCCCGGGACTGTTCACCGAAGGGGCGGCGGCACGTGGACACCGGGAAGGGGACGACAGCCGTGGTGCGAAACGCTCCGGGGCCGCGGGGCGCGGTGGCCGGGCGGGCGAGGCGGCCCGTTCCCCGTCGTGTCGCGACCATCAGCCTGCACACCTCCCCGCTCGAACAGCCGGGCAGCGGCGACGCCGGCGGCATGAACGTCTACATCGTCGAGGTCGCGAAGCGGCTGGCCGAGCGCGGTGTCGCCGTCGACGTCTTCACCCGGGCCACCCGGGTCGACCAGCCGCCCGAGGTGGAGATGGCGCCCGGCGTGACCGTGCGGCACATCGCGGCGGGGCCGTTCGGCGCTCTGGACAAGAACGCCCTGGCCCGCCACCTCTGCCCGTTCGTCTTCGGCGTCCTGCAGACCGAGGCCCGCCACGAGCCCGGCCACTACGACCTCGTGCACGGCCACTACTGGCTCTCCGGGCGGGCCGGCATGGCCGCGGCACAGCGGTGGGGCGTGCCGCTCGTGCAATCCATGCACACGCTCGCCCGAGTGAAGAACGCGGCGCTGGCGCAGGGCGACGTCCCCGAACCCGAAGCCCGGGTGCGCGGCGAGGACCAGCTGGTGCGCGCCGCCGATCACCTCGTCGCCAACACCGCGGAGGAGGCCCGCCAGCTCGTCCGCCACTACGACGCCGACCCCGGCCGGGTCAGCACCGTGCCGCCCGGAGTCGACCTGGACGTCTTCACCCCGGGGTCCCGGGCGGCGGCGCTGCGCCGGATCGGCCTGGCCGCCGACACCGAACTGCTGCTCTTCGTGGGACGGGTACAGCGGCTGAAGGCGCCCGACGTGCTGCTCCGCGCGACCGCCGCGCTGCTCCGCCGCGATCCGGAGCTGCGCGGCCGGCTCGCCGTCGCGGTGGTGGGCGGGCTGTCCGGCGGCGACGTGGCCGAGCCGCGCCGGCTGGCCGACCTCGCCCGCTCCCTGGGGATCGCCGACCTGGTCCGAATGGAGCCGCCCCGGTCGCGCGCCGAGCTGGCGTACTACTACCGGGCCGCCGCGGCGACGGTCGTGCCCTCGCACTCGGAGTCGTTCGGCCTGGTCGCGGTGGAGTCGCAGGCGTGCGGCACGCCCGTCGTCGCCGCGCGGGTCGGCGGGCTGCCCACCGCGGTCGCCGACGGAACCTCCGGCGTGCTGATCGACGGCCACGACCCCGAGGACTACGCGCGGGTCCTGCACCGGATGATCCGGCACCGGTCCTGGCGGGAGGCCCTGGGCGCCGCGGGGGTGCGGCACGCGGCCGGCCTCAGCTGGTCGGCCACCGTCGACGGGTTGCTGGACGTCTACCATGGGACCCTGTCCGGGCCGCGGCTGCCCATCGCCGCGAGCCAGTGACCCCGCCACCCGCCAAGGCCCCCACTCCGCCCCGGCCGCGCCGACCCTGGGAGACCGCCACCATGCCCGCCACCTCGGAGCAGCAGGCGAACGCGATCGCCGCGATCCGGACCGCACTGCGCGAGGCGGACCTCGAACACGAGCAGCCGCACCCCGAGGCGTTCCTCGTCACCCTGCCGGGCCGGCGCAAGCTGCGCACCCTCGTCCTGCTGCACGTCGGCCCGCACAGCCTGCTGGTGAAGACCTTCTTCTGCCGCCGCCCGGACGAGAACCACGCCGGGTTCTACCAGTGGCTGCTGCGCAAGAACACCGACATGTACGGCGTCGCCTTCACCACCGACGACGTCGGCGACGTCTACCTGACCGGCCGCACCGCCCTGGCGGGCGTCACCCCCGACGAGGTGGACCGGCTGCTCGGCTGCGTCCTCAGCTACTCCGACGACAACTTCAACGGCGCGCTGGAGCGCGGATTCGCCTCGGCCATCCGCCGCGAGTGGGAGTGGCGGACCGAGCGCGGCGAGAGCGTCCGCAACCTGGAAGCGTTCCGCCACCTGATCGGCCACCCGGCGGGCGACGCGGACTGAGCCCGCACCGCCCCGCGATTGGCGTAGACCAGTCGCGGGGACCGCCGCCGACCGCCCGGTCATGAGTCGCTAGGCTGGGCCCCATGGGGACTCTGGTTCTGCTGCGACACGGCGAAAGCGTCTGGAACGCCGAAGGACTGTTCACCGGCTGGGTGGACGTCGACCTCTCCGAGAAGGGCGAACAGGAGGCACGCCGCGGCGGTGAACTCCTGCTCGGCGCCGACCTGCGGCCCGACATCGTCCACACCTCCGTCCTGAAGCGCGCGATCCGCACCGCGAACATCGCGCTGGAGACCGCCGACCTGCACTGGCTGCCGGTCGAACGCTCCTGGCGCCTCAACGAACGCCACTACGGCGCCCTCCAGGGCAAGAACAAGGCCCAGACCCGCGCCGAGTTCGGCGACGAGCAGTTCATGGTCTGGCGCCGCTCCTACGACACCCCGCCGCCCCCGCTGCCCGACGACGACGAGTACTCCCAGGCCGACGACCGCCGCTACGCCGGCCTGCCCCCCGAACTCCTCCCCCGCACCGAGTGCCTGGCCGACGTCGTCGACCGCCTGCTGCCCTACTGGTACGACGCCATCGTCCCGGACCTGGCCGCCGGCCGGACGGTCCTGGTCGCCGCCCACGGCAACTCCCTGCGCGCCCTGGTCAAGCACCTGGACGGCATCGACGACGAGACCATCGCGGGCCTCAACATCCCGACCGGCATCCCGCTGGTGTACGACCTCAACGACGACTTCACCCCCCGCAAGACCGGCGGCGAGTACCTCGACCCGGAGGCGGCGAAGGAGGCCATCGAGGCCGTGAAGAACCAGGGGAAGAAGTAGCGGGCGTTCGTTCGCCGCACGATTCCCGAACACGGCCGGGTCCGGGGCTCGCCGAGCCCCGGACCCGGCCGTGTTGCCGTCGAGTGATCCGGCGGGCTGGGGATGCGCGTCGAGGACGAAAAGCCAGGGTCCGTCAGGCCGTCATCAGGCCGCGTGGACCTCGACCGCTCGGCCATCCGGATCGGTCAACACGTGCCGACCGGGTTTCAGCGGCGGCTGAACGGCCACGCCATCAACGGCGAACCCGAGCCTGAGCGCGCTGCTCGGCCGTCGCTCGGTGGCCGGATAGATCTCGAAGACCGTACCGTCGGAAAGCACCGCCGCGTGGTGCAGCGGGCCGTGCCGATGCTGCTCCACCACGAACTCAAGTCCCAGCCCGCGGTAGAACGCCACGCATTCCACCATCCGTTCGGTGTAGATGACCAGGAGCGCGACGCGGGTGCTCATCGTGGCCGGCATGGTGGGCCTCCTCAGCGGGGAACGGCGTGCGCGGAACAGCACGATGTTCGACCTTCAGAGGCGAGATCGCGACACCATGGCCGGTACCGGACCGGACAGTCGGAGAGATGCCGGCTCCGGCGGCTCACTTCCATGCCAGAGACCGGGTGGCGCCGGGCGGACCGTACCGTCCGGTCGCCGGGTCGTACACGGTGTCGTCCCGGAAGCAGTAGTAGAGGCGGTTCCAGGCGTGCCAGGCCCGGGCCCGGGCTGGGCGCCGGATGAGGAGCCAGATCCGCTGCGCGACGGTGACCACCAGCGTGGCCCAGCCGACCACGAACGCGACACCGCTCAGCCAGTCCGCCATGTCGGACAGGTCCACCCCTCGGACGAATACCGCCATCCAGAGGGTCAGTAGAACGCCCGTTCCCATGGCGATGCATCCGCCGCGGCCACGCCGTCCGAGGAGCCAGGATCCGAGCATGGCTCCACAGAAGAGACCGGCGATGGCGCCCAGGAATCCGCCGGCATCGCCGAAGTTCAGGACGAAGAACCCGAGCACCGCGTAGAGCCAGGGGATCGGCACATGGTCCGGGAAGGACAACGCTGATGCCAAGTGGTTCCGCGAAAACCCGCTGAAGGAATGCCGCGCCCTCATCGGTATGAAATAGCGGCCGGTGAAGGCCCAGCCCGAGGTCCGGCCGTGCGTTTGTGTGGTGTGGCTGCCATGCGCGACGATTGCGGATACCTTCTGCACCTGGTCGCGGGCACGGCAGATCGGGCAGATTTCCATGAAAGCCTGTTATCCAGAGAGTAAATGTCAAGGGTCGGCGACCGACCCGGGCCGCTCACGGTCTCGATCCGCCGTGTGGTCAGGAGTGGCTGCTCGACCCCGGCCGGTGAGTGTTATCAGACTGATGACTGCGGAGATGGCCGGGTGACTCAGCGTCCGCGTGGGCGTCCTTCGGGGCCACCTCCTTGCCGGGGGGCGTGGTGCCGCTGGCAGCGAGGAAGCCGGGGCGCCGGATCGGACTGCTCGTCCGTGCCTTCGTCTCCCGCGCATCGGTGGACCGACTGGCAGCCCGCAGGTGGGCCGTGGCGGCAGCGTATTCCTGCAGGTCGTCGGCCCGGCTGATCCGTGCGTTGTGCTTCTGGAGTGCCTCGCGGTCGGCACCAGGGCGGTGAATGATCCAGTCGGAGTCCTGGAAATGGGAAGAGAGTTGCCGGCCGATGAGGGTCGCGTCGAACGGTCCGCTCGATTCGAAGACGCCCAGGGACAGCGGCCGTCCCAAGTCCCGCTCCCAGTCCTTCGCCCACTCGGCCAAGCCTGGAAAAGCGCTCATCACCGTCTGCTTGTCGAGATACCCGTGTCCCCCCATGAAGTCGCCCGAGTAGCGGTCGGAGTGGTGCTCCTTCCAGTGCGCGCGTGCGGACCGGACAAGGGCGGTGCTGTTGATGTCCAGGTCCACGTCGCTCGGCTCCCGCTCCAGACCGAGGCGCCACATCGCGTCGTACGGACGCCGCAGTGGTCGTTCCTGTCTGTCGCCGAACCACTCGCGTAGGCGCCGTGCCGCCTCCGGATTCCCCGTCAGCTCCTCTTCGCGCGGCAGCCTCTTGTGGAGTCCACCGAAGAACTTGGAGCCGGTCCCCTTGAGTCTGACGTCCACCTCGGACGGTTCCACACCGTCGTGCCGAATCGCCTCCACCATTTCCGTGCCGAACCGCCGGTAGAACCAACCGGTCTGGGGGACAGGGGATCGGTGATCACCGCGCTGGTCTGATCCTCGCATCGGAGAGCGGCGCGACCAGGCCGCGACGGACGGGTCAGGTCCGGGTGAGAAATTCCTCGGCTTGGCGCTGGAGGGAGGGGTGAGCTTGGGCCCAAGAGGGATAGCTCATCACCTCACGCAGCTTGACCGCCTTCACCTTTCGCGGGGCGTCCTTGCGCAGGCGAAGGTGTAGCCACAAGTCGTCCAGGTCGACAAGGTCTGGATACGGCCAGTACGCGTCCATTGGCGATTCGGCATCGTCGGGCTGCGGGGGCATGACGGAGACCTCGTCGCCGGTCGCAGCGGGTTCGACTTGGATGAGAGTCAGTTCGAGCCGGTCAATAACGTCGCGGAACATCCTCCGGTGATGCTCAACAATGTTCTTTGACGGCGGTTCCCCGTCAAAGAACAGCCCGAGCGCCCAGATGTCATCGCCGATACGGGCGACGTCCACGACGAGACGGGTGCCCGAGTCACCGGCGAACGAGCGGTGCGCGATGCTGCCAGCCGCGCCTGGTCCCTCAGCGCGGGGCGTGTCTTCGAGTTGGAGCGTGGTCAGCAGCAACCGAGTCTGGTCGGGTGTCAATTCTCCATGGGAGTGCGCCACGAGCGCGGGCCAGAGCATGCCGAATGTTCCCTTCTTAGGGCCGTGGGCGCGGATTGGTTACGCGCTTGACGTGGCTGCCGCAATTCAGAGCTGCGAACGCCCAGGCGAGCTAATTGATTTCTCAGGAGTCAGAATTTCGGGCGAGCGTCGACCGGCGCTACTGGTCAGCCATGTGTACCGGAATCGATTCCGCCCCCACTGTGCGACAGTCGTA
This sequence comes from Marinactinospora rubrisoli, assembly GCF_042664915.1. Classification (NCBI taxonomy): domain Bacteria; kingdom Bacillati; phylum Actinomycetota; class Actinomycetes; order Streptosporangiales; family Nocardiopsidaceae; genus Marinactinospora; species Marinactinospora rubrisoli. The sequence continues at coordinate 351,608 of NZ_JBHTBH010000001.1, forward strand.
CGCGTGATGTCGATGCCCGTGGCCCGATAGGCGGTCTCCGCCGCCGTACCGGTGCGGGTTCATCCGCCCACCGGCCGAGCGTGGGAGCGGATAGCGGCGTCGGTGTCATACAGCTCCAGCTCGATCGGGGTGAGCTGCAACTGCACCGGCACGCCTACTCGTTGTCCGAGCTTCACGAGGTACTTGCCGCGGCCAGGGTGGATGGACGTACCATCGGCGCCGGCGGTCGCCGGTGAGGACCAGGCCGCTACCAGTCCGCGCTCGCCGTCGGTCAGCGGGCGCTGGCGGGAAACGAGTTGCAGCTCGGAGTGCGGCATCGCCGCCAGGATGAGGGTGTCGCAGCGTTCCATGAGCCCGGCCGCCTTGGCCCGGTCCTCCTCGGTAGGGAGCGCTTCCAAGTCACGCAGCGAGTGCGTCACCATCATGGACACCTCCCCCTTGCTGCGGTTGAGACGGGTGATGGCGTCCAAAGCGTCGACCATGCCGGGGCCGGCGCGCAACGCCCGCCACAGCTCGTCGAGCGGCAGGATCAACGGCCGAGATGCATGCCCGAACGCGCGCGCGGTGTCCACGGCGGCGTAGGAGTAGGCCCAGGTGGCCAGCAGACCGGCCGCCACCACCGAGTCCTCCGCCGACAGCAGCGAGCGAAGGTCCACTGCGACCGCGGGGGCGTCCAGGTCGAGAGGTGTGGTGGTCGGCCCGTCGAAGAGCCCGGCCAGCGGCCCGTCGCACAGGTTCTCCAATGCCGCTCCTGCTCGCCGGGCGGCAGCGTGTGCAGCCGTCGGCCGAGCGGCCCAGAGTCCAGGGGGTTGATCCGGTCCAGGCCGCGGCCGGTGTCCTGCCTGCTTGATCCGGAGGTCCTCGCCTGGGTGACTCCGGACCCGGACGCGCTGGAGTTCCGGCCGGCCGAGTTCGTGCGCTCCTCCGACACCCTCTACCTTTTGTCCAAGGACGGTGGTGGCGGAGCGGCGGGAGTCATCGCGGCCGTCACCGACGCATGCCTGCGAGCCGGCGTTGCCGTCGCCGAAGCCAGCCCGGGCGGTCGGCTGGACCCGCCGATGGAGGCGATCCTGGACGAGGCGTGCAACGTCTGCAAGATCGAGGACCTGCCGGACCTCTACTCCCACCTGGGGTCGCGCGGCATCCTGCCGGTGACGGTGATGCAGTCCTACGAGCAGGGCGTACGCGTCTGGGGCAAGACCGGAATGGACGCGCTGTGGTCCGCCGCCACCATCAAATTGCTGGGATCAGGGTTGGACGATTCCGCGTTCGCCGACCGGATCTCCCGGCTGGTCGGTTCGCACTACGTCACTGAGGCGTCGGTCTCCGATGGCGGAGGGGGCCGGAGCGTCAGCCGCTCCCGCCGCCGTGAGCTGATCCTGGACGTCTCCGACGTCCGCGAGATCCGCAAGGGCACGGCGCTGCTCTTCGCCACCTCGACCCGGCCGGCGCTGCTCCGGCTCAAGCCGTGGTATCGCACCGGCGACGCCAGCAGGATCGCCACCGAGCAGCAGGCCGAGGAGGCGGCCATCGCCGACCGCGCCGCCCGGCGGCTCACATTGTGAGCCGCGCGGCGTTCCCGTGCACGTACCGAAGGCATGCGGCGGCGGGGCGTGCAGGCATGATCGCCGGCCCGGCTCTGCACCGGCGGACCGTCCCTGTCACCCCGCCGGCTCGAACTTGTACCCCAGCCCCCGCACCGTCACGATGTAGCGCGGGTTGCCCGGGTCCTCCTCGATCTTGGCGCGGAGGCGTTTGACGTGGACGTCCAGGGTCTTGGTGTCGCCCACGTAGTCGGCGCCCCACACGCGGTCGATGAGTTGCATCCGGGTCAGGACCCGGCCGGCGTTGCGGAGGAGGACCTCCAGGAGTTCGAACTCCTTCAGCGGGAGCTGCACGTTGTCGCCGCGGACGGTGACCACGTGGCGTTCGACGTCCATGCGGACCGGGCCGGCTTCCAAGGTGGTGGGGAGGAGGGCCTCGTCCTCGCCGCGGCGGCGGAGGACGGCGCGGATGCGGGCCACGAGTTCGCGGGAGGAGAAGGGCTTGGTGACGTAGTCGTCGGCGCCGAGTTCCAGGCCGACGACCTTGTCGATCTCGCTGTCCTTGGCGGTCAGCATGATCACGGGGACGTTGGACTTCTGGCGCAGGGTGCGGCAGACCTCGGTTCCGGACAGGCCCGGGAGCATCAGGTCCAGCAGGACCAGGTCCGCGCCGGTTCGGTCGAACGTCTCCAATGCCACCGTGCCGGTGGGCGCGACCGCGACCTCGAAGCCTTCCTTGCGCAGCAGGTAGGACAGGGCGTCGCTGTAGGACTCCTCGTCCTCCACGACGAGTACACGCGTCACTGTGGTGCCTCCCGATGGGTGATGTCAGCGGAACGCTTCCGCTCCGGCCGCTCCGGTCGGGGCAGACGCAGTGTGAACGTCGAGCCCGAACCTTCCTTGCTCCACACCGTCACTTCGCCACGGTGGTGGGTCATGATGTGCTTGACGATCGCCAGGCCGAGCCCCGTGCCGCCGGTGGCTCGGCTGCGCGCGGCGTCGACGCGGTAGAACCTCTCGAAGATGCGCTCCAGGTCCTGCTGGGGTATCCCGATACCCTGATCCGCGATGCTGATGTCAACGGTCCGTTCCGTCGCCTCGACGGTGACCGAGACCCGCGTGCGCTCGGGGCTGTAGGACACGGCGTTGGCGACCAGGTTGCGCATCGCGGTGACCAGCATGCCCTCGTCGCCCAGCACGACCGTGCCGGCCGCCCCGTCGGAGACGAGTTCGATCTCCTTGGCGTCCGCGGCCATCTGCACCGCGTCGAGCGCCTCGTCGACGACCGAGCCCAGGTCGACCTCGTCGGGCTCGGCGAGCGGTTCGGCGCCCTGGATGCGGGACAGCGTGATGAGGTCCTGGATGACGCTGGTGAGCCGGGCGGCCTCCTGCTGCATGCGTCCGGTGAAGCGGCGCACGGCCTCGGGGTCGTCGCTGGCGTCGGCGACCGTCTCGGCGAGCAGCGACAGCGCGCCCACCGGGGTCTTCAGCTCGTGGCTGATGTTGGCGACGAAGTCGCGTCGCACCGCCTCGACCCGCCGACGTTCGGTCTGGTCCTCGGCGAGGACCAGGACCAGGCCGGTACCGCCGAGCGGCGCGACCCGCACCGCGAACGACGTGGAGTCGGGGCCGAACTTGCGGACGGCGACCTCGATCTCCGTTTCGCGGATGATGCCGTCCCGCCGGACCTGGCGGGCGAGTGCCAGCAGGTCGTAGATGACCAGCTCGTCGCCCCGCACGATCCCGAACGCGCGGGCGGCGGAGCTGGCCCGCAGTACGCGGTCGGCGGGGTCGAGCACCACGGCGGAGGAGGGCAGCGCGGCCAGAACCTCGGCGATTCCCGCGGGCAGGTCGGATTGCGGGGCAGGCGTGGGGGTACGACCACGGCCCGCCTCGCTGATCCTGAACGCCAGACCGGCCGCGACACCCGTCACGAGTCCGACGAGCCCGGCGAGGGCGGCGAGCAACTCCCCTTGCACAGTCCGATCGTAAGCGGGCCGAGACGCCCGTTACCCGGCTGACCATGTGTTAGAACCGGGGTTCGCGGAGAATTCACCATTGCGTACGAAATGCTTCAGTTATCACCTGGGACGATGACCACCATGCGCGACACCTACCACGAGGACCTCGACGCCCTCAGCGAACGCCTCATCGAGATGACGAGACTGGCTCGCCACGCGATCGCGCGCGCCACGACCGCCCTCCTGGACGCCGATCTCGGCGCCGCCCAGGAGGTGATCTCCGGGGACGAGGAACTCAACCGGATGAACGAGGAGATCGAGCAGAGCACGTTCGATCTCATGGCCCGCCAGCAGCCGGTGGCCAAGGACCTCCGGACCATCATCACCGCGCTGCACATGGCCGGCGACCTGGAGCGCATGGGCGACCACGCCGTCCACATCGCGAAGATCGCCCGGCGCCGGCACCCCGACTCCGCGATCCCGACGGAGCTGCGGTCCACCGTCCTGGAGATGGGGCACCAGGCCGAGCTGCTCGTCATCAAGGCGGGGGAGGTCATCGCCCAGCGCGACGCCGACACCGCGCTTGAGCTCGACAAGGACGACGACCGGATGGACCGGCTCCGCCGCAGGCTGCTGAGCCGCATCCTCGCACCGGGGTGGGAGCACGGGGTGGAGGCCACGATGGACGTCACCCTGGCCGGCCGGTTCTACGAGCGGTTCGGCGACCATGCCGTTCACCTGGGGGACAACATCGTCTACATGGTCACCGGCACCAAGCCGAAGGACTACGAGCCCGAGGCGTAGCCGGGCGGCCGCCGGCCCGGCCGGTGGCGCCTCCGGATGATCGGCGGCCGGCGTGGACCGACCGCCGTGGGGTGTGGCGAAGATCACGGTAAAGACTTCCGGTGAGCGCGGGAACGCGCCGGAAACCGCGACGTGGCGGGGCTGAGACGGACGTCTCGGCCCCGTTCGCGTGTCCACCCCCACCCCGTCGTCACTCTCCGTGTTGGCGGCCGGGTACAGTGGACAAGGTCCTGAAACCGCCGGAGGGAACGGATTGCGCGCCGGGTGACAAGCACCTCGACTGTGCTTTGTCAAGACCCGAAATGCGGTGTTGACCTGCGCGTTCGTAAACCGAATAGGTACGTTAAGTCACAGATTCGTGGTACCCTTGTCGTTAGCGGAAGGGGTACTTGTCACATGACTTTCAAGGTCGGCGACACCGTTGTCTACCCCCATCATGGGGCTGCTCGTATTGAGGCTATCGAGACTCGCACCATTAAAGGTGTGGATAAGACCTACCTGGTTCTGAAGGTCGACAAGGGCGATCTGACGGTACGTGTGCCCGCAGACAACGCCCAGGACGTCGGCGTCCGGGACGTGGTCGGCCAGGAGGGTCTGGACCGGGTCTTCGAGGTGCTGCGCGCGCCGCACACCGAGGAGCCCACGAACTGGTCACGGCGCTACAAGGCCAACCTGGAGAAGCTCGCCTCGGGCGACGTCAACAAGGTGGCGGAGGTCGTGCGCGACCTGTGGCGGCGCGACAAGGAACGCGGGCTTTCCGCCGGTGAAAAGCGAATGCTCGCGAAAGCCCGGCAGATTCTGGTGAGCGAACTCGCTCTCGCCGAAAAGACCAATGAGGACAAGGCCGAGGCTCTTCTCGACGAAGTTCTCACCAACTAAGAACAAATTCATTCGATGCGTGATATGCCGCGGGTGGGCGTCGGAACGGACGTCCACCCATTCGCTTCCGGGCGTCCGCTATTCCTCGCCGGGCTGGAATGGCCGGGGGAGGAGGGCGTCAGCGGACACTCTGACGGCGACGTCGCGGCGCATGCCGCGTGCGACGCCCTGCTGTCGGCCTGCGGGCTGGGTGATCTGGGGGCCCAGTTCGGCACGTCCGATCCCGCCTGGCACGGGGCGTCCGGGGCGGCGCTGCTCGCCGAGACGGCGGCCCGGGTGCGATCGGCGGGCTTCGAGATCGGCAACGTCGCCGTGCAGATCATCAGTAACCGGCCCAAGTTCGCCCCCCGGCGGGCCGAGGCGGAGAAGGTGCTCTCCGAGGCCGTGGGGGCGCCGGTGACGGTGTCGGCCACGACCACCGACGGGCTGGGGCTCACCGGTCGGGGAGAGGGCATCGCCGCGGTCGCCACGGCGCTGTGCGTGCCGGTGGCTCCGGTGTAGCGGCGAAAGAACGGAAGAACGGCGATCGGCGCCCACCCTCCGGAGGGTGGGCGCCGATCGCCGTTCAGGCCGGTCAGTCGTCCTGCGGGGGCAGCGGCTCGCTGCGGACCCGCCAGGACGGCGGTTCCGGCGGCACGGTCTTCCCGGAGGCCGGGTCCGCCCGGTTGTGGCGTGGCTTGCGGACCATGGGGCGCTTGCGGGGCAGGACGAAGGGGCGCTGCGGCTCCGTGGGCACGTCGGCGGGGCCGGTCTCGGCCGGGACGGTCTCCGCGGCGTCCTCCTCGGGACCGGCGGGCGCGTCGTTCCCGGTGGCCGCGCCGGTGGTGGAGCCAGGCGCCACGGACGCGTCCTCCGGCCCCGCCATCGCGGCCCGCTTGATCGGGTTGGCCGGCCCGGTGGGGACGCGCCGCGGAAGTTCCGGAGCGCGGTCCGAGTTCTCGGGGCCCGTCGTCGCGGGCTCGGCCGGTTCGCCGGCCGACGTGGACCCGGGCGCGATCGCGGCGTGGGCGGCCGGGGGCTCTGGCCCGGACGCGGCCGGCCGGAACAGCGGGCCGGTCACCCGCGAGGGGCCGTCGTCGTCCGGGCGCGGAGCCGGCGGCCCGGGGGCCGGGCGGTCCGGCTCCGGGGACGGCTCCCGGGAGGCGGCCGGAGCAGGCTCCTCCTGCTCGTCGTCCTTGGCCGGTACGGCGGCGGTCCGGCCGGACTCGACCGGGGCCGCGGACCGGTCGGAGACGCCGGTCGCGCCGTCGTCCTCGCCGTCGCCGGGCGGGGCGCCGTTCGCGGGCTCGGCCTTCTCCCGGCCACGCGACCGGGGCCGGGGCGCGCGCTCACCGCGCAGGTGCACGATGACCCACAGCCAGATGCGGAAGGCCACGAGCAGCGCCGCCCACGGCGCCAGCGCCACCACGACCACGGCCGCCGTCTCGACGAGCCGGTAGCCCAGGGCGTGCAGAGTGCTCGCCCCCGCGGAGAGCAGGATGAGGCCGAGGATCAGGACGTCCACCCAGATCCGCCGCCGGCGCGGCGCGTCGCGCAGCAGGTAGGTGGTCCAGAACGCCAGGAGCAGCAGCAGCGTGAAGACGCCGGGGTACAGGTGGGCGGCGCGCGGGTCGACGTTCCCCTGCAGCGCGGTCTGGTAGATGCCGTTGTAGGAGAGCAGGATCGCGCACGCCGCGATCACCAGCACGCCGAGGCCGGTCAGCGCGATGGCGACCGCCCGGGAGCCGGTCCGCGGCTTCCGGGGGGCGGGGCGCGCACCGGGTCGTGTCGGGGAGGTGTGAGGGGCCATCGTGCGCAGCAGGGTAGCCGAGCGAACCGTGCGAACACGAGGATGTGCCGAAAACCCGGATATCCCACCGCGGTCCACGCCTTCCGCCCGGGACCGGGTCCGGCCAGGTCAGCCGTGGTCCGTCACCCGGCCGTACGGACCCGGCCGGTGCGGTGCCGCCGCTATCGGGTTTTCACCCCGTGGCGGGAGTCATAACGGCTACCCTGGCACTGTGAGTCTGCGCTTCTACGACACCCGAGCCCGCACGGTCCGCGACTTCACGCCCCTGCACGAGGGGCGCGTCTCGCTGTACCTGTGTGGTGCCACGGTTCAGGCGCCGCCGCACATAGGGCACATCCGCTCGGGGGTGAACTTCGACATCCTGCGGCGCTGGCTCACCTACAAGGGGTTCCGGGTCACCCTCTGCCGCAACGTCACCGACATCGACGACAAGATCATCAACGTCGCGCGGGCCGAGGGCGTGCCCTGGTGGGAGGTCAGCGAGCGCAACCAGCGCGCCTTCACCTGGGCCTACGACACGCTCGGCTGCCTGCCGCCCACCGTCGAACCCAGGGCCACCGGCCACGTGCCCGAGATGGTGGAGCTGATGGCCCGGCTGATCGACCGTGGCCACGCCTACGCCGCCGCCGATGGTTCCGGCGACGTCTACTTCGATGTCCGCTCGTTCCCCGAGTACGGGGAGCTGTCCAACCAGCGCCTGGACCAGATGCGCGGCGCCGCCGACACCGACGACGAGCGCGGCAAGCGCGACCCGCGGGACTTCGCCCTCTGGAAGGGCGCCCGCCCGGGAGAGCCGAGCTGGCCCACTCCGTGGGGCGCGGGCCGTCCCGGATGGCACCTGGAGTGCTCGGCCATGGCCACCAAGTACCTGGGGGCCACGTTCGACATTCACGGCGGCGGCCTGGACCTGGTGTTCCCGCACCACGAGAACGAGACCGCGCAGTCCCGGGCGGCCGGTGACGGGTTCGCCCGCTACTGGCTGCACAACGGGCTGCTCACCATGGGCGGCGAGAAGATGAGCAAGTCGCTCGGCAACTCGCTGCTCATCCCCGAGATGGTGCGCAAGGTACGGCCGGTCGAACTGCGCTACTACCTCGGGCAGGCGCACTACCGGTCGGTCATCGACTACTCCGACGACGCGCTCCTGGAGGCGGCCGCCGCCTACCAGCGCATCGAGGGTTTCCTGGTCCGCGCCGGCGAGGTGGTCGGCGAGGTGGCGCCCGCGGCCGAGGTGCCGGCGGAGTTCGCCGCCGCGCTCGACGACGACCTCGGGGTCTCCTCGGCGCTCGCGGTCGTGCACGGCCACGTGCGCGAGGGCAACTCCGCGCTGGCCGAGGGGCGCAAGGAACGCGCCGCCGACCTCGCCGGGCAGTTGCGCGCCATGCTCTCCGTCCTCGGCCTCGACCCGCTGTCCGAGCAGTGGGCCGGCACGGACGACGCCGCCGGCCTGCGCGACGTCGTCGACGCGTTGGTGTCGGTGGCTCTGGAACAGCGCCAGGCCGCGCGGGCGCGCAAGGACTACGCGGCCGCCGATCTCATCCGCGACCGGCTCGGCGCGGCCGGGATCGTGGTGGAGGACACTCCGCACGGTCCCCGCTGGGAACTCCGGCGCTCCTAGGGCGGCGCCCTCCATAGACTGGGGAACACGGGCCGCGGCCGTCATCGGTCGCGGCTCTGCGGCGTGCACGCGCGCGACTCTACGGAAGGACGACGGCCATGCCGGCGAAGAAGAGCAAGAAGGGCCCGACCAAGGGCAGCGGCGGCAAGGGACGGCGCGCGTTGGAGGGCAAGAAGGGGACGCTGCCCGCGGAGCAGCGGCACTGGTACGCCGACAAGCAGCGGGCCCGGGAGAAGGAGCGCGAGGACCGGCGCCGTGCCGCGCCCGCCGGTGCCGCCGCATCGCGCCGCCCGGGCCGCGGCGGCCTGGAGCTGCTGATCGGCCGCAACCCGGTGGTGGAGGCGCTGCGCGCCGGCGTGCCCGCGACCCGGCTGTTCCTGGTCAACAGCCTCGACAAGGACGAACGCGTCTCCGAGGCGGCCAAGCTCGCCGGTGCCGCGGGGATCGAGATCCACGAGGTGACCCGGCCCGAACTCGACCGGCGCTGCGACAGCAGCGGCCAGCCGGACGCGGTCCACCAGGGCATCGCGCTGCAGGTACCGCCTTACCGGTACTGGGACGCCGACGACCTGCGCGAATCGGCCACGGAAGCCGGGCAGCCCGCGCTGATCGTCGCCCTGGACGGGGTGACCGACCCGCACAACCTGGGCGCGGTCGCCCGATCCGCGGCCGCGTTCGGGGCGCACGGCCTGCTGATCCCGGAACGCCGCTCGGCGGGCGTGACCATGGCGGCGTGGAAGACGTCGGCCGGCACCCTGGCCCGCCTGCCGGTGGCCCAGGCCACCAACCTGACGCGGACACTGGAGGCGTACAAGAAGGCGGGGATCTTCGTCGTCGGCCTCGACGCCGGTGGGGACACCGCGCTGGACGACCTGCCGTTCGCGACCGACCCGCTGGTGGTCGTGGTCGGCTCGGAAGGCCGGGGGCTGTCCCGGCTGGTGCGCGAGACCTGCGACGCGGTGGCGAGCATCCCGATCAGCGGAGCGGAGTCCCTCAACGCCTCCGTGGCCGCGGGCGTCGCCCTGTACGAGGTGGCACGCCGCCGCTCGTCCGGTCAAGGGCGGTGAGCCGGTAGCATTCCCCTGGGTGTCGGACACCGGCCGGCGTAGCTCAATTGGCAGAGCAGCCGCCTTGTAAGCGGCAGGTTAGGGGTTCAAGTCCCCTCGTCGGCTCCAACCCCCGTCATCTGGGCGGATACGCGAGCGTCAGCGATTCTCCGCTGGCCGCACCGCTGTCTGGGCAGCCGCTCATGCCCGACCTCACCGGGTTCGGCTCCGCCGCGTCCGGGCCCGGGCCGCGCCCGGCTCCGCCTCCATCGATTCACCACCCGCTGCACGCCCTCCAGCCGGTCGGCGTGACCGTCCAGGTCGAGCGGGAGGCGAACCACCGGTTCGCCGTCGGCCACCTCCTGACCGGGGGTCTCCAGCGATGGCACGGTCCAGCCGGCCCGGTCGCCGACCGGCCGTCGGTGGCCGGGGCACCGCATTCCGCCTCCTCGTCGGTTCCGGCCTCGCCGTTCCGGACGAACGGCGTGCGGATCGGCGGGGTTTCGCCGCGTCGGCGGCTTCTGACGACTGACCGCAGGTGTGCTGCTGTCGCCGGGCCTTCGCTCCCGCCCCCGGGGCGCGGCGGCCTTTCCGCGGTTTTTCCGGACCTGAATGCCCTGAGCGCTGTCTCGTGGGGATTGCGGGCGATGTTCGCGTTTCGTGTGTCGGTTGTCACATGCCTGGTGGTTGGCGGGATTTCGCGACCGGTTTCCTTTCTCACGGTATAAGGGACGGCACCGTCCGTTGCTGAATCGCTTTTCGAACCGCCTGACCCACCGCGGGTTCGGTATTTCGGTCCCCGGTTTCGGTCCCGGAGAGTTTCCGCAGGACCGGTCCACGGGTGACGATTGTGCTCCGGACGGGTATCGGCCGAACGGGGGTAGCGCCAGCGAGGAGGGGCACGTGCGGGATGGTGACTGGGTCGCGCAGACCGGAACGGAGATCCGTGGCGTCCTGAAGGTGATGGTGGACGCCGAGTGGCTGCCCGGGGGCGTCGCGGTCGTGGGCACCGGGAGCATGTGGGAGTTCGTCGCCGTCGGTGGGATCACCACGCTGTGCGGCGACGCGCCGGCCGCCCCGGACGTGCGCTACGACGCCGCGAGCCTGACCAAGGTGATGGCCACCTGGCCGCTCGTCGGCCGGGCGGTGGCCGAGGGCATCCTCGACCTCGACGCGCCGCTCTCGCGGTACTTCTCCGGCGGACCGTACGCCGGAGGGTCGGTGACGGTCCGGCAGATCCTCACCCACACCTCCCGGCTGAACCCGGTGACCTGGCTGGAGCGCTACGTCGGCACCGAGCAGGACCTCGCCGAGGCGATCCTGTCCGAACCCCTCGACGAGGAGGGCTACCGCTACATCGATCGCGGCTTCATCCTGCTGGGCCTGCTGCTGGAGCGGCTGCTCGGCGACCCGCTGGACCGGCTCGCCGCGGAACTGTGGCGGGGAACCGGGATGGCGGCCACGACCTACGGCCCGCTGCCCCGGGGCGCCGGCGTGGCCCCGACCGAGCGGCGCGTTCCCGGGGCGGCACCGGCCTGGGGTGTGGTGCACGACGAGGCCGCCGCGCTGATGGGCGGTGTCGCGGGGCACGCGGGGGTGTTCACCACCGCCACGGACCTGGGGTGCTACGCGCGCGAACTGCTCCGCGTGTACTCCGGTGAGCAGGGGCCCCGGGAGTTCGCGCGGTTCGTCCGGCAGAGCTGGCAGCCGTACGTGGTGGTCGAGGACGGGCTGTGGCGCGGGCTGGGCTGGCTCGTCAACGCCGACGGTCTCGTCTACCACAACGGCTACACCGGAACGAGCCTGTTCCTGCACCCCGAGACCGGGCGGTACGTCGGGCTGCTCACGAACGCGGTGCACCACGGCCGTCGCCGCACCGGCCTGTTCGACCTGCGGGCCGCCGTGCGCGCCGCGTTCACCGACTGAGCCGAGGCGAATCCGCGCGGCGGCGCCGGCGTTACTTCCGGGACCGGGCGGCCCGGTGCGCACCGCGCCGGGGCGCCTCGGACTCGGGCACCGGGACCTCCTCGCGCGGCGGGAGACCGTACGGGTTCGCCATTTGGCGGCGCAGCACCAGCACGCCGGCCACCAGCAGCGCCAGCACCAGTACGCCGCCGCCCGCCCACAGCGTCCAGGCGGGGATCGGCAGACCACCGTCGTCCTCGGCGAGGTCGGGATCGAAGGGCGGCACGTCCTCGGCCACGCCTTCGGCCGCCGCGAGCGCACCGGGTGCATTGAGCAGGCCCGCGCCGTGACCGGGCTGGCCCTGGGCGCCGCCGACCGACTGCGCTCCGGACACGATCGCCTCCGTGACCTGCTGCGGCCGTAGCTGCGGGAACTCGGCCCGGACGAGCGCGGCCGTGCCGGCGGCGAACGCGGCGGCCGCGGCGGTGCCGTCGGCTTCGGTGTAGCCGCCGCCCGCCGCGATGGTCGGAACCGCCGCACCGGGCGCGGTCACCGCGATGTTCTCCTGGCGGCTGGAAGTGGCGGCCAGTTGCCGGGTCTCGTCCACCGCTCCGACGGCCAGCACCCCCTCGTACCCGCCCGGGTACTCGGGCTCGGTGCTCCCGCCGTCGCCGCCCGGGGCGACGACCACGACGCCGTGCCGCACCGCATAACTGATGGCCTGCTGTTCGGCCTCGCTGGCCGGGCCACCGTCGCCGGCCGGCAGCGCGATGACCTGAACGCCCTGGTTGACGGCGTGGCGTACTCCCTGGGCGACGGCGTCGGCGCGGGCGGTGGCGGCACCCGCCGCCGGGTCGTCGGCCTCAGGGGTGACCCGGACCGACAGGATCTCCGCGGCGGGCGCGACCCCCATGATTCCGCCGGTGTGCTCCTGCCCGTGCCCGTTGGCGGCGATGATCCCGGCCAGCATGGTGCCGTTCGCGCCGTAGTACTCATCGCCCGGCGCGAGGTCCTGCCCGGTGTAGTCACCGCCGATCTCCACCTTGTCGGACAGGTCGGGGTGGGTGTCGTCGACACCGGTGTTCAGGACCGCCACGGTGACGCCGGCCCCTTCGGTGCGCTCCCACGCCTCGGCGGCGCCGATCGCCTCCAAGCTCCACTGTTCGGCACGCAGGTCCTGCTGGGCGGTGTCCGCCAGGACCGGCGGCGCGAGCAGGCCGAGCAGGCCGAGGCCGCCGATCGCCGCACAGCTTCCCAACGCGACGGACGTGCCGGGCGTCCTCGTGTGCATGGCGATGGTTCCCTCCCGCGTTGCGCCGATCCCGCCCCGGTGTGTCGCCGGGCCGTCTTCGCCCCCGGCCACGTAGACCGTGCTATCCGTTCCCGGCCACGAAGGCGTGTGGGCGGTGGTCATTCTGCCACGCGTGCGGGGCCCTCTCTCGGGGAAGCCCGGAGCCGGCGCCCGGGGAGACGGGCGGTCGCGCGGGTAGGCTCGATCGCCGGAGTGGCGGGGAGTCGCGGTGCGCCGGTCCAGTCCAGCGTCGGAGGTTCCGCGGTCCGCCACCCGGCGGAAGGGAGAGGCATCTGTCACCCGGATGCTCGATCGCCCGAGCGCGTCTCCTCAGGCGATGCCGCGAGTCGCTACGATAAGTCGCGCCAATCCGGACGAGGAGGCGCCCAATGTCAGATGTCGGGCCATACGTGAAAGAACCGTCCGATTCCCCGGCGGACGGGGCGTCCGCCGACGAGAACGGACCGTCCGTCCCCGAGCTCGCCGAACGCGAGCAGCGCATTCTCGCCTTCGAACGCCAGTGGTGGAAGCTCGAAGGCTCCAAGGAACAGGCGATCCGCGCCGAGTTCGGCTTCTCCGCCACCCGCTACTACCAGCTCCTCAACGGCCTCATCGAGAACCCTGCCGCGCTGGCGCACGACCCGATGACCATCAAGCGGCTCCGTCGGCTGCGCGCCAACCGCCGCCGTCAGCGCACCGCCCGTATGCTGGGCATCCAGCTCTAGAGGACCCGTCCACGGCCGCCCACCCTGCGCCGCAGCGGGCTTCGGTGCCCGGCGGCGTGACAGGCGACGAGAAGGTAGCGCTGGATGACTCTGCCCCGACCGCGTACCGCCGAGGGAGCGGCAGCCCTGGACCGGCTGCTCGCCGACCCGTCCGGTGCGGTGCTCGCCTTCGACTTCGACGGCACCCTCGCGCCGATCGTGCCCGACCCCCGGGACGCCCGGGCCCACCCTGATGTGCCGGCCGTCCTTTCCCGGCTGTCCCCGCTGGTGCGGGCGCTCGTCATCGTCACCGGCCGCCCGGCGGCGGTCGCGGTGGAGTACGGCGGGTTCGCCGGAGCCGACGGCCTCTCCGGCCTCACCGTGCTCGGCCAGTACGGCCGGGAGCGCTGGGCCGACGGCCGGCTGACCGTGCCGGAGCCGCCGCCCGGCGTCGCCGTGGCGCGGGCCGAGCTGCCGGGGCTGCTGGAGCGGCTGGCCGTGCCCGCGGGGACCTGGATCGAGGACAAGCAGCACGCGCTCGCCGTCCACACCCGCCGCACGAGCGACCCTGACGGCGCGCTGGAACTGGTGCGCGGCCCGCTCACCGACCTCGCCGCCCGTACCGGTCTCACCGTGGAACCGGGCCGCATGGTCGTCGAGCTCCGCCCGCCCGGCATGGACAAGGGCGTCGCCCTGACCGGCTTCGTGGCGGAGCACGGGGCGACGTCCCTGCTGTACGCGGGCGACGACCTCGGCGACCTCGCCGCGTTCGACGCGGTGCGCGACCTCCGCGGCCGTGGTGTCGCGGGGCTCACCGTGTGCAGCGGCTCGGACGAGGTGCCGGAGCTCGCCGGGCGCGCCGACCTCGTCGTCGACGGTCCGGCCGGTGTGGTCGGCCTGCTCGCCGGACTCGCCGCCGCCCTGGAGGGCTGACCCGGCCCGCGCCCTCGCGCCACCGCACCGCCGTGACGGTGCCGCGACGCGAGGGCCGTGGCGGGACGGGTGATGCCCCTGGAGAACGAGGGACGCCGCTCAGCCGAGCGCGCGGAGCTGGTCGGTGAACCAGCGCTGCGGCGGCAGGGCGGCCGCCCGCTCCGCCAGCCGCTCGCAGCGTGCGCGGCGTTCCCCGGCCGGCAGGGACAGCGCGGTGTGCAGCGTCTCGGCCGTCTCGGAGACGTCGTAGGGGTTGACCAGCAGCGCGTCCTCGCCCAGGTCGTCCGCCGCGCCGGCCTCGGTGGACAGCACGAGGGCGCAGCCCTCCTCGGAGAGCACCGGCCCCTCCTTGGCCACCAGGTTCATGCCGTCGCGGATCGGATTGACGAGCAGCACGTCGGCGAGCTGGAACGACGCCAGCGACCGTGGGTAGTCGTCGTTGACCTCCAGGATCAGCGGGGTCCAGTCCGGCGTGCCGAACTCCTCGTTGATCTCCTTGGCGATCCGCTGCACGGACTCGGTGTACTCGCGGTACTCGGGCACGTCGCCGCGGCTCGGATAGGCGAACGCCAGGTGGGTCACCCGGCCGCGCCACTCCGGGCGGCGGGCCAGCAGCTCGCGGTAGGCGGCCAGGCCGCGCACGATGTTCTTGGACAGCTCGGTGCGGTCGACCCGCACGATCAGCCGGCGGTCGCCGACCAGCTCGCGCAGTGCCGCGCGGCGCTCGGCCACGTCGTCCGCGGCGGCCCGCGCGCGCAGCCCCTCGGCGTCCGCGCCCAGGGCGTGCACGCCGACCCGGACGATCCGGCCGCCGAAGTCGACCGTGCGGGTGGCCCAGTTCACCTCGGCGCGCAGGAACGTCTCACAGCAGCGCAGGAACGCGTCCGCCCAGCGGAGACTGAGGAACCCGACGTGGTCGGCGCCGAGCATGCCCTCCAGCAGTTCTCGCGCGATGTCACGGGGCAGCATCCGGAAGTACTCCGGCGGCGCCCACGGGGTGTGGGAGAAGTGCGCGATGCGCAGGTCCGGCCGCCGGCCGCGGATCATGCGCGGCACGAGCGCGAGGTGGTAGTCCTGCACGGCCACCCGGGCGCCCTCGGCGGCGCCGGTGACCAGTGCCTCGGCGAACGCGCCGTTGTACTCCCGGTAGTCGTCCCACCGGGCACGGAAGTCCGCGTCGAAGTGCGGCTTGTTCGGGGTGTCGTAGAGCATGTGGTGGACGAACCACAGGGTGGAGTTGGCCACCGACGTGTAGGCGTTGGCGAAGGTCCGCGGCGGGATGTCGAGCATGCGCACCCGCGCGCCGCCGAGGTCGAAACCGGCCTGGTCGAGCCGGCCGCCCGGCGCGGTGCCGGCCGCCTTGCGGTCGGCGTCGGAGAGTGCCGCGCACACCCACAGCGTGTCGATCTCCCCTGCGACGGAACTCAGCCCGGAGACCAGCCCGCCTCCGCCGCGCCGGAAGGCGAGGGAGCCGTCATCGGCGACGGAGAAGGACACCGGGCCTCTGTTGGAAGCGACGAGGATCTGCGCCTTGTCCACCTGATCGTCCACCTCTCCACCGGGTTGTCAGGAACCCCTACTTAACTACACGGCCACCCGCCGATCACAGGCGGGTCACCGGGTCCGGACGCGCAGTGTCACCGTGCCGCGTGCTGGGTTACTGACCCTCTGTGCAGGCCGCAAACCCGCCGCGCCGTGGGCGGGTCCGCGAGATCGGTCACCCCGGATGGCCGATCCGGCGACGCGTCGGTTACAGTGACGCACGGATCAGGTGGTCCGCCCGAGCGGACGCACCGTCCACCAGAACTTCATATTGCTCATCCAGAGGGGTGGAGGGACCGGCCCGGCGAAGCCCCGGCAACCATCCCGGTGAACGCTTCGCGTCTGGTGCGAGGCGGCCGGGACAGGTGCCAACTCCGGCCTGGGGTCAGAGCGGCTCCAGGAAAGATGAGGGGAGACGCCTCGCATGGCGGTAACCGCCACGGAAACCAGCACGCCCACCACCCCCTCCTTCGGCCCCGCCGCCGCCCTCTCCTGTCGCGAATGCGGCCGGCGGTACGACCTCGGCCCCCGCTTCGCCTGCGAGTTCTGCTTCGGCCCGCTCGAAGTCGCCTACGAGTTCGGGCCGGTCAGCCGCGAGTCCATCGAACGCGGCCCCAAGAACATCTGGCGGTACGCCGGGCTGCTGCCCGTGCCGGAGAACGTGCGCGACCTGCCGAACATGAACCCCGGACTCACCCCGCTGGTCCGCGCCGACCGGCTGGCCGCCGAACTGGGCCTGCGCTCGCTGCACGTCAAGGACGACTCCGGCAACCCCACCCACTCGTTCAAGGACCGCGTGGTCGCCATGGCGGTCGAGGCGGCCCGCAACTTCGGGTTCCGCACCCTCTCCTGCTCCTCCACCGGCAACCTGGCCGGTGCGGTCGGCGCGGCCGCCGCGCGCGCCGGGTTCGAGTCGTGCGTCTTCATCCCGGCCGGCCTGGAGGAGGCCAAGGTGCGCATGGCCGCCGTCTACGGCGGCAAGGTGGTGGCGATCGACGGCAACTACGACGACGTCAACCGGTTCTGCTCCGAGCTCATCGGCGACCCCGCCGGCGAGGACTGGGGCTTCGTCAACGTCAACCTGCGCCCGTACTACGGCGAGGGGTCCAAGACCCTCGCCTATGAGATCGCCGAGCAGCTGGGCTGGCGGCTGCCCGAGCAGATCATCGTCCCCATCGCCTCCGGCTCGCAGCTCACCAAGATCGACAAGGGCTTCCGTGAGCTGGTGCGGCTCGGCCTGGTCGAGGATCGGCCCTACCGGATCTTCGGCGCGCAGGCCACCGGCTGCGCGCCGGTCGCCCGCGCCTGGGAGCAGGGCCACGACGTCATCCAGCCGGTCAAGCCGGACACCATCGTCAAGTCGCTGGCGATCGGCAACCCGGCCGACGGCCCCTACGTCCTGGACATCTGCCGGCGTACCGGCGGTGCCGTGGCGCACGTCGACGACGCCGCGGTGGTCGACTCCATCGCGCTGCTCGCCCGCACGGAGGGCATCTTCGCCGAGACGGCCGGCGGCGTCACGACCGGCGTGCTGCGCAAGCTGCTCGCCGACGGGGTGCTCGACCCCGAGGCCGAGACCGTGGTGCTGAACACCGGAGACGGGCTCAAGACCCTCAACGTCGCCAGTGCCGGTGTCACGGCCACCATCCCGCCCTCCCTGGCCGCCTTCAAGGACGCCGGGCTCGCCTGAGCCCGGCCGCGCGCTCCCGTATTCCCACCACCGCAAGGAGTTCCACAGTCATGAGCGTCAGCGTGCGCGTCCCGACCATCCTGCGCAGCTACACCTCGGACGCGGCGGAGGTCTCCGCCGAGGGCAGCACCCTCAGCGAGGTGCTCGCCGACCTGGAGGCCAACCACCCCGGCATCCGGGCCCGGATCCTCGACGACGACGGGCGGATCCGCCGCTTCGTCAACGTCTACGTCGGCGACGAGGACGTCCGGTTCGCCCAGGGCCTGGACACCGCCGTCCCCAGCGGCGGGCAGGTGTCGATCATCCCGGCGGTCGCCGGCGGCTCTTGATCGATCCGCCCGCCACAGTGCCTTTCCGGCCCGCGCCCGCACCCGGCGGTCGCGGGCCGGACGTTTTCCCGGGGCTGACCTGCGGGTAACCGCATGGCGAAATCCGGCCAGGGCGTTTGCACTCGCCTGTGGAGAGTGCTAGAAAAGGGATCGTTAGCACTCCCCCATGGTGAGTGCTAACCCAGGTTCGAGGCGATGAGGCCGCGGTCCTCCGGCAGACGGGTTGCCGGGAGCGCCATGGTCGTCCGTCGCGGGCGTCGGCTCGTACCTTCGCGTATCAGCCCGGTCTCGGGAGGACAGAACTCTATGGCAGCCAAACTGATCGCGTTCGACGAGGAGGCCCGGCGCGGCCTCGAACGCGGCATGAACCAGCTTGCGGACGCCGTCAAGGTGACGCTCGGCCCCAAGGGCCGCAACGTCGTCCTTGAGAAGAAGTGGGGCGCGCCCACCATCACCAACGACGGTGTCTCGATCGCCAAGGAGATCGAGCTCGAAGACCCGTGGGAGAAGATCGGGGCCGAGCTCGTCAAGGAGGTCGCCAAGAAGACCGACGACGTCGCGGGTGACGGCACCACCACCGCCACCGTCCTGGCCCAGGCGCTGGTGCGCGAGGGTCTGCGCAACGTCGCCGCCGGCGCCAACCCGGTCGGGCTGAAGAAGGGCATCGAGGCCGCGGTCGCCCGCATCAGCGAGGAGCTGGCCAACCTCTCCAAGGACATCGAGACCAAGGAGCAGATCGCCTCCACGGCCTCCATCTCCGCCGGCGACACCCAGATCGGCGAGATCATCGCCGAGGCCATGGACAAGGTCGGCAAGGAAGGCGTCATCACCGTCGAGGAGGGGCAGACCTTCGGGCTGGAGCTGGAGCTCGCCGAGGGTATGCGCTTCGACAAGGGCTACATCTCGCCGTACTTCGCCACCGACCTGGAGCGCATGGAGACGGTCCTGGAGGACCCGTACATCCTGATCGCGAACCAGAAGATCTCCAACAACAACGAGTTCCTGCCGATCGTTGAGAAGGTCCTGCAGGCCGGCCGTCCGCTCGTCGTCATCGCCGAGGACGTCGAGGGCGGCGCGCTGCAGACCCTGGTGGTCAACAAGATCCGCGGTGCCTTCAAGTCCGTCGCCGTCAAGGCCCCGGGCTTCGGTGACCGCCGCAAGGCCCAGCTCGGCGACATCGCCGTGCTGACCGGCGGCCAGGTCATCACCGAGGAGGTCGGCCTCAAGCTGGAGAACACCGAGCTTGAGCTGCTCGGCCGCGCCCGCAAGGTCGTCGTCACCAAGGACGAGACCACCATCGTGGACGGCGTGGGCGACGCCACCGCGATCGCCGGCCGGGTCAACGAGATCCGTGCCGAGATCGAGCGCACCGACTCCGACTACGACCGCGAGAAGCTGCAGGAGCGCCTGGCCCGCCTGGCCGGCGGTGTGGCGGTCATCAAGGCCGGCGCCGCCACCGAGGTGGAGCTCAAGGAGCGCAAGCACCGCATCGAGGACGCCGTCCGCAACGCCAAGGCCGCCGTCGAGGAGGGCATCCTGCCCGGTGGTGGCGTGGCGCTGCTGCAGGCCAGCGTCCCGGCCTTCGAGAAGCTGGAGCTGGAGGGCGACGAGGCCATCGGCGCCGACATCGTCCGCCGCGCCGTCGAGGAGCCGCTGAAGCAGATCGCGATCAACGCCGGCCTTGAGGGCGGCGTCGTCGCGGAGAAGGTGAAGAACCTGGAGGCGGGCGTCGGCCTGAACGCCGCCACGGGCGAGTACACCGACCTGTTCAAGGACGGCGTCATCGACCCGACCAAGGTCACCCGGTCCGCGCTGCAGAACGCGGCGTCCATCGCCGGTCTGTTCCTGACCACCGAGGCCGTCATCGCCGAGAAGCCGGAGAAGGCCGCTGCGGCCCCGGCGGGCGGCGGCGACATGGGCGGCATGGACTTCTAGTCCACCGTCGCGGTACACCGCTCGAAGGGCGGTCCCCACCGGGGGCCGCCCTTTCCGCTGTGCGTGTGCGGCCGGGGACACCCGCGGCCGGCCCGGCGGGCCGCCCTAGCCGAGCAGGCCGCGCTCGCGGAGCACCTCCAGGACGCGGCGGCCGGCCGGTGCGCACCGTTCGGCCGCCGCGCCGTCCACCCAGGCCAGCTCCCGGATCTCCGCGCTCGGAGTGGGCTCGCCCTCGTGCTCGGCCGTGTAACAGAGCAGCCGGACCCGGGTGCCGTCGGGATAGCCGTGCGCGTCCGCGTCGACCACCGCGAACAGCCGCGCCGTCTCCGGGCGCAATCGGACCGCCAGCTCCTCGCGGACCTCCCGTACCAGGACCTCGACGTCGCTCTCGCCCGGTTCGCGCTTGCCGCCGGGCAGGTACAGCGCGTCCTTGCCCGCGGAGCGCACGTTGAGCAGCCGGCCGTCGCGGACGTGCACCCAGGCGACCGCGTCGACCACCCCGGGCGGTACGTCGGTCACCGGGGGAAGGGGAGCGGAGGACGCGGAACGGTCTGTGGACATGCGTCCACCGTACGCTCCGGGCCCGGCGCCGGTGTCCGCGGATCGGTGAGCAGCACCGATACCGCCGGCCGCCCGGGAACCGTGGACGGCCCCGCGGAGTCCGATCACACGTGACCGATCTTTTCACCAGCCCCGTGCTGCTGGTCGAGCAGCCGCGGCGCTACTTCATCGACGAGTCCGAGTACCACGTGCACGACCCGCAGGGCCGGCCGCTGGCACACGTCGGCGAGCTCAACCTCAACGCCGGGCGGCGGGTGCTGCGGTTCGTGGCCAAGGACACGAGCAACTTCCGCCGTACCCTCCAGGTCCGCGCCCCCGACGGGCGGCCGCTTCTCATCATCGACAAGCAGTTCGGGTTCGTCACGCCGCGCACGCTCATCAACCTGCCCGACGGCCGCCCGATCGGGCGGATCGACCAGGAGTTCACGCTCCTGAAGCCCAAGTTCCGGCTGCTGGACGCCCACGAGCGCCCCATCGGGGAGATCACCGGGGACTTCACCGGCTGGGACTTCGTCATCAACGACGGGCACGGCACCGAGGTCGGCCGGGTCACCAAGCGGTTCGCCGGCCTGGCCAGCGAACTGCTGACCGAGGCCGACCGTTACGCCGTGGAGTTCCGCTTCCAGCTCCCGGATCCGCTGCGCACCCTCGTCGTCGCCTCCGGCATCGCCCTGGACGCCGTCCTGCGCGAGGGCAAGTGAACCCGGCCGACGGCTAGCTCCGCCCGTCCGGACCGGCGGCCAGGATGCCGAGGGAAGCCGCGTCCTCCGCCCCGAACTCCTCCTCCAGCAGTTCCGGAGCGGCGTCCACATCGATCCGGTCAACGGGCACCCCGCGTGCGGACTCGATCGCGCCCAGCCGCCGCAGCGCCCGGTCGGTGGCGTACTTCAGCAGCGTGTCGCCCAGTTCATAGCCTTCGCCGGCGTCCGTCCCGTCGTCGGTGCTCCCCACGGTGGCCAGGACGTGCGGAAGCAGTTCGTGCAGCCGTTCGTGGACGATCGCCCAGTTGGCGTCGTCGGCGGCCACGTGCCGGCGGCAGGTGAACGTCCCCCAGGCCATGTGCCGGCGCTCGTCGTCGCCGATGCGCCGGATGATCTCCCGCATCCCCGGAAAGATGCCGCGTGCGGTGCAGACGTGGTTCCACGCGTAGTAGCCGGTGAGGGCGAGCGACCCCTCGATGATGTGGTTGTACGTCACCGAGGCGCGCACCTGGTTGCCCGGGCTGGGGTCGGCGTCGAGCGCGTGCAGCGCGGCCGGGAGCTCCTCGTAGAACAGGACCCGGTAGCCGGGATTGGACCGGACGTGCTCGTGGAGGTCGGTGTCCACGCCGACCGCGTCCAGCCACATCCGGAACACCTGGACGTGCTTGGCCTCCTCGAAGGCGAACTGGGTGAGGTACATCTCGTCGGCCATGCGGCCCTCGGCGCTCATGGCGCGCAGGAACGGCAGGATGTCCTCGGTGACGGCCTCCTCCCCGGCCACGAACTGGGCGCACAGCCGGGCGACCCGGTCCCGGGTGCGCTCCGGCAGGGACCGCCAGTCCTCCGCGTCACGGCTCAGGTCGATGTCGGCCGGGTTCCAGAAGCGGGCGTTGCCCTTCGCGAACAACCTGAGCGGAAGCGACTCCCAGTTGAGTCCACCGGCGCGCAGCGAGTGAAAGCCGGTGCGTGAGTGGACGGTGTCGGGATCGGACATAGCCGGATGAGCCATGAGGCGCACACCTTCCGTGTTGTTTCCTCCCCCATGATTCACGGCGAAGGGCGCCCGGTAACGGGGCGGAAGACTCTTGCGTCACCCCCGCCGCACGGTCCAGTGGAAACCCACAGGTCACACCCGTACCGGCGCGCGAGCGCGCGGGGGGAGGCCGGAACCGGTACCGTCATGAGGTGTCATCCACGCGAGGGCGGCCGGGGCGGTGGCGAGCCCCGTTCGCACTGCCCACCGGGGCGCTGGCGCTCGCCGCCGCGTCGGCGGTCGCGTACGCGTGGTTCGTGTTCGGAGATTCGGGAGACAAGGTGTTCTGTGGCGACCCGCTCGCCTCCGGCTACTCGGCGTGCGTCGACCAGATGGCCCTGTTCGCCATCGCATCGCTGATCCCCGCCATGCTGGCGTTCATCCTCATGGTGGCCGCGTTCGTCACGCCCCGCCTCCGGGAGCGCCCGTCGCTGCGGGTGCAGACGCTCGGGTACTCGCTGGCGGCCTGGGCGATCGCCGGGTTCACGTTCGTCCTCGGCGGGCTGCCCTCCGTCTGAGGCGCCCGGCCCCGGCTACAGCTCCTCGCCGGTGAGGACGTCGTCGGCGTCGACGATGCGGTAGCCGTACCCCTGTTCGGCGAGGAAGCGCTGGCGGTGCGCGGCGTACTCCTGGTCGAGGGTGTCCCGCGCGACCACCGCGTAGAACCGCGCCGTGCGCCCGTCGGACTTGGGGCGCAGTACCCGGCCCAGGCGCTGGGCCTCTTCCTGGCGGGAGCCGAACGACCCGGAGACCTGGATCGCCACCCCCGCCTCGGGCAGGTCGATCGAGAAGTTCGCTACCTTCGACACCACGAGGGTGCGCAGTTCGCCGGCGCGGAACGCCGCGAACAGCCGTTCCCGCTCGCGCACCCGCGTCTCGCCCTTGAGTACGGGCGCGTCCAGCGCGGCGCCGAGTTCGTCCAGCTGGTCGATGTAGGAGCCGATCACCAGGACCTGCTCGCCGTCGTGCCGCTGCACCAGCTCACGCACCACGGCGGTCTTGGTCGGCGTGGAGGCGCAGAACCGGTACCGGTCCTCCGGCTCCGCGGTGGCGTAGGCGAGCCGCTCGGCGTCGGTGAGGGTCACCCGGACCTCCACGCAGTCGGCCGGGGCGATCCAGCCCTGGTTCTCCATCTCCTTCCACGGCGCGTCGTAGCGCTTCGGGCCGATCAGCGAGAAGACGTCGCCCTCGCGGCCGTCCTCGCGCACCAGCGTCGCGGTGAGTCCCAGGCGCCGCCGGGCCTGCAGGTCGGCCGTCATCCGGAAGATCGGCGCCGGCAGCAGGTGCACCTCGTCGTAGATGATCAGGCCCCAGTCGCGGGCGTCGAACAGCTCCAGATGCTGGTAGGCGCCCTTGCGGCGGGACGCCATGACCTGGTAGGTGGCGATGGTCACCGGCCGGATCTCCTTGCGGGTGCCGGAGTACTCGCCGATCTCGTCCTCGGTGAGCGAAGTCCGCCGGAGCAGCTCGGCGCGCCACTGGTGGACCGAGACGGTGTTGGTGACCAGGATCAGCGTGGTGGCACGGGCCCGGGCCATGGCCGCCGCTCCGACGATCGTCTTTCCGGCGCCACAGGGCAGCACCACCACGCCGGAGCCGCCGGCGTGGAAGCCGTCGGCGGCCTCGCGCTGGTATTCGCGGAGCTGCCAGCCCTCCTCGTGGAGGTCGATCGGATGCGCCTCGCCGTCGACGTACCCGGCCAGGTCCTCGGCCGGCCAGCCCAGCTTGAGCAGCGCCTGCTTGAGGTTGCCGCGCTCGCTGGGGTGCACGGCCACGGTGTCGGGCTCCACCCGCTCGCCGAGCATCGGCCGCACCCGGCGGGAGCGGACCACTTCCTCCAGCACCGCCCGGTCCACGGCCTGGAGCACCAGCCCGTGCGCGGGGTGGGCGAGCAGCCGCAACCGGCCGAAGCGGTCCATGGTCTCGGCGACGTCCACGAGCAGCGCGTGCGGCACCGGGTAGCGCGAGTAGGTCAGGAGGGCGTCGACGACCTGCTCGGCGTCGTGTCCGGCCGCGCGGGCGTTCCACAGCGCAAGCGGGGTGACCCGGTAGGTGTGGACGTGCTCCGGGGCGCGTTCGAGCTCCGCGAACGGCGCGATGGCGCGGCGGCACTCGTCGGCCAGTTCGTGGTCGACCTCCAGCAGCAGCGTCTTGTCGGACTGCACGATCAGGCAGGACACGCATGCCTCCGTGGGTAGGTTCCTCTGGTGCCCAGTGAAGCACCTGCCGCGTCCGTGGCGGGGCGCGACCGCCCGCCCGGGTCCGGACGGGGCTGCGGCCACCGGGGAGGCGCGCCGGCCACCGCCGGTACCGCGACACCGACGAGGGTACGTCCCCGGGGCGTCGCCGCGCCGCCGGCCGTGGCCCGCCGTGTGCGGCCGGGACGCGTCACAGCTCGCCGGCGACGCCCATCACGATCAGGGCGGAGATCAGCAGCACGAGCAGCGCGACGTGGACGATGTTGGACGTCCACGCCCAGCGGGTCAGCTGCTCGGCCCGCTCCGGGTCGCGCTCGCCGAGCGCCATGGCGGCGAAGATGATGCCCAGGATGTTCGTCGTGCAGCAGGCGACCGTCGTGATGATCGCGACGACCATCGCCGTGATGGTGCTGCCCCGCGACGGCGGCGGGCCGTACGGCGGAGGAACGGGCGGGTAGCCGCCGGGCGGGTGCTGCCACTCGTTCCCGTAGCCGGGGTGGCCGTCGGGCTGCCGCCCGGACCCGCTCCAGTAGTCGGAGGGGCCGGGCCAGTGGTTGCTCATGCGTCTCCTGTCCGGGTCGGGCCGCCACCCGCGCGCTGGCACCAGCGGGGTGCGGGGACGGGCCCTGGCAAGGGGTCGGGGGATGCCGGAGAGGGCCGCCGGGGCGTCGCGGACGCGGATTCGGCCGGCAGGCCGGTCAGTAGTTCGTCACCGGCGCGATGGTCTCGACCCAGGAGCCGGCCTGGGTGAGCAGCACGCCGAAGAGGATCGCCATGACGGCGAACATGACCCCCGCCGCGCCCAGGCAGTACCAGGAGTAGCGGGTGAGGGTCTCGGCCTGAGCGTACTGGCCGCGGTCCCGCCGGTGTGCGGCGCGGATCGCGAACGTGATCCCGAGCACGCCGAAGAGCCAGTTTCCGCAGCACAGGAAGGTGAGGGCGTGCAGGATGAGAGCCATCGTGGAGCTGCTGGCGCCCCCGGAACCGGACGCGGCCCCGTCCTCCCGCCCGCGCCGCCTCTCCTCGGCCCGGTCGTGGCCGGGATCGGACGAACCGCGTTCCCGCCCCCGGCCGGACTGCTCATCCCGGGGGGCGGACGCGCCGGGCGGTAGCGACGGGTTGCTCATGGGTGTTCGCTGTCCCTCTCCGCGAGATCCGTTCACCGACTGGCACCATCTCACCAGAATCGCGGATCTGCTAGGGCCCGGGACCAGGGGGCGGGAAGGCGAACGGACCGGGGACCGGAGGGGACGCGCCACGACAGCGGGCCGCCGTCACGACGGTGGCTACGATGGCGCAATGCCCCCGACCGCACCGTACTGGAACACCAACGTGGCCCGGCACCCGGACATCCTCCGCGAGGTGCCCAAGGGATGCGGCGACGCGCTGGACGTGGGGTGCGGCGACGGGCTGCTGGCCCGGAAACTGGCCGCACGGGCGCGGACCGTGACCGGGATCGACATCTCGCCGGAGATGATCGCCCTGGCCCGCGCGTCCGCCGCCGGCCATCCGGGACTCACCTTCATCGAGGGCGACTTCCGCACCGCCGGGCTACCCACCGGTGGGTACGACTTCGTCTGTTCCGTCGCCACGATCCACCACATGGACTTCGAGGCCGCGCTCACCCGCATGCGCGAGCTGCTGCGCCCCGGCGGCACGCTGGTCGTGGTCGGGCTGGCCCGCCCGGCGACGCCGGGGGAATGGGCGGCGGAGATCGCGGCCACGCCGGTGGTCAGTGTCGCCAAGACGCTGCGCCGCGCACATGGACCGGACGGCATGCCGACCAGCGATCCGCGCATGAGCTATGGGCAGGTACGGGCAGCGGGGCGGCGGATTCTTCCGGGCGTGCGCTACCGCTGGCATGTGCTCCGCCGGTACTCGCTCGTGTGGCGGAGACCGGCCGACCACTGACCGGCCGGCCGCCACCGGGATCCGCCGCGTACGGGGGCCGGCGCGCGTGGGCTCAGCCGGACGGCTCCGCCGTGCCGATCTCGGCCACGCCCGTGATGCGGTGCACCGCGAACCGGCGCACCGCCGCTCCGGTGGCGTCGTAGGCGGTCAGGTAACCGCCGTCCACCCGGGCCGGTTCCACGATGCGGCTGGTGGCGCGGCCCTCGGCGTCGAGGTAGCCGATCCACACCCGCCGGCCCTCCGCCACGGCCGCGTTGAGAGCGGCCAGGGTCGCGGCGGTGGGGGAGCGGGGCGGTTCCGTGCTCGGCGCGGCCAGCGGGCGGCGGACGGCGGTGGCCGCCTCGTCGCCGGCGCGGATCGCGCGGACCGCGGCCGCGCGCAGCTCGGGGCCGGGCGGTGCCGGTTCGGCGAACTCGCCGCCGACCGGATGCCGCCCGGCGCGGCGGGACTCCGGACGGCTGAGCTGGAGGGAGCCGTCGACCGCCTCGGAGACCGGGTGGTAGCCGAGGTCGGTGAGCCGCTCCAGCAGGATCGGGCGCGTGGCGCGGCTGGCCACCACCGTCGGGGCGAGCCGGAACAGCAGCAGGTCCGCGGTCCGCCGGTCGTTGATCAGCTCGTCGAGCACGGCCGGTTCGTCGCAGCGCAGGTAACTGGACGCGGTGCCGATCCGCAGCCGTCCGTGCCGGCGGGCGACGTCGGCGACGAGGTAGCGCAGCGGCTGCGGGAGCGGGGTGCTGGAGTGCCGCTCCAGCAGGTCGAGGAGTTCGGCGCCCCCACGGCCGGCGTCGAGGGCGCGGCGGATCGAGGCGTCCGTGAACCGGTAGACCGTGGCGGCGCCGGTCGACTCGACGTCGGCGGCCAGCGCCAGTTCCTTCGCCAGCTCGGGCACGAGCGGCCCTGGCGCGACGGCGGTGAGATCGCCCTGGATCAGGACGCGGTCCACGGGGCGGGGGAGTTCGGGGGCGAGAACCGCGGCGGCGGCCGAGCCGGTCCGCTCCGTGAGGAGGTCCGGCGGCTCCCCGCCGCCGGTACCGGCGGCCGCGCGGTCGCCGATCTCGTCGAGGAGCGCACGGGCGTGGGGGGCGAGTGCGCCCAGCCCGGTCAGTCCGAGCACGGCGGCCTCCGCCAGCGTGGCGTGCACCAGGGCGGTGAAGGCCGGTCCCTGGCGGCGGGGCCGCAGCCACGCGAGCCGGGCGGCGATCGAAGCTTCGGTGGGGGCCGTCCCCTCCGGTGCGGCGGCGAGCGTGCGCAGAACGTCCAGCCGCACCTCTGGGGCCGAGCGCCGGTCCAGACCCTCGCCCAGCACGTTGCGCGAGCGACCGCGGGCGTCCTTCGTCCCGCCGAGCCCGGCCACCCGGGTGGAGGCCAGCCACGCCTCGGCGAGCCGCAGCCAGCGCTCGGCCGGTTCCATCGCGGCCCACAGGTCGAAGGCCGGGGTGGGCAGCCACTCGCCGTCCACCTCGGAACCGGCGGCGACGAGCTCGGCGGCGTACGCCGTCTCCACCAGCACCGCCGTGCCCGCCTCGTCGGTGTCCAGGGCCTGGGCGGTGCGGCGCAGGTCGCGCACGCCCAGGCCACCGTTGCGCAGGACGCCCGGCGGATCGTCCGCCCACGATTCCAGCAGCTCCGCCGTCGCGCGGATCGCGGTGAACGCCTGACCGGCCGCGGCGCGGGTGACCCGCTCCGCGGGGTGTCCGGGCCCTTCCAGGGGCGGCGGTTCCGCGTCGACCCGCTGGAAGAGCCGTCCGCCGCGCAGGTACAGGGCGATCTCGCGCGGCAGCGTCACCGTGTGCTCGTCGGTGGCGACCAGCAGCCCGCGGGCGAGCAGCCGGTCGATCGGCGACGTCGCCGACGCCCGGTCCACGTCGCGGTCGGCGTCGGACACGCTGCCGTGCGGCGGCCCCCACGCCAGGCGGTCGAGCACCTGCCGCGCGGCGTCGCCCGCCTCGGCGATGAGCCGGTCCACGGTGTCCGGCCGGGTGAACTCCGCGGCGATGCGGTCGGCGGGTGCGCCGTTCTCGTACCCGGTGGGCAGACCGAGACCGGCGGCCAGCCGGTTCAGCCACTCGGCCGGGCGGCCGGCGACCAGCGCGCGCAACGGCGGGCCGAGCCCGGCGGGCTGCGGGAGGATGTCGCGCAGCACGGCGACCGGGCGCAACCGGCCGCCGTCCTCCCAGACGATGCCGATCGCGCGCAGCCGGCGCAGCGCAGCGCCGAGCACGGGGCCGGGGGCGGGCAGCGCCGTCGCGAGCCGGTCCGCCTCGACGCCGGGCGTACCGGAGCCGAGGCGGTCGTCGGCGAGGGCGAGCAGGCCCTCCAGCACCTGGAGGCAGAAGCGGTCGAGCTGGTCCAGCACGCGCAGAACGGCGGGCCGTGCCGTCGCCCGGGCGGCGAGTGCCGCCATGTCCGCCGGAACCGGGGCGATCAGGTCCGGGCGTGCGGCGAACAGCGCGGCCAGGTCGCCGTCGGAGAGACCGCGCAGCCACGACGTGTAGGTGAGAGGACGCCCTGCGGCTGGGACCGCCGCCGGCTCCGCGTCGTCGATCATCGTTCTTCACGCTATGCCATCGCGGCGCGGTGCCGGCGGCGTGGGCGGCCGTCGCGGGCCGTGGACGCCCGGCCGCTCGGTCAGTCCTCGAAGGCGACCTCGACCGACCGCACGCGCTGCAATGGGGGGATCCACTGCGTGGCGTCCCGGCCGGAGCCGAGCACCATGCCCGTGCAGTCCCGTCCGCTGTAGAAGCGGTAGGTCGCCACCGGGGTGGAGTCGGCGTAGGAGATCAGGCGCTCCGAGAAGTTGTGGCAGCCGTCGCCTTCGAGAACGTGGTAGTTCAGCCCGGGGGCGGAGTAGAGCTCCATCTGTTTGGTGGCGGCGTCGGCGGGGGCGGTGGTGAACAGGGCCGCCAGCGCGAGGGCGGCTCCGGCGAGGGACGTGGTGGTACGTGAACGCATCAGTGCTCCGCGGTTCGGTTCGGTGTCGACGAGCGGGCCCGCGGGGACCGGGGGAACGGGGACGCCGGTGCCGCCGGCCGCACCCTCCCATCCTTGCAGTACGGAGCGTGTGCATGTGACGACTCGACGTGATGATCGCGTGGCGAGTCGGTGCGTTCGTCTCGGGTCATCAACCGGCAAACCCTCAGAAATATCGTCCTTGACCTGCGGTTTCGCGGGAGTGTTCCTTCCTGTCGATGGGTAATGATGTGCATGCGTTCCGTTCCGCTCTTAACTCACATATGGAACGTGGTGGCCACCCGGGTCCGGCGCAGCCCGCGCTGGGCCGGCCGGATCCGATCGATCCGGGCCGCCTAAGAGGACGGCATTCCCAGACCGCCGGGTCCCGTCCCACAACTCCGCAACCAGCGGTGATGGGGGTGCCGCCGAGAGAGGCCCGGAGATCCGCGTCCGGGCCTCTCGTCTGAGTTGGGCCGGTCGGCGCTTTCCCCCGGCCGCGGCGTGCTCGCGCCGGGCCGCGATGACCGGAACCGGCCGGGTTCCGCCCCCTGTTCGGACGATTCCGTGGGACGATCCATCGCCTCCCGCGACCGCCGCGCACTAGCCTGAAATCACCCTTCTGAGAGGATGGGGCAGGGAGTGTTCTCCGGAGGCGCCGGGTCGCCGGGCCGGGCCACCGGACGCGTGCGGAGAACACCGCCCTGGGGTGCCCCGGCGCGCGTACCGTGTCTTCGTTTCCCAGTCGCGAGGACCACGTTGCGAGTCGCAGGTGGCCCGCCCATCACTGTCCGACAGCGAGAGCGATGAGGTCACACGTGCCCACCGGCAAGGTCAAGTGGTACGACGGCGACAAGGGTTTCGGTTTTCTCACCCGGGACGATGGCGGGGAGATCTTCGTGCACTCCTCCGCGCTGCCCGCGGGCGTGGCGAGCCTGCGCCCCGGCCAGCGGGTGGAGTTCGGCGTGGCCGAAGGACGGAAGGGTGCGCAGGCGCTGCAGGTCAAGCTGCTGGAGGCGCCGCGCTCGGTCGCCAAGTCGCTCCGCAAGAAGCCCGAGGAGATGGTGATCCTCGTCGAGGACCTCATCAAGCTGCTGGACGGCGTCTCGACCGCATATCGTAGGAACAAGCATCCCGATCGGCGGGAGGCGGCCAAGATCGCGCAGGTGTTGCGCGCCGTCGCCGACGATCTCGAAGCCTAGGGGGATTTCAGGCCGGCGGTGCGCGCCGGGACGGGGACGTAGCGCGCGCCGGTGCGCGTCCGGAACCGCCGACGCCCGGTGGCGAAGCCCGGCCGGGCCGGCGGCGGAGGGGAGCGAGCCGGTGGGCGTCGCTGGCGGCCTCGATCCCTGCGGTGTGCGACCGGCCGGGCCGCCGCGTCGGGGTGCTCCGCCGGACCACGTAACGGTCGGCTATCGATCGCCCTCGTGGTCAAGTCAGTGCCCGTTATCAGCGAAAATGGAAACGTGAGCCGTAGCCGTCGTTCTCCCACACCAGACAAGGCATGTATGGAGGCGGTCGACCTGGCCCGTGCCTCGGCCGCCGAAATCGGGCGTCCGGAGTGGGTAGGCGAACACCTCTCCGCGCGGGTCGAGGGCGACCGCCTCGTCACGCACCTTTTCGGGTGCCTGCATCCCGCCTACCCGGGCTGGCGGTACGCCGTCACCGTGGTGCGCGCTTCGCGCGCCAAGTACGTCACGGTGAACGAGGCCGTCCTGATCCCCGGGCCCGAGGCCATGCTCGCGCCGGAGTGGCTGCCCTGGAAGGAGCGGCTGCGCCCCGGCGACCTCGGTGTGGGCGACATTCTGCCCAGTTCCGCCGACGACGAGCGCCTGATGCCCGGGTACGCGCAGGTCGCCGAAGACGAGATGGCCGAGGAGGGGACCGACCGCCAGATGGTCTGGGAGCTCGGTCTGGGCCGTTCACGGGTGCTGTCCGAGGTCGGCCGTGAGGCCGCCGCCGAGCGC
This sequence comes from Marinactinospora rubrisoli, assembly GCF_042664915.1. Classification (NCBI taxonomy): domain Bacteria; kingdom Bacillati; phylum Actinomycetota; class Actinomycetes; order Streptosporangiales; family Nocardiopsidaceae; genus Marinactinospora; species Marinactinospora rubrisoli. The sequence continues at coordinate 382,898 of NZ_JBHTBH010000001.1, forward strand.
TGGTACCACGGGCAGGCCGGCCCCGACAGTCCCATCGCCGCCGCCGCGCCGGGCAAGTGCGCCACCTGCGGCTTCATGACCCCGCTGGCCGGAGAGTTCCGCCAGTTGTTCGGGGTGTGCGCCAACGAGTACGCGCCGGACGACGGCAGAGTCGTCTCGATGGACCACGGCTGTGGTGCCCACTCCGAGGCGGCGCCGCCCGCGCCGCACTCCGAGCCGCTCACCCCGGTCGTCGACGAGATGGGCTACGACCACATCGTCTTCGACGACACCACGGAACTGGAGCTCGTCTCCTCCGACAGCTAGCCGCCGGGCGCCGGGCCCGCGCGACCGCGAGCCCGCCGGCCCCGCGTGGTGCGTGCGGTACCGGCCCGCACGGCGGTCAGTCCGTTTCGGGCGGTATGGCGGCCCCGGTCTCCGGCTCCAGGTCGGTCTCCGCGAGCAGCGTCGCCACCGCGTGCGGATCGCGCAGCACCGCCGCCACCACGTGGCGGCGGGACCACCGGCCGGCCGCCCACGCCAGGGCGCGGGCCAGGCCGTCGGGGGTGCTGGCGTGCACGGCGGTGCCGTTGCACCACCACTCCACCTCCGTGCCGTCCACCGTCAGCGGGTCGTGGTGGACGTACGTCAGCGCGGCGGTGTCCAGGAAGACCCGTACCTCGTCCGGCACCGGACGCACCTGCCCCGCCGAGGTCACCCGGCCCGCCAGTTCCTCGCTGGCGAGGGCGACGTCCACGATGTCGGCGAGCGCGGCGGCGCACTCGGCCGGGACCAGCAGCGCGGGACGGTCGGCGAGCAGCGGCAGCAGCGCGGGAGAGTCGACCACCACGGTGTCCTCCGCGTCGGCGACCACGATCGCGCCACCGCGCACCGCGCGCACGGTCTCGGGCGGGGTGACGCGCTCGGCGTCCACCGCCGCCACGGCCGTCCAGATCCGCCGCAGGGCGTCCCGGGAGACGCGCCGCTCCGGATCGCCGAGGCGGTCGAGCAGCTCATCGGGGCCGTCCGGCTCGGCCAGCAGGTCGGCCAGCGTGCCGCGCACCCCGAGGGCGCGCGCCAGGACCGGGTCCAGGCCGGCCGGAGCCTCGTCGTACAGCCCGGCCAGGGCCGGGTCGGCGTCGGCGGCGCGCAGTTCCACCGGCGGACGGCCGTCCAGGAGCGCGCCGGTCCGCAGCCACCACGCGGTGTACGAGGGCACGTCGACCGACCGGCCGTCCGGCCCCAGGACGCGAACCGGGTCGACGATCGCGGAGCGGGTACGCCCGCCCGCGAGCAGGGCGAGCGCCTCCGTCCAGCGGTCCTCGCGGACGAACTCCAGGTCGCGGACGCCCACCAGCTCCGGCACCACCGGGGGCAGGTCGGGGTCCCCGAGCCGTTCGACGACCTCGGCGGCCCACTCGTCCACACCATCGGGCTCCAGCTCGTCCAGGCTTTCGGCCAGCGCCGCGCCCAGCGTGACGTCCGACGCCCGGAACAGGCTGAAGGCCCGCTGCACGCCCACGGCCTCCAGGGTCTCGGCGCCGTACCGCTCCACCAGGTCGTCCGCCACTACGCCGAACGGGGCGTCCTCGACGAAGATCTCGCGGAGCGGGCTGTCGGGGAGCAGCAGCTCGCCGGACAGTGAGTAGCCGCCCTCGTCGTCGCGTAGTGCCAGCTCGGCCAGCCAAGGAGCGTCGTCCACCGTCGTCCCGGAGGCGGCCACCAGCTCCAGAACCGCGGTGGCGATCGCGTCGGGATCGTCGGAGTCGAGGGAGTGCTCCACCGCCGTGCGGGTCATGGGGTCGGTGAGGACGGCGCGCTCGTCGGCCTCCACCGCGCCCAGCCGCAGCAGCAGGGGGTCGGCCGCCTCGGGATGCGCGATCCGCAGGCCCAGTGGGGCCAGCGCGTCGAGCGCCTCGGGCGAGAGGCCCGCCCCGGCGGGCAGCAGCAGACCCCGTGGGCCGCGTACCAGCCGCCCGTCGGCGAGCGGGACCGGGAGGGCACCGAGCTCTCCGAGGTCGGCGCCCCGCCCGCCGGCCGCGCGCAGCGCCGCGTACAGGCCCGCCCACCATCCGGGCTCCCGGTCCAGATCGGCGAGCAGGTCGGCCAGCTCCGCGAGCGGGAGCCGGTGCAGCCGCAGGTGGGCGAGGCCGGGGTGCCGGAGGTTCCAGTCGCCGGGCAGCAGGCTCGGGAGCACATCGGCGAGGGCGCCCACCGTCTCTGGGCCGGCGTCCAGCGCGACGGCGTCGACCGGCCGCACCCGTTCGCCGCGCGCGGTCTCCAGGAACGGCGTCTCGCGCAGCAGCTCGGCGGCCCGGGCGCGGAACCGCGCGTCGAACTCGCCCCCCGCGCCCAGCAGGGGCACGGGGACCAGGTCCAGGGTGCTGCGCGGCGGCAGCCCGCGGAGGAGGTCGGCGTAGGCGGTGGCGGCGGCCTCGATCACGACGTCCGCCGCCGGGCCGAACGCGATGTGCCGGCGGTCGGGGGTGAGCGGCAGGGCGGCGACGAGCAGCGCGGGCAGCCGCAGCTCGGCGTCGCTGGGGGTCGGGGCGTGCACGACACGCGGCACGTCGGCCGGCAGACCGACGGCGTGCCCGGCCTCGTCCACCGCGACGGCCCACGTGACGGACCAGTCCGGCCGCGCGCGTTCCTCGGTCGGGCGGTCGGCGAGCTGGTCCGGTGTGAAGCGGCCGGTCCGGGTGACGGTGCGCCAGCGGGTGGTGCGCTCGCCCGACTCGTCGCGCACGTGGGTGACCAGGCCGGCACCGGCCGGCCGCTCCGAGCGGAGCACGCGGGTGGCGCCGTCCACGTCGATCTCCACCTCGGCGAGGTCGGGCAGCGCGAGCAGCAGCGCCTGGCCGGTCTCCCGCAGCAGGCCGGCCAGCCGGAGCCGGGCGTCGTCGTCGCGCACCTCCAGGACGACGGCGGTGTCGAACCCCTCGGGGGCGCGGGCGCCGGACTCGAACGGCAGCCGCAGCAGCGGGACGTGCCCGGCCCGCCGCTCCAGTTCGGCGGCCAGCTCCGGGCGCGCACGGCCGGTGACGAGGAGCTCCTCGTGGATGACGGCCCGGGCCCGCTCCAGGCTCCACCGCACCGCGCCGTCCCGCGACGCGACGGTGACATCGTCGCTGACGGCGACGACCGCGGAGAACCCGACCCCGAACCTCCCGACGACCCCTTCGTCGCCCGCGTCGCGCTTGGCCGAAGCCCGCAGCGCGGCGAGCGACTCGACCCCCTCCCGGGTCAGTGGCGCCCCCGTGTTGGCGGCGGTGAACCGGTCCCCGGCCAGCGTCAACCGCAGCCGCCCGCGCTCACCGGCCCGCCGCGCGGCGTCGGCGGCGTTCTGGGCGAGCTCCACGACGACCCGGTCGCGGTAGCCGCCGAGCGCGTAGTCCTCCTCGGTGTTGGCATCCTCCCTGAACCGGACGGGGGCGTCGGCCCACGCGTCCAGCACACGTCGTCGCAGCTCGGCCGTGCCGAACGGGTCGACCATCGCCTGGACCATACGGACTCCTCCCGAGGTGGTGCGGCACTACGGTACGCGACGGGGCGCCGCTTCTCGGCCCGGTTTTCCAGACCCGTGGCCCCGGGTTCACACGGAACCCCTGCCCCGTTTCCGGGCACGGCGGGCCCCGCCCGGGCCACCTGCGCCACGGCGGCGGCGCGGCCGGTGCGGGCGGCCGTCTGGCCGGGTGCGGTGCCGTGGCAGGAGCCGGATCGCCGTTGGCGAGCCGGGGAGCGCGACCAGAAGTTCGGCGGAGCTATCGCGCCACGCGGAAGAACCCTTCGGCGATCAGGGCGCGCAGCACGTCCGGGGTGCGTTCGCGCAGGGCCGCCGGGTCCTGGCCGGTGAGTTCGGCGATGGCGTCCAGCAGCGGGCCCACCGGCATCGTGCCGTCGCAGACGCCGGCCAGCGCCGCCTCCACCGTGCCGACCTGGGCGGCGCGGCGCAGGCCGTCGCGCTGGCGGAGCACGATGCGCTCCGGGTCGGGCGCCCCGGGACGGCCGATCCGTTCCTCGACCACCCCCGGCGCCAGGGCCACGTGCGCGGACAGCAGGGCCGCGTCGGTGAGCCGGTGCGCGGTCATCGCTCCGTCGACCACGTCGGGCAGGTACCGGCCGACCGGCTGCTCGATCTCGTGCCGCAGCTCCTCCACCCGGACGGCGGCGTCCTGGGCGGCGTCGTTGCGCAGGCAGATCCACCCGAACCCGATGCCCTTGATGCCCTCTCGCTCGAAGTAGTCCAGCCAGGCGTCGTAGCGGCGGGTGTACTCCGGACCGCCCTGTTCGCAGGAGTCGCGCAGCCACAGTTCCACGTACTCGGCCGGGTCCTGGACGTCACGCTGCACCACCCAGCCGGAGCAGCCGGTGCCGGTCACCCAGGAGCCGACCCGGTCGCGCCAGTCCTCGCCGCCCACGTGCAGCCAGTTGGCGAGCAACTGGCACCAGCCGCCGTCGGTGAGGTGGGCGGGCGCCTGCCGGACGATCTCCGCGCAGACCGAGTCTCCGGCGAGGCCGGACTCACGGTAGGTGTAGCGCGCCGCGTCGGGCGTGATGACGAAGGGCGGGTTGGAGACGACGAGGTCGAACCGTTCTCCCTCGACGGGCGCGTACAGCGACCCTTCGCGGGTGTGGACGTTATCGATCCCGGACAGCGCGAAGCTCAGTTCGGCCAGCCGCAGCGCCCGGGGGTTGACGTCGGTGGCGCAGACGTCGCCGGCCCGTTCCGCGAGGTGCAGCGCCTGGACGCCAGAGCCCGTGCCCAGGTCCAGGGCGCGCTCCACCGGGCCGTCCACGATCAGCCGGGAGAGCGTCCCCGACGCGCCACCGGCTCCCACGACGTGGTCCGGGCGGGGGCGGCCGTGGCCCGGGCGGACGGTGGGGTCCGACACCACATACCCGGGGCGGCCGTCGGACAGCTCCCACGGGCCGAGGTGGACGAGCGCCCGTACCGTGTCGCCCTCGACGGCCAGCAGCCCGGCCGCCGCGAGGTCGGCCACCGGCAGGATGGCGCGGGTGGCCGCCAGCGCGACCGGCTCCTGGAGCCACCACAGCCGCAGCAGCAGGCCCAGTTGCTCCTCGCCGCCGGTGGCGCGCAGCGCGGGCACCAGTTGCTCACGGGCGAGCGCGCGGGCCGCGGTGTCGCCGAGCCGGTCCCGCACGCCGGACACCGTGTAGTCCGCCTCGATGAGGATGCGACGGAGCCGTTCGCCGAGCTGGCGCGGAAGGGGGCGAAACGAATCAGGCACGGGCTCCATTATCACGGCGGTGCTGACGGGACCGGTGCCCGCCCGCTATCCCCGCTCTCCGCGGGTTTCCCGGCCGCGCCGCGCTTCCGGGGCCTCCCGGGCCTCCTGCTCACCGTGGTCGCCGTCCTGGGCGTGGTGCGCGGTGTGGCGGGCCTCGGCCTCGGCGCGCTTGCGCAGCAGCCGCGGGATGTAGAGGTAGGCGAAGACACCGAGCGCGATGCCCACCACGCACACCCACATCCACCATCGGTCGGCGGCGGGCAGCCGGTCCCCCATGGCGACGAGCACGACCAGGGCGACCGCCCATGCCACGGACCCGGCGGCGGTCGGGACGCGGTAGTCGGTCTCCATGACGTCGGGAGCCGGGCGGCGGGGTTTGCGCACGCCTTCAGGCTACGGGATGGAGCCGCGGCGGGCGGTACCGGCGGGGAGGCGCGGCGCAGCCTCGCGAGCCGCCATCGCGGTCCGGCGGGAATCCGGCAACCACGCAGGTCACAGGCGCCATCTTTGTCCAGATATGCAACTAACCTGACCTAGGACCGTAATTCGGACATGTCAGGCTCAAGCGAGTGAAAGAAACTCCCAACTCCCCACAAAGCGCGGCGGCACCCTCCGGCTCCGGCTTCAAGGCCCGGGTGGACCGGTACTTCCACATCTCGGCGCGCCGGTCGAACTTCGCACGCGAGATCCGCGGCGGACTGGCCATGTTCTTCGCCATGGCCTACATCGTCGTCCTCAACCCCCTGATCATCGGCACGGCCGAGGACATGGACGGCCGGCTGCCCGGTGGCGGCGCCGACCCGGCGGCGGCGATCCCCATGGTCGCGGCCGCGACCGCCCTGGTCGCCGGTGTGATGACCATCGTCATGGGGGTCGTCGGCCGGTACCCGTTCGGCCTGGCCGCCGGCATGGGGCTGAACGCGGTCGTGGCGGTCACGCTGGCGCCCCAGATGACGTGGGCCGACGCCATGGGCCTGGTGGTGCTGGAGGGCGTCATCCTGCTGCTCCTGGTGCTCACCGGTTTCCGCACCGCGGTGTTCCGCGCCATCCCGGCCGGACTCAAGACGGCGATCGCCGTCGGACTCGGCCTGTTCCTCACCCTGGTCGGCTTCGTCAACGCCGGGTTCATCCGCCGGGTGCCCGACGCCGCCGGCAGCACCGTCCCCGTCCAGCTGGGCGACGGTCACCTGAGCGGATGGCCGATCCTGGTCTTCGTCATCGGGCTGGCGCTGACGATCGTGCTCACGGTCCGCGGCGTCCGGGGCGCGCTGCTGATCGGGATCATCGGCACCACCGCGCTCGCCGTCGTGGTGGAGGCGGCGGTCGGGGTGGGGCCGATGGTCGACGACGCCGGCAACGTCAACCCGCAGGGCTGGTCGCTGACGGTCCCCACGCTGTCCGGTTCGCTGGTCGGGATACCGGACTTCGGCCTGGTCGGCCAGTTCAACCTGTTCGGCAGCCTGGAGCACGTCGGCGTCATCGCCGTCATCCTGCTGGTCTTCACCCTCCTCCTCGCCGACTTCTTCGACACCATGGGGACGATGGTCGGCGTCGCCGGGCAGGCCGACCTCCTCGACGAGAAGGGCGACCTGCCGGGTGCACGCAACGTGCTGGTGGTGGACTCGCTGGCCGCCGTCGCCGGGGGCGCCGCGTCGTCCTCCTCGGCCACCGTCTACGCGGAGTCGGCCGCCGCGACCGGAGAGGGCGCGCGCACCGGGTTCGCGTCGGTGGTCGCCGGGGCGATGTTCCTGCTGGTGACGCTGTTCGCCCCGCTGGTCAACCTGGTGCCCTTCGAGGCGGCCACGCCGGTGCTCGTCGTGGTGGGCTTCCTGATGATGACCCAGGTGCGCCGGATCGACTTCACCGACTACGGCATCGGCATCCCCGCGTTCCTCACCATCGTGATCATGCCGTTCTCGTACTCCATCGCCGACGGCATCGGCGCCGGCTTCGTCAGCTACACGCTCATCCGTGCCGCCCAGGGCCGGTTCCGCGACATCCACCCGCTCATGTGGGTCATCGCGGTGGTGTTCGTGGTCTACTTCGCCCTCGGCCCGATCCAGGCGGCGCTCGGGGTCTGACGCCCGGTTTCGGGCCGTCCCCGGCAGGTCCGCGGCACGGTCGGCCCGGGTACCCTCGGCGCATCCGTAGTGCCCCGTTCCGCGGAACGGGGCACTACGCGTATGACCGCAGGGTAAAAGGGCTGTGATCAAAACCATGGACCGGTTTGACGAAGCAGGTGAAATGCGATGATCCGCGATATCGTTAGCAAGAGTAATGAGTCATGCTAATGAAGCATCCCAACGTATCCCAGCAGACCAGGACCGACGCCGGGCTGGCCGCGGTACTGCGCGTGGCCGTGGGACGGCTGGCGCGCCGACTCCGTGCTCAGCGCCCCGACGCCTCGCTCTCCCTGGGGCAGGGGGCGGTGCTGTTCGCGCTCGCACGGCACGGCCAGCTGACCCCCGGTGCGCTGGCCGACCACGAGAAGGTGCAGCCCCCCTCGATGACCCGGATCATCGCCGCGCTGGAGGAGCGCGGGCTGGTGCGCCGGATGAAGCACCCGGACGACCGGCGCCAGCAACTGGTGGAGCTCACCGAGGAGGGGGTCCAGCTGGTGCGGGCCGACCGGCGGCGCCGCGAGGCGTGGCTGACCCAGCGACTGCGGGAGCTGACGCCCGAGGAGAAGGCGACCCTGCGCAAGGCCGCCGAGATCCTGGAACGGATCAGCCAGTCCTAGCCGCGGGGACATGTGGGGTGCCGTCGACCGAGGAGGCGACCACGGCCACCGTCACACCACCCCAGCCGTCCACCAACGCGATGTCCGGCACCGGCCGAGCCCCCGAGCCGGCCGGATCCGCCGAACCCGAGTCCACCGGCACCGCCCCCGATGCGGCCCGGCCCGCGCCGCGCCGCCGCGCGCCCGCCATGTTCCGCTCGCTGACCGTCCGCAACTACCGCCTCTTCGCCATGGGGCAGGTGGTCTCCAACACCGGCACCTGGATGCAGCGCATCGCCCAGGACTGGCTGGTCCTCCAGCTCAGCGGCGGCAGCGGCATGGCGCTCGGCGTCACCACCGCCTTGCAGTTCCTCCCCATGCTGCTGTTCGGCCTGCTCGGCGGCACCATGGTGGACCGGATGAACAAGCGCCGGCTGCTCATCGTCACCCAGGCCACGATGGGCCTGCTCGCGCTGGCACTGGGCGTCCTCGCCACGGCCGGACTCGCCCAGGTCTGGCACGTCTACCTGTTCGCGTTCGCTCTCGGCCTGGTCACGGTCCTCGACAACCCGGCTCGCCAGACCTTCGTGGTCGAGATGGTGGGCCCGCGCGACCTGCCGAACGCCATCGCGCTGAACAGCGCGAGTTTCCAGCTCGGGCGCGTCACCGGACCGGCGGTGGCCGGCCTGCTCATCGCCGGGTTCGGCAGCGGACCGGTCTTCCTCGTCAACGCGCTGTCCTTCGTCGCCGTGCTGACCGGGCTGTGGCTGATGCGGCCCGCCGAACTGCAGGTCACCGAGCCCGCGCCGCGCGCCAAGGGCCAGACCATGGAGGGGCTGCGCTACATCCTCGGTCGGCACGACCTCACGCTGCTGCTGGTGATGACCGCGTTCCTCCAGCTCTTCGGCGCCAACGTGCAGAACCAGATCGCACTCATGACCAACAACGTGTTCCGCGCCGGCGCGGACGCGTTCGGAGTCGCCGCCGCGGCCATCGCCGTCGGCGCCCTCGCCGGCGCGCTGCTGGCCGCGCGCCGCGACCGGCCGCGGCTCTCCGTGGTGCTGGCCGGCGCCATCGCCTTCGGCGTGCTGGAGATCGCCGCCGCCCTGACGACGGGGTACCTGTCGTTCGTGCTGGTACTGGTCCCGATGGGACTGGCGTTCCTCACCTTCAACACCACCATGAACGCCGTCTTCCAGACCAGCGTCGACCCGCAGATGCGCGGACGCGTCATGAGCATGTACATGCTGTTCTTCCTCGGCCCGGCGCCGCTCGGCGCGCCCCTGGTCGGCTACCTCGCCGACCGCTTCGGCCCGCAGGTCAGCCTCGCCGTCGGCGGTGTGGTCACCGTGACGGTGAGCCTCGTGGTCGCCGTGCTGCTCGCCCGCCGACTCGGCGTGGCGGTCCGCGTCACGCCGACCCGCAGACCGTTCCTGGCGGTCACCCGGCGGCCGCTCACCGAGGCCGGCTGACGGTCGGCGGCGCGGCACGCCGATCGGGGCATACTGAGGGCCGCACCCCGGAACGGAGGGATCCGCATGCGGCTGTTCGTCGCGCTGACCCCGTCGGCCGCCGCGCTGGACCGGCTGCACCGCGCGGTCGCGCCGGTTCGTGCCCGCGCGGGCGGGCGCGCCCTCCGGTGGATGCCGCGCGAGGAATGGCACATCACGCTGCTCTTCCTCGGCCAAGTGCCCGACCCGGAGGTGCCCGGCCTCCGCGACCTGCTCGGCCGGGAGGTGGCCGGCCGCCGCGCCATGCGGCTGGCGCTGCGCGGGGCCGGCACCTTCCCGGCCGATGCGGCCCGGGGACGGGTGCTGTGGGCCGGGCTCGACGGCGACCTCGAACCACTGGCCGACCTCGCCGACGCCCTGCGCTCCGCCGCCGAGGCGCACGGCGTCCCGATCGAGGCGCGGCCCTTCGTGCCGCACCTCACCCTGGCCCGCAGCCGCGGGCCGCACGACCTGACCGGTCCCCGAGACGAGCTGGCCGCGATGACCGGATCCCCGTGGCGGGCGGGCGAGGTGGAGCTGGTGTGCAGCCGGGCCGGCGACGGTCCCCGCTACCGGACCCTCGCCACCTGGCGGTTAACCTGACAGAGGGAGACCGGAGCCGGAGGGCGCCGGACGGCCGAGAGAACGAGGCACCGAGATGAGCATGCTCACCAACAACCGCAAGCAGCGCTGGCTGCTGCCCACGGTCCTCGGTGCCATCATGCTCATCGTCGTCATCGGAGCACTCGTCGGCTGATGCCCTGCGGAGCGCGAGCCGGTGAGCGTCCGGAGGCGTCGACACCTCGGGCGGAGCCGCTCTGTGTCGGCGGTGGAGGGGAGCGAGGCGGTGAGCGCGACCAGGGAGCAGCGAAGCGCGAGCCGGTGAGCGTCCGGAGGCGTCGACACCTCGGGCGTAGCCCCTCTGTGTCGGCGGTGGAGGGGAGCGAGGCGGTGAGCGCGACCAGGGAGCAGCGAAGCGCGAGCCGGTGAGCGTCCGGAGGCGTCGACACCTCGGGCGTAGCCCCTCTGTGTCGGCGGTGGAGGGGA
>NZ_JBHTBH010000001.1:393481-575348 GCF_042664915.1 Marinactinospora rubrisoli
GCGAGGCGGTGAGCGCGACCAGGTGATCGCGCTCACGCGTGGGCGGATATCCGCGCCACCGCCGCCGAGACCAGCGCCGCGTTGTCCTCGGTCTCCGTTCCGTCCGGGCCGAGTAGGGTGTCCTCCAGCCCGATGCGGATGTCCCGGTCCGCGGCGATCGCGGTGTCCAGAAGCGGCCACGCCGTGCGCTCGGTCCCGTGCAGGAGGCGGGGCAGCGTCACGCCGGCCCGGTCCAGCACCGCCTCGATCGCGGTCACCGTTTCCAGCGCCTGGGCCACCGTGGGTTCTCTCGGCTCGATCACCACGTGCGTGAACTCCTCGGCCAGCCCGCTGACGGTGAGGATCCGGGCCGCCTGCACCGAGCGAAGGGCCGCTTCGAGGTCCACCTGCCGGTCGATCAGCAGCCGGGCCACCTCCATCGCGCCCGGCTCGTCCAGGTGGACCGTGGCCGAGTCCGGAAGCGCGCCCCAGCGTTGCACGAGGTCGTAGCGCCGCCAGGGGTCCGGCTCGGCCGACAACCCCGTGGTCACGCTGATCGGCACGCCGGGGACCGCAGCCCGCAGCTTCTCCAGCAGCGGGGTGAGCACCTGCGGCTCCAGTGCCTGGTCGCCCCGGCCGTCGCGCGGGTGGACGTGCACCTCGGTGGCACCCGCCGCGACCACCCACCGCGCGTCCGCGGCCACCTGGTCCGGTGACACGGGCAGCGCGGGGTGCGCGCCCGGCCGCCGGTCGCCGTTGAGACAGGCGACGATTCTCATGGAGTTCCTCTCGCCTCGGGGGCGTTCGCTTGTGCGGAACATGCCCACCCGGCGTGCGCGACAAGCGCTCCACCGCGAGAGACCGGGTGGCACGATGGCGTCCATGACGAGCGCACGCACGGTCCCGGCGGGCCGAGATGGCGTACTGGCGGTGCTGCTGATGCTGCTGCCGGTCACCCTGGGCGCCACCCCGTCGCCGGACGAGTCGGCGGCCGCGGGCGCGCCGGAGGGGTCGGAGGTCGCGTTCCGGCTGAGCGATCCGCGGATCGCCGAGTCCAGCGGGCTCGTGGCGTCGCGGCTGCACGACGGCGTGTACTGGACGCACAACGACAGCGGGGACCAGTACGGCCCCGACGTCTACGCGGTGAACGAACGCGGGGAGACGCTGGCCGTCGTCCGGTTGACCGGGGCCGGGGTCGAGGCCCGCGACTGGGAGGCGATCAGCATGGGTGCCGACGACTCCGGGGCACCGGCTGTCTTCGTCGGCGACATCGGGGACAACCTCGACGGCGGCTGGCCGGACGTGCGGGTCTACCGGTTCGCCGAGCCCGCGGTCCTCACCGATCAGACGGTGGCGGCCACCACCTTCACGCTCCGCTACGCCGACGGCGCCCGCAACGCCGAAGGCATGATGATCGACCCGCGCGACAACCGGCTGTACGTGACCAGCAAGGAGGTCGGCGGGGGGCTCTACGCGGCCCCGGAGCAGCTCACGCCCGACGGCGTGAACGAGCTGACCCGTGTCGCCTCGGCCCCGTTGTACGTCACCGATGCCGCCTTCTCCCCCGACGGCTCCCGGTACGCCATCCGTACCTACTGGAACGCCAACGTCTACGACGCCACCGACGGCGTGCCCGGCCGCATGGTGGAACGCGTGACCCTGCCCCGGACCGACCAGGGAGAGTCGCTGGCATTCACTCCCGAGGGAACGGCGCTGATGGCCGGCACCGAGGGCGGCGACAGCCCGGTGTGGCGGGTGCCGCTCCCCTCAGCGCCCGAACCGAGCCCGGCCCCGAGCCGCGAACCGGCCCCGGTCACCGCCTCCCCGGACCGCCCGTCCGCGGAGGAGGGCAGCGCCCTACCCCTCATCCTGGGTGGTGGACTCGGCGCGGCGGTGGTCATCGGCGGAATCGTGTGGTTGGCGAGGCGGGGGTGACCGGCATCAGGGGCGTGGGGTCAGAGCCACTTCTCCACGGGGGGCAAACTGGCGGTGTCGAACTCCACGTCGAACGGCTCGGGCAACCGAATCGACTTACCGAACGGCACCGTGGTGGTCTTCATGTATCGCCCGTTCTCTGGCTGCTCGTACAGGGTGACGGAGGGTTCAGGCCGAGCCCACCGGTCCACGAGCAGGTAGAGAGGGACTTGGCCATGAACGTAGCCGCGCAGCTTTATGACGCGGTCGCGGTAGGCGTTGTTTTTTGCGGCAACCTCTACGGCGAGAAGCGCGTCCTCCGCACGGGCGGGATCGGCCGATCCGTCGAACGCCAAGTCCTCAGGCATGACCACCAGACCAGGTGTGTACACTTCGTTCAATTGCGCGATGATAATCCCGGGCGTTGGGTAGCAGAGCCACTCGTCGGGGATGACCCGCTCTAGGGCCCGGGCGATACGGGCGACGGCAACGTTGTGTGCTTTGGACGGCGGGGCCATAAGCCTGATTTCCCCATCGATGATCTCGGCCCGCCAGCCGTCGGGCACATCCAGCTCTTGCCAGGTGCGCAGCAGGTTCCCGTTCTGTCCCGCCGTGGGAGTGGGCTCGCCGGTCTCGGGAGTGGAATCGGCTTCCATCACAGCGACGCTCACTTCGCTACGTCACCTCCAGAACCGGAAGTGTGATCAATTTTTTTCAGGTCGCGCGCCGTTTTTCAAGAGTAGGGAGATCTTCGGAGTCTGAGTGGTTCACGCGGCCGGTGTCGGATAAATTCCGGGTCAACCTGCTTGAAATTCGGCGGTCAGGTTGCTGTTTCCCGGTCGACGTCCGCATTCCGCGACTACTGTCCGAAAAATAGGTGAATTCCGCAAATATTGGTGTTTCGGGCTGGTATTAGTCATTCTGCGAAGAAGATCTCCCGAGCCAGGAACGCGTGCCGCGAGTGGTCGGTGAACACCCCGTCCACCCCCAGCGCGAAGAACGCCTCGTACTCCGCCGCGAAGTCGCCGTAAGCCGTGGGGTCGTCACCCGACCGCAGCGTGGCGGGCAGGTAGTGGTTCTCGCTGCGGAAGGTGTACGGGTGCACGAGCAGCCCCAGCGCGTGGGCGTCCGCGACCAGCGTCGTGGGTTCCACGAGGTCGCCGTCCTTGTCGCGGGGGATGATGCGTGCCTTGTCCGGCCCGATCGCGTGGGCGTACTCGGCGACTTCGGCCAGGCCGTCCGGTGTGGCCACCGGATCGAAGGCCGGTCCGCCGTGCATGAGCTGCACCAGGGGGAGCTCCAGCTCGGTCAGCTTGCGGAGGCTGTCGGCCTCGAAGGACTGCAGGTAGACGGGTACCTCCGGCTCCGGGCCGGCCAGGCCGGTGTCGCGGAGCAGAGCGATGAGCGGCGGCTCCAGCTCCAGGCCGGCCGCCGCGTGGTAGGCGGGGTGCTTGGTCTCGGGGTAGACGCCGATCGGCCGGCCCAGCTCCGCGGTGAGGCGCTTGGCGAGGTCGATGATCTCCGCCATGGTGGGGATCTGGTACCTGCCGTCGTGCGGCGCGTTCTCCGGGCGGATGTCGGGTATCCGCTCGACCGCGCGCAGGGTTTTGATCTCGGCCAGCGTGAAGTCCTCGGCGAACCAGCCGGTGACCTCCCGGCCGTCGACCGTGCGCGTGGTGCGGCGGTCGGCGAACTCGGGGTGGCCGGCGACGTCCGTGGTGTGGCCGATCTCGTTCTCGTGCCGCGCGATCAGGTGGCCGTCGGCGGTGGCCACCAGGTCGATCTCGATGAAGTCGCCGCCGTGCCGTGCGCCCAGCTCATAGGAGGCGAGCGTGTGCTCGGGCCGGTGCCCCGAGGCGCCGCGGTGCGAGATGATGGTGACCGGGTGTTTCCGCTGCTTTCTGCGCACTTGGAGGATCCGTCCAACCGGGTCGGTGGGTCTGGGCACGAAACGGGCCGGTCCGGGAGCCGGACCGGCCCTGAGGTCGTCGCGGCGACAGGCGGCGGGTCAGGCGAGCTGCGCGACCACGTGGTCGATGCACGCGGTGAGCGCCTGCACGTCGCCCGGCTCGATCGCGGGGAACATGCCGATGCGGAGCTGGTTGCGGCCGAGCTTGCGGTACGGCTCGGTGTCGACCACGCCATTGGCGCGCAGCACCTTGGCGACCGCCGCGGCGTCGACGTCGTCGGCGAAGTCGATGGTGCCCACCACCTGCGAGCGCTGGGCGGGGTCGGCCACGAACGGGGTGGCGAACGCCGACTTCTCGGCCCAGGTGTACAGGGTGCCGGCGGACTCGGCGGTGCGGCGCACGGCCCAGTCGAGGCCCCCCTGCGTGTTCAGCCACTCGATCTGCTCCGCGAGCAGCAGCAGCGTCGCCACCGCCGGGGTGTTGTACGTCTGGTCCTTGCGGGAGTTGTCCACCGCGGTGGGCAGGGAGAAGAACTCCGGGACGTAGCGGTCGCCCGCGGCGATCTCCGCGACGCGCTCCAGCGCCCTGGGCGACATGACGGCGATCCACAGGCCGCCGTCCGCCGCGAAGCTCTTCTGCGGGGCGAAGTAGTAGACGTCGGTCTCGGCGATGTCCACGGGCAGGCCACCGGCTCCGCTGGTGGCGTCGACGAGCACGAGGGCGTCGCCGTCGGCACCGGCGACCCTCCGGATGGGTGCGGCGACACCGGTGGAGGTCTCGTTGTGGGTGAGCGCGTAAACGTCCACACCGGCCTCGGCGCGCGGGGTGCCGTGCGTGCCGGGCTCGGAGGTGATGACGGTCGGCTCGGCCAGCCACGGGGCGCCTCGCGTGACCTTCGCGAACTTCGAGGAGAACTCGCCGAACGAGAGGTGCTGCGACTTCTCCCGGACCAGGCCGTGTGCCGCGATGTCCCAAAAGGCGGTGGTGCCGCCGTTGCCGAGCACCACCTCGTAGCCGTCCGGCAGCGCGAACAGCTGGGACAGCCCGGCGCGCACGCGGCCGACCAGCGACTTGACCGGCTTCTGGCGGTGCGAGGTGCCCAGGTAGCCGGATCCGGAGGCGGCGAGGGCGCTCAGCTGCTCGGGACGCACCTTCGACGGTCCGCAGCCGAAGCGGCCGTCTGAGGGCAGCAGGTTCGCGGGAATCTGGATGTCGGTCACCTGGCCAAGCGTACTCAAGTCGGGGACACGTGCGCTGGTGGAGGGCGGAGTTGCGCGGAGCGCGAGCCGCCGAGCGTCCGGAGCCGCCGACGCCCTTGCGCGTAGCGCCTTTTGCGTTGGCGGTGGAGGGGAGTGAGGTGGTGAGTGCGACCAGGGGCACAGGGCGCGAGCCGCCGAGCGTCCGGAGCCGCCGACGGCACGGCCGAAGGCCCACCGCGTTGGCGGTGGAGGGGAGTGAGGCGGTGAGTGCGACCGAGTGGCACAGGGTGCGAGCCGCCGAGCGTCCGGAGCCGCCGACGCCTGCCGTCGGAGGCCGATCCGCGTTGGCGGTGGAGGGGAGTGAGCCGGTGAGCGCGACCAAGGACATGGGGACGGGTGGCGCCCGGTACGGCCGGGGGTGCGGTGTCGCGAGGGACTCGATTCTGTGGTTAGTCGAATCTGACCGGTTCGTCATAGTTGGTGGCCACTTCGGGTCTTCGTGTGGTTGAAGCGGCCGGAAACCGGTGGGTAATGGCATTTTGGCGCAAAAGAGTGGCGCTGAGCCACGAGTGACGGTCCCCCGGTCCCCCCGACCGGCCCGATTCCGACAGCGGAGGACCCATGAGCAGCCAGCGCACCGGCGCGTCGGCCGAGGAGTTCCTGACGGAGTTCCTGGACGCGTTCGCGCGGTTGCGCGAACGTCCCAGCGCCCACCGGATCCGGGAGCAGCGCCGATTCGCGCGTCGTGCCGCCCATCGCCGGTTGTACCGGTTCGACGACGGTGGCGCACCGGAGGACCTGGCCGCTCCGCCGCCGGTACTGAACGTCCGGGTCACCGATCAGCGCGAGGCGGAGGAACTGACGGAACTGCTCCGCAGGAGATCCTGGCCGCACCCCTTCGCGGTCCTGCACGACTGCGAGGACAGGGCGGCGGAGCGGCGGGCGCGGTCCGTCGCGGACGCGGGCGGGCGGCCGGGGGCGAACGCCTCCTGGAGGGGCAGGGGAGCCGAACGGCGGGCGAGTGACGCGGCCACCACCGCCGAGGTCTACGACGTGGTGGGCGAACTCGCCGCCACCATCCAGCTGGATCGCGGCCCGGAGGGC
This sequence comes from Marinactinospora rubrisoli, assembly GCF_042664915.1. NCBI lineage: Bacteria > Bacillati > Actinomycetota > Actinomycetes > Streptosporangiales > Nocardiopsidaceae > Marinactinospora > Marinactinospora rubrisoli. The sequence goes on from NZ_JBHTBH010000001.1 coordinate 399,588, forward strand.
GGTCCGGCACGGGCCGCCGACGTGGCGGCCGGCCCGGAGCCCGGGACGGACGGGCCGCGCCGATGGGCCGCCGGTGTGCGCGCGTGGGCGTCCGGGCGCCGGCCGCCGCACCCGCCGCGCCTGCCGAGGTGGGACTCGCTGGAGGCGCTGGCGGAGATCGACGTCCAGGACGTGCTTCAGAGGCTCAACCCCGAGCACGGCGGCGAGCGCGGGACGCTCGTCGCCGAGCCGCGCACCCACCTGTACGTGACCGAGAAGCTGCGCGAGCACCGCGCCCGGCGGCGGCGGGGCGGCCGGAAGAGCGTCACCGACCGGCCGCCGCCCGCCTTTCTGCGCAAGGCCAAGGACGAGGCCTACAGGTTCATCGCGTTCTGCTCGCGCAAGCTCAACTTCAGCTGGCTGGACCACAGGATCCTCACCCCGGTCGGATTCCTGCTCTCGACCGTGCCGCTGCTCGGCTTCCCGCTGCTCGCGATCCTCGCGGGGTGGCTGGACAACGCGCTGACGTTGACCATCTTCGGGCTGCTGGCCGTCGCCTACGGGCTGGGAGCCCTTTTCTACCTGCCGTGGCGGCGCTACCTGTGGCTGCTCCGCCAGCCCTACCAGCCGACGCCGGGCGACCCGTCCTCCAGTGTGCCGCGGCGAATCCGGGACATCGGCATCGCGACGATCAACGCGGTCTCGGACGCCCGGTCACGGACGGAACCGCTGTCGCGGCAGGAGCCGCCGATCGTGCACCTGCTGGCCGTGAACGCGCTGCTCGACGACCTCAACGCGAGCTACGGGACGAGTCTGGTGCGGCACCGGCTGCGGTACGCCTGGCTGCCCCAGCGCGGACGGACCCGGCTCCCGGTCCTGGTGGTGAACGAGTGGCGGCTCCGCCGGGTGGGCCGGCACGTCGTGGCGCTCATCGAGGACATCCGCCGGAAGCACCGGTTCCCCGACCCTCTGGTGGTCGTGCGGATCGGTCCGCGCTCGGCCGCCCGGAAGCCGCGGGCGGAATCGCCGCCGGAGCACGCGCTGAAGGACTGGCTGCACACTCGCTTCGAGGTCGGTCGGCTGGGACCGAGCCGAGAGGTGCGGTTCGAGGCACCGGCACCTCTGAAGTGGGACGAGAACGTGCGGCGGGAGCCGGAGCTCGCCGAGGCGGACACCGTCCTCACCACCCGGGCGCTCGCGGTCCGCTGGCTGGTGGGGATGGCCGCCGCGGCGGCGCTGCTGCTGACGGCCGCCTCCGGTGTGGTGGCGCTCGCGCACGTGGTGGACCCCTGTGTGCAGGGCGCGAGGGCGCTCCCGCCGCAGGGCATCGTCACCGAGGACGGGCAGTGCGTCGGCTACACGGACGGCTCGTTCATCTTCGACGAGCGGCTGAGGCCGGTGCAGCGGCGCATCGCCGAGCAGAACGCCGACGCCGAGGAGGCCGGGGGCCCGGTCGTCACCGTGGTGTACTTCGGCGCGCTCTCGGTGCCCGCCGGGTCCGGGGACTCCGTGAGCTCGGGCGTGTACGGGGAGCTCGTCGGGCTCGCGCACGGCCAGAACGAGTACAACCGGATCTATCCCGACCAGGGCTACGCCGCGATCCGGATTCTGATGGCGAACACCGGGGCGTCCTGGCGGCATGCCGTGCGCACGGCCGGGCTGGTCGCCGGCGAGATGCGGCGCGACCCCACTCTGCTGGCGGCGGTCGGGTTCGGCAGCAGCCTCGGGGAGACGCGCGCCGCCATCGGCGAACTCACCCGCGCCGGGCTGCCGATGGTCAGCACCGCGGCCACCTTCGACAACCTCAGTGAGCTGCAGCCGCACCGGCACAGCGAGTTCTTCTTCCCGATCGCGCCCGCCAACACCCGCATCGCCCGGCAGGCCGCCGCGTGGGCCTACCACGGCGCGGAGAGCGGGGGCCGGACCCTCGAACCGGCCCGCACCGCGGTGGCGCTCGCGGACGACTCCCCAGGGGAGCTGTACGGGGTCGACCTCGCGACCACCTTCGCCCGCCAGTTCACCGATGAGGGCGGGATCATGAAGCCGTTCCAGCCCGTCCACCGCAACTCCAACGGACTCAACCCGGATCGCGGCGTCCTCACCTACGGCGGGCCGGAGCAGCCGGATATCCTCCTCCGCGCCGCGCAGATCTGCGCGGACCCCCCGGACCTCATCTACTACGCGGGACGTTCGGACGAGTTCGGGCCGTTCTACGACTACCTCCTCTCGCACGGTGACTGTGCCAGCGGTGTCACCATCCTGGCCGCCGACGACATCAGCAAGTACGTCACCGACAACATCGCCCACCTGACCGACAACGCCGGCCGCAGCCCGGTCTTCTACACCCCGCTGGCCGCCACCGGGGCGTGGGGGGTCACCGGCGGTCGCGGCGCCCCGGCGTTCTACCGCCAGCTGAACCGGCTGGAGGACGAGCTGGGCCTGCGTTCCGGGCCCGAAGGGCCGTCGCGGGCGCACGAGGTGATGGCGTACGACGCGCTGCTCGTCGTCACCGACTCCGTGCGCCGTGCCCAGAACGCGCAGCGGGTCGGCACCGAGGAGCGGCGGCCCGTACCGGCGGACCTGCGGCTGCCGATCAGCGAGACGAGCGGGCTCGGTGGAGTAAGCGGCCTCATCGATTTCGGCCCGCCGGCCGAGGGCCACTGGTACGACGAGCGGGTGGTCCAGCTCGTGCTGGCCGGCCCGGTGGGGCCCGGCAACATCGCGCAACAGACCATCGCGGTGTGCGGCCGGGTCACCACCTCCGGCCCTCTGTACCGCGACGGATGCGTCTGATCCGGCCGCGGGCCGCGTCCCCGGGCGCCCCTTCCCGGCCCCGGAAACGACGATGACCCCGTGAACATGTCACGGGGTCAGGCGTTCGCGAACCCGCGACCGGGCGCGTCCCGGTCGGCGGAGCGTGGGAAACCCGGTCAGACGCCCGCGGAGAGCGCCTCGGCCGCGCCGTCGACCTGGTTGATGTCCCGCTCGGCCGGGCCGGTGTAGCGGGCGCTGGGGCGCACCAGACGGCCCGTGCGCTTCTGCTCCAGGATGTGCGCCGACCACCCCGCGGTGCGGGCGCTGGTGAACATCGAGGTGAACATCGACGAGGGGATCTCGGCGAAGTCCAGCACGACCGCGGCCCAGTACTCGACGTTGGTGGCGAGCACCCGGTCGGGCTTGCGGGCGTGCAGCTCGTCCAGTGCGGCGGTCTCCAGTGCGGCGGCGACCTCGTACCGCGGCGCGTCGAGCTCCTTGGCGGTACGGCGCAGCACCCGGGCCCGCGGGTCCTCCGCGCGGTACACGCGGTGCCCGAAGCCCATGAGCCGCTCACCCCGGTCCAGCGTCTGCTTGACGTACTGGCGGGCGTCGCCGATGCGCTCGGTCTCGTCCAGCATGTGCAGCACGCGCGCCGGAGCGCCGCCGTGCAGCGGCCCGGACATCGCGCCCACCGCGCCCGAGAGCGCGGCGGCCACGTCGGCGCCGGTGGAGGCGATGACGCGCGCCGTGAAGGTGGAGGCGTTCATGCCGTGCTCGGCGGCCGACGTCCAGTAGGCGTCCACGGCCTTGACGTGCCGCGGGTCGGGCTCACCGCGGAGCTGGATCATGAAGCGCTCGACCACCGTCGATCCCTCCGCGACCCGGCTGTGCGGTACCTGCGGCTGGTCGCCGCGCGCCGACTGGGCGATCACGGAGAGCGCCGCCGACGCCGCGCGGGCGACGTTGTCGCGCGCCTCGGCGTCGTCGATGTCGAGCAACGGCTTGAAGCCCCAGAGAGGTGCCAGGGTCGCCAGCGTGCTCTGCACGTCGACACGGACGTCACCGGTCGAGACCGGCAGGGTGATCGGATCCGCGAAGGGAAGTCCGGGGTTGAAGCTGTTGTCGACCAACAGCCCCCAAACACGCCCGAAGGTGACCTGGCCGACGAGATTCTCGATGTCGACGCCCCGGTACCGGAGGGCACCGCCCTCCTTGTCCGGTTCGGCGATCTCGGTCTCGAACGCCACGACTCCTTCGAGCCCGGGTTTGAAGTCCGACATACCGGCTTCCTCCGTCTCCTCGGTCCTGGAAAGGGTGCATCCATTAGACCGGTTGGGGTTTTTTCGATGACACGCGAGGTGTCCCAATGGCTGAGCCACCGGCTGGCGCGTACCCCACAGGTCATGTGAGGATGCACCACTGTGAACCATTGTGACCCCGCTGAGCTGCGCGAACCTTATGACGGTACGTCCCTCCGCCGCGCCGACCTGTCCGCGCACCCCATGAAGCAGTTTCACATTTGGTTCACACAGGCGCACACGGCGGGGCTGCCCGAGCCGAACGCCATGGTGCTGGCGACGGTCGAGCCGGACGGCGCGCCGCGCGCCCGGACCGTTCTCCTCAAAGGCTACGACCGCACGGGCCTGCGGTTCTTCACCAACTACACCTCCCGCAAGGCGCGGGCGCTGCGGGAGAACCCGCGGGCCAGCGTGGTGTTCCCGTGGCACGCCATCCGGCGGCAGGTGATCGTCTCCGGCCGTGTGGAATGTCTCAGTACCGAGGAGAACGACGCCTACTTCGCCTCGCGGCCGCACGGCTCGCAGATCGGCGCGTGGGCGAGCGAGCACCAGTCGGCCCCGGTGGCCGGCCGGGCGGAACTCGACGCCCGCTATGCGCGGTTCGAGGCCATGTGGCCGGACGGCGAGCCCGTGCCGCGCCCCGAGTACTGGGGCGGGTACCGCCTGCTGCCGGTCGAGGTGGAGTTCTGGCAGGGCAGGCCGGACCGGATGCACGACCGGTTCCGTTACCGGCGGGTCGGCCCCGATGTCCCCGAGGCCGAGCCGGCGGCGGTCTGGGACATCGAGCGGCTCTCGCCCTGAGCGCCGCGCGTCAGGGCGGGCGCGCCCTGCCGTGGCCGGGTGCGGATATCCCGCGATCCTTCCGAATGGGAGTGATCTCCGGCACATTGCACAGAGGTGAGCCCGCCGTTGCCACGCTATGATTGATGCCATCGGTGGCCGCTCCCGCGGCCAGTGCCGCCGGCCCGGTGGGTGTCGCCCCTTCCCAGGCGCGCGACTCCGGAACAGCAGCGCGCTGGCCTGTGTTGAGAGATCTGCCGTTGACTGCTCTCAACGGGCCCTTGAGGGGAGGGGGAGCCTTGACCGCACACGGGCTTATCGACACCACGGAGATGTACCTCCGTACCATCTTCGAGCTCGAAGAAGAAGGCATCGTGCCGCTGCGCGCCCGGATCGCCGAGCGGCTGCGCCAGAGCGGGCCGACGGTCAGCCAGACGGTCGCGCGGATGGAGCGCGACGGACTGCTCCGGGTCGAGAACGACCGCCATTTGGTGATGACCTCCGAGGGGCGGCGGCTGGCCACGCACGTCATGCGCAAGCACCGCCTCGCCGAGCGCCTCCTGGTCGACATCATCGGCCTGCCCTGGGAGGACGTCCACGTCGAGGCGTGCCGCTGGGAGCACGTCATCTCCGAGGCCGTCGAGGAACGGCTCGTCCGGCTGCTGAACGCCCCCTCGGTCTGCCCGCACGGCAACCCCATCCCGGGCCTCGACGAGCTGGGCCTGCGGGACTACGTGCCGGAGCCCTTCTCGGACGACTCGATCGTGCCGATGGCCGACGTCGCCAACGCCACCGAGGTCCGCGTGGTCGTGCGCCGGATCAGTGAGCAACTGCAGGCCGACCCGGAAGTGATGCTCGCTCTCAAGGACGCCGGGGTACAACCCGAACATGAGGTGACGCTCGTCGCGAGCGAGGACGGTGTTCGGGTGATTGGTGGGACGCACAGGGATGGGGAGCCAAGCGAGCTGTCGCGGCAGATCGCCAGTCACATCTTCGTCGCCAAGCCGTAGACGGGGGAAGGGGCGCCTGACCGGGGGTCCCCGAGTAAATGTCGCGTTGCTCTGCGGATACGATTCGGCTGTTGCTACGCTCGGCTCATGGCGTGGGCCGGTCGACATGAAGCTCCATATGCCCATTGCGCGGGGGCGATATGGGTCGCGTGGGTCATCATGAGTACGGTCCGTGACGGCGAGGTGGCGGCTTTATGAAGCGGTGGGGGGAAGCCTTCTACGACGAGAACGCCCTGGCCGGGACCGACGTTCTGGAGCAGGCGCAGATCGCCGTCGTCGTGGTGGACCGCTTCAGTAACCTGCTGTACTGGAACCCCTCCGCAGTGGAGCTGTTCGGCTTCGTCGGCGGCGACGACCATCGCGGCACGTCCCTGCTGGACCTCGGCATCCACGAGGCCGACCACGAACTCGCCGGCCAGCTCGCCCGCCGGGTGCTCAAGGGCGAGAACTGGGACGGCACCTTCGCCGTCCGGCGCGGCGACGCCACCTGGGTGCACGTCCGCGCGCAGGCCGTCCCGCTCAAGCACAGCTCCGGAGCCGTCGACGGCGTGGTGATCTTCGCCCAGGAGGCCATGCGCGACGGCCGGGCCGAGGACCAGTACGGGCTGCTCGACCGCATCGGCGCGCGGCTCGCCGGCTCGCTGGAGACCGAGTCCACCGCGCGCGCGGTCGCCGAGATCCTGGTGCCGCAGTTCGCCGACCACTGCTTCATCGACCTCATCGACAACGACCGCCTCATGCGGCGCGTCTCGCTGCACGCCGAAGGCTGGACCCCGCCCCCCGCGAGCTGGTTCGAGGTCGGCGAGGAGGTCCATTACCCCGATCACCACTTCGTCGTCAAGGCCATGCGCCGCCTGGAGACCGTCGTGGTCGGCGACTACGTGCACGCCACCAACGTCGCGCCGAACGAGCGCTCCGCCCGCGTCTCGGAACAGGTCGGGGTCACCTCGGCCATCGCGGCGCCGCTACGCGCCCGCGGCGAACTGCTCGGCGTCATGACGCTCGCCCTCTCCCGGCTGACGCCGCGGCGCAAGACGCACTACGACGGCTTCGACCGCGACCTCATCGGCGCCATCGCCTCGCGGGTGGCGCTGGCCATCGACAACGCCCGGCTGTTCGAGGAGGAACGCAGCACCGCGCTCGCCTTCCAGAACAGCCTGCTGCCGCGCAGCTTCCCGCCGTTCGACGGGCTGTCCATCGCGCACCGTTACATCCCGGCCAAGCCCCTGGAGACCCACGGGCACGGCATCCAGACCCAGGTGGGCGGCGACTTCTACGACGTCATCCCGCTGTCCGCGGGCCGGGTCGGCATCGTCATCGGCGACGTCGAAGGCCGTGGTCCGCACGCCGCCGCCGTCATGGGCCAGCTGCGCGCCGCCCTGCGCGCCTTCGCCCAGGCCGACCGCGAACCGGCCGACATCCTCCGCGAGCTCGACGAGTGGGTCCGCCAGCTCGGTCAGCCCGACGAGGAGGGCGGCACCTGGGTTCCCAGCGTCAGCTGCCTGTACATGGTCTACGACGCGTGGTCCCGCGAACTGTCCTACGGCAACGCCGGCCACCAGGCGCCGCTCCTCATCTGCGACGGCCGGGTCGAGGAACTCGCGCTCGACATCTCCGACATGCTGCTCGGGGTCAAGGTCAAGGGCGTGCCCTACGACGACGCCGTGTACCACCAGTCCACGCTCACCCTCCCGCCCGGGGCCACGCTGCTGCTGTACACCGACGGCCTGGTCGAGCGCCGGCCGCTCGGCGGGACGGTCAACGTGCAGCGGGCCTTGGAGCAGCTTCACGAGCGGGTCCGCGAGGTCGCCAACAAGGACGTCGAGCAGATCGCCGAGGGCGCCGTCATGGCGGTGCCCGGCGAGATCGACGACGACACCGCGCTGCTCGTCGTCCGGTCGCACCCCGAGGAGCTGGCCCTGCAGGAGGGCTGGTTCCCCGCCGAGGCGCCCACCGTCGGTGAGGCCCGGCGGCTGGCCGCCACCACGTTCGCCGACTGGGGGATGGACCGCGACCAGGCCGAGCTCGCCTGCCTGCTCGTCTCGGAGATCGTCACGAACGTCGTCATCCACGCCACCCCGCACCCCGTGCGCCGCGAGTTCACCGCCGAGGGCGTGCGGGACTCCGACGGCCCGGCGCCGGTGTCCGCGGACTCCGCGGGCGGGCTGGACGAGTTCGACGAGGACTGGTCCGACCTGCTGGACGAGGTCACCGCCGCCTCCGCCGAGCCCACGGAGGAGGCCACCGGACGGGAGTTCCTGCTGCGGCTGCGCCGTGGGGCGTCCTCCGTCTGGGTCGAGGTGTTCGACCACGACCTCCGCCTGCCCCGGATCCGCAGTGCGGGGGCCGACGACGAGGGCGGCCGCGGCCTGTACCTCGTCGACCAGCTCGCCTCCAGATGGGGCTCGCGCCCCACTCCGGACGGCAAGGCGGTCTGGTTCGAAATCTCGATGCAGGCGGACTGACACACCGTGGGCTCCCGCCGCGCCGGGGGGCCCTTTCGGGTTCGCGGCCGCGGCCACGAGCCCCGGGCGGCGGATCACCGCCCGGCGGTCACCGCCACGACCACGCCCACAGCAGCAGCACCAGGAACACGAAGAACACCACCAGGCCACCGGTCGCCCAGGGGACGTGCATCCTGCGGCGGAGCTTGCGTATGCCGATCACCAGCAGGATGACCAGCAGCCCGAGGACGATCAGGCCGTCGTACACGCCGTGATCCTTTCGCCGTTGCCCGTCGGGGGGTGGCCGCCGTCCGGCGGACGGTCCGCCGTCTCCCGGCGGCCCGCGCCACCGCTGGAGACCGGCGGCGGGGATCCGGCGGGCGGCGCCACGGGTCAGTCCATCATGTCGTACCCACGGCCCGGTGTGGGCGCCCACACCGGGCCGCCATGCTCTGCTACCGCGCGGCCGGCCGGGCCCGCCGGACGGTGAGCCGCGTCGCCGCCGCAGACCGCCGCGACCACGGCCGCCGCCGCGAGCGCCGTGACCAGCGCGGCCATGGCCGGAACCGGGCGGGGGTGGACGGATCGGCCGGACCGAATATCGTTCGGTCTAGGACGTAGGACCGACGCGCCGCAGGAGGGCACCGTGGCTGAGGCATACATCGTCGGGGCGGTTCGCACCCCCGTGGGGACGCGCAAGGGGGCGCTGGCGGGCGTGCACCCCGCCGATCTCGGGGCGCACGTGCTCAGGGAGCTGATGGCGCGCACGGGGGTCGACCCGGCGGCGGTCGAGGACGTCGTCATGGGGTGCGTGAGCCAGGTGGGGCCGCAGGCGGTCGACCTCGCCCGCACCGCGTGGCTGTCCGCCGGGCTGCCCGAGAGCACGCCCGGCGTGACGATCGACCGGCAGTGCGGCTCCTCCCAGCAGGCCGTGCACTTCGCGGCCCAGGGGGTGCTGTCGGGGACCCAGGACCTCGTGGTGGCCGCCGGGGTGGAGAACATGGGCATGGTGCCGATGGGCTCCAACGTCCAGCCGGCCCTCGACGCCGGGCTGTCGCTGTACGGCGAGGGGTGGACGGAGCGGTACGGGACCCAGGAAGTGTCGCAGTTCCGTGGCGCCCAGCTCATGTGCGAGCGGTGGGGGTTCAGCAGGCGCGACCTGGAGGAGTACGCCTTGGAGAGCCACCGCCGGGCCGCAGCGGCGATCGAGGCCGGCGTGTTCGACGAGCAGGTGGCGCCGCTGGCCGGGGTCGCCCGGGACGAGGGCGTGCGCCCGGACACGTCACTGGACCAGATGGCCGGCCTGAAGCCGCTGCGGGAGGGCTGGGCCATCACCGCGGCGGTCGCCAGCCAGATCTCCGTGGGGGCGGCCGCGCTCCTCGTCGCCTCGGAGCGCGCCGTGCGGGCGCACGGGCTCACCCCGCTGGCCCGGATCGTGCAACTGGGCCTGGTCGGCGACGACCCGGTCGTCATGCTCACCGCGCCCATCCCGGCGACCCGGACCGCACTGCGCAAGGCCGGGCTGTCGGTCGAGGACATCGACGTGTTCGAGGTGAACGAGGCGTTCGCCACGGTCCCGCTGGCGTGGGCCAAGGAGACCGGTGCCGACCTGACCCGGACCAACCCCAACGGCGGCGCCATCGCGCTCGGGCACCCGCTGGGGGCGACCGGTGCCGTCCTCATGACCAAGCTCGTCCACGAGCTGCGGCGCAGTGGCGGCCGGTACGGCCTGCAGACGATGTGCGAGGGCGGCGGCCAGGCCAACGTGACCATCGTCGAACGCGTCTGAGCGCCGCCGTCCGGCGCCCGGAGACGGGCACGGGAGCATTCGCGCGAGGTGTCCGGCGTGCCGGGGTCCGTCCGGTCCCGCCGGGCCCGTGTCGCGGCCCTGAGCGGCGGACCGCCTGGCGAAAACCGGAGTTCCGCCGTCGGCCGCCCGCGAAGAGTGTTAGTTTTCCCAGGCCGGGAGGGCATCCCGCCGCACCCGCCCGGGTGCGGCGGGGTTCGGCCGTTCGGGGCCGTGGTCCGCCGGGGCGTGCGGACGGCATGTCACGACGGCACCGGAGGCGACAGCCGCCGTACGGCCCCCTCCAGCCCCGACCGGACGTCGGCCGGCCGGTCGTGCTCCAGACCGTGCAGGACCTCGTACCACGGGCCGAGGCGGTGCCAGAGGAGGGCGCGGTCGCGCAGTTCGGTGGTGACCCCGTAGCGGGCCGCGAACTCGGCGGCGAACTCCGTGGGGGTGCCGAACAGCGCCCAGGCCAGGTCGATGGCCGGGTCGCCCACGTGGGCGTCGGAGAAGTCGATGACCCCGGTGAGGCCGCCGGAGTCCGACAGCAGGTGTTCGGGCCCCAGGTCGCCGTGCACGACCGTGTCGGTGGGGCACAGCGGGATCGCGCCGAGGAGCGCCCGCGCGACCTGCCGCCGGTCGGCGGGGAGCAACGGCAGCACCGAGGCTCGAAACCGGTCCGCCGTTTCGAGACGGTCGAGCACGGTCGCCCGGGCGTCGGGCAGGCCGTGGCCGACCGCGGCGGCGGCGTCGGTCGCGTGCAGCGCCCGGAGGAACGCCGCCAGTTCCCGCGCGTGCGCCGCGGTGGGCCGTTCGGTCGGTTCCCCGGGCACCAGCGCGTGCCGGACGACGAGCGGCTCCGCGCGAACCACCTGCGGCTCGGGCACGCGGAGCGGCAGCCGTGCCGCCAGCCAGGGCATCAGGCGGGTCTCCATGCGCAGCCGCTCGCCGACCTCGGCGCGCCGGGGCCGCCGCTCGATCCAGCGGCCGTCCACCAGTGTGGCGGTGCTGTCCCAGCCGCCGGGCAGTTCGAGTGCGGGAGTCGCGTCGTCGGGCATGGGACGAGTACACCACGCGCCCTCAGGTGCCGGGGCGGCCACGCTCGGCCGTGGCCGCCCGAGGATGGCCGAGGCCGGTGAGCCGGCCCGCGGCCGACGGTCTAGCAGTTGAGGTAGCCGCGGCCGGCCGAGCGCCAGGTGCAGGAATCCACGCTCGCTCCGGCGGCGTTGCGCAGGGTGGCGGTGTCGCCGGTGTTGTTCCAGATGTAGGCGCCGGATCCCCAGTACCGGTGGGCGGAGCCGTTGGTGCCGCGCCCGGTGTGGATCCGCACGGAGGCGCCGGCCGCGAGCGTGTAGCCGCCGAACGTGTAGACGTGCCGTTGCGCGTCACGCAGTGTGTAGCCGCGCAGACTCACCGCCCGGCTGCCCGAGTTGCGGATCGTCACATATTCGGCGTTCAGCGAGCCGGCGCTGCGGTCGTCCGTCCCGGGGCTGTCGTACTGGATGCGGGTGAGCTGGACGGTGGACGCCGCTTCGGCCGGCGTCGCGACCGCCAGCGTGGAGACGAGTGCCAAGGCCGCGGTCGCGGTCGCGGCCAGAGGGCGGATGCGCATGTGCGATTACCTCTCAGGAGTGTCCGGAGGGCCGGGGCGGCCCGGGTGTCCCGGGCGAACCGTGTGTCCCGGGCGAACATGGACGTTTCCTGAGATCTGGTGGTTCACGGAGTGTGCTGGGCGGACGAGGATTGGCCGGATGCGGCAACGGCCGCCACCGACGTGCCGTGCTCCCGGCAGGCGACGCGGGCGCACGGGCTCGGCCACGGGCGTCCATCCGGCCGGGTCCGTGCCGACGGTGCCGCGAGCGGGCGAGGAGGGGGAGGAACCGGCTCAGCTCTCGGTCGGGCCGACGACACCGTTGTCGAGCCCGAGCCATTCCGCCATGAGCAGCAACTCGGCGGTCAGCTCTTCGTGGGTCTCCGGAGGGGCGTCGGCCTCCAGCGTGGTGCGCTGTACCCGGAGCACGCCGGACGGGCGGTCGGCCTTCAGATCGACACGTGCCACCAGGCGGTCGCCGAGCAGCAGCGGCAGCACGTAGTAGCCGTGCTCCCGCTTGGCCGCGGGGACGTAGATCTCCAGGCGGTAGTCGAACCCGAAGAGCCGGCGCACCCGCTCGCGCTCCCAGACCAGTGAGTCGAACGGGCTCAGCAGCGCCCGCGCGGTGATGCGGCGCGGGATACGGGCGTCGCGGTGCAGGTAGGCGGGCCGGCGCCAGTCCTGCACCGTGACGGGCACCAGTTCGCCGGAGTCGACCAGGTCGGCCAGTCCGGCGCGGGCCTCGGCGGGACGCAGCCGGAAGTAGTCGCGCAGGCACTGCTCGGTGGCGACGCCGTGCGCCCGGGCCGCGATGCGCAGCAGCTCCCGGCGCGCCTCGTCGGGGTCAGGGTCCGGTGCCGCGTGCACCTCGCGGGGCAGCACCCGCTCCGGGAGGTCGTAGCGGCGCTCGAACTGCCGGGTGCGCCCGTCCGTGGTCACCTCGCCGGCCCAGAACAGGTACTCCAGGGCCCGTTTCACCATGGACCAGTTCCACCCCCAGTGCTCCCGGGCCCGCGGCCGGTCGTGCTCCAGGGCCGCCTCGATCTCCCGGGAGGTGGCCGGGCCGCTGCGCTCGACCTCGGCACGGACCGCCTTCACCAGGTCGGGCTGCTCGTCGGCGATCTGCCGCATACCGCCCCACGCCTCGTCGCGGGCGCGGGCCATGCGCCAGCGCAGCAGGCGGTGCGTCTCCGGTGGCAGCAGGCTGGCCTCGTGTCCCCAGTACTCCACCAGGTGCCGGCTGCGCGCGGTGGTGGCGCGGTCCAGCAGCTCGGGATCGTACCCGCCGAGCCGCGCGAACACCGGCAGATACTGGCTGCGGACCAGCACGTTCACGCTGTCGATCTGGATCACCCCGACGCGGTCGATCACCCGGCGCAGGTGCCGCATGTTCGGCGTCCCGGCGGGCCGGCGGTCGGCGAACCCCTGCGCGGCCAGAGCGATCCGGCGGGCCTGGGCGCGGGAGAGGGCGGAGTCACGGCGTGGAGCGGGAGGCGAAGGGGTGGCGTCGTACATGCGTACCAACGTACTGGTGGCGGGCGGTGCGGTGCCAGCCGTGCGTGGGGGAGGGCCGCCGGGCGTTCCCCCTGCCCGCGTAGCCGGACGTCGCCACCGACGGCGGCCCGGTCCGGCCACGACCTCCCGATCGGCCCACCCGGCCGACGCCTGCCACACGACCCCGGCCCCGGGAGCGGCGCGGACGCCGCCGCACGCACCGGCCGGTCCGGCGGGACCATGTTCGGGCCCGCCCTGCTCATCTCATGGAGCATGCTCATCCAACGGTGGCTCTACGGCGTGCGGGGGCCTCACCGCACTCGGTGGTGTCGGGCTTCCGGTTCGGCGTGTTCGGCAGGGCGCTCCTGCTCATCGGCCCCGTCCGGCTGATCGCCACGATCGTCATGAACGTCGCGATGCCCGCCCAGCAGACCTACCGGCCCATCGCCGACCTGGTCGCCATCCTCGCCACCACCCTTCTGCTGACGCCGCTGCAGGCCGCCGGAGAGGAATACGGCGTTCGCGCATCACGTGGCGCACATGCGGCATCGAGACCGCCATCGTCCTCCATGCGCTGCTCAACACGGTCACCTTCCTCCTCGTCACCGCCGTGCACCGCCGAGCACGGCTGGATCTGAGGGGGAAGCGGTCCGAGGTCCAGGGATGCCCGTGGAGCCTCGTGAAGGAGCGCCGGTACCCACGTTCCGCCGGGGGCCGTGCTTCCACCGGACGCTCCCGACGCTGCCGACGGCCGAACCGCTCCGCGCTTCGGTCGGCGACCGTAAGGCCGATTTCTCCTGGTCCTGAGAACGCCGGGCGCGGATCGCGCGGCGCAGCCCCCGGGGCTGGCCGGTGGTCGCCCTCGCGGTGGATTCCGCCGTGTCGCCGAGCAGCCGGCCGGGCCGGGTGCGGGGACGGCCGCTCGTGCGGGGGCGCGGACCGGTCATCAGCGGGGGCGAACGGCCGCAACGGCTTTCGCCGGACTCGCGCCGACCGGCTCCAGGCCAGCGGCAAGACCGAACGCTTCGGCCGCACCCCGCTGGACGAAGGGGCCGACCATCAGCCCCGCACCTCGGAATCCGCACGCCGGGCCGCGTTCCCCGCCGGCCGGACCGGTACGACCACCACCGGCCGCGCACCGGAATCAGCGGCCCCACCCCGGTCGGCCGCGTCACCGACCTCCCCGGACAACCGACCTAGGGCGTGCCGCCGTTCTCGCGCAGGTACTCCTCCCAGGCCTCTTCCAGCCGTTCGCGGTACTCCGGGTCGTTCGGGTCGAACGGCCACGGGACCTCCTCGGCCGTCTCGTCCTGCTGTTCGCCGTCGCCGGAGGTGTCCTCCTGCGCCGGTGGTTCCGGGGAGGGGGACGGGGCTAGGGTCTCGCTCGTGGTGGTGGCGGATCCGGTGCGCGTCGGCTCGGCGTCGGGCGGCTCGGGGCTCGCGGCCGGGGACGGCTGGGCCGACGCGCTCGGCGACGGCGAGGGGGCGGGCTGCCGTTCGGTCGTCGAGGAGGTGAGCTGATCCGGCGTCTCCTCGGCGCCGCCGAGGCTCTCACCGATCACCAGGGCGCCGTAGACGAGGCCGCAGGCGAGCAGTCCGCCGGCCAGGCCGAGGACGGCCCGCCGACGGCGGCCGGCCGTGCCAGCGCCGGGGCCCGGCGGGATCTCGGCGCCGCGCGGCACGTCACGGGAGACCGGCGATTCCGGTGCCGAGGGAGCGCCGCTCGGGGCGGTCGGCGCGCCGGTGCCATCGGGGCTCGGGGTCGAGGTGTCCTGCTCCGCGGCGTCCCCGGAGGAGGACGCACCGGCCGGGGGATTGGGCTGCACGAGGGTCTCCTCGTCGAGAGAGAGGCCACGGGCCGGCCCGGCTGAGTGGCGGGCGAAGCGGCGGGTGGCCGAGAGGGACGCCCGAATACTAGTCGCGGTCGCCCGTGTCAAACAACCGCTCTGTGGGGGTTTCCGGCGTTCGTCCGGCCGGCCAGGGCGCCCGGCCGGCCGGGCGGTGCGGCCCGATCAGGGCGGCGCCGCGCGCAGGGGGATTCGGACGCGGACCCGGACTCCGTCGCGCGGGCGGGAGGTCAGCAGCACGTCGCCGCCGTGGGCGGTCGCGATCGCCTGCACAATGGCCAGCCCGAGACCGCTCCCGCCGCCCGGTTCCCGGGTGCCCCGGTAGAACCGGTCGAAGGCGCGCCGCACGTCCTCGGCCGCCATCCCGGGTCCCTCGTCGGCGACCTCCAGCACCGCCATCCCGTCCGCCGCGGCCAGCCGCACCCGGACCGGGGTCTGCTTCGGGGTGTGCTCCCGGACGTTGCCGAGCAGGTTCGCGAGCACCTGCCGGAACCGTGTCTCGTCCACCTCGGCCGCCAGGGAGTCGGGGATGGTCAGCTCGATCGGCCGCTCCGGCTCCAGCGCCCGGGCGTCGGCCACCATGTCCCGCACCATGACGGCGAGGTCCCCGGTGCCCAGTTGCAGCGACCCGGTACGGTCCAGCCGGGCCAGCTCCAGCAGCTCCGCCACGAGCCGGCTCATCCGCTCCGCCTCGTTCTCGATCCGCCGCATCGCCCCGGGCAGCTCCTCCGGTGGGATGGCGCCCTGGCGGTACAACTCGGCGTAGCCGCGGATGGTGGTGAGCGGGGTGCGCAGCTCGTGCGACGCGTCGGCCGCGAACGCCCGCACCCGCTCCTCCGAGGCCCGCTGGGCACGGAAGGACTGCTCGATCCGCGCCAGCATCGTGTTGATCGCCATGCCGAGCCGTCCCACCTCGCTGTAGGGCTCGGCGTCCGGCATCCGGTCGGCGAGGTCGGAGCCGGTGCTGATCTGGTTGGCGGTCGTCGCCATGCGGTCCAGCGGCGCCAGTCCGCGGACGATCAGCCAGCGCCCGGCCCAGGTGAGGCCGGCCAATAGCAGGCCGGCGGTGATGAGCTGGGTGAGGACGAGCTGCCACGGGTACGCCGCGCGGTCCTCGGTGGGCACGCCGCTGATCATCACCGCGTCGGCCCGCAGCCGGACGGTGGCCCGGTGCGGCGGGACGCCGGAGTCGCCGCCGTCCAGCTCGAAGATGCGCTCGTCCCGGCCGTACTCGCGCAGCCGCTCCAGCGGGATCGACGCGATCCGCTCCAGCACGATGTCCTCACGGAGCGTGTCGCCGTAGATCTGGTTGACCTCGCCGGTGTCCGGGTTGAGCAGCAGGACGAAGTACGGCGACGGGCTGGGCGCGTCCACGCCCACCGGCGGCGTCCCGTTGTCCAGCCGCACCATGGCGCGCTCGGCGGTCAGCACCAGCTGCGCGTCCAGGCGCTCGGTGATGAAGGCGCGCAGCGTCAGGAACCCCACCACGCAGGTGACCAGCAACCCGACGGCGGTCACGCCGAGCAGCCCGAGCAGCAACCGGGACCGCAGCGGTCTGCCGTGCGGCATCTACGCCGGGTCCTGCGAGCGCAGCGCGTAGCCGACGCCCCGCTGGGTGTGGATCAGCGGCGGGCCCAGCGGGTCGAGTTTGCGGCGCAGGTAGCTGACGTAGGTCTCGACGATCTGCGACTGGCCGGCGTAGTCCCACCCCCACACGTTCTCCAGCAGCTGGGCGCGGGTGAGGACCTGACCGGCGTTGTTCATGAGGTAGGCGAGCAGCCGGAACTCGGTGGGCGACAGCTCCAGGGGTTCCCCGGCGCGGCGCACCGTCCAACTGCGCTCGTCCAGCTCCAGGTCGGCGAAGCGCAGCACGCCGTCCTCCGCCTGGCCGTCGGCGGTGGCCGGCGGCGTCTCCTGGCGGCGCGCCCGGCGCAGCAGCGCGCGGATCCGGGCGACCAGCGCCTCCACCGAGAACGGTTTGGTGACGTAGTCGTCGCCGCCGAGCGAGAGCCCGGTGACCGTGTCGGACGGAGTGTCGCGCGCGGTGAGGTAGATGACCGGAACGTCGTCGCCGCCCTCGCGAAGCTGACGGCACACGTCGAACCCGCTGATGTCGGGCAGCAGGACGTCGAGCACGATCAGGTCGGGCCGCCGGGACCGGGCGGCGGCCAGGCCCTCGCTGCCGCTCTGCGCGGTGCTGACGCCGAACCCGTGGAAGCGCAGGGCCGCCTGCACGAGATCCCGGATGTTGGGCTCGTCGTCGATCACGAGCACGTGGGGCGGCGTCGCGGTCTCCGTCATCGAATCACCTCGCGAGGTCGGGGGCGGGGCCGGCCGGCGACGGCCTTGGCCCGCGGTCCGGTCCTGGGGCGCCGTGGGGCCGTTGGTCCTCGCGGAGTCCCCGTCCCGGCACGCCCCAGCCCCATGATGCCGCAGGCAGCGCCCGTGCCCGCGCGTCCGGCGCGTCCGAATGCGCGTTCACGGCGCCGGGACGGTGGGGGCGCCGACGCGCCGGCCGCGCGCCGCCACCAGCGGGCCGTGTGCCCCGCGACCGGCAGACCGGCGCCCCGCGCGGGCCCGGCACGTCGCGCGCTCGTCCGCCGCCCGCCGCACGGCCCGGGGCAACCGGACGAACTCCCGGATCGGCACGGCGGCGGTGCGGTTCGCGGAGAGCGGCGCGGTCCGCCGGCGGCAGGGAACACGATTCGCTGGTGACGCGGTCAGCGCGGCCTGTGCACCTGCGCACCCCAGCAAAGCCCGCGATCCTGAGATGTCGCCCGGTATCGGCTGGGAAATGGCTGAGACCGCCCGTGACCGGCCGCCGGCGGCGCTCTCGTGGACGGCGCCGCCCGCCGCCGGACCGGCCTCCGGCACCGCGCCGCAGGTCGCGATGCGGCGAATTTTGGGGAAAACATGTGAACCACGGGTCGGGTGTGGTCATCTAACGGGAGCGACCACCGTGTCGGATCGTCGAGCCGACCGTGCCGTGAGTCGTGTACGGGCCCTTGGCGCGGAGGACGGCCGCGCCAAGGGCTCTTCGGAGCCGCCCGTTCGCGTGCCGCCGAACGGGGACGCCGGTCCCGCGTCACGGGAACCGGGTGCCTCCGGAGGCCACCCGCCACGGGTGGCCGGAGAACGTCCCCATCGCCCGGCGCGGGCGGTTAGCCTGGCGGATGTGCGAGTAGCGACGTGGAACGTGAACAGCGTCCGGGCCCGCGGCGACCGGATCGCGGCCTGGCTGGAACGCGCCGATGTCGACGTCGTCGCGATCCAGGAGACCAAATGCCGCGACGACCAGTTCCCCGAGTCGGTGTTCACCGGCCTCGGCTACGAGGTCGCCCACCACGGCCTGTCGCAGTGGAACGGTGTCGCCGTCGCCTCGCGGGTGGGCCTGACCGATGTGCAGGTCGCGTTCCCCGGCCAGCCGGGGTGGGGCGACCCCGCCGCCGCGGAGGCCCGCGCCATCGGCGCCACCTGCGGCGGCGTGCGGGTGTGGAGCCTCTACGTCCCCAACGGCCGTGAGGTCGACGACCCCCACTACGTCTACAAGCTGGAGTGGCTGGAGCAACTGCGCGCCGCTGCCCGCGACTGGCTCGCCGAGGACCCCGGTGCGCAGATCGCGCTGTGCGGCGACTGGAACGTCGCCCCCGAGGACGGCGACGTGTGGGACATGGCCGAGTTCGAGGGCAAGACGCACGTGACCAAGCTGGAGCGCGACGCCTTCCGCGCCGTGGTCGAGGCCGGCTACACCGACGTCGTCCGCCCGCACGCCCCCGGCCCCGGCGTCTACACGTACTGGGACTACAAGGGGCTGTCGTTTCCCAAGCGCAAAGGGATGCGGATCGACTTCCTGCTGGCGTCCCCCGCGCTGGCCGCGCGGGTGAGCGGGGCCCGGATCGACCGGGACGAGCGCAAGGGCAAGGGCGCCTCCGACCACGCGCCGGTGATCGTCGAACTCGCCTAGGCCACCGCGGATCCCGCGGATCCGGGGGGCCGGGCTCACCGGTGCCGGTCCCGGATAACGTACTCCTCGTGACTCCAGCATCGGCACCGCGGATCGCGGTCTTCGGCAGCATCAACATGGATCTCGTCGCCTACGTCGGCACCGCGCCGTCCCGTGGCGAGACCGTCACCGGCACCGAGTTCCGTCAGGTCCCCGGCGGCAAAGGCGCGAACCAGGCGCTCGCGGCCGCGCGGGCCGGCGGGGACGTCGCCTTCCTCGGCGCCGTGGGAGACGACGCCTTCGGCACCCAACTGCGCACCACCCTGGTGGAGAACGGGATCGAGGTGTCGGGGCTGCGGATGGCGAACGGCGCGTCGGGAGTGGCGCACATCGTCGTGGAGGGCGACGGCGGCAACTCCATCATCGTGATCCCGGGCGCGAACGGCACCGTCACCGGCCTGGAGGACGACGACGTCCAATTGCTGGAGGGCAGCGCCGCGCTGCTGCTCCAGCTGGAACTCCCCATGGAGGGGGTCATCGCCGCGGCCCGCGCCGGCCGGGCCGCCGGCGTGCCGACCGTTCTGACCCCGGCGCCGGCGCAGCCGCTGCCGGACGAACTGCTCGACAACGTGGACCTGCTCGTCCCCAACCAGCACGAGGCCGCCGCGCTCACCGGCCGGCAGGACCCGGAGGAGGCGCTGACCGCGCTGCTGGCCCGGGTTCCCGAGGTCGTCGTCACCCTGGGCGAGGCCGGATCGCTGTACGGCGCCCGAGGGTCGGCGCCGGTCCGGGTGCCGGCCCGCCAGGTCGCCACGGTGGACACCACCGCCGCCGGCGACACGTTCTGCGGTGCGTTCGCGGTCGCCCGGGCCGAGGGACGCGATCCCGAGCAGGCGTCCCGCTTCGCCGCCGCCGCGGCGTCGCTCGCCGTGCAGCGGCACGGGGCGAGCACGTCGATGCCGGCCCGGGCGGAGATCGACGCGGTGCTGGCCGGCTGACCACCGGCCGGATCGGGTCAGACGTGCCCGATCTCACGGAGGAACGGCAGGGGGTCCAGGTTCTGCAGCCGGACCTCCAGCACCACGTCGACGGTGTCGCCGACCAGGCGGCCGCCCCACGGCACCGCACCGCCGTCACCGACGCCGAAGTCGGCGAGCCGGAGCTCGGTGGTGGCGGCGAAGAAGTGCCCGTAGCCCTGGTCGGGGTTGACGTAGTCGGGCGCCTCGCCGACCCATCTGCCGTCCAGGGTGACCGGGCGGGTCGTGCCGTGGATCGTCAGGTCGCCGTGCAGCAGGAACGAGCCGTGCCCGCGCCGGGTCGGCTCGATCCCGGTGCTGACGAAGCGCAGCTCCGGGTATCGCTCGACGTCGAGGAAGTCGGCGGAGCGCAGGTGGTCATCACGCGCGGTGACTCCGGTGTTCAGGCTGGCGGCCTGGATCGTGACGTCGACCTTGGAGTCCGTCGGGTCCTCGGTCACCATGGCCACGCCCGAGGCGTCGCCGAACGTTCCCTGCACCCGTCCGTACCGCAGGTAACGGGCGACGAAGATCAGGCTGGAGTGCAGCGGATCGAGGTACCAGGTGCCCGGGGCGGGCCCTCTGGCACCGTCGTTCTCCATGGCGGGTCGCATGTCGTGTTTCTCCTTGATTGACAGCCTCGCCACCCTAATGTCGTGAGACGGCGAGGGGATGCGGCCGCACCGGGGTGACCGATCCCGGCAGCGGCCGGATACGGCCACTCCGGCGTGGCCGTATCCCCGCCGGTCACGGTGTTTCCGGATGGGGGCGCCGTTACCAGGGCCGATCGGCCCTCGATGATTTGTCGGCTTTGTCACATTGGCGGTCCGGGATCCGCGCCGAGGGCGGTGTCGGCCGCCCGGCAACGTCACGCAGGTGACAAAACGGGCAAATCGTCTATCTACCGTGGTGGGTGGCAGACAGCACCGCGCCGCCGTCCCAGGAGCCCAGCGCCGGAGCCGGCGGCGCGGTCCCCCATCAGGGACGGGACGATCGCAATGACCGGTGATCCACGGGTCGAGCAACTGAGCCGCAGCGCCCGCCGCCGACTGGCGCGACGCCGCAGACGGCTGCGGCTGGCCGCCGGCGCGCTGGCCGGTGGACTCGCCGCCGCGGCCGTGGCCGTCGTCGCGGTGAACTTCGGCGACACCCCGGCAGAGGTCCGAGTGGACGAGGCCCCGGACCCGGGCGGAACCACGACCGGCTCCGCCGAACCGCGTCCCTCCGTCGGCCCGCGGCCGTCCGTCGAGTCGCCCGCGGTGGGCAGCGCGGGACTGGCGCCGTCCGCCACCGACTCCGGCGGCTCCACCGAACCCGAGGACGACCGTGCGGCCGATCCGGGCGGCGCGGACGGCGATTCGGGCCCTGGCCGGGCCGACGACCCGGCGCCGGACGCACCGCCGCCACCCCAGGCCCCGCCGTCCCGGCCCACGCCCCCGCCGACGCCGTCAGCACCGCCGACGCCCGAGCCGGAACCGTCCGCGGAACCGTCCGACCCGGACGAGGACGACGACCGCGGCGGCCGGCCGCGCGATGACGCGCGGACCGCCACGGCGTACGAGGATGCCGGGCCGCCCACGAGCGAGCCGACTCCGTCTCCGTCCTCGTCTCCGGCACCGGAGGAGCCGGAGGCCGCTGGGGAACCTACGCCCAACGGTGCGACGGCGGACCCGTCCGGACCCGCCGCTCCGTCCCGCTGATCCGGCCCGGCTACATCTGCTCCGGCGCGCGGACGCCCAGCAGGGCCAGCCCCTGCACGAGCACCCGCAGCGTGGCGGCCGTCAACGCCAGCCGCGACTCGCGGACCGCCGGATCCTCGGCCTTGAGCACCGGGCAGTTCTCGTAGAACGCCGTGAACGCCTGGGCGAGCCCGAACAGGTACCCGCAGAGCCGGTGCGGCTCCAGGGTGTCGCCGACCTGCGCGACCACCGGCCCGAAGCCCAGGAGCGTCAGCGCCAGGGTGCGCTCCGCGGCCTCGGTCACCACGACGGGACCGGCCGCCTGGTCCGGCGACAGACCGCCCTTGCGGAAGATCGAGCGGATCCGCGCCGCGGCGTACTGCAGGTAGGGGCCGGTGTTGCCGCTCAGCGCGAGCATCCGGTCGAAGTCGAACACGTACTCGGAGTCGTGCGAGACCGACAGGTCGGCGTACTTCACCGCGCCGATCCCCACGTCGCGCGCGATCGCCGCGCGGGTGGCGTCGTCCAGGTCCGGCCGGGTCTGCGCGACGACCTTGGTGGCGCGCTCCACGGCCTCGTCCAGCAGTGCCATGAGCCGGATCGACTCGCCGCTGCGGGTGCGCAGGATCTTGCCGTCGGTGCCGAGCACGTTGCCGATCTGGACGTGGACCGGGGTCACGCCGTCCGGCAGCCAGCCCGCCGTACGGGCCGTCTCGTAGATCATCTGCAGGTGCAGGTGCTGCGGCGCGCCGATGACGTAGAGGATCCGGTCGGCCTTGAGATGCTCCACCCGGTACCGGATGGTGGCGAGGTCCGTGGTGCCGTAGCCGTAGCCACCGTCGCTCTTGCGGATGATCAGCGGGACCGGCTTGCCCTCGCGGCCGGTGAAGCCGTCGAGGAACACGCACAGCGCGCCGTCGCTGATCTGTGCGATGCCGCGCTCCTCCAGTTCCGCGCAGATGGCGGCGAGCTGGTCGTTGTACATGCTCTCGCCGGCGAGGTGCTCGTCGGTGAGCGTGACGTCGAGCGTGTCGTACACGCGGTTGAAGTAGACCTTGGACAGGTCCACCAGTTCATGCCACAGCTTGAGCGTTGCGGGATCCCCGCTCTGCAGGGCCACGACCCGCCGGCGGGAGCGGTCGGCGAACTCCTCGGAGGAGTCGAACTTGGCACGGGCGGCCTGGTAGAACGCGTTCGGGTCGCTCTCCAGCAGCTCCGCCTCGGGGGAGTCCTCGCCCACCTCCAGCAGATGCTCGATGAGCATGCCGAACGGCGTGCCCCAGTCGCCGATGTGGTTCTGCCGGATCACGTTGTGGCCGAGGAACTCCAGCGTGCGGGCCAGCGCGTCCCCGACCACCGTGGTGCGCAGGTGCCCGACGTGCATCTCCTTGGCGACGTTGGGCGCGGAGTAGTCGAGCGGGATGTTCTGCCGCGGCTGCTCCGGCACGCCCAGCCGGGGATCGGTGAGCAGCGACTGCGCCTCGCGGGCGATCCAGTCGTCCCGCAGGGTGAGGTTGACGAAGCCGGGGCCGCTGATCTCGATCTCGCCGACCACGTCGTCGGCGTCCAGGTGCGCGACGATCTCGGTCGCGACCTCGCGCGGCTTGCGGCGGAGGCGCTTGGCGAGGGCGAGCGCGGCGTTGGCCTGGAAGTCGGCGAACTGCGATGGGCGGATGACGGGGTCGGTCTCGGCGTACTCGGCGCCGAACGCGGCGGCGAGGGCGGACTGGACCCGTCGCGAGAGTGTTTCCTGCGGGTCGGCCATACCGAAGAGCCTACCGAGGTCCGCAGGTCCCGGTGGTCGGCACCGGAACCTGCCCGGTCCGCCGGGCGCCCCCGCCCGCCGGACCGGGAGGAGCGGTGCCGTGCCGGGGGAGGGACGTCCCGGGGAGCTTCTGGTGGCGCTTGCCGTCGTGCTTTTCTCCGCCGTCGACGCGGGTGGCCTTCGGTGGTGGGCGTCGGTGGTTCGGGAAGCTCGACGGTTCGCCGCTTGGTGTTTCTGGTCGCGCTCGCCGTCTCGTCTTCCTCCGCCGCCGACGCGGGTGGCCTTCGGCAGTCGTCGTCGACGGCTCCGGAAACTCGACGGCTCGCCGCTCCGTCACTCCTCGTTCGGGGACAACCGCAGCCACGCCGGTGCGCGGGTGGTGGTGGCGACCCGGCGGCGCACCTGGTCGATGATGCGGCCGGTGACGAGTTCGTGGGCGAGCAGACACGCCCGCTCGATCCCCTGGGCGTGGCTGGCCCCGTGCGCGATCACCACCGTGCCGTTCAGGCCCAGCAGCACCGCGCCGCCGTAGGTCTCGCTGTCCACGCGCTCCCGCAACCCGCGCAGTTGCCGGCGCTGCAGGAGGGCGCCGGCTCGCGCCACCGGGCTGGAGGTGAGCGCGGTGCGGACCTCCTCCAGCGCGAACCGCACCGCTCCCTCGACCGACTTGAGGGCGACGTTGCCGGTGAAACCGTCGGTGACCACGACGTCCACCAGGCCGGCCAGCAGGTCGTGGCCCTCGATGTTGCCGCGGAAGTCCAGCCGCGGCGAGGTGTCGGCCGCGGCCGTGAGAAGTTCGGCCGCGCGGCGGGCCAGCTTGTTGCCCTTGCCGGGTTCCGACCCGATCGTGAGGATGCCCACCCGCGGCTCGGCGACGCCGTGCGCCGTCTGCGCGTAGGCGGCCCCCAGATGGGCGAACTGCACCAGCATCTCGGGCTTGGCGTCGGCGTTCGCCCCGGCATCCAGCAGCACCGTGGGGGTCGGGAGGGTGGGGAACAGGACGGCGAGCGCCGGGCGCAGCACGCCGGGCTGGGTGCGCAGCCGGACGGTCGAGGTGGCGACCACGCCGCCCGTGGAGCCCGCGGAGACGAGCGCGGCGGCGTCGCCCTGCCGGATCAGCTTGCAGGCGACCGCGACGCTGGAGCGCGGTCGCCGCCAGCTCGCGAGCGCGCCCTCGTGCATGGCCAGCGTGTCGTCGGCGTGCACCACCGGGATCTCGCCGGCCGCGCCCTCCTCGGCCAGCAGCCCCGTCAGCTCTGCGGTCCGCCCGACCAGCACCAGGTGCAGTCCGTGCGTGCGGACGGCGCGGACCGCCCCCCGGACGATCTCGCGCGGCGCGTGGTCGCCGCCCATGGCGTCGACGGCGATCACGTGGCCGGTGCCCGTGGGCGGGGTGCTCCGCCTCGTGGAAAGTGCGCT
Source organism: Marinactinospora rubrisoli (assembly GCF_042664915.1). Taxonomy (NCBI): domain Bacteria; kingdom Bacillati; phylum Actinomycetota; class Actinomycetes; order Streptosporangiales; family Nocardiopsidaceae; genus Marinactinospora; species Marinactinospora rubrisoli. Next base: position 424,399 of record NZ_JBHTBH010000001.1, read on the forward strand.
GGTCATCGGGCTCCTCGCTCGAAGGGCGGTCGTCGGGACGGGCGGCACGCGGCGGCGTGGCGTTCCCAGTGTCGTCCGGGGCGAAGGCGGATCCGTCTCGGGGCGCGTCGCCGGCCGTGGGCTCGTCGTTCCCCGGCTGCGGAGGGTAGCTCCGATCGGAGCGGAGCGCGCCTCCACGCGGCGAGCGGCGGCGGTTCCCGGCGACGTGGTGCCGCAGGACCGGCCGGTCGGGGGTGGCGCCCGGTGCGGGCAATCGTGATACTTGCCAAAATAGCAGGTCAGAATGGGATTTCTCGGAAGGTGGGGGTGAAAACGGCAAGATCGGGTACATCCGTCGGCTAGCCGGGTGAAAGATCACTTTCTCAGGCATGCCAACTGTTCCATCCTCATATGTCCCCGAATGGGGTGCTCGGCGGCGTGCTTCTGAGCCGTCCGCCCCCCATGGTTGGAGGAAAGGAGACGCGTGAGCCTGACGCACGAGGCGGCACTGTCCCCGTCCGCAGGACGTCGGTTCCGGGCCTACACGACGAAACACCTGGACGAGCTGGCCGGCCGGGCCGGACTCGACGAGCATGAGCGGCTCGCGGTCCGCGCGGTCGCGACGGTGCTTCCGTTCCGGGTCAACAGCTACGTCGTCGACGAGCTGATCGACTGGTCGGCCGCGCCCGACGATCCGATCTACCGGCTGACCTTCCCGCAGCCCGACATGCTGCCCGAGCGGGACGTCGCCCGGATCGCCGACCTGCTGCGTGCGGACGCCCCCCGCAAGGAGATCAACCAGGCCGCCAACGAGATCCGCGCCCGGCTGAACCCGCACCCCGCCGGGCAGCTCGCCCTCAACATCCCCAAGCTCGGCGCCGAGGAGCCGCTGTCCGGTGTGCAGCACAAGTACCCCGAGACGGTGCTGTTCTTCCCCAAGCAGGGCCAGACGTGCCATGCCTACTGCACGTACTGCTTCCGGTGGGCGCAGTTCGTGGGTGAGCCGGACCTCAAGATGGCGACCGACGACATCGACGCGCTCGTCGGCTACCTGCACCGCCACCCGGAGGTCACCAGCGTCCTGCTGACCGGCGGCGACCCGATGATCATGGGCGAAGGGGTGATCTCGCGCTACATCGAGCCGCTGCTCAAGGTGGAGACGCTGGAGTCGATCCGCATCGGCACCAAGGCGCTCGCCTACTGGCCGCAGCGCTTCGTCACCGACCCGGACGCCGATGACACCCTCCGGCTCTTCGAGAAGGTCGTCGCCTCCGGCAAGAACCTGGCGTTCATGGCGCACTTCTCCCATCCGAACGAGATGGCCCCGCCGCTCGTGCAGGAGGCGGTGCGGCGCATCCGCGGCACCGGCGCGGTCATCCGCACGCAGGCGCCGCTGATCCGCACGATCAACGACGACTCCGCCACATGGGAGAGCATGTGGCGCACGCACGTGCGGCACGGCATGGTGCCCTACTACATGTTCGTCGAGCGGGACACCGGGCCGCAGGACTACTTCGCGGTGCCGCTCGCCCGCGCGTACGAGATCTTCCGCGGCGCTTACCAGAACGTGTCAGGTCTGGCCCGCACCGTGCGCGGACCGTCGATGTCGGCCACCCCCGGCAAGGTGTGCGTCGACGGGATCGCGGAGATCGCCGGCGAGAAGGTGTTCGTGCTGCGATTCATCCAGGCGCGCAACCCCGACCTGGTGGGCCGGCCGTTCTTCGCCCGGTACGACGAGTCGGCCGTCTGGCTGTTCGATCTGGAACCCGCCCTCGGCGCCGCCCGGTTCCCCTACGAGGCGGCCCCGCCCGACGATCCCGCGGCACTCGTCGCCGGCGCCTAGCCTGGGTCGGGGGCGTCCGGGGGCGTGCAGCCCCGCGGGCGCCCCCGAACGGCCGGCCGTGCCGTCGGCCGTCCCGGCCGCGCGCCGCCCGGCGCCGGAGGGCGTCACCCTGAGCCGCCGCGGAGCACGAAGCGGGATAATCGGCGGCACCGCGCCCGGGCTCCTCCGGTGCCGCGCGATCGGCAAGGCACCGCGCCTGCGGGCGCGGTGCGGGAAGAGACGCCTATGGCTGAGTGGTTCGTCACGCACGTCGTGCAGACCGGCCGGCTGCCCCTGTTCAGCTTCTTCGTCGCGTTCGTGGCCGGATTCCTGCTCATCCGGGTGAGCGTGCGGATGATCCGCGCGCAGGTCCGTTGGTGGCCCGGCAACGTCCGCCCGGGCGGGCTGCACATCCACCACGTCGTGTTCGGGGTGGCCTTCATGCTGCTCGGCGGCGTCGCGGGGCTGCTCATCACGGAGCGCGAGGGGCCGGCCATCGTCATCGCCGCCGCGACGTTCGGGTTCGGGGCGGCCCTGGTGCTGGACGAGTTCGCGCTGATCCTGCATCTGCGCGACGTCTACTGGACCGAGCAGGGGCGCGCCTCCGTCGACGCGGTGTTCGTGGCGATCGCGCTGACCGGGCTGCTGCTCACCGGCATCCGGCCGTTCGGCTGGAGCGAACTGCGCGGCCCCGACCCCGAGAGCTGGCTGGTGCACTCCGGCCTGGTGCTCATGGTGCTGGTCAACCTGGCCGGATCCGTGGTCAGCCTGCTCAAGGGCAAGATCTGGACCGGGATCACCGGCGTCTTCGTGCCGGCCATCTCCGTGATCGCGGCGATCCGGCTCGCGGTTCCCGGCTCGCCGTGGGCACGCTGGCACTATCCCGCCGGTTCCCGCAAGCTGGACCTCGCGCTGCGGCGGGACCGCCGCCTGCGCCGCCCGATCATCCGGGCGAAGATCCGGGTCCAGGAGATCATCGCCGGCCGGCACGACCTCATCCTGGAGCGGCCCGTCGACCCGCCCGCACCACCGCGGCGGCTGCCGGGTCCGCAGGCCGGCGACGGCCAGGGCGCGGCGGCGGACCCCGCGGAGCCTTCAACCGACGCCGGCCCCGCCGCCGCGGAGCGGAACACCTTCCGCGCGGGCTCCTCCGCGCGGCCGGGCGGGGCCACTGCGGTTCGCGGGCCTCGCCGATAAGTCGGGCGAACCGGTCGAATAGGGTGACGCAGCTATGGAACTTTCCGCTTTTTCCCGGCAGGCCGGCCGCCACCAGCGCGGACTCACCATCGGGATCGACATCGGCGGCACCAAGGTGGCGGCCGGCGTCGTCACCCCGGCCGGGCGGGTGCTCTCCCGGCTGCGGACCGAGACCCCGGACCGCAGCAAGAGCCCCAAAGTGGTGGAGGACACCATCGCCTGGGTCGTGGAAAGGCTCCGCGGCGACCACGTCGTCAACGCGGTCGGCGTCGGCGCCGCCGGATTCGTCGACGAACAGCGCGCGAACGTGCTCTTCGCGCCCCACCTGGCCTGGCGGAACGAGCCGCTGCGCGATGCGCTCAAGGAGCGGCTCGGGCTGCCGGTGGTGGTCGAGAACGACGCCAACGCCTCCGCCTGGGCCGAGGTGTGCGTGGGCGCCGGCCGGCACTCCGACAACGTCGTGGTGGTCAACCTCGGGACCGGCATCGGCGGGGCGGTGGTCATCGATGGCCGGCTGCACCGCGGCCGGTACGGGCTGGTCGGCGAGTTCGGGCACATGACGGTGGTGCCCAACGGGCACCGCTGCGAGTGCGGCAACCGCGGCTGCTGGGAACAGTACGCGAGCGGAAACGCGGTGACCCGTGACGCGCGCGAACTGGTCGCCGCCGACTCGCCGGTGGCGCGGGGCCTGGTGCACGAGGTCGGCGCCGACCCGTCGCGGATCACCGGGCCACTGGTCAGTGAACTGGCCCGCGCCGGCGACCGCGCCTGCGTGGAACTGCTGGAGGACGCCGGGACCTGGCTCGGCATCGGCCTGGCCAACCTGGCCGCCGCCTTCGATCCCGAGTTGTTCATCATCGGCGGCGGCGTCTCCGAAGCCGGGGACCTGCTGCTCGGCCCCGCCCGCCGTGCCTTCCGCCGCAACCTGACCGGGCGGGGATACCGGCCGGAGGCGCGGATCGTCGCCGCCGCGCTCGGCAACGAGGCCGGGCTGATCGGTGCGGCCGACCTCGCGCGCGACACCCTGCCACGCTGGCGGCAGGGCCGCCGCCAGACCCGGCTGCGCCGCGGCACCGGCCGTGCGGCCACCCGGCGCGGCGGGTTCGATGGGCGCGGGTGACCCGCTCCACGGCACGGTGGTCGCTTCATCTTAATGTCCGGACAAAATCTTGACGCGAACCGGTGCGGCGACGTAGAAAGTTCCGCAGATGTGACGCACGGAACACTCGGGCGTGCGCGACGTGCGGACCTGCGGAGGAGAGACATGCGGATCGGCCTGGTCGGAACCGGCAGGATCGGAGCCGCGCACGCGGCCGCGCTCGCGGCGCATCCCGAGGCCACCGAGGTGATCCTGGCGGACGCGGACGCCGAGCGGGCCCGCCAGGTGGCCGCCCGGCTCGGGGTCCGGGCCGCCGGCGACGTCACCGAACTCTTCGTTCCCGGCACCGTGGACGCCCTCGTCATCGCCGCCGCCACCAGCGCGCACCCCGAGCTCATCATCGCGGGCGCGCGGGCCGGCCTCCCGGTGTTCTGCGAAAAACCGGTGGCCCCCGACGTCCCCGGCACCCTGGCGGTGCTGGCCGAGGTGGAACGCACCGGAGCCGACGTGCACATCGGCTTCCAGCGGCGGTTCGACGCCGGGTACCAGCGCGCCCGCCAAGCCGTCCACGACGGCGAGATCGGCGAGGTGCACCGGGTGCACGCCATCACCGCCGACCCCGAGCCCCCGCACGCCTCCTACATCCCGGCCTCGGGCGGCATCTTCCGTGACTGCCACGTGCACGACTTCGACATCGTCCGCTGGGTCACCGGCCGCGAGATCGTCGAGGTGTTCGCCATCGGCAGCAACCGGGGCGCCGCCTTCTTCGCCGAGGCCGGCGACGTCGACAACTCCGCCGCCCTGCTGCGGCTGGACGACGACACCCTGGTCACCCTCCAGGGCTCCCGGTACAACGGCGCCGGCTACGACGTCCGCATGGAGATCGCCGGCACCAGGGGCACCGTGGTGGTCGGGCTCGACGACCGCACCGCGGCCGGCTCCGCGGAGCCGGGCGTCGCCTTCCCCGAAGGACTGCCGCACCCCGACTTCTGGTCCCGGTTCTCCCCGGCCTACCAGGCGGAACTCTCCGCGTTCTTCCGGATGGGGGCGGGCGCCGCCCCCAGTCCGTGCACCGTCGCCGATGCCCTGGCCGCCGTGCTGGCCGCCGAGGCGGCCGACCGCTCCATGCGCGAGCGCCGCCCGGTCAGAGTGGCGGAGGTCGCGCCGGTGCCGTGACCCCGGCCGCCCCCGATCCCCACCACCGTCCCGATCGCCGGAGGAGCCGCCCCGATGACCAGTCCCCGTATCGCCGGCGCCCCCATCTCGTGGGGGGTCTGTGAGGTCCCCGGCTGGGGACACCAGCTCGCGCCCGAGGTCGTGCTGCCGCAGATGCGCGCCGCCGGCCTCACCGCGACGGAGTTCGGCCCCGACGGGTTCCTCCCGGACCCGCCGGCCGCCAAGGCGAAGGTGCTCGCCGAGCACGGGCTGGCGGCGGTCGGCGGCTTCGTCCCCGCCGTCCTGCACGAGGCCGCCGTGGACCCGCTGCCGGACGTCGACCGCGCCATCGACGGATTCCGCGCGGCCGGCGCGGAACTCCTGGTCCTCGCCGCGGCCACCGGCCGGTCCGGATATGACGGCCGCCCCGAACTGGACGCCGGCCAGTGGTCCGTGCTCCTCGGCAACCTGGACCGCCTCGCCGCGCACGCCGCCGGGCGCGGGATGACCGCGGTCCTGCACCCGCACGTCGGCACCCTGGTCGAGACGCGGGCCGACGTCGACCGGATCCTGTCCGGCAGCGGCGTCCCGCTCTGCCTGGACACCGGGCACCTGCTGGTGGGCGGCACCGACCCCCGGACGCTCAGCCGCGAGGCCGCCGGACGCGTCGCGCACACCCACCTCAAGGACGTCGACGGTGCCCTCGCCGAGCGCGTCCTGGCCGGTGCGCTGCCGTACAGCACCGCCGTGGCCCGTGGCCTCTTCCGGCCGCTCGGCCGCGGCGACGCCGACATCGCGGGCATCCTCGGCGACCTGGCGGCGGCCCGCTACACCGGCTGGTACGTGCTGGAACAGGACGTGATGCTGCCCGCCGCCCCCGAGGACGAGGGACCGCTGGCCGACGTGCGCGCCAGCGTGGACTTCCTCCGGGAACACCTGGGACGACGGTGACACAGGAACGGATTGGCGGAGACGAGGATGGGACTGCAGCGAAGACGGCGCCGGTCCGCGGCGCTGCTGGCCGGAGGGCTGCTGCTGCTCGCCGGCTGCACCAACGGGCGGCCGGCTGACGGCACGGCGGTGAGCGACGCGGCACCGGTCCAGCCGGTGGACGCGCCGATCACCGTCGCGGTGATCAGCCACAGCCGCCCCGGCGACATCTTCTGGGACGTGGTGAAGAGCGGCGCCGAGGAGGCGGGCCGGCAGCAGAACATCACCGTGAACTACGCCGGGGACGGCGACCCCACTCAGCAGAGCCAGTTGATCGACAACGCCGTGGCGCAGGGCGTCGACGGCCTGGTCGTCTCCATGGCCAACCCCGAAGGCGTGCGGGCCAGCGTGGAGAGCGCGGTGGCGGCCGGCATCCCCGTCATCACCATCAACTCCGGCATGGCGGAATCGGCCGAGTACGGGGCCGTCACCCACGTCGGCCAGAGCGAGCACATGGCGGGCGAGCAGGCCGGCGAGCGGCTGCGGGAGGCCGGGATGGAGCACGTGCTGTGCGTCATCCACGAGGCCGGCAGCGTGACGCAGGAGGAGCGGTGCGCCGGCGCCGCCGAGGGGTTCGGCGGCACGGTGGAGAACATCCAGGTGGACATCTCCAACACCGCCGACGCGCGCACCACCATCCAGAACAAGCTGATGTCCGACGACTCCGTGGACGGCGTGCTCACCCTCAACCCCGCCGTCGCCACCAGCGCACTCGGCGCGATCCGCGACGCCGGCTCCGGCGCCGGCCTCGCCACCTTCGACGTGTCGGCCGACATCATCGACGCGGTCGAGGCCGGCGACATGCTGTTCGCCATCGACCAGCAGCCGTACGCGCAGGGCTACGTCGGGGTGACCCTGATGGGGCTGAAGGTCCGCAACGGCAACGACGTCGGCGGCGGGCAGCCCGTCTACTCCGGCCCCGCGTTCATCACCGCCGAGAACGCCGACCAGGTCGGCCAGTACGCGGAACGGGGGACCCGCTGATGACCGAGGCGCCCCCCGCCCCCCGCACGCCCGCCGCGGCCGGCACCGTTCCCCGGGCCCCGCTGCGGGTCCGGGTGCTGCGCCGCCCCGAGGTCGGCGCCCTCGTCGCGGCGCTCGCCGTGTTCGTGTTCTTCTCGCTGGCCACCGACGCCTTCCTCACCCCCCGCGGCGTGGCCTCCTGGCTGGAGTCCGCGGCGCTGTTCGGCATCATGGCGGTCGCCGTTTCGATGCTGATGATCGGCGGCGAGTTCGACCTGTCCACCGGCGTCATGGTCGGCTCCACCGGCCTGCTCACCGGCGTGCTCGCCACGCACGCCGGGGTGAACGTGTGGGTCGCCGTGCTGGTCTCGCTGGTCGCGGCGCTCGCCGTCGGCTTCCTCAACGGGCTCATGGTGACGCGCACGGGCCTGCCCAGCTTCATCGTCACGCTCGGCACCTTCTTCATCCTGCAGGGACTCAACCTCGCGGTCACGAAGGCCGTCACCGGCCAGGTCGCGGTGCAGGGCATGACCCAGGTGCCCGGGTTCTGGGACGCGCGCTGGCTGTTCGGCTCCAGCATGGCGGTCGGGCCGGCCATGCTCGACGTCCCGATCCTGTGGTGGGTGCTGTTCACCGCCCTGTGCACGTGGGTGCTGCTGCGCACCCGCGTGGGCAACTGGATCTTCGCGGTGGGCGGCGACGCCCGCAGCGCCCGGCAGACCGGCGTCCCGGTGGTGCGCACCAAGATCGGCCTGTTCATGACGACGGCGTTCGCCGGGTGGCTGGTCGGGATGCTGTCGCTGTTCGGCACCACCACCGTGCAGGCGTCCACCGGGGTGGGCGTGGAGTTCGTGTACATCATCTGCGCCGTGGTGGGCGGCTGCCTGCTCACCGGCGGAGTGGGCTCCGCCCTCGGCGGCGCGCTCGGGGCGCTCATCTACGGCATGGCCTACCAGGGCATCGTGTTCGCCGGGTGGGACAACAATTGGCTGCGGGCGTTCCTCGGCGCGATGCTCCTGGCGGCCGTGGTCGTCAACACCTACGTCCGCCGACGGGCCGAGACCGCCGGAGCGGCGAGCACGAAGCACACGGAACCGGAGAACGGCCATAGGCACGGAGCGGCGAGCCGGGGAGCGTCCGGAGCCGTCGGCGTCGATGGCCGTAGGCCTGATAGCGCCGGCGGTGGAGGGGAGCGAGCCGGGGAGCGCGACCATAGGCATGGAGCGGCGAGCCGGGGAGCGTCCGGAGCCGTCGGCGTCGATGGCCGTAGGCCTGATAGCGCCGGCGGTGGAGGGGAGCGAGCCGGGGAGCGCGACCATAGGCATGGAGCGGCGAGCCGGGGAGCGTCCGGAGCCGTCGGCGTCGATGGCCGTAGGCCTGATAGCGCTGGCGGTGGAGGGGAGCGAGCCGGGGAGCGCGACCAGAAGCACGACCCGGCGGAAGGCGGTGACCCCCAGTGACCACGGGGACAACGGCGGCGGGCATGGTTCCCATCGTGGCGGCGCGCGACATCGGGAAGTTCTACGGCAACGTCCCCGCGCTCACCGGCGTCAGCACCACCGTCGAGGCCGGGCGGGTCACCTGCGTGCTGGGCGACAACGGGGCCGGCAAGTCCACCCTGATAAAGATCCTGTCCGGTGTGCACCGGCATGACGGCGGGGAACTTCTCGTCGACGGCGTGCCCACCTCGTTCGGCGGGCCGCGCGAGGCACTGGACGCCGGAATCGCCACCGTGCACCAGGATCTCGCGATGGTGTCGCTGATGCCGATCTGGCGGAACTTCTTCCTCGGCTCCGAGCTGACCCGGGGGCGCGGGCCGCTGCGCCGGCTGGACGTCGCGGCGATGCGTGCCACCACCCGCGCCGAGTTGCTGCGGATGGGCATCGACCTGCGCGACGTGGACCAGCCCGTGGGCACGCTCTCCGGCGGCGAGCGGCAGTCGGTGGCCATCGCCCGCGCCGTGTACCTGGGCGCGCGGGTGCTCATCCTGGACGAGCCGACCGCCGCACTCGGGGTCAAGCAGGCCGGGGTGGTGCTCCGCTACGTCGCGCGGGCCCGCCAACTCGGTCTCGGCGTCGTGTTCATCACCCACAACCCGCACCACGCCTATCCGGTGGGCGACCGGTTCCTGCTGCTCAACCGGGGGCGCAGCCTCGGTGAGTACCGCAGGGACGAGATCGACCGCGCCGAGCTCACCCGGCTCATGGCGGGCGGATCGGAGCTGGAGGAGCTGGCCCACGAGCTCGACCGCGGGTGACGGCCGCGGCGTGGCGCGCATCGGCGGGTCCGCGGCCGGTTCGGGCCGCCGGGGAACCGAACGCGGTTCTGGTCGGCCGACCGGCCGGTCGGTAGAGTGCCGCGCATGGAGCTGAATGGAGCGGCCGCCCTGGTCTCCGGCGGCGCGAGTGGACTGGGTGAGGCCACCGTCCGGGAACTGGCGGCGGCGGGTGCGACCGTGGTCGTCGCCGACCTCAACGCCGAGCGCGGCGACGCGCTCGCCGCGGAGGTCGGCGGCGTGTTCGTGCGGACCGACGTCGCCGACGAGGAACAGGTGGCGGCGGCGGTGCGGGCCGCAGAGGAGACCGGCCGGCCGCTGCGGGCGGCGGTCTCCTGCGCCGGTATCGCCTGGGCCGCCCGCACGGTCGACCGTGAGGGCACGCCGCACGATCTCGCCGCCTACCGCAGGATCATCGACGTCAACCTGATCGGCACCTTCAACGTGCTGCGGCTGGCGGCCGCCGCCATGGCGCGCACCGAACCGGCCAACGAGGACGGCGAGCGCGGCGCCATCGTCAACACCGCGTCGCTCGCCGGAATCGAGGGGCAGATCGGCCAGATCGCCTACTCCGCTTCCAAGGGCGGGATCATCGGCATGACGGTCCCGGCCGCCCGGGACCTCGCCGCCGTCGGCGTGCGGGTCAACACCGTGGCGCCCGGCATTCTGGACACCCCCATCTACGGCCAGGGCGCCGAGGCCGACGCCTTCAAGGAGCGGCTGGCCGCGCCCGTCCCGTTCCCCAAGCGGCTCGGCACGCCCGCGGAGTTCGCCCGGCTGGTGCGCGCGCTCATCGAGATCGGTTACCTCAACGCCGAGGTCGTCCGCATCGACGGCGGGCTGCGCATGCCGCCGAAGTAGCCCGGCGACACCCCCGGAGAACGCCCGCACGGGCGGAACGACCTCGTCGTCCCGCCCGCGCGGTGTGATGGGCTGCGGCCGTCAGAGCTCGCCCGCCGCGTCGCGGCGCCGGCGCATGATCAGCATCAGGCCGCCGCCGAGCACCGCCGTACCGGCGGCCATGGCGGCGAGCGCCTCCACCGGAGCGCCGGTGACGGGCAGAGCCTGCTCCCCACCACCGACTTCCTCCTCCTCGCCGCCGCCACCACCGCCGCCGCCGCCGGCACCACCGCCGGCACCACCGCCGATGCCGCCGACCTCTTCCTCCTCGCCGAAGCAGTTGATGCCTTCGGCGCAGTCGAGGAAGCCCTCCTCGCCTTCCTCCTCTTCGAAGCCCTCTTCCTCGAAGCCGAAGCCGTCCTCGAAGCCCTCCTCCTCGGCGAACTCGCCTTCGCCCTCCTCCTCGGCGAACTCCTCCTCGGAGACCAGAGCGATGTTGTCGAGCCGGACGACGTCACTTTCGGGCCGGTCGCCGATGGCCGCGTCCGCTGCCCAGGCGATCGACGTGCTGGGAATGAGCAGCGCAGCGGTGATCCCACCCACGGTCATCCCGAATGCAAGTTTCTGCAATTTCCCCTCCTAGTGGGCGAACGCCACATCGGCGTTGTCCTGGTCCGGAGCCGTACCACGAAGAACGGACTCCGGTGCGTAATCAGTGAAACACGTGCCGTACCCGATTTCCGGGATATCCGCCCCGGATGTGTGCGTCGCATCCGGTTCCCGTATATGGCGGGGCGATTCGGGCATGCTGCACGGCGTGTTGCGTGTCGCCCCACGGCATGTCACAGCGGGGCATCACGGACTATCCACAGGTTCCTGTCGCATCCGACATCTCGCCGAAGGGTGCCGGCCGGCGCCTGCGGAACGGAAGATCACCGCGGTGCGCTACGGTCTGGCGTGCAGGGACGCGACACGGACACAGGGGCGGGCAGGCCATGGCGAGCACCACCGAGCGGTCGCCGCGCACCCGGCCGCCGGACCCCGGCCGGGACGCGGACGGCGCCCCCGCGATCGCGCTGGAGCACGTCGCCAAGACCTACCGCACGGGCCGCCGGGCCGTCACCGCGGTGCGGAGCCTCGACCTCGCCGTCACGCCCGGCGAGTACTTCGCGCTGCTCGGCCCGTCCGGGTGCGGCAAGACCACGACCCTGCGGCTGATCGCCGGATTCGAGGAGCCGACGGCCGGCACCGTGCGCCTGGCCGGCCGGGACGTCACCGGCGTGCCGCCGAACCGCCGCGACGTCAACACGGTCTTCCAGAACTACGCGCTGTTCCCGCACATGACCGTCGCCGACAACGTCGCGTTCGGGCTGCGCCGCCGCAGGGTGCCCACCGCCGAGATCCGGCGCCGGGTCGGCGACATCCTCGATCTCGTCGAACTCACCGGCGCCGCGGACCGGCGGCCCGCCCGGCTCTCCGGCGGCCAGCAGCAGCGGGTGGCGCTCGCCCGCGCCCTCGTCAACCGGCCCGGCGCGCTGCTCCTGGACGAACCGCTCGGCGCGCTCGACCCGGTGCTCCGGCACACGATGCGCGCGGAACTCAAGCGGGTCCAGCGCGAGGTCGGGGTCACGTTCGTGCACGTCACCCATGACCAGGGCGAGGCGCTCGCCATGGCCGACCGCCTCGCCGTCATGGCCGACGGAGAACTGCGGCAGACCGGTGCCCCCGCCGAGGTCTACGAACGGCCGGCCGACCGCTTCGTGGCCGGGTTCGTCGGCGCCGCGAACCTGCTCACCGGCACGGTGCGCGCCGCCGCGGACGCCGACGGCTACGCCCTGGTCGGCCTCGACGGCGGCCCGCAAGTGCGGGCGGCCACCACCGCCGCGCCCGGCACGCGGGTGGATCTCACGGTCCGCCCGGAGAAGATCCGGATCAGCGCCGTCGAGCCGGACACCGCCGCCGACCGCCTCCGTGGGACGGTGCGCGACACCGTCTACCAGGGGCCGGTCACCCAGTACACCGTTGTGGTCGCCGGTACCGGGGGCGCGACGGAACTCGTCGTGCACCGGCAGAACGCCGGAGTCCCCGCGGCGGGAACGGAGCGCACGGAACCGGGTTCCCCCGCCCGGGGCGACGAAGTGTGGCTCGCCTGGCCGCCCCGGCACGCCCACGTGCTCGGACGTCCGTGATGGCGGTCCGCCCCACCGCGCCGGCACCCGGCCGCGCGGCGCCGCTCCCGGCCGGGTCGGCCCGAGGCCTGACCCGCGCCCGGATCGGCCGGCGCGGCGCTCTCGCCCTCGCCGGGGCGGCCGCGCTGTCGAGCGCCGCCGCACTGGCCGGGTGCGGCATCCCCGCCCGGGAGCGGCCCGCCGTCGACCCGGACGCCTTCTGGGCGGACAAGCGGAGCAACGGGCGCCTCACGTTCGCCAACTGGCCGCTGTACATGGACCCGGACCGCACCCCGCTGCGCCGATTCAGCGACCGCACCGGCATCGAGGTCGACTACCGGGAGCCCATCCAGGACTCGCCCTCCTACTTCGGGCAGATCCAGCCCCGGCTCGCCGCCGGCGACTCCGTGGGCTGCGACCTGATGGTGCTCACCAACGACCGCGAACTCAGCACCCTACTGCGGCTCGGCTACCTCGCCCCGCTCGACCACGACCTGCTGCCGGCCTTCGCGGCGCACGGCGCGGACGCCCACCGGCACGCGCCCTACGACCCCGGAAACGCCTACTGCCTGCCCTACGCGTCGGGCATCACCGGCATCGCCTACGACCCCGAACGCGTCGGCCGCGAGATCACCGCCATCGCCGACCTGTGGGACCCCGCCTTCCGCGGCAGGGTCGGCATGATGCGCGATGCCCCCGAGATCGCCAACTTCGCGCTGCTGCTCAACGGGGTCGCGCCCGCCGAGTCGACGCCCGCCGACTGGGACGCCGCGGCCGAGCGGCTCCGTGCCCAGCGCGACGCCGGAATCGTGCGCGGCTACTACGAGCAGGACTACCTGCGGCCGCTCACCAACGGCGACGTTCTGCTGTCGATGGCGTGGTCCGGGGACGTCTTCCAGCAGAACCTGGAGGAGGGCACCCGGCTGAGGTTCGTGATCCCGGACGAGGGCGCGACGATCTGGACGGACAACATGATGATCCCGATCACCGCGGAGAACCCACTGGACGCCCTCATGCTGATGGACTTCCTGTACGAGCCGGACATCGCCGCGGACCTCACCGAGTACATCGCCTACGTGTCGCCGGTGCCCGAGGCGCGGGAGCTCATCCAGGAGCGGGCCGAGCAGGCGAGCGGCGCCGAGGCGGCGCGACTGGCCGAGCTCGCCGGCAGCCCGCTCGTGTTCCCGTCCGCGGACGACCGCGCCCGGCTGCACTCCTACGTGGTGCCGCCCCCCGGTGAGGACCAGGCGTTCAGCGAGCGCTTCCTCGCGATCACCCAGGGGTAGCGGGCGTGCGGTCCCGAGTCGTTCCCTACCTGCTGGCGCTGCCGGCCTGGCTGTGGCTCGCCGCGTTCTTCGTGGCCCCGCTGTGCGGCATGCTCTCGGTCTCCCTCATGACCGGCGACCTGGTGCACGGCTTCCGGCAGACCTTCCATTTCGCCACCTACGCCGAAGCGGTGCGACGCTACCCGGAGCAGTTGCTGCGCTCGCTGTGCTACGGCGGCGCGGCGACCGCGTTGTGCCTGGCGCTCGGCTATCCCGTTGCGTACTGGATCGCCCGGCGCGGCGGGCGGGCCAGGGGCGGGTACCTGCTGCTGCTCGTACTGCCGTTCTTCGTGCCGTTCGTGCTGCGGACGGTGGCCTGGCAGTTCCTGCTCGCCGACGACGGCCTCGTGCTCGGCGCGCTCAAGGACGCCGGCCTCCTCCCGGCCGGCGCGGGGGTGCTCAACAGCGCGCCCGCGGTGGTGCTCGGCCTCGCCTGCAGCCACCTGCCGTTCATGGTGCTGCCGATCTACGCGGTCCTGGAGCGGCTGGACCGTGGGCTGGTCGAGGCGGCCCGCGACCTGTACGCGGGACCGGCGGCCGCGTTCCTGCGCATCGTGCTGCCGTACTCGCTGCCCGGCGTCTCGGCCGGCGTCCTGATGACCTTCGTGCCGGCCAGCTCCGACTACGTCACCGCCGCACTGCTCGGTGGCACCCGCACCACGATGATCGGCAACGTGATCCAGACCCAGTACCTGGTCAACAACGCCTACCCGACCGCCGCCGCGCTCACCTTCATCCTCATGGCGCTGCTGCTGCTCGGCGTCCTCGGCTACGCCCTGACGGCCGGAATCGGGCGCGTCACCGGGGAGCGGGTGCGATGAGCGGCCGCGCGCCCCGGCGCCACCGGCGCACCCCCGACTGGGGCAGGTACCTCACCTGGGCGGTGCTGTGCTGGCTGTTCACCCCGGTGGGCTTCGTGGTGCTGTTCGGCTTCAACGACATCACCGGCCGGCAGAACGTCACCTGGCAAGGCTTCACGCTGCGCTGGTACGGGCGGGTGTTCGACTACCCCGACCTGACCACCGCACTGCTCGCCACCGCGGCGGTCGGGGCGCTGACGATGGTGATCTCCGGTGTGGTCGGCGGACTGCTCGGTCTCGCGCTGGGCCGGCACCGGTTCCGTGGCCGGGGCGCCACCGATCTGGTGCTGTTCCTGGCGATCTGCGCCCCCGAGGTGGTGATCGGCGCCGCGCTGCTGTCGCTGTTCCTCACCCTGAACATCGCCACCGGCTTCGCGACGGTCGTCGTCGCGCACGTCGCGTTCACCGTCTCCTACGTGGCCGTGACCGTCCGGGTGCGCGTGATGACGCTCGACCCCCGGTTGGAGGAGGCGGCCCGCGACCTCGGCGCCGGGCCGTGGACCACCTTCCGGCTGGTCACCCTCCCCGCGCTACTCCCGGCCGTCACCGCCGGCGGCCTGCTCGCGCTGGCCCTGTCGGTGGACGACTTCGTCATCACCTCGTTCGTCCGCGGTGACGTGACGACCTTCCCCCTGTGGGTGTGGGGGGCGACCCGGGCCGGGGTCCCGCCCCAGGTGAACGTGATGGGCACGGTCGTGTTCGTGGCCGGCGTGCTGCTCGCCGTCGGGAACGTGCTCCTCCCGTTCACTCGCCACGGAGGCTCCCTGCCGGCCCGCCGCCGGCGCTGACCCGCGCGGCAGCCATCGGGGCTGCGGGTCGCCGGGGCGGACCAGGTAGAGGACGAGCGCCCCGGCCATGACGAGCGAGAAGCCCGGCAGGCCCAGCAGCACGGCGATCACGGAGTGCAGCGCCAGGCCGATCGGCAGCGCGGCCCGCCGCCACGAGACGCGGGCGAACAGGCAGCAGGCCAGCAGGAACTCCACCGCGAGGGTGCCCCAAGTGGCGGTGAGGACCACCGGGCCGGCGGTCAGCAGCCACCCCGCCGGTTCGCGCAGGTAGCCCGGCGCGCCGAACGGCGGGGACACCACCCAGTACCAGACGGCCGAGCCGTCCCGCCACTCCGGCACGTCGAGCTTGGTGACGGCGGACTGGAGGTAGATCACGCACGTCTGCCCCCAGACCGGCACCAGCCCCAGATGGGCGGCCACCCGGGCGGCGGGCGGCACCGCGCGCGGTGCCGGTGCCGCCTGCCAGTGCCAGCGGCGCGGATCGGTGAGGCACACCGGCAGCAGCGCCAGGGTGAGGACGGCGGCCACATTGTCGCCGCCGTCCATGGCGGTGCTGGACGAGGCGAACGAGAACGCCACCCACCAGTGCGGCAGCGCGGTCAGGCGCGGCCGCCACCCGGAGGCGGCCAGCAACAGCACGGCCACGCAGACCCAGCGCGCCCACTCCAGCCGGTCGGCCGGGACCACGCAGAACAGCCCCACCGTGCCGGCGAGCCCGTCGCAGATCCGGCCGTCGGGGCGCTCCGCGGTGCTGAAGAAGAGATGCGCGACCGGGGTTGCCGCGATGCTCAGGGCGCTGCCGAGCGCCAGCAGCGTGCGCGCGACACCCGTCACCGCGGTGTGCGGCGAGTAGCGGAGCAGGTGGCGGATCCGCTCGTCCCGCCACCGCGCGAGCGGACCCGCGGTCCGGGCGGCGTCCGGATCCGGTGTCGTCATCCCCTCACCCCTGTCGTGGCGGCTCCGAGCAGCGGACGTGCAGGATCTTCACGCTCGACGGCGTCTCCTCGGCGGTCCGCGCCCGCGCCCACGGAACCGGCTCCCAGCGGACCAACGCCACCGCCCCGCAGAACCGTGGCCGGGTGCCGTGGGCCGTGACGGAGGCGGCCGGTGCCGGCACGTCGGGCAGGCAGTCGGTGACCGGAGCGCGGGCACATTCCGTCCACGACACGTCCTCGGCCTGACGCGCCAGCGCCGCGATCTCGGTCCGCTCGGTGCGCGCCGTGCGGTCCAGCCCGAACATCCGGCCGGGCTCCCCGGCGGAGGAGGCCGAGACCTGCCGCCATGCGCCGTCCACCTGCTGGTAGACGAGGAGCACGGGCCCACGCGGACTTCCGGTGAAGAAGGCCCACTCCTGGGGCGCGAGGTCCCGCAGCGCGCGGAGCGGATCCGAACCGTCGCGGGCGAACAGCGCGTTGGACGGTACCGCGGCGAGCAGCGTCAGCAGGACCAGCCCGCCCACCACCAGCACGCCGCCGGTGAAGACCCGCCGGACACCGGGAGAGGGCACCGGGCACGTCTCGTCGGCGTCCGGGTGTGCGCCGACACGCGGTCGCGCGGTCACCGGGCGGGGCTCCCGCCGGGTAGCCGTGCGTCCGAACGACCCGGCCGGGCACGTCCGCCGGTTCGCCACGGTGGGCGCCTTCCGGCCAGGGAAGGACGGCCTCGTCGCCGCACCGTGCGGACCGCCCATGGTGCGCTGCCGTCCCTTCGGCGCACCGGAGGGATCGGGCGGTGGCCGTGCCGCCCCCCGCGAACGGCATCGCGCCGTCCGGCGGTTCGAAGGCTCCGGAGAAGTGCACCACGGCGTTGACGGCCCGTTCCCAGTCGGCGACCTGCGGCCACAGCCGCCCCCCGTCCAGTTCGAAGGTCAACGTCGACAGCGGTACCACGCGGCCGGACATCCCCGAACCGGGTGCGCGAGGTGCGCGCCAGGCAGGCAGCCGTTCCGGGCCGTCCCGTGTCCCCTACTGCGGGCGTCGCCGTCCCGCTCAGTGTGGCATGTGCGGCGAACCGGGCGACACGCTCGGCGCCCGTCCTGTCGCAGCGCGGAATCGGGCACGAGGTGCTGGACGGGCGGGCTCCGCACCGAACCGCCACGCCGGGTGCGCGGCCCCGGATGACAGATGTCATGGTCCCGGTCCTGACAACTCACGGCCGTCCGGTGACATCGGCGGCTACCGCCGGGCCCCGCCGTCCCGGAGGCTGGACGCCATGAGCACGGCACCCTCCGCCCCCGGACCCGCGGGCGTCCGCGGCCCCGCCATCAGCGTCCGCGATCTCCGGCAGAGCTACGGCGACTTCGAGGCCGTCCGCGGAATCTCCTTCGACGTCGCCCCCGGCGAACTGTTCGCGCTGCTCGGGACCAATGGCGCCGGAAAGACGACGACGATCGAGACGCTGGAGGGGTTCCGCCGCCCCGCCGCCGGTACGGTGCGGGTCCTCGGCCGCGAGCCGCACCGCGAGGCCGTCGCACTTCGTGGCCGCGTGAACGGCGTCCTGCAGCACAGCGGGGTCTTCGGCGAGCTGACCGTCGCGGAAACGGTCGACCTCGCCCGCGATCTCGCCACGGACCCGCGGGACCGGGCCGAAGTGCTGGACATGGTCGACCTCGCCGACCGGGCCGGTGTCGCCGTCCGGGCGCTCTCGGGTGGGCAGCGCCGGCGGCTCGACCTCGCGCTGGCGGTGCTGTCCCGTCCCCGGGTGCTGTTCCTCGACGAGCCCACCACCGGCATGGACCCTGAGGCCCGCCGCGGCACCTGGAAGGTCGTCTCCCGGCTCGTCGCCGAGGGCGCGGCGGTGCTGCTCACCACGCACTACCTGGAGGAGGCGGAGCGGCTCGCCGACCGGCTGGCCATCATGCACCATGGCCGGATCCGGGTCACCGGCACGCTGGACGAGGTTCTGGACGGGTGGGGCGACCGGATCAGGTTCCGGCTGCCGGCCGACGTGCGCACCGAGGACCTGCCGGAGCTGCCGGGCGCCACCGTGACCGTGGAGGTGCGTGACGCGGTGCCGTGGGCGGTCTACACGGTCGGCGGCGTCTCCGCGGCGGACCGCGCGCACCGCGCCATGGCCGCCCTGCTGAGCTGGGCCGACGGCCGCGCCGTCTCCCTGGACCGTCTGGAACTGCGCGGGGCCTCGCTGGAGGAGGTCTTCCTCGGCGTGGCCGACGAGACCGCCCCCGAACCCGTCCCCGCCTGAGACGCCCACAGCGCGCCGCCGCCCCCGACCGCCACACCACCGAGGACTCCGCATGACAGCCCCCGCCGCCGCACCGGCCGCCCGCCGGGCCATCCGCCCACTGGCCGGGACGGTCCGTCAGACCCTGCGGCTCACCCGCACCGAGTTCGTGCTCTTCTACCGTTACCGCATGGCGCTGTACGTGGCGCTGCTGCCGGTGGCCTTCCTGCTGCCGGCGTTCATCACCGAGGGCGGCGAGATCCGGCCCGGGGTCGACGCCGGCGCCTACTTCCTGGGCGGGGCGTTCCCGATGCTCGCCGTGACGGTCGGGATCGTGCACGTGTCCAACGTCTACGCGGCCCGCCGTGAGTCCATGATCCTGAAACGCTTCCGGCTCAGCGGTGTCGCCCCGGCGGCGCTGTTCGGCGCGACGACGCTCTCCGTGCTCGGCGTGGTCGCCGTCCAGTCGGCGGCCGTCATCGCGGTCACCGCCGCGCTGTTCGGCACCCTGCCGGCGGATCCGGTGCTGCTGGTCGCGTCCATCGTGCTCGTCACCGTGACCATGTCGCTGCTGGGCGCGGTCCTGTCGAGCGTCGCCCGAAATGCCGAGAGCGCGCAGATGATCAGCATGATCCCGTTCTTCGGCCTGCTTGCGGTCAGCGGGCTCTACCTTCCGGCGGAGCTGCTGCCGGGCTGGGCGCTCACGATCACGGGGCTGCTGCCGATGGCACCGGCGGTCGACCTCGCGCGCAGCGCCTACTTCGGCCGGGACTTCGTCGCCGGGGCGGACGGCGCCGTCGCCACCGGCATCGACCTGTGGCTGATCGCCGCGCCCGGGCTGGCGGTCCTGCTCGCCTGGACCGCCCTCTCGATCGTGCTGCTCCGCTTCGTGCGGTGGGACCCGCGCCGGGCGAAGTAGCCGGAGCGGGGCCGGAGCAGCGACCGGACGGCGCCGACGGCGGCCGGCGGCGGACCACCCGGGGGCGGCCCGCCGCCGGCGCCGTTACGCTGGCCTCGCGGAACAGAGGAGGACGAGATGACGGACCGGTCCGCCCCGACGGCCGGCGTGGACGACCGGGTGGTCCGCAGGCTCACACTGGCGCGCTGGATCGTCGTGGGGTCGTTCGGGTTCCTCGCGCTGATGGTCCCGGCGTTCGTCGCCGTCACGGCGATCAGCTCGGTGCAGAACGGACACCGTCCGATCGAGGTGGCGGTGCTCGCCGTCGTCCTCTCCCTGCCGCTCGGCTGGCAGTTGCTGCGCATGGTGCAGCATCGCCTCGGAAGCCGGAAGACGCGATCGTCCTTCGCGTTCTGGTCCTCCCTCGGCCTGCTGGCGGCCGTCGCGGTGTGCCTGGACCTGGAGGTCCTGACGCTGATGGCCGTCGGCCTGTGGTGGTCGGTCGCCGTCCTCGTCGCCGACCGCCGCCTCATGATCGTGGTGAGCGCCGTGCTGCTCGTACTCCCCTGGGTGCGGTTCGCCACCTTCGAGGAGCGCGATCCGTGGCTGATGCTCGTCATCTGGACGATCCCGGTGGTCTGGGCGCCGATCATGCTGGCCGCCAACCACGCCGTGCTGCTGCTGTGGGACGTCGCCAACGAGGCGCACGCCGCGCGGGAGGCCCAGGCGCGGCTGGCCGTCTCGGAGGAGCGCCTGCGCTTCGCCCGCGACCTGCACGACCTGCTCGGCCACAGCCTGTCCGGCGTCGCGGTCAAGAGCGAACTCGCGGCCCGGCTGGCGCAGCGCGACCCCGACCGCGCCGCCGCGGAGATGGTGCAGGTGCAGCAGCTGGCGCGTGAGGCGCTGCGCGAGGTACGGGCCGCGGTCAGCGGATACCGGGACGTGGACCTCGCCGCGGAGCTGGCCAGCGTCCGCGCCGTGCTGCAGGCCGGCGGGACCCGCTGTACCTTGACGGGGGCCGACGTCGGCCTGACCCCCGAGCAGCGCACCACGGTCGCGTGGGTCTGCCGGGAGGGGGCCACGAACGTGCTCCGGCACAGTTCGGCCCGGCGCTGTGACCTGTCCCTCGCACGCGAGGAACGGGCGGTCGTGGTGGAGATGTTCAACGACGGGGCGCGTGGCTCGGCCGGCCAGGTCCAGTACGGCAATGGGCTGACCGGACTCACCGAGCGGGTCGCCGCCGTCGGCGGCACGCTGTCGGCCCGCCCCGTGACCGGCGGGGGCTTCCTGCTGCGGGCGGTGCTGCCCGCCGAACCGGCCGGCGCGCCGGAGGCCCGGCCGGCGGCCGGCACGGAACGAAAGGACGTGGCGGCGTGATCCGCATCGTGCTCGCCGACGACGAGCATCTGGTGCGCGGCGCCATCGCGGCGCTGCTCGGGCTGGAGGACGATCTCACCGTGGTGGCGGAGGTCGGCCGCGGCGACGAGGTGCTCTCCGCGGTGCGCGATCACCAGGCCGACATCGCCGTGCTGGACATCGAGATGCCCGGGGCCGGCGGCCTGGAGGTGGCCGCTCAGGTCCGGGACGCCGTCCCGTCCTGCGCGGTGCTCATTCTCACCAGCTTCGGCCGCCCCGGCTACCTGCGCCGCGCCCTCGCGGCCGGCGCGCGCGGCTTTCTGGCCAAGGACGCCCCCGTGGACGAGCTCGCCGGCGCCATCCGCCGGGTGCACGCCGGAGGCCGCTACATCGACACCGAGCTGGCCGCCACGGCGATGACCGCAGGGGACAGCCCGCTGACCGCCCGCGAGGCCGACGTCCTGCGCGCCGCCGCCGACGGCGCATCGGTCGCGGCCATCGCCCGCACCCTCCACCTGAGCGAGGGCACCGTCCGCAACTACCTCTCCAGCGCCATCACCAAGACCGGTACCGGCAACCGGATCTCGGCCATCCGCACGGCGGAGGAGATGGGGTGGTTGTGAGCGCGGGTGTCACAGCGAGTACGGATCGATTCCGGCTGCGGAGAGGATCGCATTCTGCGTCCCGATCCGGAGCGGATCCCGCCCCAACAGGACCACGACCGACCGGCCGCCGCGCCGAAGTTCGAGATGATCGCCGCGAGTGGACACGCGCTCGGAGCCCTCGGCTTCGAGCAGCTTGACGATTTCCTTTTCCTTGCTGGAGAGCCTGCGAGCACGAGGGCTCATGCGCTGACCCGGACGTCGAAGGGAAGTACCGCTGCCTCGGGATGGATCAGGGAGAAGTCGGCGTCCTCGTCCTCGTAGTACAACTCCACGGCCTCCTGGATGTTGTGGAGCGCCTCCTCATAGGTGTCGCCTTCGGTGGTGACCCCGTTCTCCACGCACTGGATGACGAATCCGCCCTCCTCAGGCCAGATCCGGGCGGTGAGCCGCAGCGTCGCCGATTGAGCCATGTGCCCCTCCCATGCCACGAAACCCTGACAACCTGCAGAGTAGAGGTCTTCTCAGCCGACGACCGGGTCATCCACAGCCAAGAAAGGGCGATCGGAGAATGACCAGACCGGGTACCGGCCGAGTCCCCCCACTGACTCAGACGAACCGCAGCACCAGCATCGCCGTGTCGTCGGTGTGCCCGCCCGGGGCGAACTCCTCCAGGTCGCGGTCGATGCGGGCGATCACCGCCTGCGCGGTCAGGCCGGAGCAGCCGGAGAAGATCTTCAGCAGACCCTCGTCACCGAGCATGTCGGCGTTGTTGCGGCGCTCGGTCACACCGTCGGTCACCGCGAGCAGGACCTCGCCCGAGGTGACCTCGACGGTCTCGGTGAAGAACTCCACGTCCTCGAAGGCGCCGAGCAGCGGCTGGGAGGTGCCCACCGGCTCCACGGCGCCGTCGCGGCGCAGCCGCATCGGCAGCGGGTGCCCGGCCGAGACCAGCCGGATGCGCATGCCGCCCGGTCCGCCCTCCGGCCCGCTGATCGGCGTCATCTCGCCGTACAGCATGGTGAGGAACCGGGTGGAGGTGTTCTCGTCCAGGATCGCGAGGTTGAGCCGCCGCATGATGTGGTCCGGCGGGAACCCCTCCCGCGCCAGGGCGCGCAGCGTGTGCCGGGCCAGGCCGGTGACCGCCGCGGCCTCCGGGCCGGTTCCGCAGACGTCGCCGATGGCGAAGCACCAGCGGCCGTCGGTCGCGAACAGGTCGTAGAAGTCGCCGCCGACCACGGTCCGCTCGTCGGCCGGGCGGTAGAACACGGCGTGGTCCACCCCGGGGATCCGCGGCACTTTCTCCTTCGCGGGGAGCAGACTGCGCTGCAGCGCCTCGCTCATCGAGGTCTGGTTGGAGTACAGCCGCGCGTTCTCCAGCGCCGACGCCACCCGCTGCGCCAGATCCTCGGCGACGTTCACGTCCTCGTTGGTGAACTCCTCCGGCGCCTCCTTGCCGATGGTCAGCCGGCCCAGCACCCGGCCGCGGCCCACCAGCGAGATGCTGATCGCCGGGCTTTCCGCGAGCTCAAGGGTCAGCTCGTCGTCGAGACCGGCCGCCGACAGCATCGACCTCGTCCACAACGGCGCGGGTTCGCGCTGCTCCTGCGGCGGCAGCGCGGTCACCAGGTTGCGGAGCACGTCGGTGTAGTTCTCGTTCGCGTGCGTGGCGTAGGTGAGCCGGGACACCCCGAGCTCGTTCGTGCTGTGCACCACGCACCAGTTCCCCAGCCGGGACGTGGTGAGCTGTGCCGCCAGCGCGGCCGTCATCCGCTCGTCCAGCGTGCCCGCGAGCATGTCGCTGGCCTCGGCGAGGAAACTCAGCGAGGCACGGCGCGCCAGCTCCACCTCGGCCAGCCGGGCTCGCTCCACCGGCAGCGCGATGCGGTCGGCGCCCTCCTGCAGGCGGCGGGCGGCCGTGCTCCCGAAGTGTCGGATGCGCCGCGAGGCCACGCCGATCAGCCCGGTGATCCGGCCCTCCACGATCAGCGGCGCGGTGACCAGGGACCGCATCCCGGCGGCGGCCAGCCTGCCGCGATGGGCCCGCGCGATCACGATGTCGTCGTTGATGACGGGCCCGGGTTCGGGCGCCGCCGACGGGAACGTCTCCTCGGTGCGGCTGCGGAACGGCCGCCACGGGCCGCTGGTCAGCCCGACACCGGCCCGCATCTCCCACTCGGTCTCGTCGGTGGTGGCCAGCGCGATGTAGGCGGCGTCCCCGCCGAGTGCCGTACGGGCGTAGTCGACCGTGCGGTCCAGCAATTGGCGCAACGGGAGCCGGGCCGACAGGGCGGCGTCCAGCGGTGCCCACGGGTCGCCGCGCCCCGGACGCCGGGAGCGGCGCAGCGGCAGCGGCGGCGCGAGCGACGGCCGGTCGCCGGCCGACGTCGCCACCTCGGCCCCATGCTCGGGGCCCGGCCCGTCGGCCGTGGCGAGCTCCTCGTCCTCGATCCGGAACCAGACGGCCTTGTCGTCCTTGCTGTAGCTCACGCCCCAGCTCGACGCGATGGCGCCGGCGAGGGCGAGGCCGAGACCGCCGCTGCGGGCGTTCTCGGTCGAGGGAGAGACGTCGACCGCCAGCGGTCCCGCCTTGGGGACCGCCCGCTCCGGCACTCGGTCGGCCACCACCACCTCGACGGCCCGCGGCAGCCGGCGCATCGTGAGTTCGAGCCTGGTCTCGGCGTGGATCACCGCATTGGTCACCAGCTCGCTGACCAGCAGGACGATGTCGTCCGACTGCCGGCCGACGTTCCATTCGCGCAACGTGTCACGGACGAACAGCCGAGCCTCGCCCGCGGTCTCGGGGGCGGCGGAGAACTCCTGGCGAGCGACCTTCATCGCGTCATGTGGCATCGTGAAGTCATACGGTTTCTCTGAGTATGGGATGGGTATGCGGGTCGCACATCGGCGTGATCACCGCGGACCCCCGTCTCTCGTTCTTCCGGCCCCGCCGATTCGTCGTACTCCCGCATGGGCCATGGTGGGGGAACCGTCGAGGTCACGGCGGGGGACACCCCATGCGGCGTGCAGGGAACACAATCATGATGTCAGAACGTCCACCTATTGAGCAGCCCAGCCAATTAACGTAATGCACCGTGGTTCACCTCTTGTGGGTGGAATCTCCGGCGCCGCCGCCGTGCCGTGGGAGTGACGCGGGGGCGGGCTCACCGGCGGTGCGGTGGGAATCACCCCCGACCGGAAGCGCGGATCCGGGGCCGGACGGGACGGCGCCCCTCCTCGTCGCGGAAGCGGGGAGAGCACGCCGGCCAGCAGCGGAGGAGGGGATATGGCGACCAGCACAACGACGGCGGACGACGCCAGGCTCGACGAGCTTCTCGACGCGCTCTACAGCGTCCGGGACGGCGATTTCAGCGTACGGCTGAACGCGCGGGCCGAGGGCAAGCACGGCGAGATCGCCGGCGTGTTCAACCAGGTCATCGACCACTGGGAACAGCTCAGCGACGGGCTGCAGCGGGTCGGTGAGGTGGTCAGCACGGAGGGCCGTCTCACCGAGCGGGTCTCCGTGGTACCGGCCAAGGGCGCCTGGGGCAAGAGCGTCTCCTCCCTCAACCAGCTCCTCGACGAGATCAGCGAGCCGATGACCTCCGTCGCGCACATGCTCGACGCGGTGGCCAACGGCGACCTCTCCCAGCGGGTCGACCTCAACAGCCGGCACGGCCGGCTGCACGGCGACCTGCTCCGCCTGGCCACCTCCGTCAACCGGATGGCCGACCAGATGTCCGGGTTCACCATGGAGGTGACCCGGGTGGCCCGTGAGGTGGGGACCGAGGGCAAGCTGGGCGGCAGCGCCCGCGTCGAGGGCGTCTCGGGTGCCTGGCGGGACGTCACCGAGGCCGTCAACCAGATGGCCGCGCGGCTGACCGCCCAGGTGCGCGACATCTCCACGGTGACCGTCGCGGTGTCGCGCGGCGACCTGAGCCGCAAGGTCACGGTGGACGTCCAAGGCGAGATGCTGCAGCTCAAGGACACCGTGAACACCATGGTGGACCAGCTGTCGACGTTCGCCGACGAGGTGACCCGGGTGGCCCGCGAAGTGGGGACCGAGGGCAAGCTCGGCGGGCGGGCGAACGTCAAGGGCGTGTCGGGCATCTGGAAGGACCTGACCAACAACGTCAACTCGATGGCCGACAACCTCACCAACCAGGTGCGGGACATCTCCCAGGTGACGACGGCCGTCGCGCGCGGCGACCTGAGCCGCAAGGTCACGGTCGACGTCCAGGGCGAGATGCTCGCCCTGAAGAACACGGTCAACACCATGGTCGACCAGCTCGACTCCTTCGCCGACGAGGTGACGCGCGTCGCCCGCGAGGTAGGCACGGAGGGCAAGCTCGGCGGGCGGGCCAACGTCAAGGGCGTGTCGGGCATCTGGAAGGACCTCACCGACAACGTCAACTCCATGGCGAACAGCCTCACCTACCAGGTCCGCAACATCTCGCAGGTCACCACGGCGGTCGCCAAGGGCGACCTGACGAAGAAGATCACCGTGGACGCCCAGGGCGAGATGCTGCAGCTGAAGGACACCGTGAACACGATGGTCGACCAGCTCGACTCGTTCGCGGACGAGGTCACCCGCATGGCGCGCGAGGTGGGCACCGAAGGGAAGCTGGGCGGCCAGGCGCACGTGCGCGGCGTGTCCGGGGTCTGGAAGGACCTCACGGACAACGTGAACTCGATGGCCAACAACCTGACCCACCAGGTCCGGCAGATCGCCGTCGTCACCACCGCGGTGGCGCGCGGCGACCTCACCAAGAAGATCGCCGTCAACGCCAAGGGCGAGATCCTGGAGCTCAAGGACACCATCAACGTCATGGTGGACCAGCTCTCCGCGTTCGCCGACGAGGTCACACGGGTGGCCCGCGAGGTGGGCACCGAGGGCAAGCTGGGCGGCCGCGCCAATGTCAAGGGCGTCGCGGGCATCTGGAAGGACCTGACCGAGAACGTCAACTCGATGTCGCACAACCTGACCTCCCAGGTGCGCAACATCTCCCAGGTGACGGCCGCGGTCGCCGCCGGCGACCTCAGCAAGAACATCACGGTCGACGCCCAGGGCGAGATGCTCGAACTGAAGGACACCATCAACACGATGGTGGCGCAGCTGTCGACCTTCGCCGCGGAGGTGACACGGGTCGCCCACGAGGTGGGCAGCGAGGGGCAGCTCGGCGGCCAGGCCAAGGTCGACGGCGTCTCCGGCACGTGGAAGCAGCTCACCGACAGCGTGAACGAGCTGGCCCTCAACCTCACCACTCAGGTGCGCGCGATCGCGTCCGTCGCCAGCGCCGTGACCCGCGGCGACCTGACCCAGTCCATCCAGGTCGAGGCGAGCGGCGAGGTCGCCACCCTGAAGGACAACGTCAACCTGATGGTCGCCAACCTGCGTGAGACCACCGCCGCGCAGCGCGACGAGGACTGGCTGAAGAGCAATGTCGCCCGCATCTCCGGGCTGATCCAGGGGCACCGGGACCTCAACGACCTGGCCCGGCTCATCATGACCGAACTCACCCCACTGGTCGAGGCCCAGCACGGTGCCTGCTTCCTGCCCGAGGACGAGAACGACGAGGGCACCTTCCGGCTGTTCGCCGGATACGGCTACCAGCCGCCCGAGCCGCGCCGCCGGGTGCGGTCCGGCGTCGGACTCGCCGGTGAGGTCATCGTGCAGAAGAAGGAGGTGATCCTGCACGGGGTCCCCGGCGACTACGTCACCATCGAGTCGGGTCTCGGCTCCGCTCCGCCGCTCAGCCTCGCGATCTTCCCCATCCTGAGCGACGACCGGGTGCTCGGCGTCATCGAGCTCGCCTCCTACAGCCCGTTCCGCGAGATCCACATCAACTTCCTGCGTCAGCTCATCGGGCTGCTCGGCACCACGATCAACACGATCCTGGCCAACTCCAAGACCGAGTACCTGCTGGCGCAGTCCCAGCAGCTCACCACCGCCCTGCAGGAGCGGTCCAATGAACTCCAGCGCCAGCAGGAGGAGCTGCGGCGCAAGAACGCCGAGCTGCACAGCAAGGCCGGGCAGCTCGCCAGCCAGAACCGCGCGATCGAGCTGCAGAACCGGCAGATCGAACGCGCCCGCCGGTCCCTGGAGGACCGCGCACACCAGCTCCAGGTCTCGTCCAAGTACAAGTCCGAGTTCCTGGCGAACATGTCGCACGAGCTGCGCACGCCGCTGAACAGCCTGCTCATCCTGGCGCGGCTGCTCGCCGACAACACCGAGCAGAACCTCACCTCCAAGCAGGTCGAGTTCGCGCAGACCATCCACAAGGCGGGCAGCGACCTGCTCCAGCTCATCGACGAGATCCTGGACCTGTCCAAGGTCGAGGCCGGGCGCATGGAGGTCAGCCCGTCCGACGTCTCCATCAGCCAGCTCGTCGACTACGTCGAGGCGGCGTTCCGCCCGATGGCCAGCGACAAGGGCCTGGCGTTCGCGGTCGAGGTGTCGCCGGACATCCCCAACTACCTGTGGACCGACGAGCAGCGGCTCCAGCAGGTGCTCCGCAACCTGCTCTCCAACGCCGTCAAGTTCACCAACACCGGCGAGGTCCGGCTGCTGATCGAGCCGGCCTGGGCGCTGGAGGACGCCGATCTCGACACCTTCGGCGAGAACGAGGAGATCATCGCGTTCTCGGTCGCCGACACCGGCATCGGCATCCCGAACGACAAGCTCCAGGTGATATTCGAAGCGTTCCACCAGGGCGACGGCGGCACCAGCCGGCGCTTCGGCGGGACCGGTCTGGGGCTGTCCATCAGCAGCCAGATGGCCGAGCTGATCGGCGGCGAGATCCGGGTGCAGAGCACGCTCGGCGAGGGCACCATCTTCACCCTGCTGCTGCCGGTGCGGCTGCCCGAGAACGGCAACGTCCGGGTGGAGGAGTCCGGCGACGGGACGCCCGGCGCCGCCTCGGAGCTCCCGGCCGGGAGCGTGCAGTTCACCGGCCTGGAGTCGCTCTCCGAGTTCTCCGACACCGAGGACTACGGCGATCTCGGCGGCTTCGACGACCTGGAGCCGGCCGAGACCGCCGAGTCGGTACCGGCGCTCCGCGAGCCCGTACCGGCCCCTGAGGGCGCCGACACGACCGCCACCGGGGCCCGCACCGACCCCGAGCGCGACGCCGTGCTGGAGGGGCGCCGGGTGCTGATCGTGGACGACGACGTCCGCAACGTCTTCGCGCTCACCAGCGCGCTGGAGGCGCACGGCCTGGAGGTGCTCTACGCCGACAACGGGCACGCCGGCATCCAGAAGCTGGAGGCCAATGAGGACATCGCCCTCGTCCTCATGGACATCATGATGCCCGAGCTCGACGGAAACGCCACGACCCGGGCCATCCGCGAGATGCCGCAGTTCGCGGACCTCCCGATCATCTCGCTCACCGCCAAGGCGATGCAGGGCGACCGGGAACGCAGCCTGGACGCGGGTGCGTCCGACTACGTGACCAAGCCGGTCGATCTCGACCACCTGCTGGACGTCATGCGCACGTGGCTGGATCGGAGTGCCGCGGGCGAGGTCTCCGGCGGCCGGCGGGATCGGGCGACGGAGTGAGGACCAACGAGCGGGCCGACGCGCGCCGGCCCGGAAGAGAGTGAGCAGCGACCGTGCCCCACAAGGCCAACATCCTCCTCGTCGACGACCGCGACGACAATCTGACCGCCCTGGAGGCCATCCTCACCTCGCTCGACCAGAACCTGGTGCGGGCCACCTCCGGCGAGGAGGCCCTCAAGGCGCTCCTGACGGACGACTTCGCGGTCATCCTGCTCGACGTCATGATGCCGGGGATGGACGGTTTCGAGACCGCCGCCCACATCAAGCAGCGCGAGCGGACCAAGGACGTCCCCATCATCTTCCTCACCGGCACCGACATCGACCGGCATCAGGTGTTCCGCGGCTACGCCTCCCGGTCGGTCGACTACCTCACCAAGCCGTTCGACCCGTGGGTGCTGCGCGCCAAGGTCGAGGTGTTCGTGGAGTTGCACCACACCAAGCAGCAACTGGCGGAGCAGTCGCGGCTGCTGCGGCGGGAACTGAGCGAGGAGACCGGCGGCGCCTCCACCGGATCGGTGGTCGGCAACCTGTCCAAGCGCGTCGCCGAGATCAACGCGAGCCTGGAACTGCTGCGCAAGCGCATGGCCACCGACGACCGCGACGCCGACAGCCAGACGGTCGCCGCGATCCGGGACCTCGACCGTTCCGTCGCGCAGCTCACCACCCTCGTGGAGGCGATGCGCGGCCCCGCCTGATCCGCCGAGCCGGCGCGGCGCCGGCGACGGCGATCCGGCGGGCCCTACGCTGACCCTATGGACATCGCGATCGTGTGCCTCGACTGCCTCGGGACCGGTTTCCGGGTCACCGTGGTCGGCTACGCCGGCGACGACGCGACCGGCGAGATGGTGGTGCCGCGCAAGTGCGGCGGCTGCGACGGCAGCGGCCGGGTCCGCACCTCAGGCTGGTCGGACGGCTAGGAACGTTTCTGGAACGTTCAGGGCCGGCATCGCCGATGCGGGGTGGAGCGGCCGGGGTGCGTGCCGCTCCGGTTCGGCCGGCTCGTGATTTCGCCCGCCCCCTCTTTTCGCCCCGTCGGCGGTGGGTGCGCGATCGCCTGGTCGACGTCGGCCTGCCAGCGGATCGGCCCGGCGCATGAGGGCGGGATCGCGGGTGGCCAAGGCTTGGGCGTGGCTCCCGGCCTGAGTCCAGCGGCGGCACGGGTCGTGGGCGGTCGGCCAGAGGGCCGTGGCGTTCGCGGAGGGACGTCACGCCGGGGCGCGTCGGTTCGGGGCAGGCGCCGGCGAGGTCGCCGCGTGGGCGGAGTCGGCACCGGGCCTACGGTGCATGGGATCTGCCCGGTCGTCGGTTCAGGCACTGCGGGCTTTTCTGGTGTGTGGGGGACACGCTGGGCGATGCCGATTCGGCACTGATCGCCTCTCCACGCCGAGATCGGAAAACGCCATGGCCGTCCGTGGGACGCCGCATGGTGCCGGGCGCGCATTGGTGTTGGCTGGTGGTGGTCGTCGCTTCGCTTTCCTGTGCTGTCGATGCGAAGTGGCCTTCGGCAGGGGTGTCGGCGGCTCCGGGCGCTCAGCGAGTCGCACGGGTGTTGGCTGGTCGTGCTCGTCGCTTCGCTTTCCTGCGCCGCCGATGCGAAGTGGCCTTCGGCGGTGGGCATCGTCGGCTCCGGGCGCTCAGTGACTCGCGCGGGTGTTGGGTGGTCGTGCTCGTCGCTTCGCTTTCCTGCGTCGCCGGTGCGGTGGGGCCTCCGGCGGTGGGCATCGTCGGCTCCGGGCGCTCAGCGAGTCGCACGGGTGTTGGCTGGTCGTGCTCGTCGCTTCGCTTTCCTGCGCCGCCGATGCGAAGTGGCCTCCGGCGGTGGGCATCGTCGGCTCCGGACGCTCAGCGACTCGCACCGGTGTTGGCTGGTCGTGCTCGTCGCTTCGCTTTCCTGCGCCGCCGATGCGAAGTGGCCTCCGGCGGTGGGCATCGTCGGCTCCGGACGCTCAGCGACTCGCACTCTGTGCGCGGGTCAGTCCTTTGGGCCCGGCGGCAGTGCGAGCCCGATGTGCTCGCCGATCTCCTCGATCAGCCCCAGGTCGGCGAGCCGGAACGACCCGCGATTGCTGCGGCGGACCAGCGTGAGCGCCCCGCGCACCCCGCGGCTGCCGCGGAGCGGGACGCTGAGCAGCGACCCGGCGCCCAGGGCGCTGAGCACTGGAACGCCGTCGGCACCGTGACCGAGCAGTCCCTCATCCTCGATGAGTTGGTGCAGCACGGATTCGCCACTGGCCAGCACCTCTCCGGGCACCTCCGAGGCGAGCGGGTCCAGCGCGGCTACGAGGGCGCGCGCGGACTCCGTCCCGTCGAGGGTGTCCTGCCACGGAGCGTCGCCGGCTCCGGTGTCGCGACCGCCCACCTCGTTCGCCTGATCGTGTCCCCGTGGACCGGCGACCACGGCGCGGCGTGCGCCGCGCGGGTCGTCGGGCAGGTCGCAGACGTCGATCAGCACCCAGTCCGCGTAGGAGTCGGCGAGCAGGGCCGCCGCATCGTCCAGCGCCAGCGGCCGGCCGGCGCCGCCCGGACCCGCGCTGCGCAGCAGCAGCCGCGTCATCCGGGTGAGGACGTCGAGCCGCCGGGCGGCCAGGACCACCACCTGGTCCTCCACCTCCGACTCCAGCGGTGCCGGGCCCTCGCCCTCGTCGGCGCGCGGCATCGGCGGTGACATCACCACCAGGACCAGCGGGTTCGCCTCCGTCGGCACGTCCAGCCGGGACAGGGTGAGGTGGACGTCCTCGGCCCAGCCGCGCCGCGCCAGCCGGGAGTCGAACGACGCGGGCTCTCCGCCGCGCAGCACGGCGGCCAGCCACGACCGCATGGCGGCCCGGCGCCGCAGGTCGACGAAGATCGAGAAAGGCTTGCCGGTGAGGTAGCCACTGGTGCTGCCCAGCCGCTCCGCGCCGACAGCGTTGATCCGCCGGATGTAGCCCTCGTGGTCGAGCAGCGCCACGGGGACGCCCAGCTCGGTGAAGACCGCGCGCAAGACGGCGCGCTCGTCGTCGTTGGCCATCCGACGCGGCGCCGCGGTGTCGGCACCGGCGGTCAGCCGGTCCTGGCATTCGGCCAAGAGCTGCTCGGCGAAACCGAGTTCGGCGAGGGCCGCCTCCGCGGTACCGGCCGCGTCAGCGGGGTAGGCCACATGGGTGCTGCGCAACGCGGCCACGCGTCCGCTCAGGTCGGCGATCTCGCGCTGGAGGTCGGCCAGATTGTCACGCTCGGACAAACCGTTGGCTCCTGACATCATGTGGGCGTGGATGTTCGGCGAATCCGCCGGTCGTGCCCCTGTTTCTGACGCTAACGCATCCGGATCCCCGGTCGTGCTCGCCGGAACACCGCCCTTCATCGGCGGGACGGATCGGGCTACGCCAAGCGGCACCGTCGGCTTCGGACGCTCTCCGGCTCGCGCGCGGGTGTTCGCCGGTGGCGTTCGCCGTTTCGCTTTCCTGCGCCGCCGGTGCGGTGGGGCCTTCGGCGGTGGGCGCCGTCGGCTCCGGGCGCTCTCCGGCTCACGCGCGGGTGTTCGCCGGTGGCGTTCGCCGTTTCGCTTTCCTGCGCCGCCGGTGCGGTGGGGCCTTCGGCGGTGGGCGCCGTCGGCTCCGGGCGCTCTCCGGCTCACGCGCGGGTGTTCGCCGGTCGCGTTCGCCGTTTCGCTTTCCTGCGCTGCCGGTGCGGTGGGGCCTTCGGCGGGGGGCACCGTCGGCTCCGGACGCTCACCGGCTCACGCTTCCGTGGAGGCGTGGTCGTCGTGGCTGCCGATACCGTGGAGTGTCGGCGAAGTACGAGTCGGCTGCACGGACGGGGGAGGCGGATCAAGGCCGTGTCCACATGGGTGGAACGTCTGGCGCGGGAGATCGGTGCCCTCGGACAGAGCGAGAGCAGCACGCCCGAGCGTGCGCTGGACCAGATGAGCGTCGCCGCGGCCCGCGGAGTGCCCGGGTGTTCCGCCGCGCTCGTGGTGATCTGGCGGGACGTGCGCCCGGAAGAGGAAGAGGCCGCCGAGGTCGCCGGCCGGCACGTCGTGGTGGACTACGGGGCGTCGCACCCCGACCTCGCCACCGCGTTCGAGCACCAGTACGCCACTGACGAGGGGCCGACGGTGCAGTCCGTGCGCACGGGGCGCCCGGTGACGGTGGGGGACGTCCTGCGGGAGGACCGCTGGCCGCGCTACACCAGCATGGCCGTCCAGTGCGGTGACCGTTCCTCGGTGACCTACCCGTGCGCGCTGGACGGCGAAGTCGTGACCTTCGGCGTGCACTCCGGCCGCGCGGACGCCTTCGACCACACGGTCGTCACCCCGCTGGTGGCGGTGCTGGCGGAGCACGCCGCCGCGGCGCTGCACAGCGCCGGCCGCTACACCGACGTCGCCCGCGAGGCCGCGCACATGCGCCGCGCCATGGACGCCCGGGGGGTGATCGACCAGGCCAAGGGCATCATCATGCACGCCAAGGGCTGCGACGCCGCGGCGGCGTTCGAGGAGCTGCGCCGGGTGGCCCAGCGCAACCGGATGAAGGTCGCCGAGGTCGCGCGTCGCCTGGTGGCGGAGAACGCGGGCGCCGGCGGACGGGGCTGAGGCGCACGGCCGCCCGCCGTGCGGTGAGGGGGCCGTCCCCCGCACGGCCAGCGGAATCGATCGTGCAGCGCACCGGCGGTATCGGTGCGGTGACAGCAGGATCGCGATTCTGTCAGGGCGTTCCGAATGGCGCTATGGTGACGGGCATGGGGTGCACGTCTACCGGAGTTCGGCGGCGACCGGCGGGCGGCACGTGTCGGCGGCGAAGCGAGCGAGGAGCGCGAGCTTGAGATCCGACATCGTGGTCCGGACCGACGGCGAGGTCGTCATGGTGACTCCCACCGGCGAGCTCGACGCCGTGACGTCCCCCGATCTCGCCGCGGTGCTCGACGACGTGCTCGGCGCGGCCGATCCCTGCCGCGGCGTCGTCATCGACTTCTCCGGCGTCCGGTTCTGCGACTCTCGGTGCATCGGCGTCCTGGTCGCCTCCTACCGCCAGGCCCGCGACCGGGGGATCGGGCTCGCCGTGGCGGCGCCGCAGCGCACCGTGCACCGGCTTTTCACGATCGCCGGGATCGACCAGTTCCTCACCATCGAGGACGATGTCCAGCGGGCCATGAAGCTGGTCCTCGCCTGAGCCGGTCCGGCGCCGCCGGACGGTACGGGCGCGCCGGTGCGGGGACGGCGGACCGCGGTCCCGCAGGCCCTGGAAGCGCTCGCCGGTGGCAGGAGAGCCGTCAGTTCCCGGCACGGAAGTACAGCCGGACCAGGGTTCCGTCCGGGCCGCCGCTGACCTCCATGAAGTCGCACACCTGCCGGGTGATCCACAGCCCGTACCCGCGCACCCGCAATGGATCGGCCGGAAAGTAGCCGCTGAGCGGGTCGGTGAGCCCGCCGCCCTCATCGAAGACGTCGCACACGACGTGCCCCGGCGTCCGCCACAGTGAGATCGAGCCCTTGCCCGCGCCGTGCTCCAGCACGTTGGCGGCCATCTCGTTGACGCACACCACCAGGTCCTCGACCCGCTCATCCGGCATTCCGATCCGGTCGGCGACGCCGAGCAGCCGCTCCCGCAGGCCGGGCAGGTCGGCGGCGATGTCCAGCGACTCGGTCCGGCCCGAGGGCGGTGGCAGCCGGCGTCCGGCGTCGGCGGCGCTGTAGGCGCCCGGCGTCCGGTAGTGGCGGCTGGGGGCCGAGCCGGTCGAGCGGGCGACGAGCACCGGGTGGGTGCGGGCGATCTCGCGGCGGACGCCGGCCGGCAGCGTCCGCTCGTCGTGGACGCAGATCAGCCGAAGTGGCGCCGTGGCCAGCGCGGCGCCCAGCACGGAATCCAGCCGGTGCCACTCGCGGAGCGCCAGCGGCTCGTCGAGCGGGAGCAGCGGCTCGCCGACCACGGTGACGTGCCGCCCGGCATGCGTCAGGCCGAGCCGGTGCAGCGCGGCGAGAGTACGTCCGGGCGCGTCGTACCACCGCGCCCGCTCGACGAACCGGACCGCCCCGGCCGCGGCGCCCAGACCGGCCCGCACGGCGTCGGCGTGCCCGTCCCCCATCGCGATGACGACGTGGTCGCCCGCAGCGACGGCCGCGCGGATCCGGGGCACCACCACCTCGGCCAGTTCCGCGGACGAGGTGAACAGCACCCCCTCATGGCCGAACGCCGGTACGTCGGATTCGTCCGGGTGCGCGGCTGGCATCATGACATGGCTCCGGGCTCCTGTCCTCCCAGGCGAGTACGGCTTCGTGGCGCCCGCGGTGGCACGGCGCCCCACGGCCCCGCCTGGTGCGTTGGGGCGGTGTGAGCGGCCCGGTACGCGGTGCGCGCCCGCGGCACGGGCGGCGCCGAAGGCGCTCCCGGGCCCGGCTCCGGTGGCCGGTCAGGCGTCCCGTGGCGCGGGGCTCCGGTGCCGGCCGGGCACCCGCCGAGTGGCGGTGGTGGCGCCCATCCGGCACACGCGGGCGCTGCCACCACCGGGCGGCCGGTGCCATCGGCCGGGGTGCGGGAGAACGATCAATGCGCATCGTCGCCCGCCGCAAGGGGCAGGTCGCCCTCTCGCGGCAGCGTCCGCCGGTAGACGCGTTCGGTCTCCGTGGCCACCCGCTGCCAGGTGTACCGGGACGCGGCGCGGTCGGCGGCGGCGATGCTGAAGGCCGTGCGCGCGGTGGAGTCGGCGGCGAGCTGGCGCAGCGCCCGGCCGAGCGCGTCGGGACGCGCGTACCGCAGCAGCAACCCGGTGGTGCCGTCGAGCACCGCGTCGGTGACTCCGCCCGCCGCGCGCGCCACCACCGGAAGGCCGCAGGCCATGGCCTCCAGCACCGCGCCACCGTACGGGTCGTAGTCGGCCGCCGACACGAAGAGGTCCGCCGAGCGCAGCAGCCGGGGCAGCTCCTTGCGGTCCACGGCGCCGCTCAGCGTCACCCGGTCGTCCACCCCGTGCTCCTTCGCCAGCAGCTCCAGCCGGCGCGCGTCAGGGTCGATCGCCAGGTCCTCGCGGGCCGGGCCGCCGGCGATGACCAGCTCGGCCTCGGGCACCCGTGCCATGGTCTCGACGAGAGCGTCGGCGCCGCCGCCGGCACCGAGCCGGGTGACGGAGACGATGCGGACGCGTTCGTCGCGACGTCGTCGCCATGGGCTGCTCGCCGCAGCGCCTTCCACGCTGAAGTGCTCGGTGTCCACCCCGAACGGGATCACGCCGACGCTGCTGCGCGGCACGCCCATGCGGGCGAGTTCGAAGCGCTGTTCGGCGGAGGTGACCACCACGGCGTCGGCGCGGCCGGCCAGCGCCGCCTCCAGCCGCACCCGGTCGGTGCGCCGCGGCAGGCCGGCGCGCTGCTCCGCGGAGTTCAGCGAGTGGAAACTCTGCACCACTCGCGGCGCGGGTTCCGCATCCGAGCGGCGCACCGCCGAGAGTGCCGCCAGCCCGCTCGTCCACCCGATGGCGTGCACGACCTCGGGGGTGTCGTCCGCCAGGGCCTCGGAGAGCGCGGTGGCGAAGGCGCCGGTGTGCTCGGCGCTCTCGGATTCGGTCAGCCGGCGGGGCGGACCCGCGGTCAGGTGGGCGACCGCCGCGCCGCGCCCCATGCGCGCACGATCGGGAAGATCGGCATCGCCGCGGCGCGTGTACACGGTGACACGGTGGCCGAGCCGGGCGAGCTGGCGGGCGAGGGCGGAGACGTGGACGCTGCCACCACACGTCGGCTCGCCCTTGTGTGCGGCGAGTGGCCGGGTGTGCTCGGATACCAAGGCGATCTTCACGTGCGACTCCTCCTGGTGCGGCTGCGACCTGCAGGATCTGCGTCTCTCCGGTCATGCGCGGCGGTGGCCGCGTGCCCCCCTTCACGCGCGGCGGTGGCCACGCTCGCGCACTCCCGGAACCGGACGCGCGGAGGGGCCGCGCGGTGCTGCGCGCACGCCGAAGACGGCCCGGTGAGCGGGGACGGATGAAGCGGTACGGGGAGCTCCGGGGCGACGGAACGGAGGACAGCAGAAGCGGGCGGACGCATACGAATCACACCTTCAGGGCCGTTCGGGATGGGACGTGTCCGGAAAACACGAACAGCGCTCGAATCAACTCCGGCCAGCGGGCCAGGCACGAGCGCGCGAAGGCGAAGGCGTGTCTGCGTCTTAGACACCCAACTGCCGGACATTCTGCCAGAAGTCCGGTCGACTCAACAATGGCGGGTCTTCTGGAGTGGGTCCCGATCTCGCCCTTCTTGTCCCTTGAGATGGCCATGACGATGCGTCCCGCCTGGTGCTCCGGACACCGGGAAGTCCCGGCGGGGGCGCTCCGCCGCGGGTTTGCGGGAGATCATCACGGGCAGAGCTGCTGGAACCCCTCCTCCCGTACGAGGACTGCGGGGGACGCCGGAATCCACCGGTCGCCCGGTGCGCGATCGGCCCCCTCGCGATCACCACCGGCCGGGCCGGCCGCGGCCCGGTGCCGCCGAACGAGTTTGGAGGTGGCGTCCGTGGCGAGTGGACGAGGGGACGGCGCAGTGCCGTCCCGGCTCTCGCCGACCACGCCGCACGCTGACGTCCCGCGCCGCAGACGGCGCCGCACACCGGCCGACCGCCGTCTCCCGCTCCACCGCACGATGCGCCGGCCTCCGCCCCGGCTCGCCGGCCCGAGCCTCCGGGAGAACGGGTGACTCCGACGGACCGTCGGCGCCCCGGACGGGTTGCCGAAGGCGGCGTGGCGGCCGACCCCGTCCCACGCCACCACGGGACCGGGCGGTTGCGCGGCCGGCGGGCGCTGGTCGTCGGGGGCGTCAGCCGCGGCGGCCGGCTGGGAAGGACCGTTGCGGTCGCGCTGGCCAAGGAGGGCGCGGCCGTCGCCGTCGCGGACCTCGGATACCCGGCCGACCGCGCCCGGCCCCCCGCCGGGGCCTGGCCGCTCACCCGCGACCTTGACGATCTCCTGGGCCGTGCTCGTACGGCGGGCGGCACGCCCGCGCCGCCGTACCTGGCCACCCGGACGCCGGCCGCCGCGCGGCCGGAACCGGCCAGTGGACCGCCGCTGCCGCGCGACCCGGCGGACGGTGACGCGGTGCGCGCCACGGCGCGGCTGCTCGCCCGCCTGGGAGCCGACGCGCTGCCGCTGCACTGCGACACCGGTGCGGAGACCGGCTGCCGGAGCGCCGTCGCGCACACCACCCTGGAGTTCGGCGGGATCGACGTCCTCGCGGTGTGCGGGCGGGGTACCGCTGCCGCCGACGGGCTCACCGACCTCACGGCGGGCGACCTCGACCGCGCCTTCCGCGACACCCTGTACAGCGCGTTGTGGCTGGTCCAGGCGGCACGGATCTTCATGGAGCCGGGTTCGTCGGTGGTGCTGACCGGCGCCGCCTCGGGACGTTCGGGGTCGGCCGAGCACATCGGCCTGGCGGCCGGCGCGGCGGCCGTCATGAACCTCGCGCACTCGCTCTCCGCCGCCCTCGACACGCGCGGCATCGCGGTCAACTGTGTGGTTCCCGAGGACGGCGACGACCCGCACGACGTGGCGGCCGCATACGTCCGGCTGGCCCGTAGCGGCAGCGACGCGCGGACCGGCACGGTGCTGCCGGTGGCGGATCTCGTCCGGTCCGGCTGACTCCGGTCACCCGGACCGGCTGCGCACGCGCGGCGGGCCGGGGCAGTATGGGAACTGCGCATCTCGGGGATTTCCGTCATGATGTACGCGGGTTTTGACCATGGTCGACCGTCCCCCGATACGG
Organism: Marinactinospora rubrisoli; assembly: GCF_042664915.1. Classification (NCBI taxonomy): domain Bacteria; kingdom Bacillati; phylum Actinomycetota; class Actinomycetes; order Streptosporangiales; family Nocardiopsidaceae; genus Marinactinospora; species Marinactinospora rubrisoli. The sequence goes on from NZ_JBHTBH010000001.1 coordinate 463,175, forward strand.
TTACATGATCAACGCGCCTCGCCCACCGTCCGGGTGGGGCGCCGCTTGGGACTGTTCGGCACGTGTTGCCGATGAAACAGGAGGTAGGGCGCATGGGTGTCGATGGCGGGGCAGTGTCGGTAACGGCCCTCACGCACCGGGGCGCTGTTCGCCAGGCCAACGAGGACGCGGTCGTCCTGGGCGCTCTCACCGTGGCCGGAGCGGACATGAACGCGCCGGCGCGCTGCGTGCTACCCGTGACCGACCCGGTGGTCGTCGCGGTCGCCGACGGGCTCGGCGGGCACGCGGCGGGGGAGATCGCCTCCGAACACGCCGTGCACCGCATGGCCGAGAGCGGCCCACAGCTCACCGGACCCGACTCGATCGACCTCCTGCTCAAGCACATCGACGAGGAGATCAAGGAGCACGCCGGCCAGCACGCCGAGTTCTCCGGTATGGGCACCACGGTCGCGGGCGTGCTGCTCACCGCCGACGGGAACTTCTGGTTCAACGTCGGCGACTCGCGCACCTACCGGCTCCAGGACGGGCGGCTGATCCAGCTCTCCGAGGACGACTCGCCGGCCCTGCCCCCGTCGGAGGACGGCAAGCCCGTCACCACGAACTTCATCACCCAGTCGCTGGGCGGCAGCGGCGCCAGCGCGATGGTGCCGCACGTCGGCCGCGACCCGGAGCCGGGCCCCGGCGCCTGGCTGATGTGCAGCGACGGGCTGTCGGACCTCGTGACGCTGGAGGAGATGGAGCGCATCATCGCCGCCGCCGACAGCGACGAGAGCGCAGTACAGGAGCTGTGGCGCGCCGCCATGGACGCGTCCGGGCGCGACAACATCAGCGTGCTCCTCGTCCGCCGGAGCACGAACTGACGAGCGTCCGGAGCCGTCGACACCCATGGCCGTAGGCCGGTTCGTGTCGGTGGTGGAGGGGAGCGAGTCGGTGAGTGCGACCGGATAACGCGACCCGTGCCGAAGCATGCGCCGGCCCCGGGAGCGCGCCACCGCTCCCGGGGCCGGCCTGTGCGTGTCCGGCGGGTCAGCCGTCCTGCCGGTTCGGCGCGTCCGGGCCGCCGTGTCCGTCGCCGTCCTCCGGCCGCTGGCCGGGACCGCCGGGACGGCGGTACCGGATCAGCAGGATCACGGCGAGTGCGATGATCGCGATGCCGACGACGGCCGCCGCGACGGGGCCGGTGGCGGCCAGCGGGTTGGTCGGCTCGCTCTGCCCGCCCGGGTCCTGGCTGCTGGAGCCGGCGGCGCCGCCCTGCGAGGGACCGGCCGGGGCCGAGCCCTCGGGGTCCGGGCTGGGCGCGGCCGACGGCAGCGCGTCCGGGGTGAGCGTGTAGGCGATCTCGCCGTCGATCGGGTGGCCGTCGGCGGAGATGATCCGGTAGTTGACTTGGTACTGACCGGCCTGTTCCGGAGCCCGCAGCGCGATCGACGCCTGCTCGGCGTCGACCCGCACCTCGCCCTCCTCGTACTTCTGGCCGTCGGGTCCGGTGACGGTGATCCCGTTGCCGCCGCTGCCGACCGTGGTGTTGAAGGTCAGCCTGATTTCGTCGGGTGCCTGCGCGGGAGTCGATCCGTCCTCCGGAGAGGAGCTGATCAGCACGTTGTGCGCGTGCGCGGCCGGCGCGGTGCCCAGCCCGAGCAGCAGTGCGGTGAACAGGGCGGCCAGGAGACCGGCCCAGAGGCGATGGCGCTTGCGGGTGTTCATGTGGGGGACCTTTCTGCGAAGAACAGCGGAAGTTCGGATCCGGCACCGCACACGCGTCGCAGCGTGTACGTTCCGCCGAACGGAGGTCCCCGTGACCGGAGCCGGTGCACCGCTCCGCGTACCCGCCGGCCGGCCGGCCGCCGCGCGACCAGCGGCCGCGGCGCGGCCGGCGGGGCCGCGGGCGTCAGCAGGCGGGGAAGCGCGTTCGTGAGCAGGGCGAGCAACGACCACACGGCGGCCTCGCCGCGGCTCAGCAGCGCGGCGGCGAGCAGCGCCGCCCACAGGTGGCCGGCCAGCATCCCGGGTGAGTAGCCGAGCAGGCAGGGCCCGACCTCGGCGAGCACGGTGTCCGGATGGGCGTCGGCGGGGTCGGCGGAGACGAATAGGACGTGCATGGCGGCCTGTGCGGCGGCCAGCACCCCGAAGATCTCGCCGAACCCCCGCTGCGAACGGGTGAACGGAGCCAGTACCAGCGCCATGAACGCCGTGGCGAGCGGGAAGGACCGCGCCGGCGCCGTGCCGTCGGCCCACAGGGTGTGCCCCGCCCAGGCGATACCCGTACAGGCCACGGCCAGTACGGCGGTACGGACCAGCCACAACGGTCCCCGGCTTGGTAGGTGCACGGCTACGAATCTAGTAGACGCAGGTAAAGCCCTTCCCAAGAGCCACGGGCCGCGGCCGGGCGTGGGTCAGTGAACGGTCAGCTCGCCGGTACGAGTTCCCGCCGCAGGTAACGCCGCTCCTCCGGAGTGGTCGCCCCCCACACTCCGTGCGCCTCGCCGGCACGCAGCGCCCAGCGCAGGCACTCCTGACGGACCGGGCAGGTGCGGCAGATGGCCTTGGCCAGGTCCGCGTCCTGGCGTCCGGGGCCGGTGGTGCTCACCGGAAAGAAGATCTCGGGGTCGTACCTCCGGCAGGCTCCCTGCGCGACCCAGTCTTCGCTCTCGTGGTAAAGGCGGTTCACCAGGCGCCTCCGATCCCTGGCTCGTGTCCCTTGTGTCCCATGGCTTCGCGCCGTGGGGGCGTCTCCCACCGCTTCTCGGCCGCTCGGGCCGAGCACACGCCGGTGGTGCGGGGTGGACGTCACGTTCTCGCTGTACGGAGTCGCGCCGGCGCCGCGGCGTTGTCCGGGAGATCTCGCGCGAGAGGGCCGTCCATGGATGCGCACGGGACGCCGCTTCGCGACTCGACCGATTGTAGTACTACACGGGGTCGTACTACGCGAAGTCTGCTAAAAAACCGTCCGCGTTTCAAGTACCGGCGACCGGCCGTTCGGCCGGCCGGGTCCGCGCAGGCGGGTTCTTCACGGAGTCGGCCCGCCCGGGGCCGCGCCATCGCGGCGGTACATGCACCCTGTTGCCGTTCGCGGAACGGCCGGGCGCCGGATTTCGTGATGACAGGCGTCGATCGTCCGAATTCATGTGACATGCGCCACGCTTAAAATTCGGTGTGTCAGCCCCTATGTTTGGCTGTGCGACCGTCCGGGTGCGTGATCTTCCCGCTCGGACCACCGTCCCGCCCGTGCCGGAACGTCCCACCGAATCTCCTGGTGGACACGGCGGGTGCGGAGCCTCCCCGCCGTCCTCCTGCGGGCCGCTCGACGACGACGGAACGTGACCGCCGCTGTTAAGTAAACGGGCCCTACCCGGCGAAACCCCCGCGAAACATATGCCGGGAATTTCGAGAATCTGCTGTTCAGGAACGTTCGCTATCTTCCTACGACGTGCCGGTCAATCAGATTCATCCCGCGAACCGAGGCGATCCCGCCGGGCGTGATCACCGCTCCGTAACCGCCGCGGACCCCGTCGGCGTGCGGCTGGCGCCGCCCTCCATCGATGACGGACGGCACCTGTGGGCCCTGGCCCGGGATTGCGGCCTCGATGTCAACTCCCCCTACGCCTACACGCTGTGGTGCCGCGACTTCGCCGCGACATCGGTCGTCGCGCGCGGCCCCTCAGGCGAGGTGCACGGTTTCGTCACCGGTTACGTGCGTCCCGACAGCCGGGACACCTACTTCCTCTGGCAGGTGGGCGTGCACGCCGCCGCCCGCGGCCGTGGGCTCGCCCGGCGAATGCTGGACCACATCGGCGACCGCATCACCGGGGACGGCCTGGCGTTCCTGGAGGCCACCGTCACCCCCGACAACGCCGCCTCCCGCGCGCTCTTCGCCTCCTTCGCCCGCGACCGCGGCGCCCCCCTGGAATGGACTCCGCTGTTCGAAACCCGGCACTTCCCGCAGGGGCCCGCGGAGCACGCCCCCGAGGAACTCGTCCGGATCGGACCGCTGGCCGCATGATCCCGCCCACGTCCTCACCCGACCACCTGGCGCGGCCCGACCGGCCCCGTCCGTTCACGCCACGAAGGCCGTCATAAGCCCACGAACATGGGGAAAGGATCCGTGGAAACCACGATGGACATCTTCGACCGCCTCGAATCCGAAGTCCGCAGCTACTGCCGTGGCTGGCCAGTCGTCTTCAGCGAGGCGCGGGGCAGCCACGTCTACGACGAGGCGGGCCGACCCTTCCTCGACTTCTTCGCGGGCGCGGGATCGCTCAACTACGGGCACAACCATCCCGAGCTCAAAGCCGTGCTCCTGGACTACCTGGCCGGGGACTCGATCGTGCACAGCCTCGACGCCTACACGGTGGCCAAACGCGACTTCCTGGAGACCTTCGGCGAGGTCGTGCTGCGGCCCCGGGGGCTCGACTACAAGGTGCAGTTCCCCGGGCCGGCCGGCAACAACGCGGTCGAGGCCGCGCTGAAACTCGCCCGCAAGATCACCGGCCGCGAGACCGTCGTCAGCTTCACCAACGGCTTCCACGGCATGACGCTGGGCGCCCTCGCGGTCACCGGGAACTCCATGAAGCGGCACGGCGCCGGCGTGCCGCTCAACCACGCCGCCACCATGCCGTTCGACAACTATCTGGACGGCCAGACGCCCGACTTCCTGTGGCTGCGCAGCCTGCTGGAGGACAGCGGCAGCGGCCTGGACCGGCCCGCGGCGGTGATCGTCGAGACCGTCCAGGGCGAGGGCGGCATCAACGTCGCCAGCGCGGCGTGGCTGCGCGGCCTGGCCGAACTGTGCCGGGAGCACGAGATCCTGCTGATCGTCGACGACATCCAGATGGGATGCGGGCGGACCGGGCCGTTCTTCAGCTTCGAGCACGCCGGGATCGAACCCGACATCGTCACGCTGTCCAAATCGATCAGCGGGTACGGGCTGCCGCTCGCCCTCACCCTGTTCAAACGCGACCTCGACGTCTGGGAGCCGGGCGAGCACAACGGCACCTTCCGCGGCCCCAACCCGTCCTTCGTCACCGGCACCGCCGCGCTCAACCTGTTCTGGCGGGACGACCGGATGGAGAAGGAGACCCGGGTCAAGGGCGACATCGTCGAGGCCGCGCTGACGGACCTGGCCGAGGAACTCACCGGCACCGGCGCCCACGTGCGGGGGCGCGGGCTGGCGCGGGGCCTGGGCTTCACCGAGCCGGGCGTGGCCCGGGCCGTGTGCGCCGAGGCGTTCCGGCGGGGCCTCCTCATGGAGACGTCCGGGCCCGAGGACGAGGTCGTCAAGCTGCTGCCGCCGCTCACCACCACGGAGGAGGAGCTGCGCCGCGGCCTGGACATCCTCGCCGAGTCCGCCCGCGCCGTCGCCCGGGTACCGCAGCCGGTCTGACCTTCGGCCCGGCCGCCCACGAGAACGGACCGCCCCCGCCTCCGGCGCACCCGCGCCGGAGGCGGCACATCCACACCACACCATCAGCAACAGAGGAGCGCACGCACGTGATCGTTCGCAGTCTGGACGAGGTCGACGGCACCGACCGGGACGTCAGGACCGAGACCTGGCGGAGCCGCCGCGTCATTCTCGCCAAGGAGGGAGTCGGCTTCTCGTTCCACGAGACCGTGCTCTACGCCGGTACCGAGACCCGCATGTGGTACGCCAACCACGTCGAACTCGTGCACTGCATCGAGGGCGAGGCCGAGCTGACCAACGAGGAGACGGGCGAGACGCACATCATCACGCCGGGAACCCTGTACCTCCTGAACGGGAACGAGCGGCACACCGTCCGCCCCAAGAGCGACTTCCGGGTGCTGTGCGTCTTCAATCCGCCCGTGACCGGCCGGGAGGTGCACGACGAGAACGGCGTGTACCCGCTACTGCGTGAGGAGCCCGCGGTGGCCGAGTGAGCGCCGGGCCGACAGGGAACACGTACCGGCCGAGGCGGAGCCGTCCGCCGCCCCGCACCGGTGGACCGACGAGCGGACCAGGGAGCAGCCACACCAGGGAGGTAACGCCATGACCGCGTTGACGACCGACTTCGAACAGCCGACCACGGACGAGTACCCGACCAGGAAGAGCACCGAACCGGCGCTGCTGTACCGCAGGGAGCCGGTCGTCTGGGGCGCCGCCGGTGGCCCGATCGATCAGGCCACCCTGACCTCCTACGAAGAGAAGGGCTACCTCCAGGTCGAGCAGTTGCTCACGGCCGAGGAGCTGGAGGAGTGCCGCGCGGAGCTGCGCCGGCTCAGCGAGGACCCCGATCTCAAGCGCGACGAGCGCGTGGTGGTGGAGCGCAAGTCCGACGAGGTGCGCTCGATCTTCGAGGTCCACAAGATCAGCGAGCTGTTCGCCCGGGTCGTCCGCGACCCACGTGTCGTCGGACGGGCCCGCCAGATCCTCGGCTCCGACGTCTACGTGCACCAGAGCCGCGTCAACTACAAGCCCGGCTTCACCGGCACGGACTTCTACTGGCACTCCGACTTCGAGACCTGGCACGCCGAGGACGGCATGCCGCGGATGCGCGCGGTGAGCATCTCGATCCAGCTCACCGACAACCACCCGTTCAACGGGGCGCTCATGATCATGCCGGGGTCGCACCGGACCTTCGTGTCCTGCGTCGGCGAGACGCCCGAGGACCACTACCGGGCGTCGCTGAAGAACCAGGAGATCGGCACGCCCGACCAGGCCAGCCTCACCATCCTGGCCGAGAAGCACGGCATCGACGTGCTCACCGGCCCGGCCGGCGGCGCGATCATGTTCGACTCCAACTGCATGCACGGCTCGAACGGCAACATCACGCCGTTCCCTCGGTCGAACGTCTTCGTGGTCTTCAACAGCGTCGAGAACGCCTGCGGGGAGCCGTTCGCCGCTCCCGCGCCGCGGCCGCCGTTCCTCGGCTCCCGTGACTTCACTCCGGTGAGCTGACTCCGGCCGTAGGCCGGATCGCCGAACGGGGCGCCGCGGACGCCGCGGCGCCCCGGCTTTTCCGTGTTTCCGCACCCCCGGATACGGGGGCCGGACCCGCTGCCTCACCTGCGGTGACGGGGGCGGCGGGCCGCCCGTGGGAAGCGGCATTAGGTAAATACCAGGTCAGAGGTAGTTAAGGACGGCCGAACGTGGGCACGGATGGTGCCACAGCGCCGTGATCGCGTGGCCGGCGCACCGGCCACGTCACCCGCGGAGGTGTCCGGAGGCGCCCCCTGACCTGGGCGGGACCTCCTCGGGGCCGGCGCGTTCCGCACACGACACGCGGCGCTCCCCTCCGAGCCTCCAGCCGGAGGGGAGCGCCGTGCTGGTTCCCCCGAGGAGCTACATGACGAGAGCCAGACAGAGCAGTTTGGGACGGCGCCGCTTTCTCGCCCGGGCGGGCGGCGCCGGAGCGGCCGCGTTGCTCGGGCCGACGCTGCTGGGCGCCTGTACCCGGGTCGGCACCGGAAACACCTTCGACCGGATCCGCGAGCAGGGCTACATCAACGTCGGATTCGCCAATGAGGCCCCCTACGGATACACCGACCTCGCCACCGGCGAACTCACCGGCGAGGCACCCGAGCTCGCCAGGGCGATCTTCGCCGAACTGGGCGTCCCGGAGGTCCGCGGCACCCAGGTGCAGTTCAGCGGGCTGATCCCCGGCCTGCTGGGCGGCCAGTTCGACATCGTCGCGGCCGGTATGAGCATCACCCCCGAGCGGTGCGCCGAGGTCGCCTTCACCGACCCCGACTTCCTCAGCCGCACCGCGTTCCTGGTGCCGGAGGGCAACCCGAACGGGATCGAGCGCTTCGACGCCTTCGTCGACGACCCCGACCTCACCCTGTGCGTCATGAACGCCACCATCGAACAGGAGATGGCGCTGAGCCAGGGGGTGCCGGCCGAGCAGATCCAGACCGCGCCGGACACCCCCAGCGCCTACGAGCTGCTGCAGACGGGACGCATCGACGCGGTCGCACTCACCAGCATCTCGCTGCGCTGGATGCTCGACCAGCGGGGCGGGCCGTTCGAGGTCACGGAGGCGTTCTTCCCGATCGACCCCGAGACCGGGGAAGAGGTCGTCGGCGGCGGCGGATTCGCGCTGCGCCCCGACGACCACGGCCTGCTGGACGCGTTCAACGCCACCCTGGCGGAGTTCAAGGAGAGCGGCCGGCTGCTGGAGATCATCGAGCCGTTCGGCTTCTCCGAGCAGGAACTCCCCGGGGACCTGACGGCACGCCGGCTCTGCGAGGGCGCATGAGCGCCGAACCGGGGGACCAGGGAGAAACGTCGTGAACTTCGTCGTCGACGCGCTGCCGCTGTATCTCAACGGCGCGCGCTACACACTGCTGATCACCGTGGGCGGCTGCGCGGTGGCGTTCGTCATCGCCATGGCCGTGGGCATCCTGGGTTCGACGCGCAGCGCGCTGCTGCGCGCCGCCGCGAGCGTCTACGTGGAGGTCTTCCGCGGGGTCGCGGCGCTGGTGCTGATGTTCTGGCTGTTCTACGCCATGCCGCTCGTCACCGGCTACCGGCTGGAACCGGTGTTCGCCGCCATCCTCGCGCTCGGTCTCAACGTCGGCGCGTACGGCGCCGAGAACGTGCGAGGGGCCATCAAGGCGGTGCCCCAGGCCCAGTACGAGGCCACGGTGGCGCTCAACCTGAGCTGGGCGCAGCGCATGCGGCTCGTGGTGCTGCCGCAGGCGTGGGCACAGATGCTGCCGACGTTCGGCAACCTGATCATCGAGCTGATGAAGGGCAGCGCCGTGGTCTCGCTGATCGCCGTCTCCGACATCACGTTCGTGGCGCAGCAGCTGCGGACCTTCACCGGTGAGACGCTGCTGGCGTTCGCCGCCGCCCTGGTCACCTACTTCGTCATCGCCCAGATCTTCGTGGCGCTGATGCGGCTGGCCGAGCGCAGCGCCAACCGCCGGCTGGGCCGGATCCCCGACCGCACCCGCAGGCGGCAGGCCGCGGGGGCCGGCGTCGCCGCGGCGAAGGGAGGTGCGGCGTGAACTTCGACTGGGGCTTCGTCGGCGAGGCCATGCCCGACCTGCTCACCGGCCTGCGCTACACCGTGCAGGCCACGATTCTGGGTTACGCGCTCGCGCTGGCCGTGGGGCTGGCCGTCGCCATCGTGCGCCGCGGGGCGCCACGGGCGGTGGCCGGGACCGTCCACTGGGTGATGGAGTTCATCCGGTGCACCCCGCTGCTGGTGCAGCTCTTCTTCGTCTTCTACGTGCTGCCCGGCGTGGGGATCGAACTCTCCCCGCTCACCGCGGGCGTCATCGCCCTGGGGGTGCACTACGCGGCCTACACGGCCGAGGTGTACCGCTCGGGGCTGGAGGGCGTGCCCCGCGGCCAGTGGGAGGCCACCCACGCGCTCAGCCTGCCCGTGCACCGGGCATGGCTGGCGGTGATCCTCCCGCAGGCGATCCGGCGGGTCATCCCCGCACTTGGCAACTACCTGATCGCGATGTTCAAGGACACCCCGCTGCTGTTCGCGATCACGGTGCCCGAGCTGCTGTTCGAGGCCAACCGGCTCGGCGGCCAGTACTTCAGGTACCTGGAAATGATGACGGTGGTCGGCCTGCTCTTCATCGTGGTGAGCGTGCCGTCCGCGATTGCGATCCGACTTCTGGAGCGACGCTATGCCGCAGTCTGACGAAACCGCGCCGCGAGCGGAAGCCGCGCCGGTCCCCGCCCCCGGCCCGGCGGCCTCCGCGCCCGCGGGCGGCGGGCCGCTGATCCGGTTCGAGAACGTGATCAAGCGTTTCGGCGACAACGTGGTGCTGCGGGAACTCGACTTCAACGTCGAAGCCGGCGAACGGGTCTCCCTGATCGGGCCGAGCGGGTCCGGTAAGACCACGATCCTGCGGCTGCTGATGACGCTGGAGTCGGTGGACGGCGGGGTCATCTGGGTCAACGGCGACCCGCTCAGCCACATGCGCCGGGGCGAACGGCTGGTACCGGCCAGCGAGCGCCACCAGCGCCAGGTGCGCCGCAAGATCGGAATGGTCTTCCAGCAGTTCAACCTGTTCCCCAACATGAGCGTGCGGCGCAACATCACCGAGGCGCCGGTCCACTCGCTCGGCATCTCCCGGGAAGAGGCCGACCAGCGCGCCGAGGAACTGCTGGAGATGGTCGGGCTCGCCGACAAGATCGACGAGCACCCCACCCGGCTCTCGGGAGGGCAGCAGCAGCGCGTCGCCATCGCGCGGGCGCTGGCGATGCAGCCGCAGATCCTGCTGCTGGACGAGGTCACCTCGGCCCTCGATCCCGAGCTGGTGGCGGGGGTCCTGGACGTGCTGCGCGAGGTGGCCCGGACCACGGACATCACCATGCTTTCGGTGACGCACGAGATGCAGTTCGCCCGTGACGTCTCGCACCGGGTGCTGATGTTCGACGAGGGACAGATCGTGGAGGAGGGGCCGCCGGAGCAGATCTTCAACGAGCCGCGTGAGGAACGCACCCGCACGTTCCTGCACGCGGTCCTCGAAGGCGGCTGATTCCGCCGCACCCCGCCCGCACCGGCCGGTGGCCGCCCCGGCATCCGTCCTCCGGGAGCGCCACCGGCCGGTTCAGGCTCGTTCCGCGGCGGCGTCCGGCCGCGGTGCCGGGCGCGGGTAGGCGAGCCGGCGCAGCGCGGTCTCGGCCGGCCCGCGCCGCCCCGCGCGTTCCAGCGCGTAGGCACCGGCCACGGTGACCAGCCACACCCCCACCGCGAAGGCCGCCATCTGCCAGCTCCCGAACGACCCGCCGAGCCCGAGCCCCCACGCGCTCAGCAGCGGCGCGCACAGCACCGACTGGGCGAGGTACGCCGACATGGAGCGCTTTCCCACCGCGGAGAGCGCGGTGACCACCCGGCCGTGCGCGCCGCGGGAGCCGATGCGGTGCGCCACCAGCGCGAACGCCGCCACGTAGCCGAGTCCGGCGAGCAGGCCGGTGAGGCCGAGCGGGGTGACGAAGGCCTCGGTCGCGCCGGCGGACACCTCCAGCACACGCACGTGGTCCAGGGCGTGCGGCACGGCGCTGACCCAGCCCAGGGTGATGCCGCCGGCCGCCACCGCGCGCAGCAGCGGCAGGTGCCGGCCCGGTTCCTCAAGAACCCGGTGCCGCGCGGCCCAGAAGGCGAGCAGTACCGCCACCGGTACCGCGAGCAGCACGAACCCCTGCGTCACCATGATCACCAGCCAGATCCCGATACGCCAGGGAACGGTGACGAGGTAGTCCGTGGACGAGATGTTCCCGGTCAGCAGCGTCAGCACGTCCTCCGCCTCAGCCGCGTCACCGGCGCCGCCCGCCACGGCGAGGACGGTGCTCGCCGCCGTCGCCAAGGTCAGCACGGCGACGCCGACCGCGGCCCAGGTCAGCAGGACGCGGTCGGCGCGGCGCAGGAAGAGCCAGCACAGGACGAGCCCGACCAGGCCGTACGCGCCGATGATGTCGCCCATCCACAGCAGGGCGGCGTGCGCGAACCCGAACGCGATCATCCACAGGTGACGTCGCCGCAGCAGCGCCCGCGCCGCCCCCTCGGGGGCACCGGAGGCGAGCTGGCGATTGAGCAACTGCACGATCCCGTAGCCGAACAGGAACGCGAACATCGGGTAGACGCGCTGGTCGACGGCGATGATGATGACCGCCTGGACGATCCGGTCCAGGACCGATCCGTCCGCCGGATGCACGGAGCCGCCGGAGCGCTCGGCGCCCCACAGGTAGTAGACGGTGTTGGCCAGCGCGATCAGCAGCAGCATGAAGCCGCGGGCCAGGTCGGGGGCCAGCGCGCGCTCGGTGGAGCGTGCCGGCCCGCGGATCTCGGTTCGGGCGGGGGGCGGCGTGGCCGTCTCGCCGTCCTTGTGCATGCCGTCCTCTTTCAGGGTCAGGTCGGTCGGTTCGGCGCCGCGCCGCCGGCCGGTGGGGGCGGACTCCGGCGCGGTGGTCCACGGCGGGGACCGGGGGCGCGGACACGGTTCGGGCGCCTACCTGGATTCTGGCGGGCCGAGTGGAATCGGCGGATCCGCCGATGTGCCAGAACCGGCCAACTTTGGTGCGTAATCCGGCATCGGGCCGGACAACGGGCGGGGCCGCCGGGATCGTTCGCCCACGCCGCCCGTTGTGCGAGCCTGGGCGCATGGCCCGACTGCTGATCGTGCACCACACCGCCTCACCGGTGACCCAGGAGATGCTGGAGGCCGTGCTCGCCGGCGCGCGGGCCGACGAGATCGAGGGAGTGGAGGTCGTCACCCGGCCGGCCCTCGCGGCGACGGCGCCCGACGTGTTCGCGGCCGACGCCGTCATCCTCGGCACCCCGGCGAACATCGGCTACATGTCCGGCGCGCTCAAGGTCTTCTTCGACACCGTGTACTACCCGTGCCTGACCGACACCGCCGGGCTGCCCTACGCACTCTACGTGCACGGGAACAACGACACCTCCGGCGCCGTGCGCGCGGTCGAGGCGATCGCCACGGGGATGTCCTGGAACCGGCACCGGCCACCGGTCAGCGTCGTCGGACCGCTCGGCCGTGCCGACCGTGCGGCGTGCTGGGAGCTGGGGGCGGTCACCGCGCTGGCCGCCATGGAGCGCGCCGGGAAGTGAGGGGCGCGGGACGCGGTCCGGGCAGAGCCGTCGGTGTCCCCACGATGTCATCGAGAAACGCGACATACCGTAGTCATTACGTCACTTCTGGTTTCTCCTGGGGCAGAATGAGGGTCTGAACTGGGGGGATTCCGTGGTCATGCTGCAGAGGCGGGGGCTGTGGGTGGGGATCGCCGTCTACGGTGCCGCTCTCGCGGTGACGGTGCTCACGTATCCCGTCCTGGGGGCCTGGGAGCGCGGCGAGCCGTCCGTGCTGTGGGAGACCTGGGTGCCGATCACCGTCGGCCTGTTCCTCACCTGGCTCGCCACGCTCCGGACGCCGCGGCGGGAGCTGGAGCGGCGGCTGGACGATGTGCTGGAGGGGCACCCGCTCGGTCGCGAGCTGGGCTGGCTGCTCGGCGCGCTGCTGGCCTTCCTCATCGGCGAGCAGGCCATGGCGTTCGTGTTCGGCCAGATCCACCCCGACTACTTCGGGCTCGCCGTGCCGGTCGCCCGGCTGCTCTTCCTGTTCGTGGTCCCGGTGCTGCTGGTCGACCGTGCCGGGTTCAGCATGGAGGGTTCGACCACCGGGATGCCCCGGCTGGCGATGGGAGTGACCGAGCCGTGGCGGTGGACCGGGCTGATCCCCGTCCTCGGCTGCCTGCTCGCCCTCGTGATCGGGATGGGGGAGCCGCTGACACCGGTGCCCGACGGTGTCGCGTTCGGGGTGTTCGTGGCGCTCGTCGTCATCAGCGTCCCCGAGGAGATCTTCTTCCGCGGCATGGTGCAGACCCGCCTGGAACGGCTCACCGGCCGGTGGTCCGGCATCGTGCTGACCTCGCTGCTCTTCGCGGCGACCTACGCGGTGCTCGGCGGCTATGCCGAACTGCCACGGTCGATGCCCTACGGAGGGCAGCACGACCTCGGCCTGAGCATCGCCACCTACGGTGTCTCCGGGCTGCTCTACGGGTACGTGTGGGCGTGTTACCGCAACATGTGGCTGAACATCCTGCTCCGCGGCGGAGTCATCACCCTCGTCGTCGCGCCGTCGCTGCAGATCATCGGATGAGGCGGGCCGGCACGCCGAAGGGACCTCGGGGTGCCGGGCCGGGCGTGTCCGGCCTGGTCGGGAGGGGCACATGCTCGCAACGCAGGTGCGGCGCTGGGTGCTGGTCCTCGGTACCGGCGTGTTCCTGGCGGTCGGCGCGCTGCTGTACGCCACGGGCCACACCGCGGTCCACCCCAGCGAGGACTACGCCTACGGCCGGCTGTGGTCGCTCTGGGTCCCGGTAGCGATCGGCATCCTGCTCGTCCGGCTGCTCCCGTGGCGGACGCCGGAGGAGGACCTGGACGTGAAGGTGCGGGCGGCGCTGACCGGCCATCCCATGCGGCGCGAGGTGCTCGTCCTGCTCGGCTGCGTGGTCGGCGCCCACCTCGGCGACATCGTGCTGGACGCCGCGTTCGGCATGGTCGACCCGTCGCTGCGCGCGCTCTCCTACCACACCGCCAAGGTGCTGTTCCTGCTCGTCGTCCCGCTGGCGATCATGGGATCGGCGGGCGTGATGCGGTACGGCCACGGGCCGGACATCCCGGCCGTCGCCATGCGGGTCGGCGAGGGCTGGCGCTGGGCGGGGCTGGCCGCGGTCGCCGGTTACCTCCTGCTGTCCGTGCTGGCGCCGTGGACCACGCCGCTGCCCACGCCGCGGACGCTGCCCGACGAGTACTCCCTGGCGGTGCGGCTGCTCCTCACCTTCACCACGTCGGCGCTGCTGGAGGAGGTGTTCTACCGCGGCATGCTGCAGACCCGCCTGGAACTGCTACTGGGCCGGTGGCCGGGCATCGTCGCGGCGGCGCTGGTGTACGGGATCGGGGCGGCCGTCGGCACGCACGTCTACCCCGATCCGGCGGTGAACCTCGGCATGGGGATCGCGGTGCAGGGGGTCACCGGCCTGCTCTTCGGTTACCTGTGGTCGCGGTACCGCAACCTGTGGCTGAACTTCCTCCTGCACACCGGAGTCAGCGCACTGCCCGTGCTGCCGCTGCTGTCGGAGGCCGTCGTCCTGTGGACGGGATGACCGTGAGCCGACGAGCGTGCGTAGGCGGTCCCGCCCCACGCCGCAGGCCCGCGTTCGCGCGGCCGGTGAAGCGGATGCTGCGGAGGAGAACCTCACCGGGACGGAGCCGCCCGCGGTGGACACTGGGAGGGTGACCGCGGCGCGCCGCCGGCCGCAGCGCCGCCCGACCCCCAGGAGTCCCCGTGTCCGATCCCCTCATCGCCGAGGAACTGCTGCTGCTCGCCTACCACCCCGACACCGGGCGGCCGCTGGCCACCGATACCCGCCTGACCGCCGGGCTGGCCGGCGCGCTGCTCGCCGAACTGGCGCTGACCGGCCGGGTCGCCATCGAGCGCGACCGGGTCCACGCGGCAGGCGCCTCCCAGCCGGGCGGGCACCCGGAACTCGACCTGCTCGCCGCCGAGATCGCCCGGCAGCGGCGGCCGGCCCGCGTGCGGTCGTGGGTGAGCCGGACCGGGTCCCTCCGGCTGCGCCGCGCCCTGCAGGAGTCCGCGGTCCAGCGCCGGCTGCTGAACCGCGAACGGGTCACCGTACTACGTGTCTTCCATCGGGAGGACTACCGGCCGGCCGACCCGTCGACGCGCGCCGAACTCCTGGACCGGCTGCGCGCCATGCTCATGGGCGGCCGGGCGCCGGACCCGCGCTCCACGGCGCTGCTGGGCATCCTCGGAGCCACCCGGCTGGACCGCCGGCTGTTCGCCGATCTGCCGGCCCGAGAGCGCCGGCGGCGGATGAAGCGCCTCCTGGCCGACGACCGGATCGGCCGGGCGGTCCTCGCCGTGATCAAGTCCGTCGAGTACGTGGGGGGCGGTGGCGACGGCGACGGCGGTGGCGGCGAGTGAGCGCCCGGATTCCGGACGCCCCGGGCGGGTGTTCCCGGCACGCGCGCCCCTGGCGGGAAATCACATCAGGCCGTCACCGCACTTACCGGCAAAAGCCGCCTATCATATGCTTCCAAGCTTCCTACCAGCGGGTATGAGCTAAGGGCGGGCGTCATGCTGACGCAACCGCAGAGCCCATAGGCGTTCACCGGAATGGGGGAGTCTGCGAGTCGTGAGTGTGGAACCGGTTCCTGTGACCCGAAAAGCTGACCAACTCCCCGCCGACCGATTTCTCGATCGAGAGGAAGGCTGGCTGCGATTCAACCAGCGCGTGCTGGAACTCGCCGAGGACACCGAAATCCCCCTTCTGGAACGGACCCGGTTCCTGGCCATCTTCTCCAGCAACCTGGACGAGTTCTTCATGGTGCGGGTCGCCGGGCTGAAGCGCCGCCTGGCCACCGGCGTCGCCGTCGCCACGGCGAGCGGCTACCACCCGCGCGACCTGCTGGAGCGCATCTCCGAGGTCGCCCACGAGCACATGCTGCGCCAGTCCGAGTGCTTCCACCGGTCGGTGGCCCCCGCGCTGGCCGACGCCGGCATCCGGATCGTGCGCTGGGATCACCTCGACGACGACGAGTGCCAGCGGATGCGGCGGTTCTTCCGGCGCTCGGTGTACCCGATGCTCACGCCGTTCGCGGTGGACCCCGCCCACCCGTTCCCCTACATCTCCGGCCGGTCGCTCAACCTGGCCGTGCGCGTACGCGACCCGCACACCGGCCGCCAGATGTTCGCCCGGGTGAAGGTCCCGTCCGTGCTGCCCCGCTTCATCGACCTCGGCGGGGAGCGGTTCGTGCCGGTCGAGGACGTCATCGCCGCGCACCTCCCCCAGTTGTTCGAGGGCATGGAGGTCCTGGAACGGCACGCCTTCCGCGTCACCCGCAACGCCGACCTGGAGGTGGACGAGGACGAGACCGACGACCTCGTCCAGTCGCTGGAGAACGAGCTGCTGCGCCGCAGGTTCGGCCCGCTCGTGCGCCTTGAGGTCGAGGAGACCATCACGGACCAGATGCTGAACGTGCTTCGTGAGGAGCTGGGAGCCGAGGAGGAGGAGATCTACCGTGTCCCCGGCCCGCTCAACCTGGCCGGCCTCGCGCAGATCGCCGACCTCGACCGCCCCGAGCTGAAGTACCCGCCCATGGTGCCGGTCGAGCCGCGCGTGCTGACCCAGGAGGACTTCTTCGCCGTCCTGCGGGAGCGGGAACTCCTCGTGCACCACCCGTACGAGTCGTTCGCCACCACCACCGAGCGGTTCATCGCGCTCGCCGCCACCGACCCCAGGGTGATGGCGATCAAGCAGACCCTCTACCGCACCAGCGGCGACTCGCCCATCGTCGAGGCGCTCATCGAGGCCGCCCGCGCCGGCAAGGAGGTCGTGGTCCTCGTCGAGATCAAGGCCCGGTTCGACGAGCGGAACAACATCGAGTGGGCCCGCAAGCTGGAGGAGGCGGGATGCCACGTCGTCTACGGCCTCGTCGGCCTCAAGACGCACTGCAAGATCGCCATGGTGGTCCGGCAGGACGACGACGGCACCCTGCGCCGCTACACGCACGTCGGGACCGGGAACTACCACCCCCGCACGGCGCGCGGTTACGAGGACTTCGGACTGTTCAGCGCCGATCAGGAGGTCGGCGAGGACCTCAGCGACCTCTTCAACCACCTCACCGGGTTCTCCCGTAAGAAGCACTACCGGCGGCTGCTCGTCGCTCCGAACGCGCTCCGCGACGGGCTGCGCCGCCAGATCCAGCACGAGGTCGCCGCTCACCTGCAGGGGTCACCGGCCCGGATCCGGATCAAGGTGAATTCCCTGGTCGACGAGGAGATCATCGACGCGCTGTACGAGGCGTCGCGTGCCGGTGTGCCCATCGACCTGTGGGTGCGCGGGAGCTGCGTGCTGCGTCCCGGCATCCCCGGCCTGTCCGAGACGGTCCGGGTGCGCAGCGTCCTCGGGCGGTTCCTGGAGCACTCCCGGGTGTTCGTGTTCGAGAACGGCGGCGAACCCCAGGTCTGGATCGGCAGCGCCGACCTGATGCCACGCAACCTCGACCGGAGGGTCGAGGCGCTGATCCGCGTCACCGACCCCGGCCACCGCAGGCGGCTGGTCGGCCTGATGGAACTCGCCATGTCCGACACCACATCGTCCTGGCACCTCGGCTCCGACGGCGAGTGGACCCGGCGCACCCACGACGAGTCGGGCGCGGCGCTGCTCGACCTGCAGAACACCGTCCGGGGCGACCGCCACCTCCGGCTGGTCGACGGCTGACCATGACCGGCCGCCCCGGCGGCGCACCGCCGTCGTCCACCTCCGGCGCCGAACCGCCGGAGCGGCCGGACGCGCCGGGCCCGGCGGCCGTCGGCGGGCACCTGGAGCCGACCCGGGCGGCCGGGGCCGTGCTGTGGCGGCCGTCCGGCGCGGGACCGGAGGTTCTGCTGGTGCACCGTCCCGGCCGCGACGACTGGACGCTGCCGAAGGGCAAGCTCAGGAACGAGGAACATCCGCTCACCGCCGCAGTGCGCGAGGTGGCCGAGGAGACCGGCCTGCGGCCCGTACTGGGGCGGCGGCTGCCCGGCCGCCGCTACGTCAAGGACGGCTGGCCCAAGGAGGTCGCCTGGTGGGCGGCCGCCGTGTCCGGGCCGTCCGGTGTCCCGCTGAGCGACGAGGTCGACCGCCGCGAGTGGCTGCCGCTCGCCGCTGCGCGGCGCCGGCTCAGTTACGGGCACGACGTCCGGACGCTGGACGACTTCGCCGCCGGTCCCGCCGAGACCGTGCCGGTGGTCCTGCTCCGGCACGCCTCGGCCGGTGGCAAGGACGGCTGGAACGGCGACGACCTGCTGCGCCCCCTGGACGAGGCCGGCCGGGCGGACGCCGCCCGCCTGGCCGAAGCGCTCGCCGGTTACGGCATCGGGCA
Organism: Marinactinospora rubrisoli; assembly: GCF_042664915.1. Lineage (NCBI taxonomy): Bacteria > Bacillati > Actinomycetota > Actinomycetes > Streptosporangiales > Nocardiopsidaceae > Marinactinospora > Marinactinospora rubrisoli. The sequence continues at coordinate 481,561 of NZ_JBHTBH010000001.1, forward strand.
GGTGGTCAGCTCGGCCACCGCCCGCTGCGTCGAGACGGTGCTGCCCTATGCCGTGCGGACCTCGGCCCGGGTGCACACCGAGCAGGCGCTCACCGCCGGGGCGGGGCCGCACGTCGGCTCCTTCGACCGCGAGGGCGCCCGTGCCGTGGTGGCCGCGCTGGTCGCCGAGCGGCGGCCGGTCCTCGTGTGCACGCACGGCGAACTCGTCGGCGACCTCATGCGCGAGGCGCTCGCCCGGCTGTCGGCCGCCGCCGTCCCGCAGCCGCTCGCCCTCGCCAAGGGCGCGTTCTGGACGCTGCACCTCGCCGCCGACGGGCGCGGGCTGGCGGCGGTCGAGCGGCACGGTCCCTGAATCCGGCCGCCCGGCGGGACGGCGCTCCACCCGGGGGTCCGCGCGGCCGACGCGGTGCCGCGTGAAGATAGGGTATGTGCCTTCCGCGGAGCGGGAAGTGTGGCACACGGCATTACGGGTGGCGGCCGCCGGGGACGGCCGCCGGTCCGCCCAAAGGCCGGCCGGCGCACTCGCCGCGCCGCGATCCCCCAACGTCGATTCGAGGACTCGCCCATGGCCCACCATCAGGTATCCCGGAGTATCGTCATCGAGGCCCCCGCCGAGCAGATCTTCGACGTTCTCGCCACGCCCGGGCGGCATCCGCTCTTCGACGGTTCCGGCAGCGTGCGCGGCGTGGTCGCCGGCCCGGAGCGGCTGTCGCTCGGTGCCACGTTCGGCATGAACATGCGCGTCGGACTGCCGTACCGCATGACCAACCGGGTCGTGGAGTTCGAGGAGGGCCGGCTGATCACCTGGCGGCACCTGGGCGCGCACCGGTGGCGCTGGGAGCTGGAACCGCAGCCGGACGGCGGCACGCTGGTGACGGAGACGTTCGACTACTCCTATGCCGGCACGCTGCTCTACCAGCTCGCGGGCGCTCCGGCGCGTAACGCGCGGGCGATCGAGCAGACGCTGCCGCGCCTGAAGCGGCTGGTCGAGGAGGGCTCGGCCGACCCGGAGCGCTAGGGCGTCTCGCACCGAAGCGGCCTGGACACGGATCGGGCCGTTGCCGCCCCGATCCGGTGGTCGTGGCCGGCGGTGTCATCGGAATGGGGGCCGAAGGGGACGATCGGGCAGGAGATGACCCGACCGGTCGGGCTCTGGGGCGCGAGGGCGGGCTCAGCTCGACGGCGCATCGGGTCGTGGAGGGCCGCGGCCGGCCGATGACGGAGCTCCTCGCCGCCGGGAACGTCGCGATTCGGCCGTTGCCGAGCGGGTCATGGACCGGGTGCGCCTTGCTCGCCTGGGCGGCGGGCCTTCGCGCGGGCCGCAGGGCCGCGCCCCGTTGTGACGAGCTCGCCGACGGGTACCGGCCAGGTGTGCCGTCGGCCGATCTCGATCTTCGGCTCCGCGAATGTCAGGACCCGCCCCGCGTGCCGCACACGCGAGGCGGGTGCCGCGCGGATCGCGCGCGACACCCGCCCCAGAGTCAGCGCGGTCAGGACGCGCGGTCGATGGCCGGGTCCTCGGCCCCCTCGATGTTCGTGAGGTCCGGGGTGGCGTGCCACTCGGCGTGCGGCCGGTCGTGGCCCTTCTTGTGCTTGCCGTGGCCCTTGTGCTTCCCGCCGTAGTAGCCGTGGTGGCCCGGCTTCGCCTGGTGCTCCGGCTCGGCGTGCCACTTCGGCTTCTTGTGCTTGTGGCCGTAGCCGTCGTGGTGGCCCGGCTTCGCCTGGTGCTCCGGTTCGGCGTGCCACTTCGGCTTCTTGTGCTTGTGGCCATAGCCGTCGTGGTGCCCGGGCTTGTGGTGGTGACCCGGTTCGGCGTGCCACTTGGGCTTCTCGTGCTTCTGCGGGCCGGAGACCGGAGCCGCGTCGACGGCCGGGGCCTGGTCGACCTGGGCGGCCTCCGGCTCGGCCGCGGGCTTCGGCTTGAGGCTGATCTCCGGGACCAGCGATGCGGGCCGCACCGGCTTCGCGGCGGGCTTCGCGGGCTTGTCCGCGGCCTTCGGGCCAGCGGGCTGCTGGGCGGCCTCCGGCTTCGGCGCCGCGTCCGGACCGGTGGCCGCGGGAGCGGTGTCCGTCTGCGGCGCCTCCTGGTCCGCCGGAGCCGCGTCGGTCCCCGGCTCGGTGCCCTCGGCCGGCTTGGGTGCGGCGTCGGTCTTGGGCGAGTCCGCCTTCGGCCGGGTCGGCTTGGCGGGCTTGGTGGCCCCCTGGGTCTTGGGGGTCTCCGTGCTCGGGGCCGCGTCGGTCTCCGGCTCGGTGCCCTCGGCCGGCTTCGGTGCGGTCTCGGTCTTGGGCGAGTCCGCCTTCGGCTTGCCGGCGTCCTTCGGAGCCTCACCCGGCGTGGGCTTGGTGGCCTTCGGCCTGGTCGGCTTGGCCGCGGAGTCGGCCTTCGGCTTCTCCGATTTCTTCGGAGCCTCGCCGGTCTTCGGGCCTTCGGTGCTGCCCGGGACCTCGGCCGTGGGAGCCTGGGCGGTCCCGGGCTCCTGACTGCTTCCGGGTGTCCCGCTGCTCTGCGTCGGTTGGCTGGTGTCGTCACCGTCCGCCTGCGCGGGGATGGCCGTGAACACACCGATGGAAGCACCGGCCACGGCGGTCAGCATGGTGGTGGCAATACCTCGTCTGAAAGACACGGGAATCCTCTCTCTGAGAGTCACCGAGTAACTACGAAGAGTGATTGCCCCTGTTCGTGGCCTTCTATGCACCCCGGGCGAGTTTTCGTGCGACCGATTTTCTCCGGTTCGCGTAGTTGATCTTGGTGCGCCGGGAAGGCGGGCTTGCGCCGGCCGCACCGGAAGCCGTGCGGCTGTGGGGGACCGGAGCCGCCGGGACGGTCTCCGGCGCGGCCGGACCCACCCGCCCGGGTTACGGACAATAGGGCGGTGCCCGATCCCCGAAACAGGCCGTCCTATATCCCGGTCCGGTTGATTCCGGGGCCGGCCGGGCACGCGGTGACCGCCGTGCGGTCAGTCCGCCGGGTAGCAGCGCACCTCCGTCGCCTTGACCCCCGCCCACACGGAATCCCCCACCACGGGCGCCAACTCCGCGAGCCCGGCCGGTGTCACATCCGCGCTCACCGCGAAGCCCGAAGCCGGATCCTCCAGGCGCACCCGCACGTGGTCCCCGAACCGCTCGACCCCCTCGACCCGCAGCCGCCACACGTTACGCGGCGTGCCCACCGGAGCCTCCCGGTACAGCGCGACCGCGCGCGGCGGGAAGGCCGCGAACACCGGCCCCGACCGCTGCTCGGCCACCTCGATGCGCGCCGGGCCGCCGGCCACCACCACGGTTCCGCCGGTGGCCTCGCCCCGGTACAGGTTCAGGCCGACCAGGCGCGCGACGTAGTCGGTGCGGGGATGCCGTGCCACCTCGGTCGGCGCGCCCTCCTGGACCACCGCGCCGTCCTCGATGACCGTCACCCGGTCGGCCAGCACCATCGCGTCCAGCGGGTCGTGGGTGACGATGACCGCCGCGCCGTCGAAGTCCGCCAGGTCGCGACGCAGCCGGGACCGCACCTCCACGCGGGTGTGCGCGTCGAGCGCCGCCAGCGGCTCGTCCAGCAGCAGCAGCCGCGGCCGGACCGCCAGCGCGCGGGCCAGCGCCACCCGCTGGGCCTGGCCGCCGGACAGTTCCCGCGGTCGCCGGCGGGCGTGGCCGGCCAGCCCCATCCGGCCCAGCAGCTCCGCGGCGCGCGCCCGCGCCGCCGCCTTCGGCACTCCGCGCGCCCGAGGCCCGAACGCCACGTTCTCCAGCGCGCTCAGGTGCTCGAACAGCAGGTAGTCCTGGAACACCATGCCGATCGGGCGCCGCTCGGTCGGCGTGACCGTCATGTCGCGGCCGTCCAGCACGACGCGGCCGTCGGCCAGGTCGGTCAGTCCGGCGAGCGCCCGCAGCGCGGTGGACTTGCCCGCGCCGTTCGGCCCGAGCAGCGCCACCACCTCGCCGGCCGCCGCCCGCAGCCGGGCGTCCAGCCGGAAACCGCCCCGCCGCACCACCAGGTGCGCGTCGAGCACGGTGAACGTACCGCCGGGCGGCGCGGCATCGGTCGCCCCGGTCACGTCCGGCTCCCTACCGGCCCGGCCCGTCACGGGGTGCCCAGCCATCGGTCACGCAGCCCCACGAGGATGGCCAGCGACACGGCCAGCAGCACCAGGCTCAGGACCACCGCCGACTCCGGGCTCCGTTGCATGGCCAGGTACACCGCCAGGGGCATGGTCTGGGTGCGGCCGGGGAAGTTCCCGGCGAACGTGATGGTCGCCCCGAACTCGCCGAGCGCCCGCGCCCAGCAGAGCACCGCCCCCGCCGCGACGCCGGGAGCCACCATCGGCAGCGTGACGCGCCAGAAGATCACCGCCCGGGTGGCGCCCAGCGTCGCCGCGGCGTCCTCGTACCGCCGGTCCGCCGCGCGCAGCGCCCCCTCCACGCTGATGACCAGGAACGGCATGGCGACGAACACCTGCGCCACCACCACCGCGGCCGTCGTGAACGGCAGCGAGTAACCGAACCAGTCGTACACGTACTGGCCGATCACCCCGCGCCGTCCCAGCACCATGAGCAGCGCCACGCCGCCGACCACCGGAGGGATCACCAGCGGGACGGTGACCAGCGCCCGCACCAGCCGGCGGCCGGGGAACTCGGTCCGGGCCAGCAGCCAGGCCAGCGGGACGCCGAGCAGCAGCGACACCGCGGTGGCGACCGTGGCGGTGCCGAGGGACAGCAGCAGCGCGTCCCGCACCTCCGGCATCAGCAGCCGGGTGCCGACCGTCGACCACGGCGCCCGGACCAGCAGCCCGAGGAACGGCGCCACCAGGAACGCCAGCCCGAGCACGGCCGGCACCGCCAGCGGCCACGGGAACCGGCCGGCGGCGACCCGGCCGCCGGTCCCACGCGACGGCCGAAAACTAGTCCGTGGCAAGGTCGAATCCCGCCGCGGTGAGCACCTCACCGCCCGCCTCCGAGCGCACCAGCTCCACCCATGCGGCGGCCAGCTCCGGCTCGGGGGCGTCGGCCAGCACCGCGATCGGGTAGGAGTTGACCGCCTCCGCGGCCTCCGGGAACTCGATCCCGCGCACGTCGTCGCCGGCCGAGAGCACGTCGGTGCGGTACACCAGCGCCGCGTCCACCTCGCCCAGCCGCACCTTGGTGAGCGCCGCCCGGACGTCGCGTTCCCGGGTGACCGGTTCGACGGCGACGCCGCTCTCGTCCAGCACCGTCTGCGCGGCGGCGCCGCACGGGACCTCCTCGGCGCACAGCGCCACCTGGACGTCGTCACCCGCCAGGTCGGCCAGCCCGGTGATGCCGGCCGGGTTGTCCGGCGGGACCGCGATCTCCAGCCGGTTGCGCGCGAACACGCGGGGTTCGCCCTCGGTGGCGCCCGCGTCGGCCACCTGGTCCATGGTGCGGGTGTCGGCCGCGGCGAACACGTCGGCGGGTGCCCCCTCGGTGATCTGCTGCGCCAGCTCCGAACTGCCCGCGAAATTGAACTCCACGACGGTGTCCGGGTGGTCGGCCTCGAACCGCTCGCCCAGCTCACCGAACGTATCGGTCAGCGAGGCCGCCGCGAACACCGTCAGGGTCCGCTCCTCGGCGCCGGCCGCCCCGTCGGACCCGGACTCCGCCACCGGCGCGCACCCGACGACGGCGAGCAGCCCGAGCGCGGCGGCCGCGACCCCGAGGCGGACCGGCCGGCGGAGTGGAGAAGGGGGGATGTCAGGCATGGCGCGCTCCCGTGGGCGAATCGCTCTCGATGATGACGTTGGTCGACTTGACGATGGCGGTGGCCAGCGCGCCCACCTCCAGGCCGAGCTCGTCGGCCGCCTCCCGGCTCATCAGGGACACCACCCGGTTGGGTCCGGCCTGCAGCTCCACCTGAGCCATGACGTCCCCGCGGATCACGTTGGTGACCAGCCCCCGGAACCGGTTGCGCGCCGAGGAACGCCCCAGGGCCGGGTCCGCCTCGGATCCCGCCCCCATGAACGCCGCGAGGTCGGCGCCGGCCACGAGCCGGTGGCCGTTCTCGTCCCGGTTCGCGGGCAGCCGCCCGGAGTCCACCCACCGGCGGACGGTGTCACCGCTGACCCCGGCCAGCTCGGCCACTTCACTGATGCGAAAGACGGTCACGGGACGACGGTACCGGTCGCATTTGCGATGGGAAAGACCTTATGTCCCCCGCAATTGCCCTACTTTCCCGGTGTTCGGTGCCGGTGCCCGCGCCTCCCCGTCGGCGCGCGGTGGTGCTGCCACCACCGTCCGGTGACGGGGACGGACGATGGCCCGGCCCGGCACCGGCCGCCTAACGTGGTCCGCGACCGGCCGGACTCCGGGCCGGTCCTCGCCCCCGGCGCCCCGCACGGCGCCGGGCCGCCCGGAAGGACCCCCATGTCGTTCACCGGCCATGGCGCCTACGCCGCCGTCCGGCGCCCCGGACCCCGCCGCCGTCGGCGGCCCGCCGTCGCCGTGGTCGCCGTGCTCCTTGCCGGTGGCGGACTGGCCGGTGCCCTCGCGCTCGTCCCGACCGGGACCGAGCAGCGGTCCGACGACGTCGCCGGGGTCACCCGGCTGACCGTGCGCAACCCCACCGGCGGCGCCGTCGAGGTACGGGCCGATTCCGGGGCCGAGGCGGTCACCCTGCTCCGCAGCCTGCGGTCCGGGCTCGCGGCCTCCCCCATGGAGACGGTGCATCAGGAGGGCGGCACGCTCAGCGTCGCCGCCGAGTGCACCGGGCCGCTCCCCGGCCCCTGCTCCGTGGACTACACGATCACGGTGCCGGAGGACATCACGGTCGTCGCCGAATCCACCTCCGGAGCGGTCGACGTGCTGGGGGTACGCGGCGCGGTGACGGTACGCGGCACCAGCGGCGCCGTCGGCCTGAGCGACGTGACGGGCGACGTCGACGTGGCCACCACCACGGGCACCGTCCACGCTTCCGGCCGCGGTGACGCGCTGGCCGCCGAGTCGTCGACCGGCGATCTCGACCTGAGCGGCTTCACCGCGGCGACGGCCGAGGCCACCACGAGCACGGGGGCGATCCGGATGGGCGCGGTCCAGCAGGCCGACGTGTCGGCCACCACCGGCGCCGTCGAGCTGACCGCTCCCGGCGGGTTCGAGCGGGTCGCGGTGGAGACCACGACCGGCTCCGTCGACGTCACGGTGTCGGCCGCCTTCCGGGAACTGGCCGTCACGACGACCACGGGGGCGGTCGACCTGCGCGTACCCGACGCCGCGTACCGGGTGACCGGCGCGTCGACCACCGGCGACCGCGCCGTCGACGTCGCGACCGCGGCCGACGCCCGCGCGGTCATCTCGGTGGACACCACCACCGGGTCGGTGGCGATCCGCCCGGAGTGAGCCGCCGGCCGGCGCGGCACCGGCCAGCGGGGGGAGGGGGACGCGCGCACTCACCCTCAGTGCAGCGACATGCCCTTCTCCGCCAGGGCCGCGGTGAGGATCCGCACGGCCTTCGGGCCGACCCCGTGCAGGGCGAGTAGTTCGTCCTCCGACCGGGTGGCGACCTGCGCGAGGCCGGTCAGCCCGGCCCCGAGCAGGGCCCGGGTGGCCGGCCTCCCGATGGCGGCCGGCAGGTCGGACGCCTCGGCTGTGACCCCCGTGTCGGCGGTCGCGAGCGCCGACGCCAGCCGCTTCGGCGCGCGGCGGAACCAGGCCGCCCGGACCAGGGCGTTGAGGTCCTTGCCGCTGATGTCGGCCAGCGGTACCCGGAAGCCGATGAGCGCGCCCGCTCGCAGGATCCGCTCCCCGGTCGGGTGGGCGGACACCGCGGCCTCGACCTCGGTGTCCGGCAGGCGGAGCCGCACCTGACCGTCCTTCGTCACCGACGCGAACCCCCGGCCGCGGACCGAGAACGCGACCAGACCGAAGTGCGTGCCCTCCTCGACCTCCGGAAGGCCGAGCGCGGCTCTGCGCAGCTGGGAGAGGGTCGTCATGCGACCGAGGCTAGCCGCCGCCACTGACACTCCGGGGAGGCCGAAGACGCGCCCGGCTCCCTTGCGCGCGGCGCTCCGGCCTTAACGCGCCCGACGCGGACCGACGTCCGGGGGGCCGGCGTACGGGTGCCGTGCCGCCTCCTGGGCGGCGTTCGGCGCGCCCGGCCGGCCGCGGCCGAGCGGCGGCGCCTCTTTCAGCGCGAAGTCCATCGGCTCGGCGTCCTTCGTGGGCCCGGTCGGCGATTCCAGCCGGAATCGGACCGGGAAGTGGTCGGCGCCCGCCAGCCGGATCACCTCGGGGCGGCCCGCCACGCGCAGGTCGCCGGTGACCAGCGCCCGGTCGATGCACCGGCCGTCGGGGGTGGTGGCGGGCGGCCGGGCGCCGAACACGTCCACCAGTTCGCGGTCACCGATCCGGCGGAAGAAGCCCGAGCAATTGTTCATGTCGCCCATCAGGACGATCGAGTCCGCGCCCCGGGCGGCGAGCCGGGCGGCCACGAACTCCGCCGTCGCCTGGCCGAACTCGCGCCCCGGGCCCCTCTCGTAGCTGTGCTCGACACCTTTCGCGTCCCGTGCCATGTGGACCGGGTGCGTGTGGATGATCCCGACGTCCAGGTGGCGGTCGTCGCCCGGCGGCTCCAGCCGTGCCACCAGCAGTCCCTTGGTGTGCCACGGCAGTTCCTCCCCGGTGCGCCAGTGCAGCAGCGGGAACGGCGGGTCGGGCAGCTCGATCCGCTCGACGTCGGCGAGCGGATGCCGGCAGGCGAGCCCGACGCCCTGCCCGGCCACTCCTGGAACGGCCGACTCGGCCAGGCGGTACTCCGCCAGATGGACGCCGGTCCGGCCGATCACCGGCTCCGCGAGCGCCGTCAATTGCCGTGACCCCGGGCTGCAGTCGAGTTCGGCGATGCCGAGCACGTCGGTGTCACCGGACCCCATCGCGGCGGCGAACTCCTCGGTGCGGTCTTCGGGGGCGTACCGGTGATCTCCCTCGCCCGGCCGGAGCATCCGGCCGCCGGCCACGTTGGCCATGGTGAAGCGCAGTGGACCGGTGCGTTCGGTTCCGGAGGTCATCGCTGCACTTTAACCGTCCGCATCCCCGGCGGGAACCGGTGCGCCGTGATCGACGTCCGAGCGGGCGGCGGGGTGCCGGACATGTCCTAGAGTTCGGTAACGCGCGACCAGCGGAGCCGAGCGGAGAGGCGAGGGCAGCGAGGACATGGAAGGTACGTCGTTCGCGGACGTCTGGCAGGACGTCTTCCTGACGCAGCCCGCGCCGCCGCAGTGGCTGGTCATCGCCACCGGGGTCATCGCCCTCGTCGTGGTCTCCGTGCGCGGCCCCTGGCGGGTGGCGCGCAACGTCGTCACGATCGCGCACGAGGGCGGGCACGCGCTGGTGGCGCTGCTCAGTGGCCGGCAGCTCACCGGCATCCGGCTGCACTCCGACACCTCCGGTGTCACCGTCTCGCGGGGGAAGCCGCACGGGATCGGCATGATCCTCACGGTCTTCGCCGGGTATGTGACGCCGTCGCTGGTGGGCCTCGCCGCGATCCTGCTGCTGCTCGGCGACCGGATCACCGCGCTGCTGTGGATCAGCATCCTCGTCCTGGCCGCCATGCTGCTGCTGATCCGCAACGTCTACGGGGTCGTCTCGGTGGTCGGCACCGGCGCGATCGTGTTCCTCGTCTCGTGGTTCACCCCGGCCGAGGTGCAGGCGGTCTTCGCCTACCTGTTCACCTGGTTCCTGCTGCTGGCCGGTGTGCGCCCGGTGTTCGAGCTCCAGGGGCAGCGCATCCGGCAGCCCTCCCCGCACTCCGACGCCGACCAGCTCGCGCGGCTGACCGGCATCCCAGGCACCGCCTGGGTGGTGCTCTTCGCCCTGGTCAACCTGGCGGTGCTGGCGCTGGGCGTGTGGCTGCTGCTGTTCTGAACCGCACGCCGGTGCGGGCCGGTCAGTTGGGGCTGGCGCTCTCCAGCGGGGCGCTGAGCGCGGACTCGACCGTGGGGAAGACGGGGATGCGGGTGTCCAGGGCCGTGACGTGCAGGATCTGCGCCACCCGCTCGGACGCGGCGGCGATCAGGATGCGGCTGTAGTGCTCGCGGCTGGCCTTGTGGCACTGGATGAGCACGCGCAGGCCGCTGGAGTCGATGAAGGACAGGCGGGCGCAGTCGAGGACCACCCGGCCGTGCGGCCGTTCGCTCACCGCCTCTCGCACGGCATGGTGGAAGTCGTCCTCGGTGGCGATGTCGATCTCGCCGTCGAGGACGAGCACGGTGCCGTCGTCATGGTTGCGGGACGTGATGGTCAGCGCGGGCATGCTCGCTCCGGGGTGGTACGCCGATGCCGTTGCCCGGCCGGAAGGCGCGGTGGTCCACGCCGCCCTGGAAAGGCGGCCGCTCGGGCCACGGGTCAACGCGTTCGTGGGCACGCCACTGTGGCAGAACTGATGTCTCATCCCTGTGCTTACCCCTCATGCCGGCAATGAGGATGTTCCAGACGCTCGCGATGGCATCGTCGTGTGCCAGGGGGCTTCGACTCTGGCTCGGGCGGCCGGGTCTGTTTCGACATCGGCGTGTGATGCACCCGACCGCTTGTACGTGACAAGCGTGTGCCCACTCATTGCTAAGACGCTTAAAACAAGCATCCGGTCCCGGACCTTACCACATGAGTCGCGATGAAATCGTGACTTCAGTGACGTGACCTGTCCTACAAGCGAAATGCCGGAAAAACGGCGTCGTACGGGAACTCTGCCATTTACGGCGCGGTCCGGCGGGCCGCTGGCATTTTCCGTCCCTCGTTCCGGAGCCGGAACCGGTCACCGGCGCCGGGGCTCGGCCGGCTCGGCCCTCCCGCCCGCGGCGGGCGCCCCAGGAGCGTCGGCGGGCACCTCCGCTGCCGCCGCGCCGTTCCGACCGTCCGGGCCGCCCCGGCCGGGCGCGCCGGCCGGCCGCGACGGGCCCTCCTGCCGCAGTACCCACGCGCACGCCGAGAGCGTGAGGGGCACGGCCACCGTGAGCGCCAGCGCCGGGATCGCGATTCCGGAATCGTTGACCGCGAACCCGGCCAGCGCGGTCACCAGCGACCCGGTCAGGCCGGCCCGCAGGGTCGGCGCGTACTCGTACGCCCGCTGCAGCGCGCCCATCCGCCAGTCGGTCGGCTTGTTCAGCACCGCGAACAGGAAGAGCAGCGCGCAGGCCGACAGCAGGGTGAGCTGCCAGTTGCCCAGCGACCCGACCATCGCGCCGAGCTTGCGCGCGACCACGGTGCCGGCCTCGCCGTCCACGACCTGCCCGGCGAACGCCCCGAAGTGGCTGCGCTGGCTCGGCGGGCGCAGGTAGTCGGCGTAGGCCATGGCGCCGATGACCACGATCGACACCGCCCCGACCAGCAGCAGCCGCGGAAGGGTCACCCGCTTGCCGGCGATCATGAGCACGGTCACGGCCAGACCGGGGATGATCGCGATGACGCCGCCGAAGTCGGTGCCCAGACCCGGCCAGCCGATCACGAACAGCGTTGCGACGCCCAGAGCGAGCGCCACCGTCACCGCCCGGCGCCGGTGGCCGCGCACCAGCGGCAGCCGCGCCACGCCCGCCACGGTCATCAGCACCCCGGTCGCGAACGTGGCGAACGCGATGTTGCCGAGACCGTAGAACCGGCCGGCGACGATCGGGCTGTACCCGGTGGGCGAGTTCATCTGCAGGTGCGCACCGGTGCACAGGTCAACGAACAGCACGCCCGTGGTGACCGCCGCGACCACCGCCGCCGGACCGATGATGTCGCGCCGCCACGGCCCGGCCAGAGCGAGGGCCACCACCAGCGCGTCGGCGAGCAGCACGCTGCCGAGCAGCGCGAGTTGCGGTTGCGCCGCCGACCACCACGGGATGAGGTTGGCCAGGTAGCTGGAGACCGGGAACGCCGCGCCGCCCAGCGCCACCGCGCGGATCACGGACAGCACCACGTCGCGCTTCTTGCGGTCCCGGCCGCCGTACCGCTTCAGCGTGTACGCGGCCGCCGCGTAGATGAGCAACTGGATGGCCACCAGCCCGCTGAAGAAGCTGGCGATGAGCGACTCCACGACCTTGGCGGCGGTGTTGAACTCGACGAGACCGTTCACGGCCTCGGTGAAGTCCGCCGGCGCCCGGACCTCCTTCCACGCCCGGCCCACCATGCTGGGCGGCGCGTCCAGCGACATGGCGTGCAGCAGCGTGGTGGTGATGTCCGTCAGCGTGACCAGCCCGGCCCGCCGGGTGGATTCGGAACTGAGGTAACCGCGGTCGAAGTCCTCACCGCCGGGGCCGACACCGTGCAGCACCGCGACGTTCAGGTTGGACGGCCCCGCCTCCACCGAGACGCCCGCGACCATCAGCGTGGCGCCGGCCGGAAGCATGTCCAGGACGGTACCGAGCTGGTCGTCGATGGCGCTGAGCCGCTCCAGGCGGTCGGCGTCCTGGATCGGGTCCGGCTCGGGCTCCTCGCGGTCGACGGCGGCGTCCTCGCCGAGTTCGGCGTCGGGGTTGGCCGGCAGGTCGAGGTACAGGTCGGCGAGGTCGTCCAGGTCGATGACGACGAGCTGGTTCTCGCGCCAGTCCCGTTCACGCAGCGCGTCCACGTTGCCGAGGTAGCGGTCCACCCGGCCGGAACCGTCCGCCGCGGCGAGTGCGGCGCCCGGGCCGACGGCCAGGGTGCTGCCGCCCGCGGCGTGCACCGTGTCGCCGAGCAGGCCGACCTGGGCGACGAACTTGGAGGAGGCGTTGTAGTCGACGTGCTGCGCGAAGTCGGGCACCGTCGCGCCGGCGCCGTCCCGCTCGGGCCGGCGGGGGAGCTCGCAGATGGAGTACGTCTGCCGCTCGCTCGCGGCGCGCTGCCCGGCGGAGATGCTGAGCCAGCCGTCGACGGGGCACGTGCGGGAGGTGGCGGTGCGGATGGACAGGTTGCCGATGGAACCGTCCTGGGCCAGCCGCCACAGGTGCGGCATGGTCTCGGGGTCGGCCTCCTCCCACATGAGGCCGGGCACGCCGACGAGCACCACCGGACCCTTGGGGCGGTCCGGGGCGGGAGCGGCGGCGGCCGGCGGCGCCACGAACCACGTCAGCGAGAGCAGGACAGCGAGCACGGCCGCGAGGCGCTGCGACCCCATCCGGTGCGCCACGGAACGATCCCCCTCTGATGCGCCGGCTGCTCCCCGATCACACTAACCGTCCAGGCGGGTCCACCGGCGGAATCGCGGCCGGACGGGGCGTTGCGGAAGGGAGGCACGGCGCCCACGGGGCGGGATCGCGGCTCAGCCTTCGCCGGCCGGCGGGCGCACGGCGGGGCGGCGGAGGCCGTCGAACGCCACGGTGGCCAGCGCCTCGGCGAGGTCGCCACCGGCCAGGCCGCGGCCGGGGCGGTACCACTCCACGACCGAGTTGACCATCCCGAACAGCAGCCGGCTCGTGAGCGCGGGGTCCACGTCCGGCCGGATGTCACCCGCCGCGACACCCTCGCGCACCAGGTCGCCGACGAAGTGGTCGAACTCCCGGCGGCGCTGCAGGGCGCCCCGTTCCACGGCGGTGTTGCCGCGCACCCGCAGCAGCAGCGTGACGTGCGGCAACTGCTCGACCAGCACCCGCACGCTGCCGCGCAGCACGTGCTCCAGCCGGTCGATCGCCGGGCCGGTGGTGGCCCCGGGCTCGCGGGTGACGGCGAACAGCGCGTCCAGCGCGCGGTCCAGCGACTGCCGGAGCAGTTCCTCCTTCCCGGCGACGTGGTGGTAGATGGCGGACTTGGTCACGCCGAGGGCGCGGGCGAGGTCCTCCATGCTGGTGCCGTCGTAGCCGCGCTCGTTGAAGACCTGGACGGCGGTCCGCAGGACGGACTCGGCATCGTGGCCGGGGCGCCCGGCGCGGCGCCGGGGCGGGCCGGGAGGAGGGGACGGCGATCTGGACACGAGGCCAGAATCTACCGGCGCCGCCGACCCTCGGCCGCCGTGCCCCGCGTCCGTCCTTCCGCCGCCGCCCGGCACGTCCCTCACCCCGGCCGCTCGTCCACGACGCGCCGGATCTTGCCCACCGAGCGCTCCAGGGTGCCGGGGGCGACCACCTCCACCTCGGCGGCGACCCCGAGGTGCTCGCGCACCGCCGTGGCCAGCAGCACACCCGCGGCGGCGCGGGCGACCGGGCCGGCGTCGGGCCGGTGCTCCACGCGGACGGTGAGCTCGTCCAGCCGGGCCGGCCGGCGCAGCAGCAGCTGGAAGTGCGGCGCGAGCCCCGGGACCCGCAGCACCTGCTCCTCGATCTGGGAGGGGAACAGGTTGACGCCGCGCAGGATGATCATGTCGTCGCTGCGCCCGGTGATCCGCGCCATCCGCCGGAACCCCGGACGCGCGGTCCCCGGCCGCAGCCGGGTCAGGTCGCGGGTGCGGTAGCGCACCACCGGCAGCGCCTCACGGGTGAGCGTGGTGAGGACCAGTTCGCCGTCCGCGCCGTCACCGAGGACCGCGTCGCCGAGCGGGTCGACGATCTCGGGGCGGAAGTGGTCCTCCCAGACGTGCAGGCCGTCCTTGGTCTCGGCGCACTCGCCGGCCACCCCCGGCCCCATCACCTCGGACAGGCCGTAGATGTCCACGGCGTCCAGGGCGAAGACGTCCTCGATCTCGGCGCGCATGTCCTCGGTCCACGGCTCCGCGCCCAGGACGGCGGTCCGCAGCGAGCTGGCCCGCGGATCGAGGCCCTGGCGGCGGAACTCGTCGGCGATCGCCAGCAGGTAGGAGGGCGTCACCATGATCGTGTCCGGCCGCAGGTCGTGGATGAGCCGCACCTGCCGCGTGGTCTGGCCACCGGAGACCGGGATCACGGTGCAGCCCAGCCGTTCGGCCCCGTAGTGCGCGCCCAGCCCGCCGGTGAACAGCCCGTACCCGTACGCCACGTGCACCTTCTCGCCCGGCCGGCCGCCGGCGGCCCGGATGCACCGGGCGACCAGATCGGCCCACACGTCCAGGTCGTGCCGCGTGTAGCCGACGACCGTCGCGCTGCCGGTGGTGCCGCTGGAGGCGTGCACCCGCAGGACGCGGTCCATCGGCACGGCGAGCGCCTCGAACGGGTAGGCGTCGCGCAGGTCCTGTTTGGTGGTGAACGGAAACCGGGCGAGATCGGCGAGCTCCCGCAGGTCATCGGGCGTCACACCGGCCGCCTGGCACTTGCGGCGGTAGAAGACCTGGTGGTCGTAGGCGTGCCGCAGCGTCCGTCTGAGCCGGACGAGCTGGTGGCGCTCGACCTCCTCTCGCGGCGCGCGCTCCATCGCGTCCAGCGATCCGGGGCCGGGGGCCGGGGCGGAGTCGGCGGCCGGGCGGGGCGGCCGCCGGGGGGAGACCTGGTCGGGCATCGCGCTGTGTTCCCTCCGCTGGTTCGGGTGCGGGCTGTGGTGGTCCGTGCGCTCACCGCGCGGTGGTCAGCGCCCCGGTCCGTTCGGCAGCGTCCGGCCGGTGCCACGGAACTCGGCCACGACCGCGCCGTCCTGGCGGGTCACCGTGACGTCGTAGATGCCGCTGCGTCCGTAGCGCACGCGCTCGGCGGCCCCGGCGGTGAGCACGTCGCCCTGCCGGGCGCTGCTGACGAAGGTGATGTCGGCCGCGGCGGCGACCGTGACCACGCCGTGGCTGTTGCCGGCGGCGGCGAACGCGGTGTCGGCGAGCAGGAACACGTAGCCGCCGTGGCAGACACCGTGGCCGTTGACCATCCGCTCGGTGACCCGCATGCGCGCCACCGCGTGCCCCGGGCGGACGCCGGTCACCTCGATGCCCAGGGCGGTGGAGGCGGTATCGGCGGCCAGCATGGCGGTCACCGCGCGCTCGGCGGCAGCCTGCGCATCGGCCGCGCCGGGTGCCGCCGGTTCGTCCGCGTGGCCGCTGTCCGTCACCGTCGGATCCGCCTCCCCACGAGCCCCGCCCAGGGACCGACGTCCCTTGAAACTGAACGAACGGTCGGTTAGGAATACCTCTAGGAACCATCACCGACCGGCGATCTGTCAAGCCTCCCGTGGCGTGAACGGGAACAGCAGCCTCCCGTGGCGTGAACGGGGAGAGCAGCCTCCCGTGGCGTGAATCGGGAGAAGAGGCGGCGCCGGACCACGAGTTGGGAGCGGATCCGTGGGCCAGGCCAGCACAGACCCGTCGGAGTTCTTCGCGCGGCACCGCGACACCCTGAAGGAGGCGGTGGCCGCCGCGCACGGCCGCTACCACTGGAGCCCGTACCCCGAATCACCGAGCCCGAAGGTGTACGGCCCGGACGCGGCGCCGCAGGGTCAGGCCGCCTTCGAGCGCTACCTCGGCGCCGACTTCCCGCTGGATCAGCCCGGCGACGGTGACCGGGTGGTCACCGAACGCTCGCCGTACGGCATCCCGCTCGGGGTGGGCTACCCGCACGCCGACGCCGGCACTCTCGTCTCCGCGGCCGCCGCCGCGCTGCCCGCCTGGCGGGACGCCGGACCCGAGGCGCGCGCCGGGGTCTGCGTGGAGATCCTCGACCGGCTCAACCGGCGCAGCTTCGAGATGGCCCACGCCGTCCAGCACACCAGCGGACAGGCGTTCGTCATGGCGTTCCAGGCCGGTGGCCCCCAGGCCCAGGATCGCGGGCTGGAGGCGGTCGCCTACGGCTACGACTTGATCGCACGCTACGCCGGCGCGGTCCGGTGGGAGAAGCCGCAGCGCAAGGGCGAGCCGCTCGTCCTGCAGAAACGCTTCCACGCCGTGCCGCGCGGGGTGGCGCTGGTGATCGGGTGCAACACCTTCCCCACCTGGAACGCCTACCCGGGGCTGTTCGCCAGCCTGGTCACCGGAAACCCGGTCATCGTCAAGCCGCACCCGCGCGCCGTGCTGCCCTTGGCCATCACGGTCGCCGTCGCCCGCGAGGTGCTGGCCGAGGCCGGATACGACCCGAACACGGTGCTGCTCGCCGCCGAGCGGCCCGACGAACGGCTCGCCGCGACGCTCGCCGTCCGGCCCGAGGTGCGGATCATCGACTTCACCGGCTCCACCGAGTTCGGCGAATGGCTGGAGCGCAACGCACCGCAGGCGTTCGTCAACACCGAGAAGGCCGGAGTCAATCCCGTCGTCCTGGACTCAACCGACTCCTACGCGGGGATGCTCGGCAACCTGGCGTTCTCGCTGTCGCTCTACAGCGGGCAGATGTGCACCACGCCGCAGAACATCTTCGTGCCGAGTGCCGGGATCAGCACCGATGAGGGGCACCGGAGCGTTGAGCAGGTCGGCGCCGACCTAGCGGCGGCGGTGGACCGGCTGCTCGGCGACCCAGCGCGGGCCACCGGTGTCCTCGGGGCCATCGCCAACGACGCCGTGCTCGCCCGCCTGGAGGCGGCCGGCGACCTCGGCGACGTCGTGCTCGCCTCCCGGACGGTCGCCCACCCCGACTTCGCCGCCGCCACGGTGCGCACCCCGGCCCTCATCCGGGTCGGCGCCGAGCAGCGCGACGTCTACGGGCACGAGCACTTCGGCCCCATCGCGTTCCTGATCCCCACGGCCGGCACCGACGACGCCCTGCGGCTGCTGCGCGAGACGGTCACCGAACGCGGCGCGCTGACCGCCGCGGTCTACGCCACGGAGAGCGACGTCCTGACCGCCGCCGAACGCGCCGCGCTGGACGCGGGGGTCCACCTGTCGGCGAACCTCACCGGCCAGGTCTTCGTCAACCAGTCCGCGGCGTTCAGCGACTACCACGGCACCGGCGCCAACCCGGCCGCCACCGCCGCGCTCACCGACCCGCGCTTCGTCGCCGGGCGGTTCACCTTCGTGCAGTCGCGCCGGCCGGCCTGACCCGGGGACGGCGCGGAGGTTCCACCACCGGCGGTCGCGGTCACCGGGCCGGGAGGAGGGGCGGCCGGCCCGCTCCGGATCGGCGGACACCGCCTCGGCCGCGGAACGGCCGGAGGTGGCGGCCCCGTGCCTGCTCGCCGCTGCCGACCCGGAGGTGCTGAGCCACACCCTGGCGCGGAATTGCCCGGCCGCCGTCCTGGGCTGACCGGCGGCCCTCACACCCGTGGCCCGCCCGGCCGGACGGCGAGCGCGATGTCGTCCGCGAGCCGCGGCAGGTCCCCCGGCTCCAGCGGGGAGACGGTCACCCGGATGCCCGGAGCCGACGCGGTGCGGAACCGGGCGCCGGGGGTCACCGCCCAGCCGCGGGCGAGCAGCCGGCCGACCGCGGTGGCCTCGTCGGTGACCGGGATCCAGACGTTCACCCCGGATCGCCCGGTCGCGGTGATCCCGTGCCGGGCGAGCAGCTCGATCAGCGCGTCGCGGCGTTCGCGGTACCGGCGGGCGGCTCGCCCGGGATCCACCACCCCCGAGCGCCACAGTTCCACGAACGCCTCCTGGAGCACGTGGCTCACCCACCCCGGCCCGAGCCGCTGCTGGGCGCGCAGCCGGTCGATGGTCGCGGTGTCCCCGGCGAGCAGCGCGAGCCGCAGGTCCGGCCCGTACCCCTTGGCCACCGAGCGCAGCACCAGCCACCGTCCGGTCGCGCCGGCGACGCAGCGGAACGGGAGGTCGACGAACCCGAACCCGTGGTCGTCCTCCACCGTGAGGACGCCGGGATGGGCGGTGAGCACCGCGCGCAGGCGATCGGCGCGATCGGCGGTCAGCGCCGCGCCGGTCGGGTTCTGGGCACGGCTGGTGAGCACGAGCGCCCGCGCTCCGGACCGCAGCGCGGCCGTGACGTCGTCCACGAGGGGACCGTCGGAGTCGACCCGCACCGGGAGCCGCCGCAGCCCGAGGGCGGCCGCGAGGTCGAGTTCGCTGGTCCAGCCGGGATCCTCCACGGCCACGGCGTCGCCGGGACGCAGGACGGCCCGCAGCGCGCGGTCGATCCCGTCCAGGGCCCCGGAGGTGACGGCGAGCGCGTCCGCCGGCACGCCGTCCGCCGTGAACG
This sequence comes from Marinactinospora rubrisoli, assembly GCF_042664915.1. NCBI lineage: Bacteria > Bacillati > Actinomycetota > Actinomycetes > Streptosporangiales > Nocardiopsidaceae > Marinactinospora > Marinactinospora rubrisoli. The sequence goes on from NZ_JBHTBH010000001.1 coordinate 500,412, forward strand.
TCTCGCGGGCCACCGCGAGCAGGTCGGGGCTGACGGCGGGGTCGCCGTAGAGCGGATGCCGCCCGGCCCGCCGGGCGGCGACGGCGGCGAGCGCGGCGCCCAGGTCGGGGAGCAGCCGCGGGTCGGGGTTGCCGCTGCCGACGTCCCGCGTCCCCGGCGGCACGGCCTCGGGTTCGATGTCGCGCGGCACCGCGGCGGCCTGCGCGCGCACCCGCGTCCCGCGCCGCCCTCCGGTCTCGACCAGCCCCCGCTCGCGCAGCACCCGGTAGGCGGACGCCACCGTGTTGGGACTGACCCCCAGCCGCCCCGCGAGTTCCCGGATCGGCGGCAGCACCACCCCGGTCCCGAGATCTCCGACGGCGATCGCCCGTTCCACGCTGTCGGCGATCTCGTGCGCGCCGCGCCCGGTGATGACCATGCCCCCATTGTGCCCGCGCGGTGCCGGGCGCCGGTGCCGCGCCGGCCGCGGTCATGGACGGTTACAGGTCGCGTTCCCAGGTCTCGCCGACCAGGTCGACGCCGAAGCTGTGGTGCGGCTCCGCGCGGACCATCGTGAACCCGGCGCGGTCGTAGATTCGGCGCGCGGAGGTCAGCACGTTGTTGGTCCACAGCGTCATCCGCCGGTAGCCCGCGGCCCGCGCGAAGGAGAGGCACTCCGCCACGAGCCGGCTGCCGATGCCGTTCCCCCGGGCGGACGGCTCCACCAGCAGCAGGCGGAGTTTGGCGGTGGTGTCGTCCGCGCGGACGCAGAAGACGCAGCCTACCGGCTCGCCGTCGAGTTCGGCGATCCACGCCGTCTCGCGGCGCGGGTCGTGGGATCTGCCGTACTCGGCGACGATCTCGGCCACCAGGGCCTCGTAGCTCTGGTCGAAGCCGTACTCCGCGGCGTAGAGGACCGCGTTGCGCTGCACCGCCCAGCCCAGGTCGCCGGGGCGGAGCGGGCGCAGCAGCACGGTTGCGGGGCGCGCGGCCGGGTCGGTGGCGGCGGTGAGCAGCCGGCGGGCGGTGGCGACCGCGGTGACCAGCCGGTGCCGGTCGGCCGCGGGCAGGGGGGCGAGCTCGGCGCGCACCTGCTCGGAGGCGCGCTCGTCCAGCATCGCGGCGGCCTTCGTCCCGGCCGGGGTCAGCTCCAGGACCTGCCGCCGGCCGTCGATGGGCGAGGGCGAGCGGGTGATCAGGCCGTCGTCGGCGAGCCGGCCGACCACGCGGCTGAGCTGGCCGGCGTCGATGTCCAGCTCGCGGCGCAGGTCGGCGAGCTCCGTGCGGTCGGAGCGGGCGAGCTCGTACAGCACGCGCGCCTCGGTGAGCGACCACCTGGTGTCGAGCAGGCCGGCGCGCAGCACGCCGAGGCGGTTGGTGAAGAAGCGGCTGAAGGCGCGGATCTCGGCGATGTCCTCGGGGGAGACCGGCGTTGCGGTGGCGGGGAGCACGTCCATGATGATGTCAACAATCTTCTTGACTCCGTCAATTGATTCAGCGTACTCCCACGGCCGTGCCGCCCGCCAGGTCCGCCCCGGCGCCGGGTCCGGCGGCGGGTCCGCCACAATGGGGCGGACCGGCGGAGGCCCGCCACCGGGCGCCCGGGGAGGCGAAGGAGGAGCCGATGGACACCGGACTCGCGGGACGTACGGCGATCGTGCCGGGATCGAGCGCCGGGCTGGGGCTGGCGATCGCCCGCGCGCTGGCCGCCGAGGGCGCCAACGTGGTCATGACGGCACGCCGCGCCGACCTGCTGCAACAGTGCGCGGACGAGCTCCCCTCGGCCTTCGCCGTCCCCGCCGACATCGCCGATCCGCGGACACCGGCCCGCCTGGTGGCGGCGGCGCGGGAGCGGTTCGGCCCGGTGGACGTGTGCGTGCTCAACGGCGGGGGACCGCCGCCGCAGGCCGCGGTCGACGCGACCGACGGCGACCTCGCCTCCGCGATCGAGACCCAGTTGCTCGCGCAGCAGCGCCTGGTCGCGGCCGTGCTGCCCGGCATGCGTGAGCGGGGCTGGGGGCGCATCGTCGCGGTCGGCTCGACGTTCGTCCGGCAGCCGGCCCCGAACATGGTGGGCTCGAACACCGCGCGGGCCGCGCTCGCCAGTTATCTCAAGACCCTCGCCGCCGAGGTGGCCGCCGACGGAGTCACCGTCAACATGGTGCTGCCGGGCCGGATCGACACCGACCGGGTCGCGGAGCTGGACCGCGCGGCCGCGCAGCGGACCGGACGCACCCCCGAGGAGGTGCGCGCGGCGGCGGTCGCCCAGATCCCGGCCGGCCGGCTGGGCACTCCCGAGGAGTTCGCCGCGGTGGTCACCTTCCTCGCCGGCACCGGCGCCTCCTATGTGACGGGCACCCGGATCAGCTGCGACGGCGGACTGCTGCGCGCGCTCTGACGCCGCCACGAGACGGCGGCCACCGGACCGGACATGCGGCCCGGGGGCCGTGCGGCCGGTCCGCCGCGTCCGGTGGCCGTACCGCTGACGGATCTTGGCAGGCGGTGTGGCCCGGTCGTCCGGCCTTCGTAACACCGGCCTGCCCGGTGGCGGCCGGCCGTGTTCCCCGGCATCCCGACCTGGATCGGGGCCGAGCGCGCCATCCGCTCGGCACCCGGTCGGCGCACGCGGCCCGGCTTCGCGAACCCGCCGGCCACGGGCTCGTGCGCGGCCCCTCGACGAGGTCGCGAAGCCGGGCGGCCCGCGGGAACCTGGGACTCCCGCAACGTCCACCACGGGCGTTCCGTCGCACTCGGACCGTCAGGCTTCGCCGGTCGTCTCCCTCGAACCGGCATCCGCGCAGGTGAGCGAATCGACCCGCGTGAGACGGGACACCCGATCCGCGACCGGCTAGCCGTCCGACCCGACGGGCGACGGCGGGGCCTCAAGGACGAAGAAGAGGAAGCCGATCCGGGTCGACAGGCTCTCGAAGTCGCCGGGGAACAGCGCACGGGTGGTCGGGTCGGGCTGCGGCTCGCTGATGACGGAGAGCCGGAAACCGGCGGCGGTGAAGGCATCGGTCATCGCGTGCAACGGCCTGCGCCAGAACCTCATCGGGACGGACCGCCCGCCGAACGTGAAATCGCAGGTATAGGCGGTGGTCGCGGAATAGTCGGGCCGAGGATCCTGCAGCACATAGTCCGCGAACGGGTGCTGCACCGACACGATCAGCCGGCCGCCGGGCCTGAGGACGCGCCGCGTCTCGGCCAGGGGCGGCCCCCAGTCCTCCAGGTAGTGCAGCACCAGCGACGCGACCACGTCGTCGAACGCGCCGTCGGCGAAGGGGAGCGGGCCGCTGAGGTCGACCACGCGCAGGTCCGCGTCGTCCCCGAGCCGCCGCCTGGCCAAGGCCGGCATCCCGACGCTGGCGTCGATGCCGGTGACGTCGGCACCGCGGTCGCGTAGCGCGGCGGACAGGGGGCCCGCGCCGCAGCCGGCGTCCAGGATGCGGCGGCCGCTCACGTCTCCGGCGAGGGCCAGCATCGCGGGCCGTTCGTAGTAGGCGTTCATCAGGTTGTTCTCGTTGTCCGCCGCGTACGCCTCGGCGAAGCCGTCGTAGTCGTTCACCTGGGCCGGATGCGCGGGCCGGACGGGAATCTCGGGTACGTCGGTCTCTCGGTCCATCACCGGAGCCTTTCAGATCGCTCGCCGGACGGCCCCTGATCGCGGGCGAGCGGGACGAACGGGATCGCCGTCCGGATCGGATGAGGTGACGCCGGTCGCGGCCAGGGCGAGGTGAGAACCGGCCGGGCGGCATCTCACTCGACCCGCTATCTCCGCAGGACGGCCAAATGGGCCGCGTGCGATGGGCGACGCAGCCACGAGAACGGCTCCATCGTGCCGCGTGCGCGGTTCCCGAGCGGGACCTCGGACGTTCCTCCTGGCGGGTCGCCCGACGGCGCGGTGCCGCACACCGGGGATCCCGCCTTCCTCCGCATTCGGGGATAGGTTAGCCTCTACTAAGTTCGTACGTGGCCGAGTCGGGGTCGGAGGTTCCAGGTGTTCCACTCGCTGCGGCGTGCCCTCCCGCTGTGCCGGGTGGGCGGGCGGTGACCCCGAAAGCTCCCGTGGCGCCGGACGTCGACGGCACGGTCGGCGCCGCCGCGGCGGCGCTGGAACGGCGCACCGCGGCGCACGCGCGGGTGCACGCGGCGCGGGCCGCCGGGCTGCTGGCCGCGCTGGGCGTCCTGGTGCTGTGCGTGCTGCTCAGCATCGCGGTCGGGGCCAAGGCCATCCCGCTGTCCACCGTGTGGCAGGCCCTGTGGAACTACGACGGCTCCTACGACCACAGCGTCGTCTACGAGCTGCGGGTCCCGCGCACCATCCTCGGCGTTGCCGTCGGCGTCGCGCTGGGGCTGGCCGGGGCGCTCATGCAGGCGCTCACCCGCAACCCGCTGGCGGACCCCGGCATCCTCGGGATCAACGCCGGGGCCGCCGCCGCGGTGGTGGTCGCCATCTTCGTGTTCGGGCTGACCGACCTCAACGCCTACGTCTGGTTCGCCTTCGCCGGAGCGGGGCTGACCACCGTGGTGGTCTACGTGCTCGGCTCGGCCGGACGCGGCGCCGCCACCCCGGTGCGACTGGCGCTCGCCGGCACCGCGGTCGGCGCGGTGCTGATCGGCCTGGTGCACGGCATCATCATCCTCAACGAGTTCGTCTTCGACCAGATCCGGTTCTGGCAGATCGGCTCGCTGGTCGGCCGCGACCTCGGCGTCATCACCGCGGTGCTGCCGTTCCTGCTCGCCGGTACGGTCCTCGCGCTGCTGCTGGGATCGTCGCTGAACGCCGTCGCCCTCGGCGAGGACCTCGCCGCCGCCCTCGGCGCACGCGTCAACCGGACCCGCGCGGTCACCGCCCTCGCCATCGTGCTGCTGTGCGGGGGCGCAACGGCCGCCGCCGGGCCCATCGCCTTCGTCGGTCTCGCCGTGCCGCACGTCGCACGCCTCCTCATCGGCCCGGACCAGCGGTGGGTGCTGCCGTACTCGGCGGTGCTCGCGGCGATCCTGCTGGTCGCCGCCGACACCGTCGGGCGGGTCGTGCTGCCGACCGGTGAACTTGAGGTGGGCATCATCACCGCGCTGGTCGGCGCGCCCGTGTTCATCGCCCTGGTCCGGCGGAAGAAGGTGGCCGAGCTGTGACTGCGGTACTCCCCGGTTCCGCCGGCCCTTCCCGGCCCGGCGGCCGAGACCCACGCCCCCCGGCCGGCCGGGTGCTGCGGCTGGGCGACAGGTTCTCCGTGCGGCTGCGCCTCCGGCTGACGGTGGTGTACGCGTCGCTGGTCGCCGCCACGGCGACCGTGTTCGCGATCACCCTGATGGTCGGCGACTACGAGATCCCGCTGCCCGACGTCCTGCTCGCGCTGACCGGCCGGGGCGAACGCCTCGACGTCTTCTTCGTGCAAGGGGTACGGCTGCCGCGGGCCTGGACCGCGGTGCTGGTCGGCGCGGCGCTCGGCGTGGCGGGGGCGGTGTTCCAGAGCCTCTCGCGCAACCCGCTGGGCAGTCCGGACATCATCGGCTTCACCCACGGCGCGGCCACCGGGGCGGTGCTCACCATCCTGGTCCTCGGCGGCGGCATGCTGCCCACCTCGCTCGGCGCGGTCGCCGGCGGCGTCGGCACGGCGCTCGTCGTCTACCTGCTCGCCATGAAGCGGGGCGTGCAGGGCTACCGGCTCATCCTCGTGGGCATCGGCGTGAGCGCGATGCTGCTCGCGATGCGCGACTACCTGATCAGCCGGGCCGAACTGACCGACGCCATGGCCGCGCAGGTGTGGATGATCGGCAGCCTCAACGGCCGGACCTGGGGACAGGTCGCGGCGGTCGCCATCGGGAGCGCCGTCCTCGTGCCGGTGATCCTCGCCTACGGCCGCCGGCTGCGGTTGATGGAGATGGGGCACGACACGGCCCGGGCGCTCGGGGTCTCCCCGGAGTCGACCCAGACGATCGCGCTCGTGGCCGCGAGCGCGCTCACCGGGGTGGCCATCGCGGTGTCCGGTCCCATCTCCTTCATCGCGCTCGCCGCCCCGCAGCTGGCGCGGCGGCTCGCCCGCGCCGACGGCACCACGATCGCGGGCGCCGGCCTCATGGGCGCCTTCCTGCTGCTCACCGCCGATCTGGTGGCGCAGCGCGCGATGGCACCGGTCCAGCTCCCGGTCGGCGTCGTCAGCGCCGTCATCGGCGGCAGCTACCTGGTCTGGCTGCTGTACCGCGAATGGCGCACCGGCCGCGCCTGAGCGGCGCCCGGCAGGAATCACCCGACACCTTCAGGAGAGAAGCGAGAGATCATGTCCGAACCGGCCCGACTGTGGGGAGAGAACCTGACGCTGGCCTACGACCAGCGCGTCATCTCCCGTGACCTCGGGATCACGATCCCGGACAACTCCTTCACCGTCATCGTCGGCCCCAACGCCTGCGGGAAGTCCACCCTGCTGCGCGCGCTCTCCCGCATGCTCAAGCCCAGCTCCGGCGAGGTGCACCTGGACGGCCGGCTCATCGGCTCCTACCCGTCCAAGGAGGTGGCGCGGCGGCTCGGGCTGCTGCCGCAGACCTCCGTCGCGCCCGACGGCATCACCGTCGCCGACCTCGTGGCGCGCGGGCGCTACCCGCACCAGAAGCTGCTGCGGCAGTGGTCGCGGGCGGACGAGCGGATCATCACCGAGGCCATGGACGCCACCCGGGTGACCGACCTCGCCGACCGCGTGGTGGACGAGCTCTCCGGCGGCCAGCGGCAGCGCGTGTGGCTGGCCATGGTGCTGGCCCAGCAGACGCCGCTGCTCCTGCTGGACGAGCCCACCACCTACCTCGACATCGCGCACCAGATGGACGTGCTCGACCTGTGCGCGGAGCTGCACCACGACCGCGGCTACACGCTCGTCGCGGTCCTGCACGACCTCAACCAGGCGTGCCGGTACGCCACGCACATCATCACGATGAAGGACGGGCGGATCGTGGCCGAGGGCGACCCGTCCGAGATCATCACGGCCGAACTCGTGGAGGAGGTGTTCGGCCTGCCCTGCCGGGTCATCCCCGACCCGGAGACCGGCACCCCGCTGATCGTCGCCACCGACCGGCGCGGCGCCATCGCGCGGCGCGCCTCCCGCACGGCCGGCGGGGACGAGGCGGACGGCCGCGCCGCGGCCGGCGCACCGAAGGACGCGTCCGGAGTACCGCAGCGCGCCTGACCACGGGACCGCCCCGCGCGCTACGCCTCCCGGGCCGGTGTGATCCGCGGCGGCGCGAACACCCGCACCGGGGGCGGCGTGCCGTCGAAGCGCTCCACCTCGACCAGCGCCAGCTGGCCGGTGCAGCCGTGGCTGAGCGCCGACGTCCCCACATCCGAGGTGAGCACGTTGGGATTGCCGTGCACGCAGGAAAGGTCCGGGGCCGCCGACGGGTCGAACCACGCGCCCGTGGCCAGCTGCACCACGCCCCGGCGCAGGTCGGTGCTGGTCCGCACGCCCGCCAGGCAGCTGCCCCGGTCGTTGACCACCCGCACCACGTCGCCGTCGGTGAGGCCGCGCGCCGCCGCGTCCGCCGGGTGCATCCGGATCGGCGCCCGGCCGGCCACCTTCTCCGACCGGCTGTGCGCGCCCATGTCCTGCTGGCTGTGCAGCCGCCCGGTCGGCTGGTTGGCGATGAGCAGCAGCGGCCACCGCCGTGACCGCGCGGAGCCGAGCCGCTCCTCGGAGTCCAGCCAGGTGGGCCGGCCCGGGCAGTCGGGGTAGCCGAATCCGGCGATGGTGGCCGAGTACAGCTCGATCCGGCCGCTCGGCGTGCCCAGCGGGTGGGCACCGGGGTCGGCGCGGAACTCGCCGAACAGCGTGGTGGGCTCGATCCGCCCGGGCATCGGCACGCCACCGGCCGCCCAGAACTCGGCGAACGGCGGCGGCACCTCCACCCCCGACGCGCGCAACCGGCCGCGCCACTCCTCGTACAGGTGCGTCAGCCACTCGGCCGACGTGCGCCCCTCGGTGAACTCCTTGCCGACGCCGAGCCGTTCGGCCAGCCCGGCGAACATGTCGTACTCGTCGCGGGCCGCGCCGTGCGGCGGCACCGCCCGCGGCATCGCGCGCAGCCGCAGGTCCCCCTGGCTGGCGGCGATGTCGTCCCGCTCCAGGGAGGTGGTCGAGGGCAGCACGATGTCGGCGTGCCGGGCGGTCGCCGTCCAGTGCGTCTCGTGCACCACCACCGTCTCGGGGCGGCCGAACGCGCGGCTCAGCCGGTTCAGGTCCTGGTGGTGGTGGAACGGGTTGCCGCCGGACCAGTACACCAGCCGGATGTCGGGGTAGCGGAGCCGGCGGCCGTCGAAGTCGAACGGCGCGCCGGGGTGCAGCAGCATGTCGGAGACCCGGGCGACCGGGATGACCGAGTCCACCGGATTTGCGCCCTGCGGCAGCGTGGGGAGCGCGTCCGGCGTGGCACCGCCGCCGTAGCTGCCCATCGACCCGTACCCGGTGGCGAAACCGCCACCGGGCAGGCCGATCTGGCCGAGGCAGGCGGCGAGCGCGATCCCGGCCCACAGCGGCTGCTCGCCGTGCCGGGCCCGCTGCACCGACCAGCCGACGTTGACCAGGGTGCGCCCGGCCGCCATCCGGCGGGCCAGGTCGCGGAGCGCGTCCGCGGGCAGGCCGCTCAGCTCCGCGGCCCACTCCGGGCTCTTGGCGATCCCGTCCACGTCGCCCGTCACGTACCCGCGCAGCTCGGCCGCGCCCACCGTGTAGCGGTCGAGGAAACCGGTGTCGGCCAGCCCCTCCTCGAACAGCGTGTGCATCAGGGCGAGCAGGACCGCGGTGTCGGTCCCCGGCGAGATGGGCAGCCACTCGGCCGCCGCCCCCGCGGGTGTGTCGTCCCGCAGCGGGCTCACCGAGACCATCCGCACGCCGCCCCGGGCCGCCACCAGCAGTTCGGGTTCGGCCGTGTGCGCCGCGCGGCCGCCCGAGGCGTTCCACATGTTCGAGACCCGCAGCCCGCCGAAGGAGACGAGCAGGTCGGTGTGCTCGGCGATGGCCCGCCACGTCGGCGGTCGCCGCAGCAGCTCGTAGCCGCCGCGCGCTCCCACCACGTGCGGGAACAGCACCTCGACCGCCGCGTGGCTGTAGGTGTTCCGGGACCGGGTGTAACCGCCGATGATGTTGAGGAAGCGGTGCAGCTGGCTCTGCGAGTGGTGCAGGCGGCCCGCGCTCGCCCACCCGTAGGAGCCGCCGTAGATCGCGGTGTTGCCGTGCTCGCGCCGCACCCGGTCGAGTTCGGCGGCGAGCAGGTCCAGTGCCGTCTCCCAGCCGACCGCCACGTACTCGTCATCGGGGTCGCCGCGCCGGTCGTCGGGGCCGGGGCCGTTCTCCAGCCAGCGCCGCCGGACCACCGGCTGCGCCACCCGGGTCGCGTGGTGCTGCGCCGCCGGCGCGTTGCGGATCATCGGCGAGGGGGCCGGGTCGGCGGGGTCCGGCCGGACGTCCACCACCGTGCCGTCGCGCACCAGCACCTCGTAGGTGCCCCAGTGCGAACTGGTCGGGTACGCGGTGACAGCGGAACGGTCCTCCCGGTGCGCCATTGCGGGTCCTCCTCAGGCCGGCTCAGCGCCAGCCTACGCGGGGCACCGCCGCACCCAGGGCGCGCCTTTGGGAGACTGGAGCCTCCGTGGCGAGTGAACGGAGAGGTGTGCTCCGTGGCGAGTGAACGGAGAGGTGTGCTCCGTGGCGAGTGAACGGAGAGGTGTGCTCCGTGGCGAGTGAACGGGGTGTGCCCCGTGGCGAGTCAATGGAGGAAAGCGGATTCGTGTCCGGCAACGGGGAGGGAACGGTCGATGAGTAGGGTGGCGTCGCGGTCGCGCAGGTCGGTGCTCGCGGTCCCCGGGTCGAACCCCCGGTTCATCGAGAAGGCGCGCGGGCTGCCGGTCGACGCGTTCTTCCTCGATCTGGAGGACGCCGTCGCCCCGCTGGAGAAGGAACGGGCGCGTGACGCGGTGGTCGCCGCGCTGAACGAGGGCGGCTGGGGCGACAAGGTGCGCACGGTGCGCGTGAACGACCTCAGTACCCAATGGACCTACCGCGACGTCATCGCCGTGGTGGAGGCCGCCGGCGGCAACCTCGACTGCCTCGTGCTGCCCAAGGTCGCCGACGCCGGGCATGTGCGGTGGCTGGACACCCTGCTCACCCAGATCGAGCGCTCCGTCGGCCTGGAGCCCGGCCGTATCGGCATCGAGGCGCAGATCGAGGACGCGCGCGGCCTGGTCAACGTCGACGAGATCGCCGCCGCGTCACCGCGCCTGGAGAGCCTGGTCTACGGCCCGGCCGACTTCATGGCGTCCGTCAACATGAAGACGCTGGTCGTCGGCGAGCAGCCGCCCGGCTACGACGTCGGTGACGCCTACCACTACGTCCTCATGCGGATCCTCATGGCCGCCCGCGCCAACGGCCTCCAGGCCATCGACGGCCCCTACCTGCAGGTGCGCGACGTCCCGGCGTTCACCCGCTCCGCCCGGCGCACCGCGGCGCTCGGCTACGACGGCAAGTGGGTCCTGCACCCGGCCCAGGTCGACGCGGCCAACGCGGTCTTCTCCCCGAGCCAGGACGACTACGACCACGCCGAACTCATCCTGGACGCCTACGAGCACGCCACCACGGTGCGGCGGCGCGGTGCGGTCATGCTCGGCGATGAGATGCTCGACGAGGCCTCGCGCAAGATGGCGCTCGTCGTCGCCGCCAAGGGCCGCGCCGCCGGTCTGCGCCGCACCCGCACCTTCACCCCCGACCTGGAGTGAGCCGCCACGACCGGGGTTCCCCCGCCACGCGTGGCCGCGACCGGTCCACCAGCAGGCTGAGCCCGATCGCCAGCAGCCAGCTGTCCTTCGCCAGCGCGATGCCCTGCTGGCTCGGCCGGATGCCGTCCTTCTCGCGGGCCTCCGGATCGGTGAAGTACAGCCCGAGCAGCCCCGCCGCGAACCCGGTCAGCCCGGCCCCCGCCAGCGCCGCGGGCACGGCGGGCACCAGCAACGCGGTACCGAGTGCGATCTCGGCCGAACCGAGCAGCTTGGTGAACCGCTGCGGATCGATCCCCTTAAGGAAGGGGTAGGCGCGCGCCGCCTCGCCGTGCACGTACTCGGCGGTGGCGTCGTCGGCCCGGCGCTTGCCGAGCCCGGAGTTGAGGATGAACGCGCCCGTGATCAGGCGCAGCGGAAGCTGGTGTGGGCGGTTGACTCCCATGAGCGCCGTCCCTTCGTGTCGTCGACGTCGCCCGGTCCGGACGGACCGGCGAGGGCGCCCGAGCACGGACGCCCGGAAAGGAACTACCCGCTGTCGGGGGGACAACCGCGCGCCGGCTGCCCACCGGCCGCGCGGGCCGCGGCTCCCGCGGGTCCTCGCACCGTTCGGGCATGGGGATGGGCGCCCACACTCCTGACATGGCATGTCCTCTTACCGATCACTTACCGACATGCGTCACGATGGTCGACATGAACGCTCCCAACCGCGTCCTGCTCGCCGACGACGACCGCGCCATCCGCGAGTCTCTCGAACGCGCCCTGCAGCTTGAGGGGTACGAGGTCCGTACCGCCGCGGACGGCGTGCAGGCGCTGGCGTTGGCCCACCGGGAGCCGGTGGACCTGCTGGTGCTGGACGTGATGATGCCGGGCGTCGACGGTCTCGGGGTGTGCCGGGTGCTGCGGGCCGAGGGGGACCGCACGCCGATTCTCATGCTCACGGCACGGGTGGAGACACCGGACCGGGTCGCCGGGCTGGACGCGGGGGCCGACGACTACCTGCCCAAGCCGTTCGATCTGGACGAACTGCTCGCGCGGCTGCGCGCGCTGCTGCGCAGGGCCGCGCCGGTGGCCGAGGGGGAGGGGGCCGAACCGCCCATCCGGGTCGGCGACCTGCGGATCGAGCCGGGCGCCCGGCGGGTGTGGCGGGGCGAACGGGAGATCGACCTGTCCAAGACCGAGTTCGACCTGCTGGAACTGCTGGCTCGTAACGCCGGAATCGTGCTGGACCACGCCACGATCTATGACCGCATCTGGGGGTACGACTTCGGTCCGGAGTCCAAGAACCTCGCGGTCTACATCAGCTATCTGCGCCGCAAGCTGGAGCCGGCCGGTTCCACGCCCCTGATCCAGACGGTGCGCGGGGTCGGGTACACCGTCCGGCCGCAGTAGGGAGCCCCGCAGGACATGATCGGTACCACCGCCGCCTCCGGCGGGCCCGCGGACGGCAGCCCCGGGCGGGGCGTGCCGGGGCGGCCGGCGTGGCCGCGCCGCTTCGCGGACATGTCGCTGGGCACCCGGTTCGCGCTGTCGTTCGCGCTCGTCGCCGCCGCGGTCATCATCGTGGTCGGCTCGCTCGCCTACAACGCCGCCGCCCTGCTCATCCGCACCGACGCCCAGCAGGAGTTCGACTCCACCGTCGCCGGTCTCGCCGGCGACCTGCGCTCCTCGGCGCTCGGCGAGGGCGGCATCGGCCAGCTCGGCCTGCTGCACTCGGAGACCTTCACCTTCCAGCTGCTCTCGCCGACCGGGAACGTGTCCGTCCCCGTCAACGACCGCAATCAGATCGAGGTCCTCCCGGTCAACGGCTCCGATCGCGCCGTGGCCGCCGAGTCGCCCGCGGGTATCGTGCGGACCCGCGAGGATCACGCCAACGGCGAGACGTACCGGATCGCCACCATCTCCTATGGCGGCGGACGCGGCGCCGTGCAGATCGGCCAGCGGCTCTCACCGATGGAGCGCATGCTCGACTCGATGGCCTGGCAGATGGTCGCGGTGGGCACCGTCGTCCTGCTGTGCGCCGGAGGCGCCGGGTGGCTCATCGCCCGGCGGGTCACCGGCCGTCTGGTGCGGCTGACCGAGGCAGCGGAGTACGTCGGCTCCACCGGGCGGATCGACGTGGACGCCACGGACACGCGCGACGGCGCGCGCGACGAGGTGGGCCGGCTGGGACGGGCGTTCGGCGCCATGCTGTCCCGTCTCGCCGCCGCCAAGGAGGATCAGCGCCGCCTGGTGCAGAACGCCTCCCATGAGCTGCGCACGCCGCTGACCAGCCTGCGCACCAACGTCAGCGTCATGAAGCGGTTCGAGCAGCTGTCACCGGACGCCCGGCGGCGGCTGATCGACGACCTGCAGGGCGAGACACGGGAGCTCACCGACCTCGTCAACGAGCTGGTGGAGCTGGCCACCGAGACCCGGGAGGACGAGCCGCCGCAGGAGGTCGCGCTGCGTGAACTCGCGCGGGCCGTCGCCGCGCGCACCGGGCGGCGGACCGGCCGGGAGATCGTCGTGGACGCCGACGACAGCGTCGTGTTCGGCCGCGCGCACGCGCTGGAGCGCGCGCTGTCCAACCCAGTGGAGAACGCCGCGAAGTTCGACACCGGGCGCGTCGCCCCCATCGAGATCTGGATCCGGGCCGGCCGGGTTGAGGTCCGCGACCGCGGCCCCGGCATCGACCCCGACGAGCTCGGGCACATCTTCGAGCGCTTCTACCGCGCCACGTCGGCCCGCAGCATGCCCGGCTCGGGGCTCGGGCTCTCGATGGTGCACGATATCGCCACGGCGCACGGCGGCCACGTCTTCGCCCACAACCGGCCGGGCGGGGGTGCCGTGGTCGGCTTCCAGGTGCCGGTCGTGCACCCCGGCGGCGCGCACCGGTGAGGCCGGGACGGCGGAACGGTCAGCGGCCCGGGCCGGGCTCCTCCGCCAGTTCGTCCCGCAGCTCGTCGATCGCCAGCAGGTCCCGGCGCACCCGGCCGGTGCGGTAGGCGGCCCGCCCGGCGATGTGCCCGGCAACGGGCACGGTGAGGATCTGGAACACCGCCACCAGCACCAGGACGCCCACCCGTGGGTCGGGCGCCATCCGCAGCCCGATCCCGACGAGGATGAGCAGCAGCCCCAGGATCTGCGGCTTGGCGGCGGTGTGCATGCGCGACAGCAGGTCGGGGAACCGGACCAGCCCGACCCCCGCCGCGAACGACAACAGCGCACCGATGAGCAGGCAGCCCAGCGCGATCCAGTCCAGCACGGCGGTCACCGGCCGCTCCCTCTCTCGTTCTCCGGCCCGGACTCCGGCCCGGGACCGGCCGCCGGGTGCGGCGCCTCCGCCGGCGGTTCCGGCTCGGGCGTGCGCCGGGAGACGAACCTGGCCACGCTGACCGAGCCGACGAACCCCAGCAGCGACACCACGAGCAGGACCGGCAGCAGCGTGGGGTCGCGGTGGAACGCCGCGAACGTGCCGACACCGGCGATCGTCGCGGCGAGCACGACGTCCACCGACAGCGCCCGGTCCAGGATGGACGGCCCCATCACCAGCCGCGCCATGCTGAGCAGCGCCGCCGCCCCGAGCAGCACCTCGACCGCGATCCAGATGGCCGTCATCGGGCACCTCGCTCTCCGCCGGCCGCCTCCAGGCTCCGGATGTCCTCGCGGGTCCCGAACGCGCGGACCACTCGCTCCTCCAGCCGCAGCACGTCGGCGCGGGCGGCGTCCGCGGCGGCGGCGTCGGCCGCCCCCAGCACGTGGACGAACAGCGTCCGCGTCGCGTAGCGGACCTCCACCAGCACACTGCCCGGCACCACCGACAGCGCCACGGCGGTGCCGGTCAGCATCAGGTCGGACTCGGTGCGCAACGGCACCCGGATGACCGAGCTGCGCGGCACCCGGCCGAACGCGAACGCCTGCAGGATCACCCGGGCGCTCGCCACCACGATGTCCACCGCCATGCCGGCCAGCAGCCGCACGCACGCCCATGGGCGCGGACGCAGGGCGGCGTCCACCGGCGGCATCGGGAACGCCAGCAGTACGGCCAGAGCGGCCAGCACGCCCGACGCGAGCACGCCCGCCGAGACCTCGCCGTACAGCATCGTCCACACCACGACCAGGACGGCCAGCGTCGGCAGGTGCACCGCCCGGCGGGCGGTCCGCGGCCGGTCGCGGCGGCGGGGCGTTGCGGACGGCGCCATCATGACGTTCCTCCCGGGAAGACCGCGGTGATGTAAGGGGTGCGCGCGAGCAGTTCGGCCGCGGCGCGGTCGCAGTACCCGATCAGCGGCCCGGCCAGCAGCGTGAACGCGAGCCCCATGACGACCAGGCCCGCGGTGGCGCCCACCATGGTCGCCGGCAGGGTGGCCGAGGTGACGATCGTCCGCCCGCCGAGGGTCGCCGCCCGCGCCACGGGCCGCGCGACCGGCGCGCGCACCCGCGACGACGGGCCCACGGCCTCGCCGGGCCCGAACGCCGAGGTCGGCGACTCCTCCTCCGCCTCCTCCAGGACGGTCCCCGGCTCGGCGACCGCGCCCGCGATCGGCGTCCGCCAGAACGCGTGGTTCCACACGCGGGCGATCGCGTACAGCGTCAGCAGGCTGGTCAGCACCGACCCCGCCACCAGCGTGTACGCCAGCGGCGTCCCGGCCTGTACCCCGGCCTGCATGAGCCCGAGCTTGCCGAGGAACCCCGACAGCGGCGGGATGCCGGCCAGGTTCATGGCCGGGATGAAGAACAGGACGGCGACCAGCGGCGACAGCCGGGCCAGCCCGCCCAGGTCCGTCATCGAACTGCTGCCCCCGCGCCGCTCGATCAGCCCGGTCACCAGGAACAGGCCGGTCTGCACCGTGATGTGGTGCGCCACGTAGTAGACGGCCCCGGCCATCCCGTGCGCACTGCCCAGCGCGATCCCGAACACCATGTAGCCGATATGGCTGACCAGCGTGAACGACAGCAGCCGCTTGATGTCGGTCTGCGCGACCGCGCCGAGGATGCCGATCACCATCGTGGCCAGCGCCGCCCACATGAGCACGTCGTCCACCCGGCCCTCCGGGAACAGCAGGGTCTGGGTGCGGATCATCGCGTACACGCCCACCTTGGTCAGCAGGCCGGCGAACACCGCGGTCACCGGCGCCGGGGCGGTGGGGTAGGAGTCCGGCAGCCACGCCGACAGTGGGAACACCGCGGCCTTGATCGCGAACGCCGCCAGCAGCAGCACCTGGAGCACCAGCCGCAGCTCCTCGGGCACTCCCGGAAGCCGGACCGCCAGTTGCGCCATGTTCACCGTGCCCGCCGCGGCGTAGGTGAGGCCGACCGCGATGAGGAAGACCAGCGACGACAGCAGCGACACCACCACGTAGGTGGCGCCCGCGCGGATGCGCGCCTGCGTGCCGCCGATGGTCAGCAGCACGTAGCTCGCCGTCAGCAGGATCTCGAACCCGACGTAGACGTTGAACAGGTCACCGGCCAGGAAGGCGTTCGACACCCCCGCCACCAGGATCAGGTAGGTGGGGTGGAAGACCGCGAGCGGCGCCACCTCGTCCTCGTCGGCGAGGCCCTGGCCGATGGAGTAGACGAGCACGCCCAGCGTGATCGCCGCGGAGACCGTCACCATCAGCGCCGACAGCCGGTCGGCCACCAGCGCGATCCCGATCGGGGCGCCCCAGCCCCCGATGTGCACGACCTGCGGGCCGTAGGCGTCCACGCCGAACAGCAGCACCAGGCCGATCACCAGCACCACCGAGAGCGCGATGACGCTCATCGCGCGCTGCAGTCGCGTCAGCCGGGTGCCGATGGCGAGCTTGAGGCCCGCGGTGAACAGCGGCAGCACGACCGGGAGGGGGACCAGGTAGTGCAGGAAGTCGGCCATCTGCTACTCGCTCCCCTGGAGGTCGCTGTCCTCGGCGCGGGCCAGCCGTTCGCGCTCGGCCCGGATCGCGGCACGCAGCCGCCGCTTCTGCGAGCGGATCCGCCGCCGCAGCTCGCGGCGCATCTCCCGCTCGGTCTCCCGGTCGATCCGGCGGTGCTCGCGCAGGCCCTGACGGCAGCTCTCGACCTCCCGGCGCAGCTCCTCGACGCCCTCGATGTGCGCCTGACGCGCGTCCCGGAACCGCCGCGCCATCTCCGCGTCGTCGGCGCCCGCGCCGCCCTCGGTACCGCTGCGCAGCCAGGCGCGCAGCTCGCGGTCGGCGGCCAGCATCCGGGACCGCAGCTCGGCGCGCTCCGCCGCCTCCTTGCGGTCCTGTGCCGCCATCCGGTCGCGCAGGTCGGCGCGCTGCGCCCGGATCTCGGCGCGGAGTTCCCGCCGCTGCCGCCGGATCTCCGCGCGCAGCTCCCGCCGCCCGCCGCCGAAGGCGATACGCCGGTCCTCCGCGTCGTCCTGCACATCGTCGTTGCCCTGGAGCTGCCAGCTCCGGTACGCCATGGCGAGCAGGAACGCCGTGACCCCCAGCGTGATGACGATCGCGGTGAGGATCATCGCCTGGGGCAGCGGGTCGGACATCTCCGGTTCCGGGGTGAGCCCCAGCAGCGGCGGCCGGCCGGCGGTGCCCCCGGTGGACAGGATCATCAGGTTGACCCCGTTGCCCATCAGGATCACGCCGAGCAGGATCCGGGTGAGGCTGCGTTCCAGCAGCAGCACCACGCCCACCGCCACCAGCACGCCGGTGACCGCGATGAGGAGCAGGGTCGGGGTGTCGTTCACGGGGTGATCTCCTCGGCCTGCCGCTCGCTCACGATCTCCTTCTCCAGCTGTTCGTCGACCCGCGCCCCCAGACTGCGCAGGATGTCGAGCACCAGGCCGATCACCAGCAGGTAGACGCCGAAGTCGAAGAGCAGCGCCGATGTCAGATGCACGTCCCCGACCAGCGGGACGTGCAGGTCGAGCGCGCCACCGGCCAGGATCTCGGTGCCGAACAGCGCGCCGGCCAGCGCCGTCCCGGTGGCCGTCACCAGCCCCAGCCCGATGAGCGCGCCCGGCTGCGCCCGCACGGCCGCGTACAGCTCATACCGGCCACCGGCCAGGTAGCGCACCATGAGGCCGAGCCCCGCGACGATGCCGCCGGCGAACCCGCCGCCCACGTAGCTGTGGCCGACCAGCAGCAGGTAGATGGAGAGCAGCATGACCACGGGGAACAGCGCCCGGGCGATCACCTCGAAGACGATGGAGCGCCGTTCCCGGGACAGCGCCTGCGCCCCGGGCAGCCAGAGCGGGTTCCAGCGCGGCTGCACCCGCAACTGCCGCGGCGCGGTGGCCAGCGCGGTCGGCTGCCAACCGGCGCCGGTCCCGGTGGCGGCCGTGCCCCCGTTCGGCGACGGCCCGGCCGTCGGCAGCGGCACGGCGCGCTCGCCGACCCGGCCGCGGACCGGCTGCGTGCGGCGGCGCAGGAACATCAGGCTGGCCACGCCCGCCGCGGCGACCGCCAGCACCGAGATCTCGCCCATCGTGTCCCAGGCCCGCAGGTCCACCAGGATGACGCTGATGATGTTCTTCCCACCGGCTTCCCGCGCGGCGTCGGGGAACCCGGCCGAGATCGTCTCGGCGCGGCGGCCCGCCAGCGCGAAGTAGGCCATGGCCGCCACCAGCAGCCCCGTCGCCGCGCCGATCAGCAGGTTGCCCAGCCGACGGCCGCGCAGCGCCGGGGTGCTGAACCTGCTCGGGAACCGGCGCAGCACGAGCACGAACACCACCATGCTGACCGTCTCGACGAGGAACTGGGTGAGCGCGAGGTCCGGGGCGCCCTGCAGCGCGAACAACGTCGCGGTCCCGTAGCCGGTCAGCCCCACCAGCACCACCGCGAACAGCCGGCGGCGCACCGCCAGCACCCCGAGCGCCGCCACGATGATGACGATGGCCGGCACGATCTGCACGGGGGAGTCCCACACCCGGATCGGCGGTGCCTCGATCGTCCACAGCTCACCGCGGATGATCGGGACGGCGCTGACGACCACGACGGTGACCAGGGTCGTGCCGAGGTAGAGCGGCAGGGAGCCGCGCTGGGTGAAGCCGGTGACCTGGAGGGCGAAGGAGTCGACGGCGGCCAGCGCGCGCCGGTACACGCGGTCGGCGTCCACGAGCGCGAGCCGGTGGCCGAGCCACGCCACCCGCTCGCGGGCGGCGAACAGCAGCAGGCCGCCGGCGACGCAGAACAGGGACAGGACGAGCGGGAGGCCGAGCCCGTGCCACAGCGCCAGGTGCTGCGGCTCCCCGCCGGTGGTCCAGCGGACCGTGTCGGCGTATCCGGCCAGGACGGGGTCGGCCGCGGCGGCCAGCGGGCCGCCGGCCAGGCCGGCCAGCGCGAGCAGCGCCGCCGGGGCGACGAACAGCGGGCCGGGCCGGTGCACCGGAGTGGGCGGGACGTCCCGCTTGTCGGCGAAGGCGCCCCACAGGAACCGCAGGCTGTAGCCGACCGTGCACACCGACCCCAGGACCACCCCGGCCAGGACGATCGTCCAGGGCGCGCCGCCGTGCTCCAGCGCCGCGAACGCCGCCTCCTTGGCGGCGAACCCGGCGGTCGGCGGGAGCCCCGCCATGGAGGCCAGTGCCAGCACCGAGATCCAGAACACCACGGGGAGCCGGCGGCGCAGTCCGGAGAGGTCGCGCAGGTCCCGGGTGCCGGTGCTGTGGTCGATGATGCCCACCACCAGGAACAGCGGCGCCTTGAACAGCGCGTGGGCGGCCAGCATCGCCAGACCGGCCAGCGCGGCGTCGCGGGTTCCGGCGCCGAGCAGCACGGTGAGGAAGCCGAGCTGGCTCACCGTGCCGTAGGCGAGCAGCAGCTTCAGGTCGTACTCGCGCAGCGCCCGCCAGCCGGCGAGCACCATGGTCGCCGTGCCCACGGTCACCGCGACGACCTGCCAGAGGGCGACGTCGCCGAAGGCCGGGGTGAGCCGTGCGACCAGGTAGACGCCGGCCTTGACCATGGCGGCGGCGTGCAGGTAGCCGCTCACGGGGGTGGGCGCCTGCATCGCGGCGGGCAGCCACAGACTGAACGGCAGCAGCGCCGACTTGGAGAGGGCGCCGACGAGGATGAGCGCCAGGGCGGCGGTCACCATCGCTCCGCGCGGCGGGTCGGCGAGGATGTCGGAGATCAGGTAGCTGCCGGCCGCCTCGCCGAGCATGATGAGGCCGACGAGCATCGCGAGCCCGCCGAGCGTGGTGACGACGAGCGCGGTCATGGCCGCCCGGCGGCTCTCCCGCAGTTCGGCGCGGTGGCCGATCAGCAGGTAGGAGAAGACCGTGGTCAGCTCCCAGTAGACGAAGAGCTGGATCAGGTCGTCGGCCAGCACGAGGCCGAGCATCGCCCCGGCGAAGGCGGTCAGCACACCGGCGAACCGGCCGAGGCCCGGCTCGTCGTCGGCGAAGTAGCGGGCGCAGTAGACGAGGATGAGCGTCCCGATCCCGGCCGCGATCAGCGTCATGACCAGGCCGAGCACGTCCATCCGGAACGCGAGGGTGAGCGAGAACTCCGGCGCCCACGGGACGGCCACCTCGACCGGGTGGCCGGCGACGACGCCGGGTGCCCGCAGCAGCGCCCAGACGGTGGCGGCCCCGGGGACCGCGGCGAGCGGGAGGAAGGCGTTCCGGCCCCAGCGGCGCACCAGGAGCGGTGCCGCGAGGGCTGCGACGAGGTGCGCGACCAGAAGCGCTACCACGCCGCCCCCGGCCGGGACGCTCGGACGGCCGGCGGCACCTCCACGGGCACGGTCGACTGGGACCCCACCTTGCTCCTTCCTCCGCACACGCGGCGGCGATCGCTCTCCTCGGCGCCGCGCGACGCGCTCGCCAGACCGACCCTAGGCACGGCGCGCCGGGATTCGGCGGCGGCGCGGGGCGGGTGGCCGGGGGAGCGCCCCTGGGTTTACTCGGAATTTATGTGTTGTCACTATTAGATGTACATGCTACTTAAGTGTCGAAGGCCGGGAACAGGCGGGGTGGGACTGCCGGATGGAACGGGACGTGGAACAGGACTCGGCGGCGACGTTCGCCGAGTTCACGGCCGCCTGGGGTGACCTCGTCGGCGCGGTCGTCCGTGCCCGCGGCCGGGAGACGCATCTGGGCGAGGACGGTCTCACCATGGCGCAGGCCATGCTCATGCGGGCCGTCGCCGCACTGGACCGCCCTACGGTCGGCGCCATCGCGCACGCGCTGCACATCGCCTCCCCGTCGGCCACCCGGATGCTCCAGCAGCTCGAACGCAAGGGAATGGTCGAACGCCACCGCGACCCGGAGGACGAGCGCACGATCCTCGTCACCGTCACCCCGCGCGGGGAACAGACCCTGACGCGGTGGCGCGCCCACGTCACCGAACGGCAGCGCCGGCTCTTCGACCGGATCGACCCGGCACAGCGTCCGTTGCTCATCGCCCTGCTGCGCGAGATGGGCGCGGCGATCGAGGACTCCTGACGGCGCCGCCCTCCCGCGCCGACCCGTACCGTGGGCGGCGGCACCGGGCCGGTGCCGGGAACGGCCGGCCCGGAGGCGGCGCCGTCCCGTGGCACCGAGGCGGCGCCGGTGCCGCCCGCCCTGGCTACCCGCGCCTTTGCTCTGAGACGGCCACACGGTTACCGGACGGGCAGTAATCTCGGTTCGGCCCGTTCCGGAGTCCGGCCGGTTCCGGCCACGGGCGGCCCGACATGCCGTCCCGCCCGGCGGGCGGGACGGTGCCGGCCGCCGGAGCACGGACACCGCGGGCGACGCGGAGCGCACATGGTCCGGCGAAGGGGCTGATACATGACGTGGGCCATTGTCGCGGGCGTGGCGGGAGCACTGGCGTTCGCCGCGGGAGCCGCGCTGCAGCAGCGCAGCGTGCTGCACCTCTCGGCGGGCGGCACCGGCCAGGCGCGGCTGCTGCTGCGGCTGGTGCGGGACCCGGTGTGGCTGACCGGAACGCTGCTGACGGGCTGTGGCCTCGCCGGGCACCTGCTGGCCCTCAGCCACGCCCCGCTCACCATCGTCCAGCCCATCGGCGTCAGCGGGCTGCTCTTCGCGGTGCTGCTCTCGGCCCTCTTCCACCGGCGCCGGCCGCTGCCGGCCCAGATCTGGGGATCCCTCGCGATCACCGGCGGCCTCGTCGCACTGCTGAGCGCCCTGCCCTTCGATCCCCACGAGCCGGAACCGTCCGGCCGCGCCCTCGTGTCGCTGCCGGTCCTGGCCGTGGCGATCATGCTCGCCTGCGCGTGGATCGCCCGGCGCGCCGGTGACGCGGCACGCGCGCTGATGCTCGCGGTGGCCGGCGGGGTGGGGTACGCGGTCACCTCGGCGCTGGCCCGGATCGTCGGCGTCGACGCGCTGGCGCACCCGGTGAGCGTGCTGCGCCCGCTCACTTTCGTGGCCATCGCCATGGCCCTGATCGGCGCGGTCGTCATCCAGAACGCCTACCGGACGGACCATTTCACGCTCGCCTACGCCACGCTCCTGATCAGCGATCCGGTCGCGGCAACGGTGATCGGGGTCCTCTATCTTGACGAACCACTGCCCTCGCACCCCGGCGCGGCGGCCGTCGCCGTCCTGGCGGCGGTGCTGGTCGGAGTCGGCACCGGGATTCTGGCCCGCTACTCCCGGCCACGCGCCGCCCGCACGGAAACGGGGCCGCCCCCATCCGGGGCAGCGGACCGCCGTGCCGGGGACGGCGCGCGCGAGACGGAGCCCGTGACGCGCTGACCTCCGGTGCGGCACCGGCGAGGACCGGCGCAGGTCAGATGGCCAGCAGCACGAGCGGGGCCGCGGTGTAGGCCACGACGAACCCACCGGCGACGAGCGCCGTGGTCCCCACCGCCACGAGGGCGGGGCGCACCCAGGGGAATCGGCGGACGACCGCCCACGCCGGCACCCCGACGCCCACGGCGATCGAAGCCCACCAGTACTCCGGCGAGGTGGTGTCCGCGATCACGGTGAGCCCGTACACGCCCTCGCCCACGAGCACCCCGCTGATCGCGCCGATCGCGGCCGGAGCCATCCGGGAACGGGTGCGGACCGCGTTCCCGCCCAGGCCGAGGAAGGGGCCCACCACGACCGCGGCGACCAGCCAGAAGGCCGAACTGGCCAGCGACGTGGCGTAGCCGCGCAGTTCGGAGGCGACGTCGTAGCCGGCCACCATCGCGAGCAGCGTGACCACGCCCATCACGGCGGCCACACGCGGCCGTGGACAGAGCATGGCCAGCAGGAACGCGATCAGGCTCCAGGAGCCGGAGGAGTTCGCGAGCGAGTGCAGGATGCCGGGGAGCAGTCCCTGGGCGACGGATGTCGCCATGCCGACGAGCAGACCGCCGGCCAGTGCGACCCCGGGGTACACCAGTGGGGATCGGGTCGTCACCTCGTCGGTCGAGGTGGCCGCCGTCGGCATAGGGGTCCCTTCCGGGCAGGGGCACGGTCGCCGCACACCGTACCGGACTCGGGACCGTCCGCAGCCGCGGCTGCGCCGCACTGCGGTGTCACGCCGCGCGCTGGAAGGCGACCGCGATGTGGGCGGTGTCGAAGCGCCAGCCGTCCGGCGTGCGGACGGCCGTGTAGCGCAGCCGCACGCCGGACTCGCGGTGCGGAGGCCGCCCGTCCCGGTAGAAGTAGACGAGCTGGTTCGCCGAGGCCGACGCGTGGTCGCCGTCGACGGTCACGAGGATGTCGCCGTGCACGTGCTGGGTGCGTTCGCCCGGCAGCTGGTGGGCGCGCAGGTGGGCCGTCACCTCGTCGACGCCGCGCAGCAGGCCGCGCGGCGAGCGCACCACCACGTCGTCGGTGTAGACGGTGCCGGCGTCGTCGTGGCGGGCCTCGTCAAGGAGCCGGGACAGCCGGGCGAAGAGCTCGGCGATCTCCAGGCGGTCGGTGATCTCGGACATGCGGCGACCTCTTTCATTGGCGTATCCAATGTTGGCGCGACCAATTATATGGGTTCGTGGGTGCGGCCAACAGTCCGGTGAGGCTCGCCGCGGTCCAGAACGCGCGACGCTCGCGCCGTCTGTTCGGAGAACCGTCGGTGCCTGGGGGTACCGTCTCCGGCGAGCGGTCGGTCAGGTGTCCACCGGGGCCCGCGACCAGGGGGGCGGGCTGGGAAGGGTCCCGCAGGGCCGGATCCGGAGTGCGTAAGCGTGACCCCCGCCCCCTCGACCGCTCCGAGCCGCCCGGCCCGGACACGAAACACCCCGGGTGGCGACCGTGCAGTGGGAAGGTTCGCACGGGCACCACCCGGGGCGGCCCTGGCGGGGTCCCTGAGATCGGGATCCCGGGTTCGTCATCGTCGTCGGGTCATGGTCCGCGGGCCGATCACCCGCGAGGTAGGCGCCCCCGTCCTCCGCATCCCCCACACGGAGGACGGGGACGGGTCCGTCATCCGCCGATGCTGTCGGCGGACTGCGCCGAGAGCGTCACCTCCGCCTCGTGGGTCCGGCCATCCCGTTCGTAGGTGATGGTGACGGTGTCGCCCGGTTGGTGGGAGCGTATCGCGGCGATGAGCACATCGGGGTCGGTCACGGTGCGGTCGTCCACCTTGGTGATGACGTCGCCCTCGCGCAGCCCCGCCTCGGCCGCCGCGCCGTTCGAGCCGACCTGGACGATCCCGGCGCCCTGGCCCTCGTCGGCCGTCCGGGCGGCGGTGATCGTCGCGTCGATTGCGGCGTAGTCCGCCCGTCCGTCCTCGATCAGCTGCTCGGCGATCGGCCGGGCCTGGTTGATCGGGATGGCGAAACCCAGCCCGATCGACCCCGACTGGCCGCCGGCCGGGTCGCCGGTGCCGGCGATCGCGGTGTTGATCCCGATGACCTCGCCGTCCATGTTCATCAGCGGACCACCGGAG
This sequence comes from Marinactinospora rubrisoli, assembly GCF_042664915.1. NCBI lineage: Bacteria > Bacillati > Actinomycetota > Actinomycetes > Streptosporangiales > Nocardiopsidaceae > Marinactinospora > Marinactinospora rubrisoli. The sequence goes on from NZ_JBHTBH010000001.1 coordinate 524,916, forward strand.
TTGCCGGGGTTGATGGGCGCGTCGGTCTGGATCGCGTTGATGACGGTCGAGGTCTGCGCCGAGGTGGGACCCTGCTGCCCCTGCAAGCCCTGTCCGTCCTGCTCACCGGGCAACCCGAACGGCAGTCCGCGCTGCTGCTGTTCCGGCTGCTGCTCCTCGGAGACGCCGGTGTTGACCGGCCGGTCGACGGCGCTCACCACACCCGACGTCACGGTGCCGGAGAGGCCGAGCGGCGAGCCGATCGCGACGACGTCCGCGCCCACCTCGACCTTGTCGGAGTCGCCGAACTCGGCCGGGGTGAGACCCGTCTTGTCCACCTTGATGACCGCCAGGTCGGACACCGGGTCGGCTCCGAGCACGGTGGCGGTGGCCTCGCTGCCGTCGTTGAACTGCACGTTGATCTCGTTATCGCGGGCACCGGCGACCACGTGGTTGTTGGTCAGGATCTGGCCGTCCGAGCTGATGATCACGCCGCTGCCGCCGCTGCCCGTGCTGGTGGAGATGGAGACCACGCTGGGCAGCGTCTTGGAGGCCACCGTGCTCACCGAACCGCTGGAGACCGAGCCGGACGGCTGGGCGGTCAGCGAGCTGGAGGTGCTGCTCCCGTCGCCGGACAGCACCTGGGTGGTGATCACCGCCGCGGCCGGGCCGACGATGAGGCTGGTGACGAGCGCGGTCGCGCCGGCCACGAGCAGCAGCCGTTGCTGCCCGGGGCGCTTGCCGGCCGGTGGCTCGGGCGGTCCCGCGGCGAACGCCCCGTGCGCGTGGAAGGGCGGCTGGCCGTGTCCGCCGCCGGAATGCCCGCCCGCCGGGTGGGCGCCGAAGCCGTAGGGGTCGGTCGGCTGCGACGACGGGTCCGCGCCCGCGGCACCGGGATGGCCGGGGGCCGCCGCGGCGAAGACGCCCGGCCCGCCCGGATCCGGGCGGCCGGTGGGCGCGTCGGGCCAGTGTCCCGGCGGCTGCGAGGGGGACGCGGCCGGTCCGCTCCAGGCGGCCGCCGCCGGGGCGGCGTCCGGCTCGGCCGGCCGCCGCTCGCCCGCGGAGCGGCCGAACAGCCGGCGCCAGCGCGGCCGGCTCGGCAGGGACGACCGCTGGAGAAACGGTGCCGCCGGAGACTCGGGCGCCGTTGCGGGCCGCTGTCCCGCGTCGCCCGCACCGGTGGCGGTGGGATCGGCGAAGGCCGGGCCGGGCACCGGGTCCGTGGCCGCCGGGCGCTCGCTCTCGGGGGCGCCGGACGCGGGGGCGTGGGGGAAGGGGTCGGTCTGCTCGGCGTCGGCCCTGGAGGGGGACGCGGCGCCGGCCGGGGTGGGGACGGCACCGGCGGCTTCGATCCGCGTCTCGTCGGCGCGGTCGCCGCCCTGCGGCCCCTCGCTGGAAGTTCCGCTGGTGGGATCGGTTGCGCTCATGTGCTCCTCCGGGCGGGGCTCGGTTCCGGTGGGCGGAGCCTCCTGGGGATCCGCCCTCGGCGGAGGACGTCGCCCGCCGATATCTCGTGGTTCGCCAACAAGACTCGGCGTGGAAGGTTAGAGTGCGGTGAGACGGCGGATAGGCCGGGTTTCGAGTTGAAGGAGGCTGTTGCCGGCCGGTCCGCGACGATCACCCGTAACGCGGCGTACGAGCCGGTCGCGCCCGTCTGACGAGGAACAACGCGAACGTCCTCGAACGCCCTCCCCGCCGGTCGCGCGGCCGAGGGATACGCCGGCCCGACGGGTCACCGTGCCGGTCGCCCCGACCGGCAGCCCCCACGATCCGCACCTCGGACCGTGGCTCCTCACGCCGACGCGCGGACTCCGCCGGTCGCCCTGATACGGCGCGTCGCCCACCTTCCGGTCCCGGCGTGCCGCACCATTGAGCCGTGCCGACCCACGCCTCTCACACGAACCCACCGCGTGGCCGCCCACTAACCCAAGTCCGCAGGCCACGCGGTGTCCAGCCAGGGTAACCCTTGGTCCCGCGCGCCCACCCACCGGTCCGCGCGTGCCGGCCCTTCGAGGCGACACGCGCGGTCCTCGGTGATCCGGCTGGCCGCGCGAGCGGAGATCCGGCGATGGCGTCCCGTGCCGGTTCGCACCGGCTCCCACGGCCGGAACGGGACCGGCCCGGAGCCGCGACGTCGCTGGAAGCCGGACCGGCCGGACTCGTGCGGTACTCGGCGAGGGCGCGACCGGCGTTGGCGCCACCGGGGCCGTGGCGGGCGTTCGGGCACCGCGGCGCTCCGGACGCAGGTCGGGGAGCACACCAACGGCCGGGAGGGCCGTATGGTCGACGATGCCGGGGGCGCCCAGCGGTCCGCCGGTGGCGGAGCGCTTGATGAGGGCGGGCGGGCGCTGGGCCGGTCGAGGGGGCGAGCCCACCACCAAGACGCGTCCGCTGATGGAGGATCACGGCGGCCGGTGCCGGTGCTCCGCCCGGTGGGCGGTGTCGGCGACTCCGTGGATTCGAGCCGGTCACGAACCAGGCACGCACGGCCCGTTTGGGCGGTGGGCGCCCGCGCGGCACGTCATCCGTGTGCGGCCGGATTCCCGGCGCTTGGTCGCCCCCGGGCATCGAAGCCGCCCTCAGCGCTGTGCCCGATGATCGGCGTGCGTCGGGTCATGACCTGTGCTGATGTTCGCGCCGTGCGGCCTGGTCCAGCACGCGCCGGTCCTCGGTTAGCCGATGTCCGCCGCCACGGCGATGGGCCGCCACCCGGCCCCGAAGACTCGGTCGAACGGCCCCTCTGCCGGCCCCGGCCACTCGTGATCGTCCGGCCGGCGGCCACCGCGCTACGGCTCCGCCTACGGGGAGATGACGGCCACCGATCGCCACGCTGCAGCGCGTGCGCCATGGCGCTGCCGCCTTCTCGGCCACAGGCGCGACCGGCGTCGCCGCGACGATGCCGTGGGGCGGTCACGCTGGCGGCGATCGCACGCCTGCGAGCCGCCGCCCCGCGACCATTGGCCACTGGTCGCCGCGTAGGTGGCCCTGGTTGCGCGGGACGCGTCTCCTCGGGGGAGGTGGCGGCCGTCCCGGCTCATGCGGAGACGACTCGGCCGAACGGCTCTTCCACCGGTCCGGCGTGCGGGTCGCGTTCGGTCATGGCCGTCGCAACGTGTGCGGTGGTCGACCCTCCGGACGCCGGTCGGGGAGCATGCCGACGGCCGGGAGGATCGCCTGGTCGACGATGGCGGTGATCACGGTGTCATCCGGCAGTTCCCCGGTGTCGTTGAAGCGCTTGATCACCAGGGCTTCGCCGATGTCCTCCACCACGGCCGTGACCAGCGCCGGGTCGATGGCGCCGCGTTCGGCGTAGTGCCGTAGCACGGTCCGGGTGAACCGGCCGCCGCGCGGCTCGAAGACGCGCTCGAAGAGTTCCTCCGCCAGTCCGGGGTGCAGGTCGCGTTCGGTCATGATGGCGGCCACCGCCCGCGCCTGTGGGCTGCCCAGCCACACGACCATGCGCCGCAGGGCGCCGATCAGGTCGCGGCGCAGGTCGTCGGTCGCGGGGGACGGCTCCTCCTGCGGGAAGGTGGCGTGCAGCGCGTCCAGTAGCAGGTCGTGCGGCGATGACCAGCGCCGGTACAGCGAGGTCTTGGCCGCTCCGGCGCGGCGGGAGATGCCCTCCATCGTCATGCGGCCGAGGCCGACCTCCGTGACCTCCGCAATGGCCGCCTCGTGGATCGCCGCCACGAGCGCCGCTCCCCGGCGGCGTCGGCCCCCCGGGCGCGGTCCGGCAGGGTCTTCGGTCTCGCCTTCCACGCGAATCCTCTCTTAGATACGGGGACGTTGCTTATAATGGGCACGCTGTTGGATACGTTCACGTATCTATAGGCAGGGTAATGCGGCGCCTTGTGCGGTGCGTCTGGGGCCACCCCTGCCCGGCGTTCCGTTAAATCTCCCGCTTTTCCGGACAGAAGGCGAGACCCCCTTGTCCACCTCTTCCACCGCGGCCGATCCGGTCGCCGGGTCCGCCGGAGCACCCCGGCGCTCCCTCGCCCCTGACCTGGCGCGCGGCCTTATGCTGCTGGTCATCGCGGTCGTCCACGCCCACATGTACGTCAACGCCACTGCGTATCTCCCCGCCGGCTATCCCACGGAGGGCGGACCGCTCGACCGGCTCGCCGCCGGGGCGCTCACCCTGCTGGCCGACGGCCGCGGCTACCCGATGTTCGCCGCCCTGTTCGGCTACGGCCTGGCCCGGATCCTGGTCCGGGAGGAGGCACGGGGCCGCGGCTGGCCCGCCGTCCGGCGCCTGCTGCGCCGGCGCGCCTGGTGGCTGCTCGTCTTCGGCGCCTGCCACGGCGTGCTGCTGTTCGGCGGCGACATCCTCGGTCCCTACGGTCTGCTCTCGCTGCTGTTCGTGAGCGCGCTGCGCCTGTCCGACCGGTCGCTGCTGCGGCTCGCCGTCTGCTGCGCGGTCGTGCTGCCGGTGCTGTACAACGCGGTGTACGTCGGCCTCGTGACGGCCACCGGGGCGGGAGCCTCCTCGGCCCAGGGATCCGGCGACTACCTCGCCGACATGCTGCTCCGGGTGGGGTCCTGGCCGTTCACCACCGTGCTGTTCGCGATCGGAGGTGCCGCTCCGCTTCTCGTCGGGATGTGGGCCGGCCGTCGCGGACTGCTCGACCACCCCGAGCGCCACCGGACGCTGCTGCGCCGTACGGCCGCCGTCGGCCTCGGCGCCGCCGTGGCCGGCGGACTGCCCCTCGCGCTGGTCAACGCACTGGTGTGGGACGACGCGTCCACTGTCGCCATGACGGTGGCCAGCGTGCTGCACACCGTCTCGGGGTATCTGGGCGGCTTCGGCTACGCGGCGCTGGTCGGTCTGCTGGCCGCCCGGCTCGCCGACCGGCGCGGCCCGGTCGTCACCGCGCTGGCCGGCTGCGGCCAGCGCTCGATGACCTGCTATCTGCTGCAGTCGGTGGCGTGGCTGGTGCTGTTCGCGCCGTTCGCCCTCGGGCTCGCCGGCCACATCGGCGTTGCGTCGTCCCTCCTGGTCGGGGCGGCGGTCTGGCTGACCGGAATCGCCGTGGCCGAACTCCTCCGGCACGCGAACCGGCGCGGCCCGGCCGAGGCCCTCATCCGCCGCCTCACTTACGGAAGGCGGTCGGCCACGCCCACCCCCACCGGGTGAGCCGGAGCCGGGGGCGATGGGGCGGTCCGTCCGCATGGCCCCCGGCGCTCGCGTCCGGGCCGGATGGGGCGTGCGATCACCGGTCGAGGGCTCCGAGGCGGCACGGCGGGCCGCTTCGCGACGCTCCTCTGCGAGGTCCCACCGAGGGGTGTTGCCGCACGAGTCCGGCGATCGTCGGCTCCAGGCGTTCCTCGTCGGTCATGGCGTCCGGCTCCTGGTCGAACCGGGCTGGCTTCTCCGCCGTGCGTCGTGCCGTTCGAGCATCGACGGCGGCCGCGTCTATGGCATGAGCGTGCCGTCGGCCCCCAGGAAGAGGCCACTGACCACCCTGGCGATCGCGGTCGCCAGGGCCGGCACCGGGAGCGGCGCGTCCGGCCGGTTCACGCCTGCCCTGACGTCTCGCCCGACTCCACGGGAAGGTCCGGATCGGCACCCCAGGCGCTCCACGAGCCCGGGTACAGCCGGGCGCCGGTGAACCCCGCGAGCTCGAGCGCGAGCAGGTCGTGGCAGGCGGTGACCCCGGAGCCGCAGTAGGCCGTGACGGTGCCGGCCCGCGCGGCGCCGAGTCCCTCGAACCGCTCGCGCAACCGCTCCGGGGGCGCGAACCGGCCGTCCGGGCCCAGGTTGTCCTGCCAGAAGGCGCTGCGCGCGCCGGGAATGTGCCCCGGGCGCGCGTCGACCGGGGCGGGCTGCGCGCCGGTGAACCGGCCATGGGTCCGGGCGTCGAGCAGCAGCTGGCCGTCGTCGGCGGTCGCGGCGAGCACGGCTGCGGTGTCGACCACCCGGTCGGCCGGCCACGCCACCGGGGTGCGCGGGCGCGGCGCCGGGCGCACCGGGTCGCGCGGCAGCGCGCCGGTCCAGGACTGGATGCCGCCGTCCAGCAGAGCGGCGGGCGAGCCGAGGGTGCGCAGCATCCACACCAGGCGCGCCGCGACGGACCCACCGGCGTCGTCGTAGGCGACGACCGCGGTGTCGTCGCCGATCCCGAGCGCGCCCAGCGCCACGGCGAACGCCTCCGGGCTCGGCAGCGGATGCCGGCCGCCTTCGGGGGTCCCCGGGGCGGCGAGATCGGTGTCCACGTCGACGAACACCGCGCCCGGCAGGTGGCCCCCGAGATAGGCGTCCCGGCCCGACCGGCCGTCAAGGTACCAGCGCACGTCCGCCACCAGCACGTCGTCGAGGTGGTCGGCCAGCCACTCGGTGCTGACGGCGACGGGCAGGTGGGACGACCGCTCCGGATGCGACATGGCCGCAGGATACAACGCGGACCCCCGGCGCACGCCGCAGGCGCCGGGCGGCCGTTTGCGCTTTCCATACCGGCTCTGTACCCGACACGTCCGAACGGTCGGCCGGGCGGTCCGCAGGGGCTGCCTAGGGTGCTTCCCGGACGCCGAGCGGTGTCCGGGAAGCGACGGTCGATGCCATGCGTGAGGTCACGCCGACCTGGCCGGAGCGCGCCCAGGCGGCCGCACTCGGCAGGTTCGCCTCGTCCGCCCTCATCCTGGCGGTGGTGGCGATCCTCGTCGTGCACGCCGACGGGGAGATGGACCCGGTGAACCAGGTGGTGAGCTCCTTCGCCTTCTCCCGCTACGGGGTGCTGGTCGGACCGGCCATCGCGGCGCTCAGTGTGGCGTCGGCGGCGGCCTTCGCGGCCCTGCGGGTCCGGTACGGCCCTCTGGGCGGACTCACGTGGACGCTGGCGGGCGTCTGGTGCGCGGGGCTGCTGGTGGCCGCGCTCGTGCCCACCGACCCGTTGGGGCACGGGGGGCTGTCGGTCGGCGGCGAGATCCACCGCTGGGCGACGCTGGGCAGCTTCTGCTGCCTGCCGGTGGCGTCGTGGCACCTCGCGCCGCGGCTGTCCGCCGTGAACCCGGCCGCCCCGGCCGGCGCGCTGCGCCGGCTCGCGCTGGCCAGCCTGCTCATGCTCGGGGTGATGCTCGTGATCACGCTGTACTGCCAGCGCACCGGGATCGGGATGGCGCAGCGGATCATGCTGGTGACCGAGGTGGGGATCATCGCGGTCCTGCTCCGCAGCGCCGCGGCCGGCCCGCCTCCTGCACGGCCACCGGCCGGTCGGGGCGCGGTTGCGCCTCAGGCGCTGCGCTCCGCCGCCCGGTCCAGCCGGGCGACGTGCCGCAACCACAGCAGGCCCAGCACCGGCAGCACCAGCGGGATGAACAGGTAGCCGCTGCCGAACCTCGACCACACGGTGTCGTCCGGGAACGCGGCCGGGTCGAGCAGGCTGAACGAGCCGACCACCAGGACGCCCGCCAGTTCCACCGCGCACGACACCATGGCCACCCGGTGCGAGGTCCGCCCGCTGCGCGCGATGCCCACCGTGGCCACGATGTAGACGACACCGGCCAGCGCCGAGAGCAGGTAGGCGAGCGGCGCCTCGTCGAACCTGGTGAGGATCTGCACGGCGGCTCGGGCCGTGGCCGCGAGTGCGAACACGGCGTACACCGCGACCAGCACCCTGCCCGGGCCGGTGCGGCTGGCCGACGTCGCGGTGGTCTGTGGCGCTGACTCAGGCAAGGCTCGGATCCCAGATCTGTTCGAGCCGGACCATCATCACCGGCAGGATGAAACAGGCGAACGCGATCACCGCCGGCCCCCAGCGGCTGCGCTCCATGAACCCCCACACGGCGCACGCCGGTGGGATGAGCACGACGGTGGCCAGGTACCCCACGAACGTGATCATCTCGGCGGGCCGCTCTCCGCCCACCATCAGCACCGTGGAGACCACCGCCTGGCCGATCAGCAGGAGTTCCAGCACCGCCATGGCGACCAGATGCGGCACCACCATGGGCTGATCGCGGAAGGTCGAGATCAGGCACCACACGGCGAGGGCCAGCGAGGCGATCTCGATCGTCGTGGTCAGGCCGTCAACCACGCGTGCCTCCGCGCATCATGCCGCACCTCCGGGGATCGCTCCATCCAGCACTACGCAATGTAGTACGTGGTGTGAAGCGCCGGAAACCCGCCTGGTGAAACGTATGGCGGGTGGTAGCATGCACCCATGCATAAGACCACGGTTTACCTGCCCAGTGAACTGCAGGCACGTCTCGACGCCGAGGCCGCCGCGACGGGTGTGACCAAGGCGGAGCTCATCCGGCGAGCGGTGGGGCTGCTGCTGGAGGACTCTGGGCGTAAGCCCCTGCGGCGGGAGCTGCCGGTCATCCACGGAGATCGTCCGAAGACCGTTGAGGAGATGGACAACTCCATATACGAACACATCAAGGAGCGGGCGGCTCGACGTTGATCATCGTTGCCGATACGTCCGCTCTCTACGCGGCGTTCTACAGCGCGGCTGCTGAGTATGTTGCTGCGGCGCAAATCGTTGCAACGGAAGCTCTTGTGATCTCCCCGCTCGTCGTGGCTGAGCTCGACCACCTTGTGCATCGGGATCACGGCTTTCCGACCGCGATGCGGGTCTTGGAAGCCCTGATCGCGCGTATGGAGGAGGGACAGTACCGACTCGCCGAGGTGAAGCCTGTCGATCTTCGCCGTGCGCTTGAGGTGCGGCAGAAGTACGAGGGGCTACGGCTCGACGTCGCCGACGCTGTCGGTGTCGTGCTCGCAGACCGGTACAAAACAGACCGGATATTCACCTTGGACCAGCGTGATTTTCGCGCGATCGCGCCATTGACGCCGGGATTCGACGCCTTCCGAATTCTGCCGGCCGACTGCTGAATCCAGCCGGACATGGAGATCACTCCACTATTCCGGGCAAAGACCTGGCAACTACGCGGCCACTTCGCCTCTGACCCGCAGAGATAACCGGCAGAGTTGCAGAGGGTCATCGGCTGTTCGCTGTGCGCCGATGGCCGGATGGATCCTGTTGAAGAGAAAGGTGTCCCATGCGCGCCATGGCGAAGATCGCGACTGTCGGTGCGGTGAGCGCCGCCCTGCTCGGCTTCGGGGGGAGCCCCGCGCTCGCCTTCGGGCACGAGGAAGAGGAAGAGGTCGCTCAGACCATCGAGCAGTGTCTGCAGGAGGCAGAGGCCGGTCCGGCGCTGATCAACCTCAACCTCAACCTGAACCTGCTGGCCCAGTGCCTCGCGAACGCCTAACGGCCGGCTCCGGTTCCCGGACGTGAGTCCGCCCCGCCGTGATCCAACGGCGGGGCGGGCTTCGGCCCGGTGCGAGTCAGACGAGCGAGTACACCGCCATACCCAGGCCGCCGCCGACCAGACCGCCGATGACGGGCCCGACGACCGGGATCCAGGCGTAGCCCCAGTCGGAGCCGCCCTTACCGGCGATGGGCAGCAACTGGTGCATGATCCGCGGGCCGAGGTCGCGCGCCGGGTTGATGGCGTACCCGGTCGGGCCGCCCAGCGAGAGCCCGATGCCGACCACCAGCAGCGCGACGATGAGCACCCCGGTGCCCGACATCGCCAGTCCGGTGTTCTGCCCGGTCGCCACGACCACGAACACCAGCGCGAAGGTGCCGACGATCTCGGTCAGCAGGTTCTGTGCCGGGTTGCGGATCTCGGGCTCGGTGGAGAAGACACCGAGGAACGGCCCCTGCGACGCACGGAACTGGCCGAGATAGGTGAGCCAGACCAGCGTGGCGCCGAGCATCGAGCCGAGGATCTGCCCCGCGAAGTAGACCGGCACCAGCGGCCAGTCGCCGCTCTCCAGGGCGAGGCCGAGCGTGACCGCCGGGTTGAGGTGCCCGCCCGAGAGCGGCAGCGCCATGTAGGCGCCGGCCATCACACCGAACCCCCAGCCGAACGCGATCGCCACCCAGCCGGCGCCCTTCGCCTTGGAGCGGTTGAGGGTGACGGCGGCGCACACGCCGCCGCCGAACAGGACGAGGATCGCCGTCCCGAACAACTCCCCGACGAAGATCGATGCCGGTGTCATGAGGGCCTCCGATCGGCATGGTGGAACAGGATCGAAATACCGATCGCATACCCCTCAGGGGCCGGGACTATGACGGTCCGCTGAAACGTGTTTCACAAATGCGTCCGGCGCCGTGGAACACGACCATGGCGCTCCGCGCCGCCGGCCGCCGGAGAACCCGCTCGCACCTGGGCACCGGCGCAGGCCGGCGATCCGCCGTCGGGCAGCGGCGGAGTCGTCATGCCGGCCGTGATGACGCGGCGGCCGTCGCGGCACCGAGACGGCGTTCGCACGTGAACGTGGTTCTCCCTCGCGGGGAACGGGAACGACCCGGGGACGCCGGAGCTCCATCCGGCCCGGATCGCGGCCACGGGCCGGTCGCCCGGCCCGTGCCGAGCGGCGACCGAATCGCCCGGCCCGCCGTCAGGACGCGTTCCACCGGCGACGTGGGCCCCACCCGGCCCCTTCCGCGAATCCGATTGCGGCTCCGGACCGGCCGCGCTAGCATTCCCGAATCGTTCTGGCGGCGTCACACCATCGCGCGCTGAGGATCGGCACGAACCGGGGGCAGCCCGGGGCGGGACCCACGCACCCGCCGCCTGCCGTCCGTCCCCGCCGAAAGCCGAGGCTGCCGTCCCATGGCCGAACCCGATTCCGGGCTGCTCGCCGCCCCCGAACCCGAACCCGACGCCGAAATCCGGGCCGAGCGCGCCCATCTGGCCACCGCCCGCGCCGCGCTGCGCGCCATGCGCGCCGACGTCCTGAGCACCGAGACCGCGCTCGGCGACATCGTCGGCGACAAGGTCACCAACGAGGTGCTCCGCCGCGCCCGCGCCCGGCGGGCCGAAGAACTGGCCGACCTTCCCGACGTGCCACTGTTCTTCGGCCGCCTCGACTTCGAACCGGGCGTGGTCGCCGACCCCGACCCGGACACCGGCCCCGCCACCGAACCCGACCGCCTCCATATCGGCCGCCGGCACGTGCACGACGAGCACGGAACCCCGCTGGTCCTCGACTGGCGGGCCCCCATCTCGGTGGCCTTCTACCGGGCCACCCCGGAATCCCCCATGGGCGTGCGGGTCCGCCGCCGGTACGGGTTCGGCCCCGACGCGGAACTGACCGCCTTCGAGGACGAGCACCTGGCGGGACCGGGCGGCGACGGCGGCGGGCGCGCCGGCGAACTGCTGGCCGCCGAGATCGAACGTCCCCGCTCGGGCCCCATGCGCGACATCGTCGCCACCATCCAGCCCGAACAGGACGACCTCGTCCGCGCGCCGCTGGAGCAGACCCTGTGCGTCCAGGGCGCCCCCGGCACCGGCAAGACGGCGGTCGGCCTGCACCGCATCGCCTACCTCCTGTACCACGAGCGCCAGCGCCTCTCCCGTGGCGGTGTCGCCATCGTCGGCCCCAACCGCTCCTTCCTCAGCTACATCCGCAACGTGCTCCCCGCGCTGGGAGAGGTCGACGTCACCCAGACCACGGTCGACGACCTGCTCGGCCACGTCGAGGTGCGCGGTACCGACTCCGAGACCGCCGCCCGCGTCAAGGGCGACGCCCGCATGGCCAAGGTGATCCGCCGCGACCTGTGGTCGCTGCCCCATCCGCCGGCCGAACCGGTCGTCGTGCGGCGCGGCGCCCGCCGCTGGCGGCTGTACCCCGACGAGCTGACCGACCTGCTCGCCGAACTGCGCACCCGAGGCGTCTCCTACGGCGCCGGTCGCGAACTCCTCGCGCACCGCATCGCGCACGCCGTCCTCTCCCGGATGGAGAGCGCCGGCGAGGTCTGCGACGACCGAACCCACAACCAGGTCCGCCGCGACCGTGCCGTCCGCGCCGCCGTCACCGAGATGTGGCCGAAAGCCGACCCCGTCCGCCTGGTGTTCGGCCTGCTCACCGACCCCGAGCGCCTGGCCCGTGCCGCCGGCGGCCTGCTGTCCGCCGAGGAGCAGGCCGAGGTCCGGCTCCCTGGCCGCCCCCGCGGGCCGAAGTCGGCGCGGTGGTCGATCGCCGACCTGGCGCTCATCGACGAGGCGGCCGGGCTGATCGAACGCCCGCCCGCCCTCGGGCACATCGTGGTGGACGAGGCCCAGGACCTCAGCCCCATGCAGGCCCGCGCCGTCGCCCGCCGCGCCGGTACCGGCTCCCTCACCGTCCTCGGCGACATCGCCCAGGCCACCACTCCGTGGGCCGCGCCCGACTGGCCGTCCCTGCTCGCCCACCTCGGCAAGCCCGACGCCCGGCTCGCCGTCCTGGACCGCGGATTCCGGGTCCCCGCACAGATCATCGACTACGCGGCCCGCCTGCTCCCCGGCATCGCCCCCGGCCTGGGCGCCCCCGTGGCGGTCCGCCGGTCCGCGGGTTCGCTCCGCATCACCGACTGCCCACCCGCCGACGTGACGGACACGCTGATCCACGCCTGCCGCACCGAACTCGCCGGAGTGGGCTCCATCGGCCTGATCGCCGCCGACGCGGAACTGCCCGCCCTGCACGCCGCCCTGCTGGCCGCCGGCCTCCCGGCGGCCGACCTCACCGAACGCGCCGACGCCCTGGAGACCGAGCGCCTGGTGTGCGTCCCCGCGACGCTGGCCAAGGGCCTGGAGTTCGACGCCGTGATCGTGGCCGAACCCGCCAGGATCGTCGCTGCGGAGACACGGGGGCTGCACCGGCTGTACGTGGTCCTCACCCGCGCGGTGAGCACCTTGCACGTTGTGCACAGTGAGCCACTGCCCGAGATTTTGCGTGCGGGGTGAGGGAACGGACCAGTTCCTGAATTCCGGTCGCCTTAAGCGCATTTTGGGCGGAAGAACGACCACTCACCGGCCGAACGAAGATCCGCTGGATTCCTCGGAAAGGACGTTGAGCTGGCAATCTCTTCGGCATGAACCATGAGCCCCCTCGCGTGGCGTACGCGGACGAGTCGTTTCACGAGGCCGATAGCGGCGGCTTTTACGTGTTGGCGGCCGCCGTCTTTGATGGCGACCCCGACAATGCCCGCGAAACGATCCGCACGATTCATGGTAGTCACCGCACCTACAAGAGCCACTGGACCAAGATGGACGCGCATCGGCGCAAACTCGTCGCCGCTGAAGTCGCCGACCTTTGCGGGGTGTATCTGGTCGCTATGGGGGCTCCCTGCCCGCGAGGACGTCAAGAACGCGCGCGCGCCAAGTGTCTGCACGCGCTGGTTCCTGAGCTTCATGGATACGGTGTTGAGGTCCTGTGCTGTGAGGCCCGGACCCCGGCTCTGGACCAACGGGATGTGCGTACTGTTATTGACGCCCGTTTCGCCTTGGTAAAGGGCAGCCGGTTCGAGGTCCGCCACGTTCTCGGTCACCAAGAGCCGCTGCTGTGGGTGGCGGATGTTGTAGCCGGAGCGGTGCGGGCCCGCCTTCATGGCGCCGAAGAGTACTACGAAATCATCAAGGCATCCGTTTATGAGATCGAAGTCGCTACAGGATGCTGACACGTCCAGAAATGCGCCGAGCCACGTGCCCGGTCTACACCAGGATACGTGGCTCCACGTCTTCCGCGCCCCCGCGGGGCTCGGCATCTGCGAAGAACTCTATCTCGAACGTCTGCGAGATGCAACGGCGAACCACATGGTCAGGCACCCTCTGACGGATCCGTGCTTTTGGGCGCCACAGAACCAAGAATCTAATTTGGTGCCGAAATGCTGACATGTCCAGAAATGCGCCGAGCCAGACGCCCGGTCTGCCCCAGGTCATCTGGCTCCACGTCTTCCGTGCCCCCACGGGGCACGGCGGATGTCACCGAGTGTATCCGGCCTGTGTGCGACGCGCGACATTCGATCTGTTGGAGCGAAAGCACCGCAGAAACGCGCCGAGCCACGTGCCCGGTCTGCCCCAGGATACGTGGCTCCACGTCTTCCACGCCCCCACGGGGCGCGGCGTCCGCGACAGAGTGTATCCGGACGGAGGCAGATCGCAACCTCAATGCGCTGGAGCGGGCGACTCCCCGCCGGGCCCTCGTGTTCGGCCATCCCACAGCGCCGGCAGCACCCCCACCGCCAGCAGCCACAGCGCGATCGCCGACACGTGCACCCGCTGTGCCGTGCCGAAGCCCGGGACCGGTTCGCCGAAGCCGAGGGCCAGCAGCACCAGCGACACCGCGAGCGCCAGCGCCTCCACCACCAGCAGCGCGCACAGCGCCGCGAACGCCCGCACCGCGACCGGGCGGACCGCCAGGGTGAGCGCGGCGCCTCCCACCAGGGCCGCCGCCCCGGCGACGGAGCTGCTGTAGGTGTGCGTGGTCGTGAACTCGTGCGCGCGGTCCAGTGCCGCGCAGCGGGCGCTCACCGACACCGCGCAGTCCATCGGGACGGACGCGTCGACGACGGTCGCGGCGCCGAAGACGACCAGCGCGAGTCCGGTGACCCGCGGCCACCGGCCCGGGGCGCCGGCCGCCAGGCAGGCCGCGCCGGCGGCGATGGACAGCGCCCCGGATATCAGGTCGCCGACCCGGAAGAACCCGGCGTACGGGCGGTCGCGCGCCTGGAGTTCGCTCACGAAGCTCACCGTGGCGTCCAGCCCGGTGGGCAGGACGAACTCCAGCGCCCACAGGGTGTACACCGGCGCGGCGAGCAGCGCGGCGATCCGGCCCGCCCACCGCACCGCGTCCCACGGCGAGGGCTTCACCGCACCCCCGGACGGACCAGCGGGAACGGCAGGGTCTCACGGATGGTCCGGCCGGTCACCAGCATCACCAGCCGGTCGACGCCGAGCCCGAGCCCGCCCGTGGGCGGCATGGCGTACTCCAGCGCCTCCAGGAAGTCCTCGTCCAGCTCCATCGCCTCCGGGTCGCCCGCAGCCGCGGCGAGGGACTGCGCGGTGAGCCTGCGGCGCTGCTCCACCGGGTCGACCAGCTCGGAGTAGGCGGTGCCCAGCTCCATGCCGAAGGCGACCAGGTCCCACCGCTCGGCGAGCCGTGGGTCGTCGCGGTGCGGGCGGGTCAGCGGGCACACGTCGGACGGGAAGTCGGTGTAGAAGGTCGGCAGCTCGGTGCGGGCCTCCACCAGGCGTTCGTACAGCTCCAGCAGGACGCCGCCGCGGGTGCCGCCGGGCCGGAGCGCGATACCGGCGCGGTCGGCGAGTGCGCGCAGCCGCGCCTCGGAGGTGTCGGCGGTGACCTCCCCGCCCACCGCCGCGGAGACGGCCTCGTTGACGGTGACCACCGGCCAGTCGCCGCCGATGTCCACCTCGCGGATGCCGCCGTCCGCCCGGCGCCGGCGCACCACGGGAGCACCGTGCGCCGCCGTCGCGGCCCGCTGGATCAGCTCCTGGGTCAGCGCGCGCATGTCGTGGTAGTCGGCGTAGGCCTGGTACGCCTCCAGGAGGGTGAACTCGGGATTGTGGCGAGCGGACACCCCCTCGTTGCGGAACGCCCGTCCCAGCTCGAAGACCCGGTCCACTCCGCCCACGCACAATCGCTTCAGGTACAGCTCCGGCGCGATGCGCAGGTAGAGGTCCATGTCGTAGGCGTTGACGTGCGTGACGAACGGCCGCGCGTGCGCGCCACCGTGCACCGGCTGCAGGATCGGGGTCTCCACCTCGACGAACCCGCGTTCCACGAGCGTGCGGCGCAGGCTGAGCGTGAGGGCGCTGCGCACCCGCAGCGCGTCGCGGGCGTCCGGGTCGACCACGAGGTCGAGGTGGCGCCGCCGGACCCTGGCCTCCGGGTCGGCCAGTCCGCGCCGCTTGTCGGGCAGCGGACGCAGGCACTTGGCGGTCAGCCGCCACTCGGCCGCGGCGAGCGACGGTTCACCGGTGCGGCTGGTCGCGACCGTGCCGCGCACGCCGACGTGGTCGCCCAGGTCCACTTCGGCCCGCCACCGGCGCAGGGCCGCCGGGCCGACTCCGCTCTCGCTCAGCAGCACCTGGAGGTCGCCGCTCCAGTCCCGCAGCGTCGCGAAGCACACGCCCCCGTGGTCCCGGACCAGCACCACCCGGCCGCCCACCGCGGCGGGGTCCGCCGTGACGGTGCCGGGCGGCAGTTCGCGGGCGCGGGACCGCACTTCGGCGCAGGTGCCGGTGCGCGCGAACCCGGGCGGGTAGGGGTCCCGTCCGGCCGCGCGAACGGCCTCGGCCTTGGCCAGGCGTACCCGGGTCTGTTCGGGGACGGCCGGGCGGTCGCCCGGAGGCGGCCCGGCGCCGTCGGTCTCCAGTGCCGCCGCCTCGGGAGGGCCACCCGCCGGTTCCGGCGGACGCGCGGCGGGGACGACCGGCGCGGGAACGGTTCGCGGCCGGCGCGCCGGGGCGCCGCGCAGCAGCCGGACCGGGCTCGGCGCGGTCACGAAGCCCTCGGCGATGCCTGAGGCGAGCGCCACCCTGGCGAGGTCCCGGGCATCGCCGAAGCAGAGGAAACGCGGGATCCATTCGGGGTGGTACTTGACGTTGGACCGGTACAGCGCCTCAAGCTGCCACCAGCGTGACAGGAACAGCAGCAGCCCACGCCAGGCGCGCAGCACGGGACCCGCGCCGATCCGGGCGCCCTCTTCGAACGCCGAGCGGAAGACCGCGAAGTTCAGCGATACCCGGGCGACCCCGAGCCGCGGCGCGGCCCGCACCAGCTCGGCCACCATGAACTCCATGAGCCCGTTGTCCGACGCCCGGTCCCGCCGCATCACGTCGAGGGACAGCCCGTGCCGTCCCCACGGGACGAACGAGAGCACCCCGGCCAGCCGGCCGTCGGCGTCGCGCGCCTCCACCAGGACGCAGGCGCCGTCCGCCGGGTCGCCGAGCCGTCCCAGCGCCATGGAGAAGCCGCGCTCGGTCTCGGTGTCCCGCCAGGCCGCGGCGCGGTCGACGATGTCGGCCATCTCGGCCGGGGCGATCTCGGCGTGCCGGCGGACCCGCACGGTGTAGCCGGCGCGTGCCACACGGTGCGCGGCCTGGCGCACCACCCGCATGGCGCGCCCTTCCAGGGTGAAGGAGGGCACGTGCAGGACGGCCTCGTCGCCGAGTTGCAGCACCCGCAGCCCGGCCCGCGCGTAGGCGCGGGCGCCGTCCTCCCCGGCGCCCATCACGGCGGGGTGCCACGCGTGCCGTTCGGCCTCGTCCAGCCAGGCGGCGACCGCGCCGCCCCACGCCTCCGGGTCGCCGATGGGGTCGCCGCTGGCCAGGCTCACCCCGGCCACCACGCGGTAGGTGATCGCGGCCTTGCGGCTGGGGGAGAAGCACGCGGACTTGTCGCGGCGGGTCGCGAAGTAGCCGAGCGAATCGCGTTCACCGTGCCGGTCCAGCAGCGCCCGCAGTTCGGCCTCCTCGGCCGGGGTGATCTCCGCCTTGGCCCGCTGGGACCGGAACAGCGCGAGCATCGCCGCGAACAGCGCGAGCGCGCCGAACAGCCCCAGCGCGAGGTTCACCCAGCCCGGCGCCTCGCCCGCGCGGCCCACGGTGAGCCGGAACGCCCCGCCCAGGACCTTCTCCGCCGACCACAGCAGCCGGTCCCACCCGGGGGCGAGGGTGCCCGGGGCCAGCGACACTAGCCCCCAGCCGAGCAGGATCCCGGCGGCCAGCCCGCAGACGAGAACGAGCAGCGCCCGCCCGAACGAGAAAGGCTGCACCGCCGCCCGGAACTCGCGGCGGGCGGCGACGAGGAGCACCAGCAGCAGGACGGTGATGGCCGTGTTGGGCACCACCCACCACAGCGCCCAGTCCCGCAGGTGCTCCTCGGCGGGGTGGAGGGGGGCCACCACGATGCCGACCAGCGCGACGACGTCGATCGCCGTCACCAGAAGGAGATAGCCGAGCGCGACGGTGTACGCGGGACGTTTGCGGGCGGCGAGCGCCCCGGCCAGCAGCGACAGGAAGACGGCGTACGCGAGGTTCGCGGGGGCGGGGACGAAGACGATCTCCAGCAGGTGGGCGATCGGCTGGGTCAGCACCCGCAGTGGGTAGAAGATCGCGCGCAGGGCCGACACCAGGGCGATCACGGCCAGCGCCCAGGCGAGGACGGCCGGCAGGCGGTGGATGACGCGCGGCCAGAGCGCGGGCCGGGGCCGTTCGTCCTCCCCGGTCCGGCGCGGCGTCGGCCGCCCCGGTGCGGTGGCGCGTGCCGTGGTGCTCACGTGACTCCTCGTCGTCGCTGCTGGCCATCCGGTATCTACCCAGCTGGGGAGGTGTGTCCCGGTGCGTGACGGGCGTCGGCCGGCGGTGACGAACCGGACAGGATCCGTGCGCCTGAGGGGGATCGAGGCGGGTATCACCAGAAACATCCGCATTGATTACGGTTCGTCGATCGGTCGGGCGGAACGGTGGCGCCGCGGCCCGTCACGACCGCCCGGCACCGGTGGGCGAGCGAGAGCGAGGCAGATCGATGAACGGCACGTCGTCGGCCCGCTGGATCATCGTCGGCGTGGACGGCTCCGACTCCAGCCGGTACGCGCTCGAATGGTCCGGAAACGAGGCGCGGCTGCGCGGCATGGGACTGCGCATCGTCAGCGCGGTCCTGCCGTACGAGAAGGAGGGGCCGTTCAGCGAGATCGTCGTCCGCGGCCGGAACGAGGACGAGTCCCCACGGGCGGCGGACGCCCGGGCGCTGCTGGAGTACGCCCGCGAGTGGATCATCCGGATCTACCCGGAGCTGACGGTCGAGACCCGGCTGGTCCAGCAACGGCCCGCCGAGGCACTGCTGCGCGAGGCCGCCGAGGGGGACGTGGCGACCGTCGTCGTCGGCTCCCGAGGGCTGGGCAGCTTCGCGTCGGCGTTCGTTGGCTCCGTCGGCGTCGAGGTGTCGGCGCACTCGCCCGTTCCGGTGGTGGTGCTGCCCAAGAAGCACGAGACGGCCCAGGGGGTCAGGGGACGGATCGTCGTCGGCGTCGACGGCTCGGAGCACGGGCAGCGCGCGGCGCGGTTCGCGTTCGACGAGGCGCGGGTCCGCGAGACCCGGCTCGTCGCCATCTGCGCCTGGCAGCCCATCACGGCGTTCGCCTCGTCCATGGGCCCGGTGCCGGCCGAGGTCTTCAACGACGAGTCGGTGGCGGAGGCCGCCCGCACCACCCTCGACGAGGCGCTCGCCGACCTCCGGGACGCGTATCCCGGCGTCGACGTCCAGGCCCGCGTGGTCCGGGGCCACCCGGTGGTGGCGCTCCTGGAGGAGAGCACGCCGGCCGACCTCATCGTCGTGGGCTCGCGCGGCCGCGGCGGCTTCCGCGGGCTGCTGCTGGGCTCGGTCAGCCAATCGGTCCTGCACGGCGCGCACGGTCCGGTCGCGGTCGTGCACTGAGACCCGTCGAAGGCGCGAACCCGGTGCCGGGCGTCCGTGCGGGGATCGGGCGGCCGGTCGTTGCAATGTGGTGGATCCGAGACCGGCCGGGGCGAGCCGACACGGACTGATGTGTCCCGTCGCCCGGCCGGGGACGCGACCGGAACGCCCCGGGGAACGCCACCGGACGGTGAGTCCGGCGCCGGGTGCGAAGTGCCGGTGTGCGCCACTTCGCGGCGGTGAACCCGGCCGGGGCCGTCTCGTGCGGGTGGCGCTCGTACTCGAACCGGTACGGTGCGCGGGGCGGAGGTGCCCGATCGGCCGATCCTGATCGGGGCTGTGCGTGGCCACCGGCGTTCGGGGCCGTGGCCGGGCAGGACGTGTTCGCGGTGTCGTCCGCGTGCGGGCGGGACGCGGTCGTCCGGATGGACGCGGTGAGAAGGGCGGCAAGGCAGGGCACCACCAGCCGGTCCGCGGCGCCCGTCGCCGCGCCCGAGGTCGGTTCAGCGCACCCCCACCGACGGTCCCGATGCGGGATCGGCAACGCCGCACGGGGAGAGCGGAACCTCGTGGTCGCGTAGTGACCGCCGCGGAAGAGCGGACCGCCGGTCGTGCCGGTGACGCCGGGTGGCCCGCCGCGCCCGCGTCGCCCGGCCGGGGACGCTGTCACGTCAGGCCATGGAGTGCGGCCGGGCGGCACTCCGTGCCGTCCGCGCTTCCCCGCCGACCGGCCCCCGAAGGGGGCGCCCGGTGCCGGTCGGGCCGGTGGGGTCGGCGACCTCCGGTGGGCAGGCCGGGCGGAGCACGCCGGGTCGGATGTTCGCCCCTGCTTCCGGCGGCCCGTCGTCCGTCCTCGCAAGGCCGGTCACCGGAACCCGCCGGCTCCGAATCCGTCCCCGGACGTCACCAGAGGCCCGATACCCGTACTGGCCGCCGGGTGCGCCCGGGCATGGGTGACCGTGGACGGCATTCCGTCCGACGTCTGCGGTGCCGGCAGCGGCGGTGTCCTCGGGCACGGATGCTGGGACGCGTACCGGGAGCCCACGGGGCGTCGCGCGTTCTCCGCCGCCCACCGGCCTGGCGCCGGGACCGCAGCCGGTCTACTCTCTTCCTGGGAAACAATTTTCTGCGAAGTTGCTGCGGAACACCGCCGCGGAAGGGGCCCAGATGACTAGCGCGCTCGAACCCGAATCCGCCGCACCCACCGGACGGCTCCCCGTCCTCTACTTCGGCCACGGCGCGCCGCCGCTGGCCGACGACGAGCTGTGGACCGGGCAGTTCGCCGCCTGGGCCCGGGACCTCCCGCGCCCCCGTGCGGTCCTCATCGTGTCCGCGCACTGGGAGGCGGAGCCGGTCACCATCGGCGCCACCGGCACGGTGCCGCTCGTGTACGACTTCTGGGGCTTCCCGCAGCGCTACTACGAAGTCCGCTACCCCGCCCCGGGCGCCCCGTGGCTCGCCGCGCGCGTCCGCCGCCTGCTCGGCGGCACGGCGCCGGTCGCCGACGCACCCGATCGCGGGCTCGACCACGGCGCCTACGTGCCGCTGAAGGAGATGTACCCCGACGCTGACGTCCCCGTCCTGCAGGTCTCGCTGCCCACCCTCGACCCGCGCGACCTGTTCGAGGTCGGCCGCCGGCTCGCCCCCCTGCGCGAGGAAGGGGTGCTCATCATGGGCAGCGGATTCCTCACCCACAACCTGTCGTGCGTGGACCTGCGCCGAGCCCCCGACCAGGCCCCGCCGCAGTGGTCCGCGGAGTTCGACGACTGGGCGCACCGTGCCGCCGAGGCAGGGGACGTCGACGCGCTGCTGGACTGGCGGGTCAAGGGCCCGGCCGCCGACATCGCGCACCCGCGCAGCGAACACCTCGCCCCGCTGTTCGTCTCGCTCGGCGCCGGCGCCGTCACCAGCGAGCGGGCCCGCAGCGTCATCGACGGCTTCTGGTACGGGCTCGCCAAGCGCGCCTTCCAGTTCGACTGAGCCGGGCGGCCAGGGCGGCCAGGACGGCCGGATCAGTCGTATCGGCAGTCGGGTCCGGGCCGCTCGGCCGCGGCGATCACGCCGTCGAGACGGTCGCGCGTGGCCAGCAGCTCCTGGACCTGCCGGTCGATGCGGTCGCGCTCCTCGGCCAGCCTGTCCAGCATCTCCGGAGCCGCCGCCCCGGAGTCGATGCAGGGCAGCAGCTCCAGGATGGCGCGGCTCGTGAGCCCCGCCGCGTAGAAGTGCTGGATCAGCCGGACCCGGTCGACCGCGCTCTCCGGATACGAGCGCTGCCCGGCGGGCGTGCGGGACGGCATGAGGAGGCCCTGCTCCTCGTAATAGCGCAGCGCTCGCACGCTCACACCCGCCTTCGCGGCGACCTCGCCGATCCGCACGGGGATCTCCTTTCGATCGGGTGGACGCGGGCTTGCACCTCACGCCGACGTGAGGTCCTAGCGTAGGCGCGGGTGCGCTCCCGAGCCCACCGCGTCCTGCGGAAACTCCGTCAGCGAAGGACCCAACGTATGAAGATCGCCAACTCGGTCGCCCTCGTCACCGGCGCCGGCCGCGGCATCGGGCGGCACCTTGCCGGACAGCTGGTGCAGCGGGGCGCGGCGAAGGTGTACGCGACCGCGCGGCACCCGGAGAGAGTCGCCGTCCCCGGAGCCGAGACGCTGCGGCTGGACATCACCGACCCCGCCTCCGTGGCCGCGGCGGCGGCCGTGGCCACCGACGTCACCCTGCTCGTCAACAACGCCGGCGTCGCGACCGGCGCCGATCTGGTCTCCGGTGACATGGCCGCGATCCGGCTGGAGATGGACACCCACTTCTACGGCACCCTGGGGATGGTCCGCGCCTTCGCCCCGATCCTCGCGGCCAACGGAGGCGGCGCGATCGTCAACGTGCTGTCCGCGCGGTCATGGTTCTCCGGCGGCGAGGGCGACGCCTACTCCGCCGCCAAGGCCGCCGCGTGGAGCCTCACCAACGGCGTCCGTCTCGAACTCGCCCGGCAGGGCACCCTGGTCACCGGCGTCGTCCTGGCCGCCGCCGACACCGACATGATGGCCGGGTACGACTTCGACAAACCGGACCCCGCCGACGTCGCACGCGCGGCACTCGACGGCGTCGAGGCGGGCCGGCTGGAAGTCCTGGTCGATGAGTGGAGCGCCATGGTCAAGGCGTCGCTGGCCGAGGACCCCGCCCGGTTCTACCGCGAGACGGCGCACCCGGGCTGATCCGGCGGTCCCGCGGAGGCGGTGCGGGGATCCGTCCCCGTTCGCCCTCCCGTCTCGGGGCGTTCGGCGCTGTTCGCCGACGCGGGACGCACCGCCGTGTCCGGCACGCGGCCATGGCGCTGGCGGGCATCGAACTCGGCGAGAACGGGCTCGGCGACTCCCTGCCGGAAACGGCTGGAACAGGTCGCCGCGGGAGAAGACCCCCTGGCTCGGACCGTTGGCCGCGGTGATGCTCGCACCCGTCTTCCAGACGTACACGGACGGCGACCGAGTCCTCTTCGACGGCATCGCGCCCAACTCACCGGCGATCCGGACAAGGCCCGGGACGGGTTCGACCACGCCGTCGGCGCCGGCACGGAGACGGAGATCGGGGACCTCGTCGGCCTGTCCCTCGGCAATCTCCTGATCCAGAACGGCGACCCGGCCACGGCCCTCAAGCTTCTGACGAACGCACGCCGGAGGTGCGCCCCCTGTTCGCGGGCTATGCGGGCTCCCTCGAAGGGCACGTACTCATCGGGTAGGGCGCCGCGAACCGTGCCGGCGAGGTCCTGGACCACGCGCACGGCCGGTCCCATCGGGCCACGAGCGGGAGCAACGGCCTGTACCCCTGGGGGCCGTCCGGTTCGGCGAACCGCTGGCCGGGGACACGTTCGCCGTGGACCTCGTATACGACCAGCTGGCGGAGAGCGGCGTGAGCGAGGGCGTGGTGGTGCGGGAGCCCTTCGAATCCGCCTGCACCACAAGGCGGTCAGCCGTCCCGCGCTCGCCGACATCGGCCTGTTCCTGTTCCCCGCGAAGTTCGAGCCGGTGCACGCGGCCTTGGAACACCTGAAGACCTGGAGCGACGAACGGTACGAGCGCGGGCGACGACTCGCCCTCGCGCCGCACACCTTCGTCGAGGACTCCCGCGACGACCAGCGCACACGGGGACTGGCGGAGCCGTGGAGGAGGCTGCGGACTCCGAACGGCCCGGCCCCGCCCGGCTTCAGCTGGTCTCCGCCACACCGCCCGCCAGCAGCGGCTCCAGCACCAGGTTCGGGTGGTCGCGCTCGATCACCCGCAGCCGCCACTTGTTGTGCACGAGCACCAGCAGCTCGCCGTCCAGCCGCCGGTTGAGCACCTCGGCGCCGGACAGGCCGCGCAGCACGTCCGCCGACTCGGCCTCGGTCCGCCGGGCCAGGTTGTAGTCCAGGTGGGACAACTCGATCGGCGCGCGGAACTCGTGCTCCATCCGGTGCCGGACCACGTCGAACTGCAGCGGGCCCACCGCCGCGAGCACCGGCGCCTGCTCGCCGCGCAGGTCGGAGACGAGCACCTGGACCACGCCCTCGGTGTCCAGCTGCTCGATCCCGCGCCGGAACTGCTTGTACCGGCCGGCGTCCACCGCCCGCGCCACCGCGAAGTGCTCCGGCGCGAAGCTCGGGATCGGCGGGAACTCCACCGGCTCGCCGTCGAACAGCGTGTCGCCGACGCGCAGCGCGTTGGCGTTGACCAGCGCGATCACGTCACCGGGGAACGCGGTGTCGATGGTGTGCCGCTCGCTGCCGAAGACGGCCTGGGAGTACTTGGTCGCGAACGGCCGCCCGGTCGCGGCGTGCGTGAGCACCATGCCCCGGTCGAACCGCCCCGAGCAGACCCGCACGAACGCCATCCGGTCCCGGTGCTGCTTGTCCATGTTGGCCTGCATCTTGAAGACCAGACCCGAGAACGGCGCCTCGACCGGACGCGGCCGGCCGGCCGCGTCCAGATGCGCCGACGGGGCCGGGGCGAGCCGGACGAGCGTCTCCAGCAGCGCCGAGACCCCGAAATTGGGCAGCGCGGCGCCGAACAGCACCGGCGAGGACTCACCGGCCAGGAACGACTCCTCGTCATAGTCCGCGCCGATCTCGCCCAGCAGCTCGATCTCCTCCTGTGCCTGCCGCCAGGCGGCCCCCTCCACCTCGGCGGCGCGCTCCGCGTCCATCAGCTCCTCTTCGGCGCGGGTGGCGCCGCCGGGAGTGCGGTGCAGCTTGGTGTATCCGCCGGAGGCGCGGTCGATCAGGCCCCGGAAATCGCCCGCGATGCCCACCGGCCAGTTCAGCGGCGTGGGGCGCAGGCCGATGCGCTGCTCGATCTCGTCCAGCAGCTCCAGCGGCTCCCGGCCCGGGCGGTCCCACTTGTTGACGAACGTGATGACCGGGATCTTGCGGGACCGGCAGACGTCGAACAGCTTCAGGGTCTGCGGCTCCAGGCCCTTGGCCGAGTCCAGCAGCATGATGGCGCTGTCCACCGCGGCCAGCACCCGGTAGGTGTCCTCGGAGAAGTCGGCGTGGCCGGGGGTGTCGAGCAGGTTGAGCACCCGGTCGGAGTAGTCGATGCGCAATGCCGCGGAGGTGATGGAGATGCCGCGGCTGCGCTCCATCTCCATCCAGTCCGAGGTGACGCCCCGCCGGTCGCCCTTGCCGTGCACGGCGCCGGCCGAGGTGATGGCCGCGGCGTGCAGCGCCAGCGCCTCGGTCAACGTGGACTTACCGGCGTCGGGGT
The DNA here is from genome assembly GCF_042664915.1 of Marinactinospora rubrisoli. NCBI lineage: Bacteria > Bacillati > Actinomycetota > Actinomycetes > Streptosporangiales > Nocardiopsidaceae > Marinactinospora > Marinactinospora rubrisoli. The sequence goes on from NZ_JBHTBH010000001.1 coordinate 549,837, forward strand.
GCGAAATCACCGCGAACGTCCGGCGCCGCGCGGCCTCGGCCGCCGCCTCCGAACCCTTGCGCGTCGGGGTCTCCGCTGCCGCAGTCACCGGAATGTCTCTCCTCGCTCAGGCACTGGCCCGTTCTGCTCTTCCCCCGCCAGTGCCATGCCGCTCACTCCGGCGCAGACCCACGGCGGCCTCCGCCCATGCTAGGGCGTGTCCGGCGGTGGCCGTTCGTCCCCGGCCCGCCGCCGGACACCCCGTGCCCTATCCGCGGTACTGGACGTCGACGAGCTGCACCACCGTCGGGACCGGGCAGTAGGCGCTCGACCGGGTCTGGCCGTCGGCCGCCCGCCACGGGCCGTAAACCGTGGTGAAGTTGCCGCAGGTGAGCTTGACCCGGTGGGTGCCGCCCCCTCCACAGACCGAGAAGCCGCCGCCGTTGCCGATCAGCCCGACCTGGCAGGGCGGGGCCGCGGACGGTGCGTCGGTCGCGGCGGCGGCCACTCCCGGCACGGCGGCGACCCCCAGCACCGCCGCCGACGCCGCCGTGACCAGCATTCTCTTCAGACCCATGGCATCTCCTTCGGGCTCGAATTCCGTCCGGCCGGCACCGCAGCGCCTCAAGCCTGGGCAGGTCCGCCCGTGGCGGGCGCGGCCGGTGACGGCCGGGTCGCTCTTCTCCACCGTGCGTGTCGCCCGGAGGGATGTCATTGGCCAGGAGTCGCCGGTTCGCTTGACGATCCGTGCACCGGTATCACGGAGTCCAGGCCGGGAGGACACCGCGGCATCCCTGTGGCCGGTCCGTCAGACGGGCTGGAGGTCCGGCTCGGTGGTGTCGAGCAGCCGCGGGTCGGGACGCTCGCCCGACATGGCCAGCAGGCCGCGGGCGACCCTGACGAGCAGCGGCCAGTTCTTCGGGTTCTTCTTGTCCACTCCGCCGAGGAGCTGCTTGAGCATCGAGAGCGTGTCGAAGTAGACGCGTTCGCACACCAGGTTCTCGTCGGCGTCGAAGATGAAGGAGGCCGTCATGCGAACCCGGAACCGGGACCCGGTCGCCGGGATCTTCCCGAACGGCCCGAGGTGCGTGCCCATCAGCCAGAACTCGACGATGACCGCGTCCGCGCTGTGCCGCAGCGCGATCAGCTCGTGGTGCTGGTCGGGGAACGCGGTGCGGGTGTCGTGGTAGTAGCCGCGGACGGCGCCGTCGCCGTCGTGCACGGTCATGGTGGCGATCAGCTCGTAGTGCGGGTGCGGGAACGTCGACAGGGTGGCGTCCCAGTCCTGGGCGACCTCGTCGCGGAAGTGGTCGAGGACCAGCTTCTGCCGGGCCTTGAGGGTTTCGGTGTCCGGGATGTCGAACTCGGTCATCGCTGGGCCGCTCGTTTCCTGACGGGGATGGGGGAAGGTACGGCGCCCTCGGCCGGGCGGTCCGCCCCCCTCGGAGGCGGAGCACGCCGAAGGCGTCCCCATTAAACCTTCGGCGTGCGGCCTCGTGTCACGCAGCGTGCTCGCACCCATCGAACCGTTCGCGGATCGCATGGCGGGAGAACGCGTCGGCTCGACACCGGTGGGCGTCAGCCGAGGAGGCGGCCGATCTCCGGGCCGAACAGCACGGCGGCCATGGCGAGGACGAACACGGCCGAGGTGCGCACGGTCGCCTTGAGCTGGTCGCCGTGGTCCGCCAGCCACCATTGCCAGCGACGCCGCAGCGAGGGAGCGGGCCGCTTGGCCGCACGCCGCGGCCAGTAGTCGAGGCCGTTGGCGAGGGCGCGCAGCCGCGCGATGTCGTGGGCGGTGATCACGCGCGTGGGCGTGCCCGACCTCGGGGGCCGGGCGGCGGCAACGGTCACCCAGTGTGGGAGGACGCTCGGGGCCTCGCCCGGCGGGGTCAGGGTGCTGGTCGGGGCGGTCATGCGGGTTCTCCTTCAACTCGATTGCGGTGTCCGGTCGTGCGCTAGATTCGGGGTGCCGCGCCGGCCCTGCTAGGTCCAGGGCCGGCGCGGCCGTCTTTCGGCGGTCATGCGGCGGGAACGGCAGCGGCCGGGCGGCGGAGCAGTGTGAACCACACCTGCCGGTAGGAGTGGTCGCCGTCGGTGCCCCAGTCGTGGGAGAGGTCTTCGACAAGGGCGAGCCCACGGCCGGTCTCGTCCCAGTCTCGCTCGCGGCGAGGACGGATGACGGCCGTCCGCGAGCCCATGCCACGGACCCGGACGCGGATTTCGCTGATCCAGACCTCGACGGCGACGGAGAACGGCCGAGGCGCGACGAGGGTGGGCGGCTGCCCGGGGCGCAGGTTGGCGGTGTCGCCGTGGATCAGGGCGTTCGTCGCGAGTTCGCTGGTCAGCAGCGTAGCGGTGGTGGCGAGGTCGGCGGGTTCGTTTCGGAGGATTGCGCCGACGCTGTCGCGGGCGATCCGGACGTCTTCCAGGTGGAGGCCGGAAAGACGGACGGTGACGACGGTGCGGAGGCAGTTGACGGGAGAGGTCATCGAAGGGCCTCCGTGATGAGGCGGAGGCATGGCAAAGACGACATGTGGGACGCTCACCTACTTCTTCGCGAAGTTGGAGTTGCTCAGCTCGCATCCATGATTACCGTGGGTGATCAACTTTCGCAATAGAAAATCGGAGAATCTACGATTCCTCTGCGCCAGTAGACTCCTTCTATGCCGCGTCCGCATCCCTACTCGCCGTCCGTACGACGACGCCGTCTTGGCGCTCAACTCCGCCGACTCCGCGAACAGGCAGGTCTCACGCTCGCCGAGACGGCCGCGCAGCTCGGCTGGGCCCGCGCCAAGGTCGGCAAGCTCGAAACCTCCGAGCTGAAGACCGTCAAACCTGCGGACCTCGATGCCCTGCTAACGGTGTTCAAGGTGGAGGAGGACGGTCTTCGGGAGGAGCTGCACCAGCTCGCCCGCGACGCCAAACACCGAGGATGGTGGTGGAAGTACCGCGACGTGTTCGGGCCCGAGCCGCTGCCCGACTTCGAAGCCGAGGCGTCGCTGATTCGGACGTACCAGGTGGCCGCCATCCCCGGTCTGTTGCAGACGCCCGAGTACGCCGAAGCGGTCTTCCGCGGCGGACGGTACACCTCGCCGGAGCACATCCAACGACAGGTTGACGCACGTATGGAGCGGCGGGACATCCTGAACCGCTTCGACAGTCCTCCCAGGTTGTGGGCGGTCGTCGATGAAGCCGCCCTACGGCGACCGGTCGGCGGGCCGGACGTGATGCGTGGCCAACTTGAGTACCTGCTGCGCATCGCGCAGTTGCCGCACATCGATGTGCAGGTGCTGCCGTTCGCGGTGGGGGCTCACGCGGCGCTGGGGATGTCGTTCACGATCTTGGAGTTCCCAGAGCGGGTTGACCCGACGATCGTCTATTCCGACAATCTTGGCAGTGGTCTGTTCGAGGAATCTGCGGAAGAAGTCGCGACCAGCGTCTCGGTCTTCAGCGAACTACAGGCCACTTCGCTGAGTACCGTGCAGAGCGCCCGGTTCATAGAAGGCATCCTGTCCGAAGAGAGTGAGTCGTCGTGACCACGTCACCTGAGTTCCGCAAGAGCAGTTACAGCAACCGTAGCCAGGACTGCGTGGAGGTCGCTGACCTGCCAGGTGGCGTCGCGGTCCGGGATAGTCGGTATCCGGATGCGGGGTTCCTCGTGTTTCCGGCCGTTGAGATGGCGGCCTTCATCGCCGATGTAAAGCGCGAGCGGTTGTGATTTCCTAGGCTGAAGGTCGGCGACCTGCCTCGTGATCCGCCGACTGATCAAGGGAGGAAGACGATGAACTTGACCTTCCGCAGGAGCAGCTACTCCGGGTCGCGTAACAACTGCGTGGAGGTGGCATTCCGCAAGTCCAGCTACAGCCAGGGCAAGACGCAGAACTGCGTGGAGGTTGCGGACCTTCCTGGCGGTGCTGCGGTCCGCGACAGTCAGCACCCGGATGCCGGGTTTCTTGTGTTCCCGGTCGCCGAGATGGCGGCGTTCCTCGCGGATGTGAAGCGCGAGCGGCTGTGATCCCCCGTCGGCAGGCCCTCGACCTGGCCTTCCGCAAGAGCAGCTACAGCAACCGCAATCAGAACTGCGTGGAGGTCGCGTTCCGCAAGAGCAGTTACAGCAACCGCAGTCAGAACTGCCTGGAGGTCGCCGACCTCCCCACCGGCCACTCGGCGATCCGTGACTCCAAGCACCCCCACGCCGGCCACCTCGCCTTCCCCGCCGCAGAGTGGTCCGCCTTCATCGCCACCATCACCCGGAACATCACCACCCGGTGATCGTCATCGGCCTGTCCTCCGGCACCTCCGTGGACGGCATCGACATCGCCGTCGCCGATCTCCGCCTCGACGGTGACACCGTGCACCTGACCCCGCTCGGGCACCGCGAGGTCGGCTATCCGTCCGGTCTGCGGGCGGACGTGCTCGCCGCGCTTCCGCCCGCCGCCACCACCATGGCCGACGTCTGCCGCCTGGACACCCGGATCGGGCAGGCGTTCGCGGACGCGGCGCGGCTGGCGCAGGCCGAGCTGTGCCCCGGCGGGCGGGCCGATCTCGTCGTCTCGCACGGGCAGACCGTCTACCACTGGGTCGAGGACGGCGCGGTGCGCGGCACCCTGCAACTCGGCCAGCCCGCGTGGATCGCCGAGGCGACCGGCCTGCCGGTCGTCTCGGATCCGCGGGCCCGCGACGTCGCGGCGGGTGGGCAGGGCGCGCCGCTCGCCAGCACGCTCGACGTGCTGTGGCTGTCCGGCCGCGACGCGCCGGCCGCCGCGCTGAACCTCGGTGGGATCGCCAACCTGACGGTGGTCGCGCCCGGACACCGCCCGGTCGCCTTCGACGTCGGCCCGGCCAACGCGCTGCTCGACGCCGCCGTGGCCCGCGCCACCGGCGGCCGGGACCGCCTGGACCGCGACGGCGCCGGGGCGCGGCGCGGCCGGGTGCACCCGGACCTGCTCGCCCGGCTCCGGGCCGACCCCTACTACGCCCGTCCGGCGCCCAAGTCCACCGGCAAGGAACTGTTCCACGCCGGTTATCTGGAGTCCGCCCTCACCGGCCTCGCCGTATCCCACGACGACCTGCTCGCCACATTGGTCGCCCTCACCGCGAGCACGGTCGCCGACGCCTGCCGCGCCTACGGCGTCACCGAGGTGGTCGCCTCGGGCGGCGGGATGCGCAACCCGGCCCTGGTGGACGCCCTCCGTACCGCGCTGGCCCCGGCCCGGCTGCGCACCGCGCGCGACCTCGGCATCGACCCCGACGCCAAGGAGGCGTACCTGTTCGCGCTGCTGGGCTTCCTCACCTGGCACGGCGTCCCCGCGACCGTCCCGTCCTGCACGGGAGCGAGCCGCGCCACGCTGGCCGGCCGGATCAGCCCCGCCCCCGGAGCGTCCCCGGCCGCGGCGCCCACACGGCTGCGGATCACGCCCGTACCCGGCGCCTAGACCGAGCGGCCCGGCCACGCGCGCAACGGACGGATGGGCCCCGGCTAACGCTCCGCGCCCACCACGGTGCTGTACCCGTTGATCGCGGGCTGCCCGCCCAGGTGCACGTACAGGACCGTGGAGTCCGGCCCGATCTCGCCGCGGCGGACCAGATCGATCAGCCCCGCCATGGACTTGCCCTCGTACACCGGGTCGGTGATCATCCCCTCCAGGCGGGCGGCGGTGTGGATGGCGTCGACGGTGGTGGTGTCGGGGATGCCGTAGACACCGGCGTGGTAGCGCTCGTCCAGGATGATCTCGGCGTCGGTGATCTCCCGGCCGACGCCCACCAGGTCGGCGGTGTGCCGGGCGATGCGGGCCACCTGGTCGCGGGTCTCGGTCGGCTTGGCCGAGGCGTCGATGCCGATGATCCGGCGGTCGCGCTCGCCCAGCGCGGCGCCCGCGATCATCCCGGCCTGGGTGCTGCCGGTGACCGAGCAGACCACGATCGTGTCGAAGAAGACGCCGAGCTCGGCTTCCTGCCGCTCCAGTTCCTCCACCCAGGCGGCGAAGCCGAGGCCACCGAGCCGGTGATCCGAGGCGCCGGCCGGGATGGCGTACGGGGTGCCGCCCGCGGCGGCGACCTCGTCCAGGGCGCGCTCCCAGCTCTCCTTGACGCCGATGCCGAATCCGGCCCGCACCAGGCGGACGTCCGCGCCGAGGATGCGGGACAGCTGGATGTTGCCCACCCGGTCGTAGACGCTGTCCGGCCAGTCGACCCAGCTCTCCTGCACCAGCACCGCGCGCAGGCCGGCGCGGGCGGCGGCAGCGGCCACCTGGCGGGTGTGGTTGGACTGCACTCCGCCGATGGAGACGAGGGTGTCGGCGCCCTGGGCGAGGGCATCGGCCACGAGGTACTCCAGCTTGCGGGTCTTGTTGCCGCCGAACGCCAGACCGGAGTTGACGTCCTCCCGCTTGGCCCAGATCGCGGGGTGGCCGAGGTGCGCGCCGAGCCGGTCCAGGCGGTGCACCGGGGACGGGCCGAACAGCAGCGGGAAGCGGGTGAAGGAGCCGAGGGACATCGGCGGGCACCTTTCGTTACGGGGACCGGGTCAGGACGGCGGCTGCCGGGCGCCCGGAGCGGCGGAAGCGGTGTCGGCGTGAGCGTGGGTGTCGGCGTCGATCAGGTCGGCCAGTTCCGCCCAGATGCGGCGGGTGACCTCGGCGGCGCGGTCGACGTCGCCGGCGGCGCAGGCGGCGATGAGTTCGCCGTGCCGCCGGACGGACCTCCGGCCCGGCAGCGTTGCGAAGCGCTGCCGTTCCAGTCGGCGCAGCCGGGGCGTGTAGCGGTCGATGGTCTCGGCGAGCGCGGTGTTCGCGCACACCTCGACGGGCACGTCGTGGAAGGCGTCGTCGGCGTCGATCGCGTCGCCGACCGCTCCGGCGCGGACCGCGGCGGCGAAGCGCTCGTTGGCCGCCCGCATGCGGTCGAGGTGGTCGGCGGACATCCGTGGCACCGCCGCGCGTACGGCCGTCTCGTGCAGCGCGCGGACCACCTCCAGCGCGTCGCGCACGTCCCCCAGGTCCAGCGGCGCCACCCGCGTGTAGCTCTGCGGCTTGGACACCACGAGCCCTTCGGCGGTGAGCCGGGCGAGCGCGTGGCGGACCGGTGCCCGCGACAGGCCCATGCGCTCGGCGAGGTCGGCGTCGCGGAGCACCTGTCCGGGGGCGAGGTCACCGGACACGATGGCGGTCCGCAGGTGGACGTAGACCTCGTCGCGGAGCAACCGGCGGCCGATGGGGCGCAGGGGGCGGGCGGTATCGGAGGCGTCGGGCACGACTGAAATGTTAGATGTCAGATTCCGGCATCGGCAAGCGCGCGCCCCGAACTGCGAGACTGGGGCCATGCGCCTGAGCACCGACCAGGCCCGCGCCCGGTTCGCCGCGAGCCGGGTCGCCCGCCTGGCGACCGCCGACGCCGCCGGCCGGCCGCACCTGGTGCCGCTGGTCTTCGCCACCGGTCTCGACGGGGACGCCGACACCATCGTCACCGCCGTCGACCGTAAACCGAAGACCACGCGCGCGCTGAAGCGGCTGGCCAACATCGCGGAGAACCCGCGAGTGTGCCTTCTCGCCGACGGTTACCACGAGGACTGGGACCGCCTGTGGTGGAGCCGCGCGGACGGCGAAGCCGAGGTCGTCCGCTCCGGGCCGCTCCGGGCCGCCGCACTGCGGTTGCTCGCCCGCCGCTACCGGCCCTACGTCGACGACCCACCTGACGGTCCGGTGATCGTCGTGCGCGTGACCCGCTGGTCCGGCTGGTCCGCCCGCCCACCGGGTGCGGACGTGCAAGAGGGGGACTGAGCACAGGACGGCCCCCCGTAGCAGGCGGCGATCGCGGCGGCACGGTCGCGCAGGGAGATGCGCAACCACTGCGGGGCGAGGGCTTCCGCGTTCGTGGCGAGCTGCCATAGCGCCCATTCGGCGTGCCTCGGGTCCTGGAAGGTCACCTCCAGCCGTAGCCGGCCGTCCGCGTCGGTCTCTTCGGCGTGGACGGCCAGCACCGTGCCCACCAGCTCTTCTCGCCGCGCCGGGTCCACCCGTACCAGCACGGTGACCTGGTCGCCGCCGGTCCGGAACCGCGTACCGCGTTCCTGCCAGGCTCGGTCCAGATCGACCCGGTCGGGTCGCTGTGCGGGTTCGTCGAGTTCCTCGGCGGCCAGCACCCGGGCCAGCCGGTAGGTGCGGTCCGCGCCGGACCTCGTGGCCAGCAAATAGCCCTGGCCGCGTACGGTGACCAGGCCGATCGGGTCCACGGTGCGCCACTTCGCGGTCTGGCCCACGGCCGCGTAGTGGATGCGCAGCTTGTGCCCGGCGAGCACCGCGCGCCGGATCTCGGCCACTACGGTCTCGGGCACCTCCTCGTCGGCCACGCGCCGCGAGAGGAGGTCGGTCTCCGGGTCGATGAGCAACCGCTGCGCCGCGCCGACCGCGGTGTCCCGATAGCCGTCGGGCAGCGCGTCGACCACCTTGAGCATGGCCGAAGCGAGCGCCGAGCCGAGGCCGAACACCTGCGCGCCGCGCCGCGATCCCGCGACCAGCAGGGCGAGCGCCTCGTCGTGGTTCAGCCCGGTGAGTTCTGTCTGGAAACCGGGCAGCAACGCGAAACCGCCGTGCCGACCGCGTTCGGAGTAGACCGGCACGCCGGCCGCGGACAGCGCCTCGATGTCCCGCAGCACGGTGCGGGTGGACACCTCCAGTTCGCGGGCCAGCGTGGCCGCGGACAGCCGACCGCGCTGGCGCAGCAGCAGCACCAGCGAGACCAACCGATCGGCGCGCATCCGAGAACACTATCGAGATACACGACAAAAGACGTCGTGATTCGTTGGCAGGCTCGCAACGCAGCATCAAGGACGGGCGGTTACCGAGCCGATGGACCCGGGGCCGCCCAGCGAATCGAATGGAGCCGATGTGGCACTGCAACGAACCGCGGTCAACCCGGTGACGTGGTCCGTGGAGATGGGATTCAATCAGGGGGAGATCGTCTCCGGGCACACCCGCACCCTGTACTGCTCCGGGCAGACCGCGATGAGCGGCGACGGTGAGCCCCGGCATGACGGCGACATGGCGGCCCAACTTGCGCTGAGCCTCGACAACCTGGAGGCCGTGCTCGGAGAGGCCGGCATGTCCCTCCAGAACCTCGTGCGGCTCAACGTCTACACCACCGACGTCGATCTGCTCTTCCGGCACTACGGCGTGCTGGCGTCGCGGTTGGGCGCCGCCGGGGTGGCGCCGGCCACCACGATGCTCGAGGTCACACGGCTGGCGATCCGCGGCCAGATGGTCGAGCTCGAGGGAACCGCCGTCGCGTGATCCGACCTCGCCGCTGTCGCCCGTGCCGGTCGAACCGGCACGGGCGGCCGGCAGCCGGTGCTTTCCGGTGCCCGGAACGGTGCCGGTCCGCGTTCACGGCTTCGGGTTCCGTGCGACCGAGACCGGGTCGACGAGCCGGTCGGCCCCTTCCGCCGGCTCCGCTGAACGTCCGGCACGTGGCAGCGGACCGGCGGGGCGGGCTCGGCCGGAGGGGAGGGCCTGCGCAGACCGCTGCACAGTGAAGCGGAGGCGGCCTCGGGCGCGGGGGTGCGTTGACGGGCGGCTCGCCGAGCCGGTAGATCGTCGGGAATGACCCATGACCACCAGGAGACGGGAGCCGGAACGTGAGCAGGATCCCCAGGCTCCGCCCCGACGAGCTCGACGAGCGGCAGCGCGCCCTCTACGCCGACATCACCGGCGGCCCGCGCGCGGACGGCCCGCAACTGTTCCGGCTCACCGACGACGACGGCGGCCTGGAGGGGCCGTTCAACGCGATGCTGCTGGCCCCGGCGCTCGGCGACGCCCTCCAGCGGCTCGGCACGGCGATCCGGTACGAGGGCGGCCTGTCCGGCCGGGCCCGCGAACTCGCCATCCTCGTGGTGGCGGCGCACTGGGACAGCGCGTTCGAACGCCACGCGCACGAGGCGGTGGGCGCGCACGTCGGCCTCACCGAGGCCGAACTCGCGGCCGTCCGTACCGGCGGCGATCCCCGCCTGGACGATCCGGTGGAGGCGACGGTGGTCCGCACCGCCCGGCTGCTCACCGCGCGCGCCGACCTCACCGACGAGGAGTACGCCGCGGCGGAGCGGGTGCTCGGCCGGGCCGGGCTGTTCGAGCTGACCACGCTGGTGGGCTACTACGCGACCCTGGCCCTGCACCTGCGGGTGTTCGGCGTGGACCGCTGACCGCGCCCGGGAGGAGGCGCCGCGGCGGGCCATCCTGACGACCGGAAAGCCGTCGGCCCTCGCCCAGGCCGGCGTGCACGTCGAGTGGGACCCCGGGCGGTCGCCGCGCGGCCGAACGGCCGTCCCGGCTCCGGAGCCGGGACGGCCGCGTGTCTCGGGGCCGGGCTACTCGAACAGCCGCTCGAGCCCGCGCAGCGCGCGGCGCAGCACCTGGTCGCTGGACGGACTGTACCCGGTGACGGTCGGGTGGATGTAGACGAGATCCCGGTCGGCGAGGTCGCTCAGCAGGACCTGGGTCACGCCGAGCGGGATGCGCAGCTCCGCCGAGACCTCGGCGACCGAGCGCACCTCGCGGCACAGCGACAGGATGTTCCGCGACTCCGGCAGGAGGTTGCTCGGCGGCTCGGCGGTGGGGTCGGTGGCCGAAACGAGGGTCTGCACCATGAGCGGATGACGCGAGCGCGTGCGTCCGCCGGTGAAGGTGTAGGGGCGGATCCGCCCGCCTCGGCGCCTGCGCGTAGTTGTTGCCACGACGACCTCTTCCGGAGTCGGATAACGGCCTACCGAACCGCTCGGCCTCACGACCGGCTCACAACGAGCGACGGGGACCGGCCGGGCGCGGTCGGCGGCGGCGATGGCGGGACGGCGGGGGAACGCTCCGGTGACGCTGTGCTTGTCACAACACGACTCCTCATTGGGGCGGCAGCGAGGACGTACCCGACATGCCCACGACGCGCGAAGCGCGCGGGAATCCGGGGTGCGTGCCATGTCCGAGCGGTGAGGCGGGGACCGCGTCGGTCACGCGAGAGGACGGAGACGGGGCCACGGTCGTGGCCGCTCGTCCCGGACGGTGGCCGGGCCACCGACCGATCACTCACGGTAATGGACGTGATCTCGCAGACCATATCTGGCTTCCCGGTGCCGGTGGCTCGGCGAAAAGAGCCACGAGTTGGCAACGACGTGAACGCAGCCTAGCGCAGGAGGCCCGCCAACGCAGGGGACCGAGGTTACCAGCGGGACCGGGCGATTCCGTGTCGACCGGGGCGCGCGTCCGAAGTGAACATCGACGTTCGTGGTCCTTCCACACGGAAAATGTGATTTGTCGACTTTCGCGATCAATGTGGTTTTTCTCCGCCTATTCGGATGACCCCGCAGGTCGTGCGCCGACCGTCCGTGGACGGGCTCCCGTTACGGTGCGTCATCAATGTGGGAGAGGTCATAGGGGGACACCGTCACGCAGTGCCCCTTTCCCGCGCGACCGGCGGCCGGATCCGGCCATGCGCCCGCACGGGCCGTCCCACGGATCCCTCGGGCGGGTCCGGTCACTCCTCCTCCATGACCCCGGCTCGGTACGCCCACGCCGCGATCTCGACCCGGTTGCGCACGCCCAGTTTCTGCTGGGCGCTCGCCAGGTGGGTCTTGACGGTGCTGAGCGACACGAACAGCCGACGGGCGATCTCCGGATTGGTCAGCCCGAGCGCCGCCGCCCGGACCACGTCCAGTTCTCGCCCCGTCAGTCCCCGCAGGTCAGGGCTGCGGCGGCGGGCGGCGGCCGCGGTGAAGTGGCGGAGCAGCCGCACCGTGACGCGTGGGGACACCAGCGCGTCACCCCGGGCGGCCGCCCGGACCGCCTCGACGAGCTGCTCGGGACCGGCGTCCTTGAGCAGGAAGCCGACCGCGCCGCCGGACAGCGCCGCGTGGACGTACTCGTCCAGGTCGAACGTGGTGACGACCACCACCCGCGCGGGCTCCACGACATCGGGCCCGGCGAGCCGCCGGGTGACCTCCAGCCCGTCCAGACCGGGCATCCGGATGTCCAGCAGACTCACGTCCGGGCGCACCTCCCGGGCCAGCCGAAGGGCGGTCACCCCGTCGCCGGCCTCGGCCACGACCTCGATGTCGGGCTCGGCGTTGAGCATGTACCGGAATCCGGTGCGCACCATCTGCTGGTCGTCGGCGAGGAGTACCCGGATGGCCATGGTGTTCATTCTCCACAGGGTGCCGGTCACCCTGTCGGGCGGGAGGGCGCGCCCCGGGCCGTGGTGAGGCCGCGCCCGAGGCGCTGCACCCCCGGGTCGCGGCCACACCGGCGGCGCTCCTGCGCAACGAGTACGTGACGCGCGGCGTCCCGGCCGTGCCGGACGTCCTGCTCATCGAGATCGTGGACGAGGTCTTCCTGCCGCTGGTCCACGGCCGGGGTCCGGCCGGCCGCGCGTCGGCCCGCTCCGGCCCCGGCCGGACGTGAACCGCGCCGCCGCTACCGTCCCTCCTCGGGCCCGGCGAGCGGTATCTCCAGTTCCACCCGCCAGCCGGTCCCGCCCGGCGCCGGGCCGGCGGTGAACATGCCGCCCAGCAGTTCGGCCCGCTCCGCCATCCCCGCGATCCCGTAGCCGCCGCCCGCGGTGAACAGCGAGCCGCCGCCGCGGCCGTCGTCATGGACCGTCAGCCGGACATGGTCGGACCGGACGTCGAGGTCGACCAGCGCCCGGGTGGCGTGACGCGCGTGGCGGTCGACATTGGTCACCGCCTCCCGGGCGACGCGCAGCGCGGCGGTCGCCACCACGTCGGGCAGCCGGTCGGGCTCGCCGGTCACCCGGACCACCACCTCGGGGCGACCCGGTGCCGCCGGGCGGGAGAGCGACCGCAGCGCCGCCGCGATGTCCCGCGCGTCAAGGGGCGGCGGCGAGGCCGCACGGAGGGAGGCGACGATCCGCCGCATCGCCGTCAGCGACCGCAGGCCGGCCTCCTCGATCTCCGGCAGCGCCTCGGCCACCAGTTCGGGGTTGCGGGCGGCACCGTGCCGCAGCGCCTGCGCCTGCACGACCATCCCCGTCACCTGGTGCGCGACGAGGTCGTGCAGGTCGCGGGCCAGGGTCAGCCGTTCCTCGCGGCGGGCCTGCTCCAGCCGCCAGCGGCGGCGCTCCTGGGACCACCGGTGGTAGAGGCCGGGCGCGAACAGCAGGGCCGTCAGCAGCAGCACGTTGCTGACCGTCGCGTCCGCCACCCCGCCTCGCAGGGTGTCCGACCAGATGACGACGGCGCAGGCCGGCGCGAACGCCACGGCGACCCACGGCCGGCAGCGGTAGGCGATCAGCGACATGACGACGAGCAGCGCCGCTGCCTCCGGGACCGTGAGGGAGAACCCGAACGCGCCCTTCGGGCGGGGCAGCAGCGCCAGCGAGGTGCCGAGCAGTACGGCGATGGTGAGCAGCCCGATCACCCAGGTGCGGCTCGGGCCGGTGCCCTGCCGGGCCGCCAGCACAGCGAGCACGGACACGACCAGACCGGAGACCAGTGGGAGGTGGTCGTAGGCCGAGGGCGGCGGGCCGATCCAGTCGGGGGCGTGCCGCGGCGCCGACAGGACGGAGTAGCACTCCACCAGCCAGAACGCCGCCAGCACGACGGCCACACCGGCCGGCAGCCAGGGCCCGCGCATGGTGAAGTCGCCCCGGATCGCGGCGCGGATCCGGGCCGTGACGTCGGCGTTCATGCCCGCACTCTACGGCCGGACGGCGGGCCGGCGCCTCGGCCGATCGGCCGAGGCGCCGCGGCGAACGCCGTACCGGTCGGCCGAGGCGCCGCCCACCGTGGTGCGGCGAAGCTGGGCCGGCGGCCGACCCCGCCGCCCCATCCGACCGACCGGGAGCACTGATGTCCGTGACCGTCCCCGCCCCCTCCGCCACCGGCTCCGCCGCGCCGTCCACCGCCCGGTTACGGTTCCTCGACGTCGCACGCGGGTGGGCCATGATCGGCGTGGTGCTCATGAACACCAGCTACTTCGTGCACCAGGTGCCAGAGCCGGGGCTGGTCACGGACCTCGTCGACTCGGCGGCCACCCTCCTCTTCTCCAACCGGGCGCGCACGCTGCTGATGATCCTGCTCGGAATCGGCGTGGTGCTGACCTGGCGTTCGACCGTGCGCAGGGGCGGCCGTCCGGGGCCGCTGTTGCTGCGCCGCTACGTCGCCCTGTTCGTGGTGTTCGGCCTGGCGCACCGCGCGGTCTTTCACGGCGACATCCTGACGCACTACGCGCTGGTGGCGCTGCCGTTGATCGCCCTGCTGCCGTGGCTGCTGGCCGGCCGGGCCTGGCGCCCGCTGGCGCTGGCGGCCGGGTGCCTGCCGCTGGGGATCGCCGCCGGTGTCGTGATCCCGGATGCGCCCTTCGAGCTGGCGCTCGCGCCGCAGACGCTCACGGCGTTCGCGGCGGGCGTGTGGCTGGGCCGGCTGCTGGGCGACCCCGAACTGCACGCGGGACCGCGGGCGCGCCGTGCCGCCGTGCGGGTGCTTCTCGGCGGGCTCGCGATCGCGGTGGCCGGGCTGGTCACCGCGCTGGCCGGGCAGGTCGTGCTGGGGCCGCGGCGGTTCGGCGCCGACGGAGTGCCGCTGCCGCCGACCGTGGCCGAGTCGGCGGTCATCTTCACCGGCGGCACGCTCCTGATGATGGGCGGCGCGCTGCTGTACTTCGGCCTGGTGTGGCGGCTGGCGGACGGCGACGGACCCGTAAGCCGTGCGCTCGGCCTCCTTGCCCCGCTCGGCCGGATGTCGCTCACGGTGTACCTGGGCAGCACGGTGGTGTTCCTGCTGGTGGAGACGGTGCTCGGCGCCCAGACCACGCCGGGGGTGCTGTTCGCGGCCGGGCTCGGTTACCTCGTCGTCATGGGGATCGGCTGCGCGTACTGGCTCCGGGCGTTCCGGTGGGGGCCGGCCGAGTGGCTGTGGCGGGTGATCGGCTACCTGCGGCCGTTGCCGTTGCGAGTGGCGTCCGGACGGTGACGGCCGGATCGCGCCGGAAATGATCACCGAGCGCAACCACATCAGCGTAGGCCGGGGGACCGGAATGGGCCACCCCTATTCCGGCCCCCTGCCGCGGAGTGGACGACGCCCCGATTCGGTGCCGGGAGGGAACAGGGCAGGTGGCAGGGGAGTGGGCGGGAGAGTGCGCTGTTTCCGTTGTGACGTTTTTCCGAAAATCTACATAGCCGCATTTAATGGAAAATAAAAGAGGCCAATTCGCTGTTCTCGTGTCCGGATGTGGACACTCGGTCGACGTCGTGTGCTCCTTTTCCTACATTCGGGGGCCGTGCTTTCCTGTGGCCCGAATCCCCCAATGCGAAGGATGTGGGAAATGTCCAGATATGGACGCGACGGCGAGGTCGCCGGGCCGAGCCGGCGCAGCGCCGTCCGCGGCGCGCTGCTGGTCGCCGGCGGGACGGTGCTCGCCGGTGCCGTCGACCTGAGCACCGCCCGCGGCGTCCTGGCCGCGGCGCAACCGACCATTCACGTCCGCAGCGCATGGAACGCCCGGGCGCCCAGGAGCGCCGTCGACGTGTTCAGCCGCCGGCCGGACCACATCGTGGTGCACCACACCGCGACCGCGAACGCCACGAACTACACCCAGAGCCATGCCTTCGCGCTGTCCCGGTCCATCCAGAACCACCACATGGACACCAACGGCTGGAAGGACATCGGCCAGCAGCTCACCATCAGCCGCGGCGGGCACATCGTCGAGGGGCGCAGCCAGTCGCTGCCGGCCATGCGCAACCGGACCTTCAATCTGGGAACGCACGTCTCCGGGCACAACGACCACACCGTCGGCATCGAGAACGAGGGCACGTACACGTCGGTGAACCCGCCGACCGCGCTGTTCAACTCGCTGGCCGCCACCTGCGCCTGGCTGTGCGCGCAGTACGGGCTCAACCCCTCCAGCGCCATCGTCGGCCACCGTGACTACAACGCCACGGCCTGCCCCGGTGACCGGCTGTACGCGATGCTGCCGCAGCTCCGCGCCGCGGTCGCCGACCGGCTGGCCGCCCTGGAGGCCCGGCTGGAGATGCTCGGCTACGACGAGATCCCGCAGGACCACTGGCCGGCCTTCCCCGACGTACCGGAGACCGAGCGGACTGCGCCGTTCTACCACGGCCCGGCCCTCGGCCCCGGCGACGCCGCCGGCTGACCCGCCGCCCGGCCGTCGCCCCGGACGGTCATGTCCGGCGCGACGGCCGGGGGTCCGGAGGCGGCAGTACCGAGGCCGCCGCCGGCAGCAAGTGGTCGAGGTACGGCGCCGCCACCAGTTGCAGCCCCACGGGGAGCTCGTCGCCGGTGAAGCCGGCCGGGACGCTGAGCGCGGGATGACCGCTCACGTTGAAGGCCCAGGTCAGCGCGACGTTCATCCGGCCGCCCGGGCCGGCGTGGCCGTGCGGCGGATACGGGACCGTGGGCGTGAGGAGCAGGTCCACCTGGTCGAACACCCGGGCCAGTCGGCGGTCGTTGGCGGTGCGCAGCGCTTCGGCCGCCGGGTCGGAGCCGTCGCGTAGCGCCCGCCACGCGTCGGCAGGGTCTGCGAGGACGACGTCGGGGGCGTCGCGCAGGTCGATCCCGCCGGCGGCGGCCATGCGGCGGGCCGCCCGGTAGGCCACCCCGGCGATCTCGGGGCCGGTGCGGGCGAACCCGAGGGTCGCCGACCAGACCGCGCTGAGCCGGGGGCGCGCCCGCAGGGCGCGGGCGAACCGGCCGTCGCCGGGGAACAGCACGTCGAGGACGAGCGCCAGATCCCCGGCGGTCCTCGTCAGGGGACCCAGTGCCCCGAGACCGTCGCCCCGGGCGGTGGGCAGCAGCGCGTTGGTCGGTTTCATGCCGAGCACGCCGCACCACGCGGCGGGGATCCGCAGCGACCCGGCGCTGTCCCCACCGGTGGCGAGCGGCACCATCCCGGCCGCCACCGCGACGGCCGAGCCCGCCGACGAGCCCCCCGGAACACGGTCCGCGCGCCACGGATTGACGGTCGGCCCCCGATCGGTGCCGCCCCAGGTCTGCCACGGGGTGCTGCCGTCCGGCACCGATGTGGACCCGATCGGCACGCAACCGGCGGCGACGAGACGGCGAGCCGCCTCCGACCGAGTGCCGCCCCACGCCTTCACGGCGAGCGGGACACCGGCCAGCGGCGGCGCGGCGCCGCGTGCCACGGCCTCGTCCACCCGCGCCGCGAGCCGCAAGGCGCGCTCCGGCCACACCTCACGGAACGCGCGCAGAGCCGGGTCGTGGACCTCGACCGCCGCCAGCGCGGTGCGGACCGCCTCCGCCGCCGAGAGACCGCCGTGCCGCACGCGGTGCGCGATGCCGCGCACGCTCCAGTCGCCGTCCGGCTCCGCGCCGGGCGCGCGCGGGCCGGATCCGGGTGGCGGTTCCACCGTGGTCGACTCGCTCCTCTCATGCCCGGGGCGCACCGGCCGGTCCCCGTGTGGACCCAGCCTGACAGCCGGGCGCGCGTTCCGGCCGCGGGCCCGGCCACGGCCGGATGATGTGGGCAAGACGACGTTCGACCGCATGCCGCTGAGATGTGGCTCACAAGGTGTCGCGCGCCCGTGTGCGGGGGGCGTCCATCACTGCGGGTCACGCGTGGGAGCGTTACCAGATAAATCAATCAACAGCATGTGAGGTCCCACGCAACCCCACATTGGCGTCTGGTATCCGGAATGTCGATGTGGTTGACTCTGTCCGTCGCATTCCGGAGAAGGGGAGTGGACTGCCCTGGATTCCGAAAATGCGAGTGGATCGCTCAGTATTTTGAAAGCGCTGCTAGATCGTATGGACGGAATGGGTGGTGAACTCGATCATGTTCCAGCACGGCCTCAGTCGAATCCAGCGCGGATTCCGTCGATCGCGACGGAAACAAAGGTATGCCGTAACGGCATCCTTGCGTACCGTAGCCACTCCGCTCCGCAATTCACACGCCGCGGTACCCCGGGGCAGACCCCGTCCCGCGCCCCCGCCCGGACCCCGCGCCGCCCCGCGGTGCGGACCGGTTCGTGACGTGGGCGCGCCGCCCCGCGCGGAATCCGCGGCCCCGCCGCGCCGATGCCGGGCAGGCGCTGCCCGCCGGCGCTGCGCGGGCGGCCGCCGGGCACTGACCCCGCTCGCGGTCCCCCGTTCCCGCCGGGCGGTGGGCGCCAGAACGCCTCGCTGACCTGCTGCGGAACCGGGAGGTGCGGTCCTCCGCCCCTCGGCCGCGATGCCCCCGCCGCGCGCCATGCGGCCGTGAACGCGGAACCGTTCCGTCCGCCGGACACCGTTCCGGGTCCACCGGCCGGTGCCGTGTCGTCGTCCCAGCGCCATCCTCCCCGCTCGCCTCTGCTACGCGGGAGGCGCGACCGAATGCGCGTCGCGGCCCGCTCGGCGTCCGCGCCGCCATACCACTCCCGCCCGTTTCCCATTCCCGTCCGCCAGATTCGGTACCCGTCATTCCCTCTGACGTGCGCAGGAGTCGCGGCGTCGACGTCCGGCGTGCCCACGGAACCTTTCTCGAACCGATTTTCACACCTCGTTCCCGATAATTCACATCGCACACCGGCGGTCGGCCCGCTGGCCGTTCACCGTGCCCGAGAAAAGGGAGATGGAAATGGTAGTGAAACTGCGAACATGGCCATTCGGGTGTGCCCGCGCGTGGCGTTCCCGTCCCGTACGGACGACGGCCGCGCCCTGCGGCCGCCGGCACGGCCGTGGGGAGGTGCCGCCGTGCTGACCCGCGTCCTCGTCACCGGTAGTAGCGGAATGCTCGGCACGGCGCTCGTCGAGCGCCTGGCCCGGGACGGCTGCGAGACCGTCGGACTCGATCTCGTCCACCCGGCCGACTCCCCGTTGTCCCGGCGCGTGCGCGGCGACGTTCGCGACCCGGACGCCGTGCGCCGGGCCGCCCGCGGCGTGGACCTCGTCGTGCACAGCGCGTCGGCGCTGCCCAGCTACTCCGCCCGGCAGATCGACTCGATCGTCGTCGGCGGCACCCGCACCGTGCTGGCCGAGGCGCGCCGCCTCGACGTTCCCCGCGTCGTCCACGTGTCCACCAGCGCCGTCTACGGGCTGCCCAAGCAGGTGCCCACGCCCGAGACACAGCCGCGGCGGCCGGTGGACGCCTACGGCCGCGCCAAGACCAGGGCGGAGGAGACGGCCGAGGAGTTCCGTGCCGCCGGCATGGTGGTCCCGGTGCTCCGGCCCAAGACCTTCGTCGGCCCCGGCCGGCTCGGCATCTTCGCCATGCTGTTCGAGTGGGCCGAGGAAGGCCGGCACTTTCCGGTGCTCGGACGCGGCGACCACCTCAACCAGATGCTCGACGTCGAGGACCTCGTCGACGTCGTGCTGCTCGCGGGGACGCTCCCCGACGAGGTGGTCAACACCGAGTTCAATGTGGGCGCCGCCGAGTTCGGCACGCTCCGCGAGGACTTCCAGGCCGTCCTCGACGCCGCCGGACGCGGCCGGCGGGTGGTGTCGCTGCCGATGCGCCCCACCGTGGCCGCGCTGGAACTGCTGGCCAGAGCCGGAATCTCGCCGGTCTACCGCCGCCTCATCCACAAGCTGTGCGCGGACTCCTGCCTGGACATCCGCCGGATCCGGGACCGCCTCGGCTTCACCCCCCGCTATTCCAACCGCGAGGCCGTTCTGCGCAGCTTCGACTGGTGGCGGCGGCTGCCGGGGGAGGCCCGCCCGAACGCGACCGGCCGCACCAGCCGCGATCCGTGGCGGCAGGGCGCGCTCGCGCTCGCCAAGGCCGCCTTCTGACCCCAGCGCCCTCTCCCCACGGAGGAAGCCGTGACCCCCGCCGAATCGCGCCTGTCCGCCCCGGAGTCACCCCCGACGATCACCCCGTCCGCCCGCCCCGCCCGCCGCTGGCTCCGCGTGCCGCGCGCCCTGCTCCGGGTCTCCCGGCCGCACCAGTGGCTGAAGAACCCGGTCGTCATCGCGCTGCCCGCCGTCACCATGTCCCGCTGGGACCCCGGCGCCCTCCTCGCCGTCCTGTGGGCCACCGCGCTGTTCACCCTGGCCTCGATCGCCGTCTACACCCTCAACGACATCCTCGACCGCGAACGCGACCGGCGGCACCCCGTCAAGCGGAACCGCCCCATCGCCTCCGGGGAGCTGGGCGTGGCCACGGCCTGGTGCTACCTCGGCGCCGTCTCCGTGCTGCTCGCCGCGGGCATCGTCCTCGCATCGCCGGCGCGCACCTGGCCGGTTCTCGCCTACCTCGTCATCAACCTCGCCTACAGCTTCCGTCTCAAGCACGTGTCCGTGGTGGACGCGTTCACCGTCGCCGCGGGATTCGCGCTGCGGGCGCTGGTCGGCTACCTGGTCCTGGACGCCGCACCGTCGCCCTGGCTGCTGCTGACCGTCCTGAGCGCCTGCCTGCTGCTCTCCTTTGGCAAGCGGCGCCGCGAGCTCAGCACCGGGTCGTCCGGTCACCGGCCCGCCCTCCTGGGGTACTCGGTGCAGCTCGCCGACTACTTCGTCATCGTCAGCGCCGCCCTCGCCCTCGCCTGCTACACGCTGTTCCTCCTGGCCGAGCCCGGCGGGGGCGGGCGCTCCACCGTGCTGATCGTCGTGACCGTGGCCGCGGCCGTCTTCGGCCTCTTCCGCTACCTGCAGATCCTCGTCGTCGGCAACGGCGGCGGCGACCCCGTCCGCACCCTCATCGGCGACCAGACGCTCCTGGTGGCCGGCCTGCTGTGGGCGGTGGTCTTCCTCGTCAGCTGACCCGGCCGGACCCGCCCCCATCCGTCCACCGAGACGCCCGCGACAGAAGGAGAGCCGATGAAGGAACAGCCCCTCGTCTCCGTGATCATCCCGAACTACAACTACGCGCGGTCGCTGGGACTGTGCATCCGCTCCGTGCTGGAACAGGACTACCCCAACAAGGAGATCATCGTCGTCGACGACTGCAGCACGGACGGCTCGGCGCAGCTCGCCCGCAGCCTCGGCGTCACCGTGCTCAGCACCGGCCGCAACAGCGGAGTGGCGGTGGCCCGCAACACGGGGGTGGAGCACTCTTCCGGCGACATCCTGTTCTTCCTCGACTCCGATGTCGCGCTCACCCCCGGCGCGATCCAGGAGGCGGTCGACCAGCTCCGCGCGAACCCCGGCATCGGCGCGGTGTGCGGCATGTACGAGCCCAAGCCGCTCATCCGCGACAGCCTCGTGGAGGAGTGCCGGTGCCTCCAGGCGTTCTACTGGCGGACCAGCTCCACGGGCTCCGTCAGCTTCCTGATCTCGGCCATCTGCGCGCTGCGCGTCGAGGTGTTCCGGGAGATCGGCCCGTTCAACCCCAACCTGCGCCAGACCGAGGAGGTCGACTACGGACAGCGGCTCTCCCAGCGGTACGAGATCCGGCTGACCCCCCGCATCACCGGCTTCCACGACGACGACGACAAGATGTGGCCGCTGGTCCGCAAGATCTTCACCCGCGGCCGGCTGCGCGTCCCCCTCTACGCCCGGCGGCGCAAGTTCTCCAAGGGGTTCGAGACCGCCTTCCGGGTGTGGGCGAGCGTCGCCGCGTTCCTCGCCATCGTGACGCTGCCCGCGCCGCTGGTGGTGGGGCCGCTCGGCTGGCTGCTGCCCGCGGCGGCGTTCGCGGCCGTCTTCGCGCTCGACTTCGGGATGTACCGGTACGTGGCCTCGGCCCGCGGGCCCCTCTTCCTGCTCAGCTTCGCCGGGGTGCAACTGGTCTTCAACCTCACCGTGGCCGTGGCCGTCCTCGTGGGAGCGGTGCACTGGGTGGTCTCGCCGTCCTTCCGCCGCCTGTACGACCGGGACGCCCTCGCGGCCTCCGGCGTGGGGGCGCTGTGACCGCGCTGCGACCGCGGCCGCCGCGGAGCCCGGACGGCCCACGGCCGGCCGACGGCCGGGAACGTTCCGGCCGTGCCGTCCGGCTGCTCGCCGCCCTGGCCGTCGCCTGGGTCGGGTTCACGGTGGGCCAGCGGGCGCTGAGCGGCCACTGGTGGCCGCTGCTCGCCGTGGACCTGATGCCGCCGATCGCCTTCGTGGTGGTGCCGGCCGTGCTCGCCGCGGCCGCCGCCGTCGCGGGGGCCCGGGCCGGCCGGTCCGGCCGGCCCGGCGGGGGGAGCGCCGTCCTGGTGATCTGCCTCGCGCTGGTGGCGCTGGCGGTGGGCTGGCCGCGCACCGGCCTCGTCCCGCAGGCGCTCGTTCCCCGCGACCCCGCTCCGGGCCACGACCTGCGGATCGTGTCGTGGAACACCGAGTGGTGGGGCCAGTACGGCACCGACCGCGATGATCGCTTCTGGGCCGCGCTGCGGGAGCGGGACGCCGACGTCTACCTGCTGCAGGAGTACCTCAACGGTGTCGACCACCGGCAGGAGAACCTGCGGCCGGTCGACGAACTCGACCGCATCCGCACCGAGTTCCCCGGCTACGACGTGGAGATCCGCGGCGAGCTGATCACCATCTCGCGGTTCCCCATCGAGGAGGCGACGGCGGTCGGCCCCGGAGCCGAACTCGGGCCCGAGGCCGACTGGCTCGACACCTACCGGGCGGCCAAGGTGCTGCGCACCGACATCAACGTCGATGGGCAGCGCCTGGCCCTCTACAACGTGCACATCCCCGTCCAGATCGACCCCGGGTGGCACCTGCTCACCACCGACATCCCGCGGCTGCTCCAGGAACGCGAGCGGTCGAGGGCCGCCCAGTTCGCCGGGCTCGAACAGGCGCTCGCCGCCGACCCCGGCCCGGCCGTGGTCGCCGGGGACTTCAACTCCACGGCGGTCATGGGCGAGCTCGACTCTCTGCGCGGCAGCCTGCGGGACGCCGCATGGGCCGGTGACTCCGTCTACCCGGTCTCGTGGAGCGAACGCGCCGCCCTCCTGGGGTTCTGGCGGCTCGACTGGGCCTTCACCACACCGGAGGTCGACGTGCGCCGCTACGACCTCGTCCCCATGGGCGATCTGTCCGACCACCGATCCCAGGTCATCGAGGTCGCGCTGTGAGCCCGCCGCCCGCCGCCCGTGCGGCGGGCGGCGGCGTCCGGGCCGACCGGCGGAACTGACGAAGAGGTTTCTCGGGTAATGTCCACCACCCCCACGGTCTCCGTGATCATCCCCAACTACAACTCCGCGCGGACCCTGGACCTGGTGCTGCGGTCCGTCTTCGCGCAGACCCTGCAGCCCTACGAGGTCATCGTCTCCGACGACGCCAGCACCGACGACTCCCCCGGCATCGCGGCCCGCCATCCGTGCCGGGTGGTGCGGGCCGCGCGCAACGGCGGGGTCTCGGCCGCGCGCAACGCCGGAGTGGCCGCCAGCAGCGGGGAGATCCTGTTCTTCCTCGACGCCGACCAGGCGCTCGCCCCCGACGCCCTGGAGAACGCGGTACGGCTGCTGCGGGAGGACCCCACCCTGGGCTGCGTGCACGGCGTCATCGCCCCCGAACCCCTCATCGACGACGGCCTGGTGGAGCGGTACCGCGTCCTGCACGCCGCCCACTGGCGAGGGCGTCCGCTCGGCCGCACCCCCACCGCGATCTTCGGGAACACCGCGATGCCGCGCGCGGTGTTCGACGAGGTCGGGCCGTTCGACCCCGCGCTGCGCGACTCCGAGGACATCGAGTACAGCGAGCGCCTCTCCGCCCGTCACGGCATCCTCCTCACCGATCGGGTGGTGGCCTACCACGACGAGGAGGACCGGCTGCTGCCCATGCTGCGGGAGCAGTTCCGCCGCGCCCAGCTGCTCGTCCCCTTCGCCGCCGCCCACCGCGGCCGGCCCGGGGCGATGCGCGCCAACAACGGGCTGGGAGTGGCGTCCGCCCTGTTCACCGCCTGCACCGCCCCGCTGCTGCTGCTCGCCCCCGTGCTGCCCGCGCTGGCCCTCCCGACACTGGCGGGACTGGCGGTGTTCGCCGTGTCCGACCCCGCGCTGATCCGCACCGTCCGGAAACACCGTGGTGTGGGCTTCCTCGTACCGTTCCTCGCACTGCATCTGCTGGTGAACCTGCAGATCGCGCTCGGCGCCGCGACGGGCTGGGCGCGGGGGCTGGTGCAGCGCGACTTCGGAGTGCCGACCGCGCGGGTCCAGGGGAGGGCCGGATGAGCCCGCAGCCGTCCCGGCGCCACCGGTGGGCGGCCCTGCTGCGCCCGCTCCTCGCGACCGCGTTCGTGGGGGGCGCCGCCATCGGCATGTGGAGCGTGCTGCGCGGCGAGGGCGACGAGATCATGGCGCTGCTCTCCCGGCCCGGCGCGCTGCCGTGGCTGGTGGGCTCGATGGTCGTCAACACGGCCGGACTGCTGCTCGGCATGGCCTCGTGGCGCAGCACCCTGACCGGCCTCGGCCATCCGCTGCCGCTGGGCGCCACGCTCCGGATCTTCGGTGCCTCCGTCCTCGGCAAGTACCTGCCGGGCCCGTTCTGGAGTGCGCTGGCCAGCGTGTACCTCGGCCGGGACAGCGGGGTTCCGCCCGCCCGCATGGTGGCCGCCTACGTGCTCAACTCCATCATCGTGGTGCTGACCGCCGCCGTCGTCGGGACGGTGGCCGCGCCGCAGGCGCTCGGGCAGGGGGCGGTGTGGCTGCTTCCCGCCGTGCTCGCCGTGGCGGTGCTGCTGTGGCGGCCGGGGCTGGTCATCCGGGCGGCGGAACTCGCGGCCCGGCTGCTCCGGCGGCCGGCGCCGACCGGCGAGGTCTCGGCCACCGCCCTGCGGCGCGCCATGGTGCTGGAGATCCTGTCCTGGATCGTGGGCGGGGCCCACCTGTGGCTCATCGCGGTGGTGCTCGGGGCGCCGATGGGCGCCTCCTTCGCGGTCTGCGTGGGCGGGTTCGCGCTCGCGGCGGCGGCGGGCGCGCTCGCCCTGGTGGTGCCCGGCGGCGCCGGGGTCCGGGAGGTGGTCATCATGGTGGTGCTGGTGGCCGTGCTGCCATGGTCGCAGGCGGGCGCCGCCGCGCTCGCCAGCCGGTTGTGCTGCACGGTGACCGAGGTGGTGGGGGCCGGCGGAGTCCTGCTCGCCGCCAGGTTCACCCGCGCGCGACGGACCGTCGCCGCGCCCCGGGTGACGGAGCCGACGGAGCCGGCCGAGGTCGCCGGGGGGCGGTGACGAGCGGTTCCACGACCGGTGGTGGGTGTGCCCGGCCGATGGTGTGCGGGAGACGGCGGAAGCGGACGGGGCGGGACGGAACTGCGGCATGCTGCACCTCCGGAAGGAGCCGACGGCACCCGCGCCGCCCGCGGAATGCCGTTTTCCGCCTCCAGGATCAGGCGGCCGGGACCGCCCGGGAAAGCCGGATCACCGGGCCTGTGGATAACGGAGCGGTGAGCCGACGAGCGAGCGTAGGCGGCGCCGCTTCCGGCCGGAGGCCTCTCGTGCGGGGCCGGTGGAGCGGAGTGAGGAGGCGAATGCGACCGGGGGACGGGAGCGGTGAGCCGAGGAGCGAGCGTAGGTGGCGCCGTTTCTGGCCGGAGGCCTCTCGTGCGGGGCCGGTGGAGCGGAGTGAGGAGGCGAATGCGACCGGGGGACGGGAGCGGTGAGCCGAGGAGCGAGCGTAGGTGGCGCCGTTTCTGGCCGGAGGCCTCTCGTGCGG